>CAYLRV010000014.1:0-88792 GCA_964386395.1 uncultured Chitinophaga sp.
ATCAATAACGCTTAAGCGAAAGGCTGGCCTGCTGGATGAGGCGGTGGTAATGGCCTATGGCAATACCAGCCGCAGGCTCAGTACCGGAAATATAACTAAGGTGAGCGCAGATGCCATACACCGGCAGCCGGTAGCAAATCCGCTTGCTGCTCTACAAGGACAGGCACCCGGCGTATTGGTAACGCAGACAAGTGGTATTCCTGGTGCTGCGGTACGTTTACTTATAAGAGGGCAGTCGTCTTTTACACAGGGCAGTGAACCTTTTTATATTGTGGATGGTGTGCCTTTTGCAACGGGCAATACCGATATAAATCAATTTTCCTCAGTACTGGCTTCTTCTACCGGACAGGGCCTTAGTCCGTTTAACAGTATCAATCCGGCGGATATTGAAAGCATAGAAATTTTAAAAGATGCAGATGCTACTGCCATCTATGGCAGCCGCGGGGCCAATGGGGTGATTTTAATTACCACAAGAAAAGGCAGCAGCGGAAAGATAAAATTAAAGGCGTCCGTAACAAGGGGCAACAGCTATATCACCCGGAGTATGCCAATGCTGAATACAGCCGATTACCTCACCATGCGAAGAGAGGCTTTTGCTAATGACGGCGTGGCACCCACTGTTACGAGTGCACCCGATTTGCTTGTGTGGGATTCAAGCAGGTATACAGATATGCAAAAACTTTTATTGAAGGGCAGTGCCGGTGTTACCGAAGCACATGTATCCGCCGGCGGTGGCACGCCACTTACCGGTTTTACGCTGAGTGGTACCTACCGTAATGAATCAACCATTTTTCCCGGTGATATGCGGGACCAGCGTATCAGCACACATTTTCATTTTTATAATCATGCGCCCAACCGCCGTTATAGTATTCAGCTATCTGCGCAATATGTATCAGATAGGAATAATCTTGTTACCCCCGATTTGACCAATGCATACAGGAAGCCGCCTAATATTCCGGCACTGTATACCCCTGAAGGTGAATTAAACTGGATATACAAAGGGGTTTGGTTCGATAATCCGATGAGCGGACTGCTGCAAACATACCAGGCTGTTACGGATAACCTGAATGCCAATCTCCAGTTAAGCTATCGAATATGGAAAGGTTTGCACATTAAAGCAAGTGCCGGATATAACAGGGTACAAACTGCGGAAGAAGGTATTACACCTATTGCCTCAATTAATCCCTATAGTACGGGCAACCCCACTGGCTCTTCTCGTTTTGGCGACCTGCTTTTCAAAAGCTGGATTGCAGAACCACAACTTACCTATCAATTTAATAATAAAGGATTGCAGGCGGAATTTTTGCTGGGTGCTACCTGGCAGGAAACAATAGGCAATTCATCCCGTATCACGGCTACCGGGTATACCACCGATGCAATTTTACAATCGGTAAGCGGTGCTGCGGCTTTAACTGCAGCCAATAATTATAACCAATATCGTTACTCGGCTTTATTTGGTCGTGTACAATTGCGATACCTTGGTAAATGGCTGCTCACTTTGTCGGGAAGGCGTGATGGCAGCAGCCGTTTCGGGCCAGGGAAACAAATGGCAAATTTTGGTTCTGCAGGAGCTGGCTGGATTTTTACCAATGAAAAGTATTTCAAACATCATTTCAAAGTGATTAGTTATGGTAAGCTTCGCCTGAGTTATGGTATTGCAGGTAATGATCAGATTGGCAACTACCAGTATACCGATAGCTGGCGCAGTACCACCAATCCATACCAGGGTGTGCCATCACTGGTACCTTCCCGTTTGTTTAATGCAGATTATAGCTGGGAGCAAAACCGTAAAGCTGAAGCAGCATTGGAATTGGGTTTCTTCAAAGACAGGTTGTATTTGTCTGTAACCCGTTTTCAGCATCGCAGCAGCAACCAACTGGTGAAATATACATTACCTGCGCAAACGGGTTTTATAAGTATTATAAAAAACCTGCCAGCACTGATACAAAATACCGGATGGGAGATAGAGTTAAAGACAAATGCGAAAGCGGATAAGAAGATATATTGTAATAATACTTTCGCTTTTACTATTCATCGCAATAAACTGGTCAGCTACCCGGGGCTGGCACAATCAGCGTACAGCACTACCTATATTGTTGGCAAACCCCTGAGCCTGATATATACGTATCATGCAGCAGGCGTTAACCCTGCAACAGGGGTATTCACCGTGGAAGATGTAAACCGGGATAATGTTATTAATAATAAGGATCGGGATTATCATGGCTACCGCGACCCGGTATGGTATGGTGGTATGGGGCAGGAGCTTTATTACAAACGCTGGCTCCTGACGGTATTTACAGAGTTCAGGAAACAAACTGGCCGTAACTACCTTGCTTCATTAATCAATAACCCGCCGGGAAGAATGGTGAACCAGCCGGCACTCGTAATGAAGCGCTGGCAAAAGCCCGGTGATCAGGCGCCACTTCCAGCATTTACTAACAGTATCAGCAGCGCTGCATATAATAGCTGGAATATACTGAGTTTGTCAGATGGTATTTATGGTGATGCTTCTTATTTGCGGCTAAAAACGCTGATGATCTCTTACCAGCTGCCACTCACATGGAAGGGACGCAAAATTGCAGAGCATGCAAGGCTATACGTATCGGCACAAAACCTGTTTACAATTACCAACTATGAGGGTGGTGATCCGGAAACACAAAACCTGCTTACAGTCCCGCCGCTGCGCACAGTTACCGCCGGCATTCAACTAACATTTTAAACCAGTATAAAATGAAACGAATATATGCGTCTCCCCTGCGCCTTTTGCGCCATTTCCTTTTGATAATTTTTTGCTGCTGTTCGGCGGTGGCCTGCAAAAAATTTGTAAGCATACCACCGCCTGCCGGCGAAGTAACCACCCCGGCATTATTTGCGACGGAGGCATCTGCACGTTCTGCGATAGCAGGTCTGTACAGCAACATGATGGTGGCTAACCTCAGTTTTGTAAATGGCGGCTTTACGGTATATACGGGATTATCAGCAGATGAAATATATAACAGTACCACGTCGGCGACCTATGATCCATTTACAGGTAATAACTTGCTGAGTACTGACTTTGTCGTATCGTCCCGTTTTTGGACCAAGGGTTATGAACTGATTTATAGTACAAACGCATGTATAGAAGGGTTGAACAGGTCTTCGGCCATTGCAGATTCCGTAAAAACTAAAATGCTGGGTGAGTTGTATTTTGTTCGTGCGTACTGTCATTTCAACCTGCTACAGGTATTTGGTGATATTCCTCTTATAGTAACTACTGATTATACTGTGAATGCTGTGCTAGGGCGAAGCAGGCAGGAAGATGTATATCTGCAAATACAAGATGATCTTACGAAGGCAGTTTCTTTGCTGCCTGTAACTTATGCAAGTACTGACAGGGCACGCCCCAATCGCTGGGCCGCAAAGGCTTTACAAGCCAGGGTGCATTTATATAAAAAAGAATGGGCTTTGGCCGAAGCTGCCGCTTCAGAAATTATAAGTGCTGGCACTTATTCACTTCCTTCTTCGCTGGCGAGTGTATTTCTCACAAATAGTGGCGAAACTATCTGGCAACTCATTCCCGTATTGCCTACAGCATGCACAGCCGAGGGAAATGCGTTTATTCCTGCTTCAGCCACTGTTCGCCCTTCTTTTGTCATAGCAAACGGACTGCTGAATGCATTTGAACCGGGGGATCAGCGTAAGACGCAATGGGTAAAAACAAATACCGTGAGCGGAATACCTTATGCTTATCCTGCAAAATATAAAGTAGCCTCCATAGCTGCTGGTACCGCGAAAACAGAATGCAATATTCTGTTCAGGCTGGCAGAAATTTATTTAATACGGTCTGAAGCTAGAGCTATGCAAAGCAATTTCACGGGTAGCCGTTCTGACATCAATGTTATCAGGAACCGGGCAGGCCTTGGAAATACAGCAGCGGCAGATCAGTCGGCTTTGCTTGCAGCCTTAGAACAGGAAAGGAGGGTGGAGCTGTTTACAGAAGGAGGACATCGTTGGTTTGATCTCAAACGTTGGGGAAGGACGGATGCAGTATTGGGCACTTTGAAAACAGGCTGGCAAACTACGGATGCATTGTACCCCGTGCCCTATGCTGATATGCAGGCAAACCCGCAATTGGTACAAAATCCGGGTTATTAAACTGAATCAAAGATCAAATTAAAAAACAGGTCATGAAAAAGCGAATAATACAATGTCTGCTTTGTATAATCATACAGAGCGTATGTTCAGGACAGGCCATGCGGATTGGTGAAAAGATGCCTGCATTAAGATTAGGCCCACTAATGAATTATAAAACAGAGACGGTCAGTTTTTCCCAGTGGAAAGGTAAGCTGGTTATACTTGATTTCTGGGGCGAGAACTGCGGCTCTTGTATTGCTGGCTTCCCTAACCTGGAAAAATTGCAGCAACAATTTAAAGATTCCATACAGGTGGTATTGGTGAACCGAAGGGATAAAGATTCTGTACTCCGGTTTTTTAAAAAAATGAAACGGCTGCGTATACCGAAACTGCCCATGCTTACAGGTGATACTGTCCTCGAAAACCTCTTTCCGCATGTGTTTATGCCACACCAGGTATGGATAGACGGAGCAGGGGTGGTGCGGTATATAACGGACGGGTACAATGCAACAGCTGCCAATGTACGGGCCGTGTTGAACGGACGTAAGGTGCAGATGGCAGAGAAAAGATATGACAGGGATCATTCATTAACAGACCCGTTGAAAATGCTGGTGGAAGAAAGATGGCAGGATAAACTGCAGTTTTTTTCTGTGCTGACGCATAACCTTTCCGGTGTTAGTATAAGTAATGGTACCCAGCGTACCAGTGGTAAGGGAAAGCCCAACCGCTTTAGTTTTGGTGGAGTTTCCTCAGTTCAACTGTATATAAAGGCGTATGCAGAAGGCCGGCGGTATAATTTTTCTAGCAGTAATGCTGTGCAATTGGAGCTGCGTGACAGTTATCCTTATACATGGTGCCGTGATTCTTCACAACTTGATAGGTGGAAGGAGCAATATTGTTATAACTATGTTATGCAGGTGCCATTGGAGGAGGCAGATAGCCTGTACCCGCACATGCGGCGGGACTTGCAACGGTATTTTAAACTCGATGCTTTTATAGAAAAAAGAAAAATCCGTTGCATGGTACTCACCCGTGTGGATAGTACTGACAGGCTGCGTTCCAGCGGAAAGAAAGCAGTGAGCAATTTTTGGCGACATACTGAAGACTCAATAAAGTATATGTATAATATACCGTTTGGCAGTTTTACGATCTGGTTAAAGAACAGCATAGAGTACAAAAATCTCGCCACCCCTTTTATTGATGCAACAGGATATACTGGTAATATAGATATTGAAATGAATGCTGATACGGTAACCTATTTTGACATCCCTTTATTACGAAAGGAACTAAGCCGTTATGGCCTCTTACTGGAGGAACGGGAATGGGTAACGGATGTATTGGTTATACGGGACAGGTAAGGTAAAATAGCCGGGCTTGCCCGGCTATTTTTTTATTATTGCTCTTTCATTATAAGAGCATCAGGCTCTGCATCGTTCTTTAACCCGCTGGTGGGGTCCCCGGTTACAACAAAGTCATCGGCAGCAAACCCTTTTTCGCAGATGTATGGTCCTGCATCAGGGCAGCCGCTTTCTGGTAATTCCAAAGACCGCGTTTGGTGCCTTAATGTATAAGTGGTGCCGCTGAACCAATACAGATCATCTTCAACGGGCTTGTTGTTTTTCTGCGTAAAGGCGCTGAGAAAACCAACCGTTAATACTGCCAGCAGCAATGCGAGCGGCAGTCTGAATTGTTTGAACTTTTTCATGTTGTAAAGTTTGAATGGAAAAATTTGCCTACTATTTTATGCAGGTGTTCGGCTTAGCCTGGATAATTATCTTGTTAAAGATTGTAATTGATACAGGCATTAGCGTTACGATCCGGCCTTAAACAGTTACGTCCGGATAAATTTCAGCGTATAATTATTCTGCCTCCCTGAGTTTTTTTGGCGGATAGCCATAATGTTTTTTAAACGATTCTGAAAAATTGGAGAGATTTTTATATCCTATGGCGAATGCAATTTCTTTTACGGTAAAATTTGTCGTAAGCAACAGGTTGGTTGCTTTTTCCATACGTGTATTGTGGAGAAAGAGATGTATAGGAATGCCGTAATGTTTTTTAAAATTCTCTTTTAGGCTAAATGGATTTGTGCCTGCCATTTTCGCCAGCTCAAAAATACTGTACGATTGTGCCAGGTCCCTGGTGATTATTTCCCGTGCTTTTTCAATACTTGCGAGATCGGAATGCGAAACAACATGCCCGGGGTCTTTCGGTAATGCAAGCATATACACCAATGTTATCAGCTCTTTGACCTTTGCATCCAGGAAAATGCGGGCCATACGGTTTGCAGGCGAAGCATTAATAATTTGCCGCAGCACTGAAGTTATAGCGGCGTTCGCATGCACGATGTTGGGTTTGCTTTCTCTTTCAGTTTCAAAAAGAGCGAGCAGGCTGCTGTTTGTGTTATTTTCTGCGGGGCTAAAAAAATCATGCTGGTAATGGATATAAAGGGAGTGGAAGTGGTCATTTGACAACCGGATCTTGGTTTTGCCGGGGTAAATTGTTTTTAACTCAACGGGAACAAATGTGTTTTTCATGCTATGATCATCTTCGCTGGCCTGGCCGAAATGGCCGCTATAGTGAAATGAGAGTTGGTAGGCCGGATTATCGGCGACATATTGAAAGATAACCGGTTCATTTGTATTGTAGTGTGCAAGCCAGATTGTACACAAGTGCAGATCGATACGGGTAAAACGTATAAAAGAGGAATCACTTAGTATTTGAATATTAGTATGAAAAAAAGGCTGACCGGGTGCAAGGATTTCGATATCGTGTGCAGTATGGCCCAGGTGCAGGGGAGTAATGATCCTGGTATTCATCGTTGTGTATTTAGTTTGTTTTAGCGTGAAACATAAAAAATAATTATTCGTACCATCTCGGTTTAAGTACTGAAATGACGATCGTCGTAAATAAAATTCAAGTATTGTAAAAAATTTGCAGCCTGGCTTAGGTGGTAAGCTGTGCCGGTATTTTTATAGAGCCTTTACATTTCGTCAGCATAAATTTTAATTCAAATACTGCTGCAATAGGGTGACGGGCCGCATTGCAGCAATTCTGACTGTCGCACAGTCAAGCGGGTTCATTTATGCTCAATTTTGAGAATAGCCCTGAAGTAACAGGCAGGCTTTGAGGCGGGAATATACAAACCTAACAAAGCTTATAGTTCTGCACAATACCATATTCATGGTATATTGAATCAACTGGATCTGTTCAGGTGTTTAAGGCAGATAAGACTACACTGTTAAAGGGACAATGACATCACTCCTAAAATGTCCGTATCATTGCCATATGGTCGCCCCCCACCTGCACGACTATGAAGATGACAACCGCCAAAGCTGGACGGAGAAATTGCTGTTCCCTGTGCGTGCCATCCATACAAAGAAGCTTGCAGCCGCCCTGCGTAACAAAACTATATTGATAACGGGCGCCTCCTATGGTATTGGTGCTTCTCTTGCCCGATTATGCAGCCATTACCCTGCAAAGTTGATACTGGTAGCCCGTACTACGGAAAGACTGCAGGCATTGGCGGAGGAATGTAAGAACAGGCCATGCTCCATTTCCATTTTTACTACCGATCTGCGTGAAGAAGGGCACATTAACCATTTATTACAAAATCTGCATGGGGAAAACATAAAGGTGGACATCTTTATCAGCAATGCAGGCAAATCTATTTACCGTAAGCTGGAAGAATCGGTGGATCGGTTTCATGATACTAAGCGGACAGCAGCCACCAATTATACCGGGCCGGTACAATTGTTACTGGGTTTGTTGCCGGGCCTGCAAGAGCGCCACGGACATATCATTAATATCTCGGCAGTAAACGTATTGCTGCCGCCAGCTGTTGGTTGGTCTGCTTACCAGTCTTCTAAAACAGCTTTTGATCAATGGTTGCGTTGCATGGAGCCAGAACTAAAAGCAAAGGAAGTAAACATAAGCAGTCTGTATCTGCCGTTAGTACGTACAAAAATGAGCATGGTAAACGCAGAAAAGCATAGGCAGCCCGCTATGAGTAAGGAAAAAGCCGTACGATTAGCTGCCCGCTATTTAATCCACAAAAAAAGAAAATATACGCCATGGTGGTTGGGCATGGTTACTTTTTGCACCGCTTTGTTTCCAAATTTATTTTACCGCATACAACTGCGAAGGATAAAAAGAGCATAAAATGTCTTTTCTGGGTGAATTATATCAGACTGGGTTTTTAAATATTCGCCGCTTAGCCTGTATGGCCATGGCCAAAAGGAAACATGGCAACAATCTTTGTTTTCTTTTACATTATGCAGCAGCTTACTATGGGGACAAGCCTGCCCTGAGCGACGGAACAACTACAGTTAGCTTTAAGGAGCTTTACAGGTCTGTGCTGAATTGTTCATCCTCGATAAAGGAACAAACGCAAGCAGGCAGTGATGCAACAATTATATTAGTTACCGGAAATACCCTGCGCCACATCATCGCCAGCTACGCCATTCAAAACCTTGGCATGCGGCTGGTGCTGGTTAATGCGAAAGCACATCCGGCAGAAATACAACAGATAAGAGATAAGCAACAAGGGGCATGTTTCATTATCGCCCATATGCCATCAGTAGCCGGCACTATTTTATTGGAACGTTTATTTGATAATAAAGCCAGGGCTAAAGAAATGATCTTTAGAAAACATGCACCGGTAATCTACACCACTTCGGGTACCACGGGTACTGCTAAAATGATCGAAAAGCGCAAAGGGGCATTTTACTGGCTGCGATCTTTTACGGATTTAATTACATACACCGGTATTCATCGCCGATCCGCTGTATTTATCGCGGTACCCGTATCGCATGGTTTTGGCAGCACGGCTTTACTTTTTGCTTTAGTCCTGGGCAAGAAAGCCGTTATTGGCGGCACATTGGGCTGGGCGCAACAGGCCGCCATTATGCAAAAGGAAAATACAGACCTGCTGGCAGGTGTGCCTGCAGCCCTCTATTATTTAGCAAATATTATGGAGGGACCAAATCCGGTAAAGCTGGTAATAAGCGGGGGCGCTCCATTAACCCCTGCTGTATTACAGAAGGTAAGCAGCCGGTTTGGTACAAATATCTTCAGTATGTATGGCAGCACGGAAGCCAGCACCTCTTTTATCGCCAACTATGATGCGTTGGAAAAAAATATATATACCCTTGGCCGGCCGTTGAAGAATGTGCAATACAAGCTGCAACCCATAGACAAGGGCGGTAAGGAATTATTAATTAAGTCAGGGCTGGCCAATACGACAAGCCCGGTTGGTTGGCTAAGCACGGGCGATATGGTTTGTACAGATGAGACAGGTGTGCTGTACTGGTGTGGCCGGAAGGATGATATGATTATAAAAGGTGGTGTAAATATATATCCTGCGGAGATTGAAGAAAGCCTGTTGAAGGTGGATGGGGTTGAAGAAGCATTCGTATGCGGAGCTGACAATAGTATAAAAGGACAAGCCATCATCGCTTATGTGCAGGTAAAGAATGGGGCACAAATACCGGAAGCAGCACTGAAGGAACATCTTCGTCAAACACTCTCCGGAATCAAAATACCTGATACGATCACTTTTGTAAAGGCATTTAACTACACCAGCACCGGCAAAAAAATAAGACCCGCTTCTCTTACTGGCCTTGACGCTAAGTGAAGCTTTGCAGCAGACTGAGTTATTTCTTTGCATTTCTTAGTGCCATAGCACCATTGCCGTTAAATACTTACCTTGCGTATTATTTGAATTTTGCAATTCTGTTATGAGCACAATCACTATCAAAGAATTTTATAAGGATATCTTTAAGGACTGCTGCAAAGAGTTTGATCGTTTTCTGGACGATGACAAGAACAAGCATATCGGTCATTTTAATGTCTTTGATATAAAAGACCTGTATAAAGTTTGTACAGCTAAGCCGGAGATGCCGTATGACCGGCGCACTTATTATAAAATAAGCCTTATAAAAGGGCAGAATACCGTGGAATATGCCGACAGGACGGTGGAGATAAGCGACTATGCTGTACTTTTTGCATCACCCAAAATTCCTTACCGTTATACCCCAAAAAATAACAGGCAGGCTGGCCATTTTTGTGTATTCACTGCCGACTTTTTGTCTAAATCTGCGAATGGTTTTGGCGTGGAGGACTTGCCGATATTCAAACCAAAAAGTGATTTTGTATTCTGTATTACCAAAGAGCAGTACGCAGAATTTGAGGGTGTATTTGAGAAAATGCACCGGGAAATTCAATCCGATTACCCGTTTAAGTACGATCTGCTGCGCAATTATGTGATTGAACTTGTTCACAACGGCCAGAAATTAAAACCAATTGCTGCGGTAGAAACAAGTATAAATGCCGCCGCCCGCATGTCAGCTTTATTCGTGGAATTGCTGGAACGCCAGTTCCCTATTGAATCGCCCACGCAGGTTTTGCAATTGCGTACGGCCCGCCACTATGCCGATACATTGCAGGTGCATGTTAACCACCTGAATAAGGTGCTGAAGGATATTACCGGAAAGACCACCACGGATATTATAGCCAGCCGGATTACTCAGGAGGCAAAGCTGTTGCTGCGGCAAACTACCTGGAATGTTTCTGAAATTGCCTACAGCCTGGGCTTTGAGGAAGTAGCACATTTTTCTAACTTCTTTAAAAAACAAACCGGTGCTTCGCCCCTGGCATTCCGTGAGCAATTATTTGAAATTTACAAATAATGGATTGAGCAGCGCAACAACCGTGAAGAAAAAGCCGGCCAACTTTGTGTGATAATTAAACACAATTATTATGGCAAGCAAATCAAGAATTGCATTGGTTACCGGCGGCAGCAGGGGACTGGGCAAAGACATGGCAGAACAATTAGCTAAGAAAGGACTGGATGTAATTATCACCTATCATAGCAAGAAAGATGAAGCGGCAAACGTGGTGGAGGCTATTGAAAAGCAGGGACAAAAAGCGATCGCATTACAATTGGATGTGGCCAACCCGGCTTCATTTGATGGATTTGTGCAGGAGGTACAAACGGCATTGCAAAATACCTTCAAGACAGACAAGTTAGATTACCTGGTTAACAATGCAGGTGTGGGCGTACATGCAAACTTTGCAGAAACCACAGAGGCGCAGTTTGATAATATGGTGAACATACACCTGAAAGCACCATTCTTTTTAACGCAGAAACTTTTACCGTATTTCAATGACGGTGGTGGAGTGGTGAATATTTCATCCGGCCTGACCCGTTTCTCTTTCACCGGCTATGAGGCGTACGCAACTATGAAAGGAGCGGTGGAAACGCTGACCAAATACCAGGCAAAATTCCTAGGCAATCGTAACATAAGGGCCAATGTCGTGGCACCGGGTGCTATTGAAACAGATTTTGGTGGTGGGGCTGTGCGTGATAACAAGGAACTCAACCAATATATTTCTTCACTGACTGCCTTAGGCAGGGCAGGATTGCCTGATGATATCGGCGGTGTGGTGGCTTTCCTCTGCAGTGATGATTCCAAGTGGGTGAACGGACAGCGGATAGAAGTATCGGGGGGTACCAATTTGTAAAAGAGTTTCGTAAATAATAAAGCCGGACTATCTGTTAAGGTGGCCCGGCTTTTGTATTCAGCATATCAGTCTTTATTTTTTCGCTTTCTTTTTTTAGTCACTACTTCAAATGTCACGGGCTGCTTTCTGTATGCCCTAACCACACGGCCTGACTGAACAGCCGGTTTCCATTCCGGCCCTTTTTTAATAACCCGCACCACTTCTTGCTCCATTCCATATCCATGGGCTGTCAATGCCCTTACATCGGATATCTTCCCATTCCGGTCAACAATGAATTGAACAATTACCATATATACACCGTCAGGTGCATTATTGTCAATCGGGACGTTGGCATTCAGGTTGTTCTGTAAGTACTCCCTCCATTTTTTATCACCGCCGGGAAAACTGGCTTCCACTTCAACACGTTCAAAGATGACATTCTCTCTTTCATTCGGATATTCAGATGTCGGAGGAGGTGGGGGAATAGAATCTGTTTTACCTGTTTGCGCATTGGCATGTACCAAAATGCAGAGGCAGCATGTACATAGCAGGATTATTTTTTTCATGTGATTTGTTTTGTTACTATTTATTTTACGTTAAGCCGCACTGCTCCCAGTCTCTCCATTTTATTACCTGTGCCCCGCTTGGTCAGTGCTAATATTACTTCACCGGGTTCTTTCACCCTGACTATATATTTGTTTCCTTTCCTGTGGCGGATTGTCCCGGCTGATAATTTGGGTTTGAGGTGCTCGCCATCAGCCAGTGCATAATCAATTAGTATTTCTGTTTTTTTTCCGGCAATAATTTCAGTAGGACTTACTTCGAAATCATATTCAATATGAAAAGTGACTGCTTGTTTATTATACGTATGTACCCTGTAAACTTCTTTCTCTTGTGACGCAGGTGTCCATTTAGGCCCTTTTTTAAGAATACGGACAACCTGCTCTTCCATTCCGTACCCATTAGTCGTTAATGCCCGAATATCAGAAACGATACCTGCTTTATCGGTAATAAACTGCACCACCACGGTGTAAACACCTGCTGGTGCCCCGTTATCAACCGGAGATTGCGGGTTGATTTGCTTTGCCAGTAACCTGGCCCAGCTTGTGTCTGTAGCCGGAAGTTGGCCCAAGGTATCTACAGCGACAAATATTTTAGATTCAGTCTTGCTCACCTCTTTTTCCGGGGATATCGCGGATGGGTTAATCGTTTGTGCCTGTATTCGCAAAAGCAGGACTAAACTGAAGCAATAAAATAAAACCCATTTAGGCATAAAGAAAAATAGTTTTTATCCAGGCTTATTCATAGCTGATAGTGAAAAAGAATGATTGCTTGTGGAAAGCATTTACCTGGCGGCCATTTTGTATCGCCGGAACCCACTTGGGCGAAAGTTTCATCACCCTGGTAGATTCTGCTTCTAATCCATATCCGTTTTTAGTTACTGGTTCTATATCAGTAATACTGCCGTCTTTATTTACAATAAACGCTAAAACGACAGTATATTTTCCTGCGGGGGCATTATTGTTAGCAGGCACGAGCGGATTCAAATTCAACTCAATAAATTTGTCCCATGCTTTTTTGCCACCGGGAAATGCAGCCGCAATATCCACTTTTTCATAAACTTTTTTGGGATCCGGCGGGTCTACTTCCGTAATTACCATCTTTCCTTTCAGTGTAAATTCTATAACACCGTATTTTCCTTTCTCGCCAAATTTTTGAATGGCCTTTTCGCCTTTCCATATATTGACACTTTCAATATCCTGTGCAGGGTAGAGGTTATCGATGTTTTTCTTTAAATCACGGATTGTACCAATAACAATGCCATCGGTCACTACCAGTAAATTTGAATCTATCGGTGTATCGGGAGATTTGCCCGGCACTGTATCCTGCAAAGGCATCTTATCGGTAATCTTGAATTGTACTGGTTGTTTCCATATACAGGCAACTGTGTATGGTTCAATTTTGCCGGGTACCCAGTTTGGCCCTTTTTTAATTGCTTCAATAGCCTGTTCTTCCATGCCATAACCTTCCTGGGTCAAACCTTTAAAATCTGAAAGTACCCCTTGTTTGCTAACTGTGAATTGAATTAATACCGTGTAGGTTTCATTTGGAGCACCATTTTGCTTCACTAACGCAGGATTAAGCGTCTTTGCAAGATATTCATCCAGCTTTTGTTTTCCCCCTGGGAAGGAAGGAGGAATTTGTACCTTACCCTGCACCCTGTTGGTATCAAAAGAACCTTTTGGCGCCGGCACATCTATCATATCTTCGTTCACTTTTCCGGGAGCTTGTGCAGTTGCATCAGATGAAGCAAAAAAAACAAGGGATGTCACAATAATTAAATAGACTTCTTTACTCATCAGTAAAGTTTTACGATTTCTTTGTACCAAATATCCAAAAAAAAGCCCTCATCTGCCCCTTCTTTCTTTATTTTGCAGCAAACGAATATAATGGCCGAAGCAATCATAGAGCTCAGGAACGTAAACATATACCAGGGAAGCAACCTGGTACTGCAAAATGTAAACCTGCAGGTTAACAAAGGCGAGTTTGTGTACCTGGTTGGTAAAACCGGTACGGGTAAGTCGAGCTTGCTGAAAACACTCTATGGCGAACTGGAACTTAAGGAAGGAGAGGGTACTGTAGCAGGCTTTGCACTGCGTGGACTGGATTGGAAAAAAGTACCTTACTTACGCCGCAACCTGGGTGTGGTATTCCAGGATTTTCAATTACTCACAGACAGGAACGTAAACGAGAACCTCAAGTTCGTGCTGAAAGCTACGGGCTGGACGGACGAGAAACTGATGAACGAAAAGATTACCGATGTACTTGATAAAGTAGGATTAAAATCAAAGGGGTTTAAAATGCCTTTTGAACTGAGCGGAGGCGAACAACAACGTATTGATATCGCCCGGGCCCTGCTCAATTCGCCCAAACTGATACTGGCCGATGAGCCTACGGGTAACCTAGACCCTGAAACCTCTGATGAAATCATGGCCCTTCTCTTCCATATTGCCAAAGATTATAATACCACCGTGGTAATGGCCACTCACGATTATATCGTGGTGCAAAAATTTCCTGCACGTATGATCCGTACTGAAAGAGGTGGGGTGGCAGACATCACTACCATAAATATGGAATAAACCGTTCTGTGTTTTGACGGTTGTCGTAGGTACTGCCTAGTAAACGCTTGCGCAAGGCAATTTCTTCTGGTGTAAAAGGCTGGTGTATGAGTTGCATAATGATGGAAGCAAAGGAAGCAGCTGTCGTCCCGATATGACAAGCGCTATCCAACCCGGTACCTTTCACCATCGCATCGTGGGTGATGCAGTGCCTTCCTTCAAAAAGGGCGTGCAGTAACTTAAGACGTATACCAGTAATATTTTTATTAAAGCAGGGCAATACATTGATATGCGCCTTCTTTACCAAATCATTCATTTCACTTTCGGTCGGATTGGAAACAATACAAATATGCGTTCGGCCTTGTTCGGCTTTCAGCAAACGGGCCGTTGGATTTTTACCCGCAATGATCAGCGGCTTTTTTATTTCAGCAAATACTTTTTCTATCAGCCACATGGCGGCTTCTTCATTCTCAGCCACCGACAGGTTACCGTGGTACAGCGTGTAGCTGCCAATTCCCTCTTCACCATTTACTTCCTGCCATGCCGGAAATGTGGGAATAAAAACAACATGCGGTAAACTAAATTCGTTGCGCAACGCCACCATATCTTCATCAGATACACAGGCGTAGGTGCTGGTTGGAGCCAATGTGGCCATATATTTTTTTATCAGCCTGCTTTCAAAGCGGAAATATGTTTTCCTGAATAAGGATTTTTCGGCCCGCGCCAGCTCTTTATAATACCTGCCCTCTTCGTTATGCATGCGTACGACTACCTTCCGTTCTTTGTTTTGCAACAAGGGTAAAATACCGGTGCAGTGCAAACCTTCCAGTAAGATCGGATGGTCATCTTTATCCAGGTTGCTGATGAGGTCTTTGCTTATTCGCGATGAAACTATATAGGGTAAGCTGAAAGAAAATCCTTTGTGTCCAGTTTTACGCCCGTATACATGTATGCTTTCGCAAAACTGGTTTAGCTCGTTTGGCGTTCCCCGATCATTATAGCTGAAGTAGTGGAGACGGATGTGCACACCCAGTTCTTTAAAACAACGGATACGGTTCATCATATCAATTGCACCGCCATAGTCGGCAGGCCAGGGCACATCCAGGCACACGATATGTAAATGGCGGTTCACCTAGTGGAAAACAGATTGATAAAATGAAAGTAATTTCTTTTCTTCTGCCTGCCAGTTCAATTCTTCCAGTGCAGGCCTACAATTGTCTTTTAACCTATTGTATAAAACAGTATCACCTGCCAGTTTGTTGACGGCCTGGCTGATATTTTCGCTGCTGGTATCATTAATCAGCACTGCAACCGTAAAGCGGTCATTAATTTGTTTGTACTCCGGAAAATTCATCGTTACCTGCGGAAGCCCTGCATGTATATAATCAAAAAACTTATTGGCAAGTGAATAATATTGGTTCAATCCATTGTTTTCCACCAGGTTTAACCCAATATACGCCTGATTTGAAATACTCCGCAGTTGTGCAGGTGGTAGCATTCCCTTTAGCTTCACCTTCTCTTCAACTTTGTAGTCTTTGATGAGTTGCTTCACCTGTGGCATAAAATTGCCATCACCGCATATAACTAATGGATAAGGAATGTTTTTCATAGCGGGCAACAAATGTTCCAGTCCGCGGGCCTCATTTACAGCACCCTGGTACAATATGAATTTTTCAACATTGGATTCTCCGTTTATTTCATCTTTTAGCAGCAAGGGTAAATTTCTAATCACTGCATATTGTACAGCGTATTCTTTTGTGAAATGTGCAGCAATGCTACTGCTTACGGTGTAGCCGAATTTATATTTCGGAACAAACTTTTTTTCTATTTTCTTCCACCATTTGTAAATGGCCGGCCGGCTGATAACTTCTTTTTGTTCAGTAAACAATTCATGCGCATCATAGATGCGGGGAATATTCTTCCACTTTGAAATATAATAGACGGGCAATATCGTGTCGAGATCGATGGCACAAACCGCATCCATTTTCCGAAAAAGCAGGTAACAGAACAGCCGGATATTGTACTCTGCATAAAACCATTTCCCCCGCTTAAACCAGCAGCGCAGCCTTTTTTGCGTAAATACCTTTTCCTGCAGCGGTACCGATGAAGGGGTGCGGCGCCCCACCAGCGTAACAGCATAACCATTTTCGACCAGCGTAGTGCATATACGGTGCATGCGCTGGTCGTAGCTCAAATCGTTGGTTACTGTGAAATAGATACGTTTCAAAATGAATAAAAAAGGTTTTGCAAATATGCAAAACCTTCAAGTATTATCAGGAAATAAGAATAATCAGGTTACATACCACCACCCATCATATCCATACCACCATCCTGGTTCTTGTTATTTTTACGTTTGAACAGGTTGGCATCAAACTTACCAAAGCGCCAGTTGAAATTAAGCCGTACAATTTGCGGGTCACGGCGACGGAAAATATTTTGTACAAAATCCGGTGATTCGGAATAGATATTCTGCCGGCGGGTACGGAAAATGTCGTTGATGTTAAGTGACAAGGAAGCCTGCCTGTTTTTCAGGAATTCGTAGCGCATACCAAAATCCACAAAGTAATTGGCACGCACAAAGCCCTGTGCAGCACTTGCCTGGCCAAAGCCGCCAAACATACCACCGCCACGGCCGCCACCACCACCACCACCGCCACCGCCACTACCACCCGGAGGCAGTACTGACTTGGATTGGTATTCGCCGGAAAGCTGGATGCTGAAATTTTTAGGCAGTTTGAATGTATTGTTCAGTTTGCTGAAGAAGCTTCCAATAGGGTCCTGGTCCGGCTGACCGGCAATACCGGTTTTAATCTTAGATGTAAATATGTTGAAGTTGGAAGTGAGGTCCCACCACTTCGTGATCTTGTTTTTGAATACAAGTTCCATACCTGTTACATAACTGGAGTTAGCATTGATATAGCTGTTCACCAGGATGTCTTTACCAGTCAGGATATCGGTTTCAGTAGATTGATACCGGGTAATCAGGTCAGTTGTGTTCTTATAATATAATGAAGCAATAAAGTTGTCTTTATTTTTAAATGTCTTTTGGTATGACAATTCAAAGTTGTTGGTAAACTCCGGGTTCAGGTTGGGGTTACCACGAGAGATATTCAGGGAATCTGAATAGTCTGTAAAAGGGAACAACTGGAAGAAATTAGGGCGGTTTATTTTGCGTGAATAGTTTAACTGCAGCTCCTGGTCTTTCTTCATCTTTTGGTTCAGGAATATACTTGGGAAGAGGCTTACAGGGAAGTCAATTTTAAATGACTGGCCTTTATCAGGCAGGAAGCCTTCGTAGTCTGAGCTCTCTACACGCAACCCCAGCTGGTAACCAAAATTCTTAATGGCATTTGAATAGGTGGTATAGGCTGCATATACTTTATCCTCACTGTTGTAATTAACGGACAGGGCAGGTATATATAACGCATTGCCTGATGGATCAAAGAAGAAGAAGTCGTTTCTGTTGTCAACATTTCTTATTTGTACACGGGCGCCCATCTCCAGTTTCGACTTATCAGTGAGCGGTTTTGTGTAATCTGTTTGCAGTACCAGGTTTTTATTTTCTCCCCTGCCATTTTGCTGCTGTTTAGATGTACCGTACAAGCTGTTGTCCGGTACTTTATACTTGCTGGTACTTATTATGTTTTCAGAACTGCTCATACCAATGTTGTAGTTAACATCCGCTGTCAGTTCTTCACCTTGTTTGGGGAAGTTGTGCTTGAAACTGATAGAACCACCGTTCATATTCATACGGAAACGGCTGTTGGAAAGGCGTTCGCTAAACGATGAAGTGTCAACAGGTGAAAGCCAGTCGGTGGTGATATCGCTTTCTGTAGTAGGACGAAAACGGCCACGGCCCATCATACCCGTAACAGAAATGGTGTTGCGGTTGTCCATGAAGTAATCGAAACCGCCACGCAGGAATGTAAAATGGCCTTTTTGAATACTTTCATCTTCTTGCAAGAGAAATGTATTAGGGCTGCCGTAGGTTAAACGGTCGGTTGTGCCTGTGCTGATTGATTTACGCTGGTTATGATTGGCGCTTACAAAAAAGTTGATTTTATTCTGACGGATGTTGATGTCGCCGCCAAGGCCAACCCTTGCACGGGAGTCAATATTGGTACGCAGGTTACCACTATAGCCAACACGTTTATTTTTCTTCAGTACTACGTTCAGGATACCGGCAGTACCACCCGATGCGTCAAATTTGGCAGACGGGTTGGTGATGATCTCCACACTTTCGATCGCATCAGCCGGAATTTGGTCGAGCGTCATAATGGTAGGGCGGCCATCCACAAAGATTTGCGGTGTATTGTTACGCATGGTTACATTACCGTCCAGGTCCACATTGAGGGATGGTACATTCTTCATTACATCCACGGCTGTACCGCCAGCAGATACGAGGTTCTTATCTACGTTGAAAATTTTACGGTCGATACCCAGTTTGAGGCCGGGAGTGGATGCTACTACGGTAACATTATCCAGTGTTTTCTCTGCAATATCAATTTTAATATTGCCCAGGTCTTTATCCAGCGCACCGAGCATGCTGCTCATATCACCGCCTGGCTTTATATCAAAAGAAACATTTTGCTCATAGGGGCTATAGCCTACTACGGTCACTTTCAGTTTGTATTGTCCCATCACCGGAACATTTTCCAATAAAAACTCACCATTGGCTTTTGTGATCATACCGGCGATTACAACATCTTTCCTTTTTTTCGTAGCTGAGTCCATCTTGCTTTGGAGCAATTGCACGGATGCGTAATCGATAGGTTTACCGCTTTTGGCTTCTACCAATTTTCCATATAAGGTACCAGTAGGTATTTGTCGGCCTCCGGCACCGCCTGGACGGCCATTATTGCCTGCCTGTCCAAAACTTAAATAACTGATTAACAGCGCTACAATTAGCGCAACTCGACTCTTCATATAAATGATTTGCTTTTAGACGCACAAAGGTGTTAATACCTTCTGACAATTCAGTGACAATTTTATAAAAGGTAACAGGAGAACAATGAACTAAGTGATTTGTTCATCAATAAATTATATATGATGAAAACGACCGGAAAAGGGTTTAAACAGGACTTAACGGAATGTTAAAATCAGGTAGTGAAATAGGTGATAAGCACCTGCACGAAACCGATAATAAATCCAATTATGGCCCCGATAATTTCAACAAACCGGAACTCTTTTGACATGATTTGGTAGAGCACTTCTTCCAGTTTATCGGACGAAAAGGAAGATACTTTTTTGACGACAATCTGCTCCAGGTCCAGTTCTTCCTTCAGGTTGGCTGCATATTGGCGCATGACCTGGGGAAAAAGGGTTTCAATTTCTGTCATGAATGCGCCTTTTAGTTTGGCGATTGTTTTATCCCCAATAAACATACTGATGGCAGGCATTTCCTGCCCCAGTCGATTACGCAGGAAGTCATCAATATGATTCTCAATAAGCGGCATTATCTTTTTTAAGTTTTCAGGACTGCTGATCTTCTCTTCGATATCCCTGAAAGAGAGAAATTCTGCACTAATCAATTTGCCAAGTTTTTCAGCAAATTGTTTCTGCCGTTTCGGGAAAATTCCCTGGAAGGTGATGCCCAAAATCCGCTTTGGTTCACGGGGATGAAATAGCATCTTAATAGCCACCCAATTGGTAACCCAGCCGATGAAGGCAGAAATAATAGGGATAAGTATAAGCCAGTAGTTCATGTATCCAGTATAATTAAACCCCATCCCGGCGGGTGGAGATTGTTTTATGGCTAACAGTTCGTTTTAGGGATATAACTAATCAACAGTTCCTGTAAGCCTAAATGATTCTAAAAGAAATTGTTTCTAATTTCTGAAATTAGAAACCCCGGCTTCAGTGCCGGGGTTTAGTATGGGGTGGCTAACCGGGTTCGAACCGGCGACCCTCAGAACCACAATCTGATGCTCTAACCAACTGAGCTATAACCACCATCTGTGCTAATCCTGCTTCAGTACCAGCAGGAATAACAGGGCGGCAAAAATAAGCAAATTGGTTTTTTATAAAAAATAAAACAGCAGTTTGCTGGTGATTTCATTGATTTTGGCATCTGTTTCGGTTTAACAGTGTTCACCATTCATCAAAAACCATTGTTAAAAGCCATAAGGGCTAGAAAAAGCAGGGTTTTTGCGTTATTTTTGAGATATGTCTGGAACACTTAAATATATCCTGAATATGAAAAGATTACCCATTTTAATCCTGCTGGTTGTGGCAGGCTCTTTCCTTGCGTTTAACAGTATGGGAAGAAGCACCCGCACTTCAGCACCCCCTACGAAATACGAGCAAATTCTGAAACTGGTGGCCGATATGCTGATACATGGACACTTCAGCCCCCAGGATGTGAATGATGATTTCTCAAAAAAAGTATTTAAGAAATTCATCAGTGAACTGGATCAGGACAAAAACATCTTTTTGCAAAGTGATATTAATGAACTGAAAAGGTTTGAAACATCGATTGATGATGAACTCAAGGGGGCGGAAGTAAAGTTTTTCCTCGAAGCGGGCAAGATATTCAATAAGCGGATGGAGGAAGCGGCACTACTGTACAAAGAAGCCTTGTCAAAACCATTTGATTTTACTGTAAATGAAGAAGTACAGCTGGATGAGGACAAACTCGACTTTACTAAAAATAGTAATGAGCTTAAAGATCGCTGGAGAAAGAAAGTAAAGTATGCAGTGTTGGAACGGTATGCAGATTTATTGGATCAGCGGGAAAAGAATAAGGGCAAAGAAGGTTTTGTAGTAAAGACAGATGCAGAATTGGAAAAAGAAGCCCGCGAAAAAGTAACGAAGACTTATGATCGTCTCTTTGAGCGCTATCGTTTTAAGTTTAATGATGATGACAAGTTTAGTGTGTTTGTAAATGCAATCACTACTACCATGGACCCCCATACCGAATTTTTCCCGCCGGTAGATAAGCGTTATTTTGATGAAGAGATGAGCGGCAGCTTTTTTGGTATCGGAGCATCCCTCCAGTATGATGATGGAAATATTAAAATTGCCAGTGTAATGACGGGCAGCCCTGCTTATAAATCAGGGGAACTGCAGCCCGGGGATGTGATACAGAAAGTGGCACAAGCGGATGCAGAACCTGTTGACCTGACCGGCTTTACCGTTACTGATGCCGTTAAAGTAATTCGTGGCAAGCTGGGTACGGAAGTGCGCCTGACGGTAAAGAAAACAGATGGTACGATAAAAGTGGTGGCACTGGTTCGTGAAAAGATTATACAGGACGAAACTTTTGCCCGCAGTGCTATTGTAAATGAAGGTGGCTCTAAAATCGGTTATATATTCCTTCCGGAGTTCTATGCAAGCTTTGAAGATCCAAAAGGTAACAGGAGCTTTACAGATGTGGCGAAAGAAGTTACAAAGCTGAAAGAAGCTAAAGTAGATGGTATTGTAATAGACTTGCGCAACAACGGAGGCGGTTCACTATATGATGTGGTGCAAATGGCCGGCCTGTTTATTGATGAAGGCCCCATAGTGCAGGTAAAAGACAGGGAAAATAAACCAAGTGTATTGAAGGATAAAGATCGGAACGTATTATATGATGGCCCGCTGGCTGTAATGGTTAATGAATTCAGTGCATCGGCTTCAGAAATATTTGCGGCAGCCATACAGGATTATGGTCGCGGCGTAATAATCGGCAGTACGTCTACCTATGGAAAAGGAACAGTACAGCGCAACTATGGCCTCGATGAAAACGGTTATTCTATATCTAATTCAGATCTGGGCTCTATAAAATTGACCTTGCAGAAGTTTTACCGTATCAATGGTGGCTCCACACAGTTAAAAGGTGTGTATTCAGACATTGTTGTACCAGATAACCTCGAATACCTGAAAGTGCGGGAAAAAGATAACCCGGATGCACTGGCATGGGATGAGGTAACGAAGGCTGGTTATAATAACTGGAATCCTGGTTATAGCCTGGAAACTATCAAACAACTCGGTAATAAACGTGTGGAAAGTGATACAACCTTTAAGCTCATCAGGAAAGCAGCTGAATGGCTATCTAAGCAGAATGAAACACCCCGCTCCCTGAGCCTGGAAAAATATCGTGAGCAACAAAAAGCCTTCTCTGCAACCGCAAAACAATTAGAAACATTATTGAAGTTGAAAAACCAACTGAACGTAACAGCCCTTCCGGGTGAAGAGAACCGCTGGCAGGATGATAAAACCAAGCAGGAGCGTTTCAACAACTGGTTGAAGGATCGGCAGAAAGATATATACTTAGATCAGGCCGTAAAAGTGGTGAATGATATGATTGGTCAGCAAAACCTGGCAAAGGGTAAAAAGACTGAAGAGCCGGTGAAGAAAGGTTTTTAATACGAGTAACAAATATATTCCATAGGCTGCCGGATATTCCGGCAGCTTTTTTATTTTCACCCGCGACTGTATTTTTAAACACAACCAAGTTTGAACCTGGTATTATATTTACATAATGGATTTGTTTTCTGCCACACCGGATGTTCCACCGTTTGCACAAAAACGAAGCAGGGTATTTGCGGCATTTATTGATTTTATCTTATTGATGGCGGGTTGCTACCTCATTGCCTATGTAACCGGACAAACAATTAACGAGGATGGTAAAATTGGTTTTCACCTTACAGGAGGACCGGCACTGGTTGCCATGCTGTACGGCGCTCTGCTGCTTCCAGTTTTGGAAGGCCTTACGGGACAAACGATCGGGAAACGGGTTCTCGGCATCAAGGTGCTCAGGAATGATTATTCCAAATCGGGAATCGGGTCGTCAATTGTAAGGCACCTGTTTGATATAGTTGATTGCTTCCTGCTTATTGGATTGATCGTTGCTGCTACAAACCCCAACAAACAGCGGGTAGGGGACCTGGTGGCAAAAACATACGTGGTGGTGAAAGCTTAAAAAAACTACAGGTATCGCTCCTTCACCACTTTTACATGATGATTGATATGCCCCACTGCAATAAAGCCCAGTGCCAGTACATAATTCGGGTTACCGCTGGCAACACCTTGTGCCTGTAATTGCTCTTCTGTAAATGAGGCGAAAAGAATCTCCGTAGATTTTCTTACTGCTTTAAATTCTTCCACCAGGTTATCCCAGTCGCGGTTATCTGCATTTGAATTATCTGCATACAGGTTTTCATCAAAGCCGGGGAGGGCTTGTGTTTCTTTCCTGGCAAAACAAAGGGCACGGTATGCAAAGATTCTTTCAGTATCAATCATATGCAGCAATACTTCCTGTATACTCCACTTCCCTTCAGCATAGCGGAACAGCCGCTTTTCTGCAGGAATACTATCTAAGAAGGCAGCAGCAGCGACAGACTGATTCTGAAAAGCTGTCATTAAATCATCTTCCTCCACCTGGTCAATGTAGCGGAGGAAATAGCTGTATACTTTTGAAGCATCAGGACGTGGCATAATCTGAAGTTTAGTTGGTGATGATAATAAAAAAGCCCCGGCAATTTAGCCAGGGCTTTTGAGAATATCATGAATTTTTATGCTTTCGGTTTTGTAACCACTTTAGGCTTGGGTTTTGGCTGGACAACCGGCTTCTTCTCACCCTTCATGGTGGAAGCTAATTTGATAGCTTCATAGGCATTGATGATGCCACCGGTGCGACTGAGTTCGGCGGAGCTAACTTTCTCGCCTTCGCCCGGTTTGTTGACCATTTCAGCCGGCGCCTTTGCCGATTTTTCTATCACTGTTTTCACCTGCGCTGCGCTCAGGTTTGGATAGTACGACATAATAAATGCGGCCAGGCCTGCTACTACAGGAGATGCCATACTGGTACCCTGCAGATTCTGATAAGTATTTCCACCCGGAACTGTAGCATAGATTTTTACACCCGGCGCAAATACATCCACTTCATTTTTACCATAGTTGGAGAAGCTGGCAGAAAGTCCGCCGGCTTTTGGATCACCACTGGCACCTACGGTAATCCAGTTATTTGGACGTGTGCCATCCAGTAATGCCGGTGTTGGATAGTTAAAACTTTCATCCAAGTTCTTCGCATCGTTGCCGGCTGCATGTACTAACAATACACCTTTGCTTTCAGCATATTTTACAGCATCATCCACCCATTTTTTTTCTGGCGAAAAGCCTTTCCCAAAACTCATATTGATTACAGAAGCGCCATTGTCAACAGCATAACGGATAGCCAGCGCTATGTCTTTATCATGCTCGTCACCATCAGGTACAGCCCGCAGGCTCATGATGCGTACGTTGTCTGCCACACCATCCATACCCTTGCCATTGCCGCGGGCAGCAGCGATGATGCCTGATACGTGTGTACCATGCAGGGCAGATTTATTGCTTACAAAAACGTCGTTGTTTCCGTAGAATTTGTCATTAAAGTCATCGTAGTTGTCTTTAACGATATCTGCACGGTATTTTTTAGGAGGCGTGTTACCAGCTTCTACTTTCTTTTCCTGCGAATCCAGGTATTCTTTAAAGCCTTCCAGGAACTCTTTGTTTGTTGCTTCTAGGGCATCGTTCTGTGACATCAGGCCAAACATATTCGTTTTGGCTTTTTTAAGGTCGGCCGCAGTCGCTTCCGGTTTAAAATCACCGAGTTCTTTACCGGTATATTCATCTTTACCCAGTGCTTTACGGAGCAGGCTGTCGCTTTTTGCCACATTGTCGTAGGCCCTTTTGATGAAAACCAGTTCCGCAGCAATTTCTTTGCTGTCGCCGGCTACTTCCTGCTCAGAGCGTTTCCACATTTCATATTCAAAACGCTCCTCTTTAGAAAGTGTGGCAGGATCGATTTCTTTGCCTTCATATTTTGTCCTTAATCCATGGTAAACCCTGGCTGCTTCATACGAATCTTGTTCTACACTCTTACCATCGCGGCCACCAAGGAAGTTCCAGCCATAGATATCATCTACATAACCGTTCTTGTCGTCATCAATACCATTTCCGGGGATTTCTTTTGGATTCTTCCAAAGAACTGGTTTCAGGTCTTCGTGGGTGGTATCAATACCTGAGTCAATCACAGCCACAATAACTGTTTTGCCTTTTAGTTTTTTTGATTTTACGAAATCATAGGCTTGTTTGGTGCTGATGCCATAAAAACCATCCTTGGTTTTATCCAGCATATGCCAGCCCTGGGGTACGTCCTGTGCAAGCAGTACGGAAGAATAAACAAGGCTGCCCGTAATCATAAAGGCTGCCCGTTTCATTAAACTATTCATGTTGTTTTATTTTAATACGAAAATGGTGTAAGCGTAAAAATACAGATTACCAATCATACATTTTACATAAGTGGGATGTATGGTAAAATGGCTTTTTAAGGGTATTTTGACGTTTGAACTGCCCTTTTAGGTTGCTTAAGAAGTGGTTAAACCCGGCTGGGTAAATGTTAGTTATACATCAAACTTAATACCCTGCGCCAGCGGCAGGGATGTGCTGTAGTTAATTGTATTCGTTTGCCGCCGCATATATATTTTCCAGGCATCGCTGCCGCTTTCACGCCCGCCGCCTGTTTCCTTTTCACCACCAAAAGCGCCGCCGATCTCTGCACCAGATGTACCGATATTGACATTGGCGATACCGCAGTCGCTGCCACCATGGG
This sequence comes from uncultured Chitinophaga sp., assembly GCA_964386395.1. Classification (GTDB taxonomy): domain Bacteria; phylum Bacteroidota; class Bacteroidia; order Chitinophagales; family Chitinophagaceae; genus JJ008. The sequence continues at coordinate 26,305 of CAYLRV010000014.1, forward strand.
AAAGGAACTGTTCAGCTTCCCGCATATTCAATGTCATGATGGAAGAAGATAATCCCTGTGGTACTTCATTCTGGATAGCTATCGCTTCATCAATGGTTTTATATTTAAGCAGGTAGAGTATGGGGGCAAAGGTTTCATGCTGTACAATTTTATAACCCGGTTGTGCTTCGGCTATGCATGGTTTTACATAACAACCACTTTCATAACCGGCGCCATCCAGCACACCACCTTCCACTACAAAACGGCCACCTTCTTCTTTACATTTTTCAATAGCATCGAGGTACATACGCACGGCATCCTTATCAATCAGCGGGCCAACATGGTTAGCGGCATCCAGCGGATCACCAATCTTCAGCTGATTGTAAGCTGTGGCCAGTTTATTTTTTACAGTATCGTATATGTCTTCATGAATGATCAACCTGCGGGTGGTGGTACAGCGCTGGCCTGCAGTGCCAACCGCACCAAACAATGAACCGAGTATCGCTATATCCAGGTCCGCATCTTTTGATATGATAATAGCGTTATTTCCGCCTAATTCTAATAAAGCCCTGCCGAGTCTTGCACCAACTATTGCACCCACGGCTTTACCCATACGGGTAGAACCCGTTGCCGATACCAATGGTATTCGGGTGTCTGCGGCCAACCATTCACCGGCCTCACGTTCGCCATTAATAATACAGGATACGCCTTCCGGAACATTGTTTTTTGCAAACACTTCTGCGACGATATGCTGACAAGCAACAGAACAGAGCGGTGTTTTTTCTGAAGGCTTCCATATACATACATCGCCGCATACCCACGCAAGCATGCTGTTCCAGCTCCAGACAGCAACAGGGAAATTAAATGCGGAAATAACACCAACTATACCCAGCGGATGATATTGTTCATACATCCGGTGACCGGGGCGTTCGCTATGCATGGTAAGTCCGTGTAGCTGTCTGGACAAGCCTACAGCAAAATCGCAGATATCAATCATTTCCTGTACTTCACCGAGCCCTTCCTGCAGACTTTTACCCATCTCATAGGATACGAGTTTTCCTAGCGGCTCTTTATACTGGCGTAATGCTTCTCCTACCTGGCGTACCACTTCACCTCTTTTGGGTGCTGGTACAGTCCGCCATTGCAAAAAAGCTGCTTCGGCCTTTTTTATCACAGCCTCATAGCTGTTTTTGTCGGCACAGCTTACAGCACCAATCTTTTTACCATCTACCGGGGAATAAGATTCGATTGTCTTACCTGTAGTGTCTAACCACACACTACCTGTGCTTACACCTTTATTACTGGCCTGTATATGCAATGCGTTGAGGAAATCCATAATGTACATTTTGGGATTACAAAGCTATTTCAAATCCACCGGATAACCATCTTCCCGGCATTTGTGCGCCTAATAAGTCGCTGTATTTTTTATCAAACAAATTATCGGCTTGTACAAAAAAACGGCCGTATTTTTTGGGAAGGCGGTATGCCAGTTTTGCGCCCATGATATAATAAGAGGACGATAGTTCTGCATTAATGGCTGCCGCTTTATTGCTGTTTCGTTCCTTGTACAGCCCGTTTAGCGAGAGCGAGAAAGAACGTATTGTGGTGGCAACAGAAAAATTTAAAAGTTGTTTGGCATGTGACGAAATGTAAAACGAGGGAACAGGGTCATCGTTTTTTGATTTAATCAGTGTATAACCAGCTGAAACAAATATAGCAGAGGCCTCATTCAGTTGTTTATTGTATACAATGTCCAATTCTATTCCCGCTGTATTCACTTCTTCAACGTTCTTAGCTAATGCATAGCTGCCTGCAGGGCTGAGGTTTGATTTACGGGGCATGGCTGCATAAGGGGTAGGAGCCCAGTCTATCAGGTTTTTATGCTGGCGGTAAAAAACGGTTGCACTGAGTTGTAATCCTTTTGCTGCGTTATAGTCAGCACCTGCCTCTGCACTCCATGCCCGCTCTGCTTCAAGGTCAGGATTACCTATGCTGCCGCTGGTAACAAGCGGCTTGTTGTAATTATTGTAACGTTCAGTAAAGTCAGCATCACGAAAAGAGCGGCCGGCAGAAGCCCGTAACGTAATTTTTGACGGCGACCAGGCCATATTGATTTGCGGAACCAGTATTACCCCATAACTCTCATCCCAGTCTAACCGGATGCTTTCATTCATATAAAACGCATTTCCGAATTTATGCCGGAGAATGCCGTACGCTGCACCATGCCAGAGTGAATGGTTGCCCCTGTCGTTGGACTTTATTTCTTTCCGGTGAACTTGTATGCCTGTTGTGTAACCAAACTTTTTGCTGATTGCTGATGAATAATATAGTTGTGAAGTAAAAAGGTTTGTTTTATTGTCATTGGGTACCGACACTGGCCTGAACCAAAACTGGTCACGCAATTTTTTAAACCCGGCATCTATATTTAATTGCCCTTTTTTAAATTGTTTTTTCAGGTTCAGGTGGCTCCACCAGCTATTTACTTTTTCATTGGCAGTATCGCTGGCGAAAGTGGTATAAAAGTTCTGCGCATTAAACTTTCTGAAATCTGCCGCTGCCCGAAAATTAACAGTCCAGTCTTTTTTGAAAACATGGGAGATGGCTGCATTCGCCGTTGTGAGATGAAAAAAACCTGTCGTGCCCCGCAATGGCGGACCGTCAGCATTATTCGTTTGTAAGCCTCCGGAAATGATCGTTTGCCGGTTTGCAAACCGGCCATACACTTCGCCATTAATCAATCCGTAACTGCCAGCTGCAATTTTTCCGCGGAAAGCATGCTTGCCTGTTACATTTTTACGGTAAAATGTTTTGGTGATGATATTGATAACGCCGCCCACTGCTTCTGATCCATATATGGCTGATGCGGCACCTTTCAATATTTCTATGCGTTCAATTTCGGCGGCATTAACAGGTATATAGCTGTTGAAATGCCCGGTAAGCGGATCGTTCAGTTTGATGCCGTCTATAATAACAAGTACCTGCTGAAAAGTGCCGCCTCTCAATACAATGTTACTTTGTGCTCCCTGGGGGCCTCTTTGTTGTACTTCCACGCCTGGCAGATAGCGCAGCAATTCATCTACTGAGTGAACAGGTAATGCGTTTAAATATTCTCCTTTCAGGGAAATGATATTTCTGCCGGTTTCTTTTTGCTGTTGCTCCAGTAAACTGGCCGTGACAGTGACGTTGGACAGTTCGTTTATTTTTTCCTGGGCGGCAGTGTTATTTACAAAAACCAATATCGCTACCAGCGAAATAATAAATTTCATACAACCAAATTTGGCCGCAAATGTAGGTACAGCCGTCTTTAGTTATGAAAATGAAGCGTCATGAATAATTCATAAATTAAAAATGCGGAGAATGCAGGGATTAGTACTGCTCGCTGGTATTGGGAAAACTGCCCGATTTTACATCTTTAATATACTGTTGTACAGCCCCGGTAGCCTGCTCGTGTACATTCAGGTATTGGCGGAGAAAACGTGGCTTGAATTCGGTATTGATACCCAGCATATCATGCATAACGAGTACCTGGCCGTCGCAGCTGCCGCCTGCACCAATGCCGATAGTGGGGATGGTTAAGCTTTCAGATACTTCTTTGGCCAGGGTGGCAGGTATTTTTTCTAACACAATGGCAAAGCAGCCGGCTTCTTCCAGCATTTTTGCATCCTTCCTGAGTTTTGCTGCTTCTTCCTCCTCTTTAGCCCGTACCGCATAGGTACCGAACTTGTAAATTGACTGGGGTGTTAGACCAAGATGTCCCATGACGGGGATGCCTGCTGATACTATTTTTCTAACTGAGTCGATGATTTCGCCACCGCCCTCCAGTTTTACGGAGTGTCCGCCAGTTTCTTTCATAATACGGATGGCTGAAGCCAAAGCTATATCTGAGTTGGACTGGTAATAACCGAAAGGAATGTCTACCACTACCAGGCAACGGTCAATGCCGCGGATGACTGACTGGGCATGGTAAATGATCTGGTCAAGGGTGATAGGCAAGGTCGTTTCATGCCCGGCCATTACATTGGAGGCAGAATCGCCTACCAGTATTACATCTATGCCGGCGCCGTCAATGATTTTGGCAAACGAAAAATCATAGGCCGTTAGCATAGATATTTTTTCACCGCTGCTCTTCATTTTTAGAAGAGTATTGGTGGTTACTTTCTTTATTTCTTTATTGACCGACATAGATAAATTTTGAAATTGACCAATCGTTGTTTCCGTTTGTCAGACTTCGAGTTCCTTTAACTTCACTTCATCATACAAGGTATGGATTAAGCCATCAGCCAGCCCGATTTTAGGTACATATATTTCTTCGGCATCGGCCCATCGCATTACGTTGATATAAATCAGCAGTGCTGGTACTATTACATCGGCCCGGTCTTCCCGCAGTTTGTGCAGGCTGATGCGTTGGGAAACAGAGAGGTTGTTGAATTCCTTATAATAGTCACGAAGTAAGTCGAGTGTCAGCGGTTTACCTTCTTTTCTTTTAGAAAGGGAAAATATTTTGTTGATATTACCACCGGAGCCGATGGCTGTCACGTGGTGGTGGCCTTTAGTCTTGGTACGGATAAATTCTTTCATTTCGTCCCAGGCTGCTTCTTCCACCTGGTTTTTCAACAGGCGTATCGTTCCGATGTTAAACGATTTTTTAAATACTAATTTACTGTCACTAAAGAAAGTAAGTTCGGTGCTGCCGCCACCAACATCTATATAGAGATATGATTCATCCTTCGCCATGTTTTCAGCCACATGGTTTTCATATATAAGCGAAGCTTCCTGGTCGCCGGAAATAATATGAATATCGATGCCGGTTTCTGCTTTTACTTTTTTGATGATCTCCGGTGAATTTATTGCATCCCGCATGGCTGAGGTAGCGCAGGCTTTCAGGTGCTTTACATCATACACATCCAGTAAAAGCTTATAGGATTTAATGGTCTTGATGATTTTGTCAACCTTGGACGGCGATATTTCACCTTTATCAAATACATCAAAACCCAGGCGGAGTGGTACCCTTACCAGTACTACTTTAATAAATTCGGGAACGGAGTGCGGTCCGTAGATGACTTCGTTAATCAATAATCTTGCTGCGTTGCTCCCGATATCAATGGCTGCCAGTCTCACTGTTCAGTTGTGTTTTTTTATACAGGTAATCGTAGGTTTCCACCTGCGACCGGATTTTCTTTTTTGTTGTCTTAATATACTCATTGCCCAGTTCATTATTGAGCCACCTTGCCTTCACATTGTCCTGCAGCTGGATGTTTAATATATCCTTCAGCTCCTGCTTTAATTCTTCATGCCACACAGGACAGGTGGCTTCGACACGGTGTTCCAGGTTGCGCAACATCCAGTCTGCCGAAGATATATAAACTTTCTCTTTGCCTTTGTTGTGAAATACCCACACCCTTGCATGTTCCAGGTATTCATCCACGATACTGATCGCCTTCACCGGTTTTTCAAATTTTTTACTTTCCGATAGCATACAGAAAACGCCCCGTACTATCAGGTTTACCTGTACGCCTGCCCTGGCAGCGTCATACAGTTTTGCAATCATGTCCGGATCGCTGAGTGAATTCATTTTTAAGGTGATGATTGCCGGCTTCTTTTTCCGGGCCTGCTTTATTTCTTCATCGATAAGCCGGAGCATTTCCCGTTTTACAAAATGCGGGCTGGGCAGTATCACTTTACAATCCTTCAGAAATTGTGTGCCGGTCCTCGGCTGTTCGAGAAAATTGAAAATGCGGTTAGCATCCGCCATTATCTTTTGGTTGGCGGTCAGCAGGCAGTGATCTGCATAGATGCGGGCTGTGCTTTCGTTCAGGTTGCCGGTACTGATAAAACCGTATAGCAGGAAGTTGTTGTCTTTTGTTTTTTTTCGGATCAAACAGAGTTTAGAATGCACTTTCATGTCAGGCAGTCCAAGTACTACTTTAGCGCCTTCTTCTTCCAGCCTTTCTTTCCATTCCAGGTTGGCTTCCTCATCAAAGCGGGCACGAAGTTCCAGCACCACGATTACTTCTTTACCATTGCGCACTGCATTGATAAGTGCATTGATGATTTTTGATTGCCTGGCCAGGCGGTAGCAGGTGATTTTTATTGAGGTTACGTCAGGATCGAAAGCCGCTTCCCGCAACAAATCGATCAGTGGGGTAAATGAGTGATACGGAAAATGCAGCATGACATCTTTTTGCTGAATTACATCTGATACCCTGCTTTCGGCAAATGCAAGATGGTCAAATGGTTTTTTCCTGTTCCTTTTTTCTTTAAATACCTGCTCAGGGAAATCCATAAAATGCCTGAAGTTGTGAATGCGGCCGCCGGGTATCAGGTTATCCCTTTTCGACAGGTTCAGCCGGCGTATCAGGTATTCCAGCATGCCAGGATCCATTTCACGGTCATATACAAAGCGAACCGGTTTCCCTTTACGGCGGTTCTTGATACCTTTTTCTATTTTTTGAATCAGGTTGGTGGATATATCGTCGTCGATATCAATTTCTGCATCGCGGGTTACTTTAAAAATATGCGACTGGTACTGGTCGTACCCGAAATAAGAAAAAATATCCGGCAGGTTGAAGCGGATAATGTCTTCCAGTAAAATGATATGGTGCTCATCTGGTTTTGGCGATGGCAGTATAACAAAACGGCCCTGTGTCCGGCTGGGTATTTCGATAAGTGCATATTTTTTTTTCAGGGCACTTTCTTTCTTCCACATCACTACTGCGAGGTAGATTGATTTATCCCTCAGGTCAGGAAAAGCGGGTATGCTCTCTATCATCAGCGGAATGATGTCAGTACTTACTTCTTCCTCATATTTTATACGAACAAATTCTTTCTGTTCGGGAGTCAGATCTTTTTCGGTACGAAGAAAAACTTTATGTTTCTTCAGTTCAACCATCACTTCTTCCCATATCCGGTTAAACTCGCCTTGCTGGTTCAGCACTGTCATCTGAATTTCATCAATAATTTGCTGCGGGTTATTTTCCAGGTGCATATTGGCTTTACTGCCCAGTTGAATCATACGTCGCAGCGTGGCTACCCGAACCCGGAAAAACTCATCGAGGTTGTTGGAAAAAATGCCAAGAAACCGGATCCTTTCCCTGAGCGGTACAGTAGGATCGGCTGCTTCCTGTAATACCCGCGCATTAAAGGAGAGCCAGCTAATGTCTCTTGCTATCAGTTTAGGATGATGGGCCATGGGTTAAACGGTTTGAGGAAAGGGCAAAATAAACCCATGTGCTTGCAATTACAAATTGCGGGGATTATTTTTTCTTCAACTGTTCAATAATGGCCGTAGTGGAAATGCCTGCAACAATGGGATTAATCACCACTCTGCCGCCATTGGCCATTACTTCTTTGGCTCCAGCTATTTGGTCGATTGTATAATCACCTCCTTTTACAATTACGTCGGGCAGGAAGGATGTAATCAGTTCAAGCGGCGTGTCTTCATCAAAAAGCACTACGGCGTCTGTCATAGCCATTGAGGCCATCACCAGCGCACGGGCCTCCTGGTCGTTCACCGGGCGGTTTTCCCCTTTCAGCCGTTTTACGGAGGCATCTGTATTTAACCCAACAACCAGGAAATTTGCTTCTGATGCGGCCTGGCTCAACGATGCAATATGGCCTTTATGAATGATATCAAAAACGCCATTTGTAAAAGCAATCTTTTTACCAAGAGCCCGCCATTGGGCTGCCCGTTGTACCAGTTGTTCACGGGTTAGTATTTTCTGTGTAAGGAGGTCTGGCCGGTTCACGGTTTTTGTTTTTATTGTAATGCGGAATAGCTACAAAGCTAATGACGCCGCCGATTAGGATGACAGCAAACTGCGCTACCCACAATACCCACCCAAAGGCAAGGGCTGTGCCTGCATTCAGTCCGTACACTTCCATCGTTTTTTGTATCAGGAATGCATAGGTGCCGATTCCGCCGGGGGTGGCTACCATGCCCACACTGCCGGCCGACAAAATAGTAAAGGCCTCGGTAACTCCATAACCGGTTGTTTCCCTGAATGCCATAAACCCGAGGTAGCCCCCGGCAAGGTACAAGGTCCACATACTGATGGTCAGAAATAAAAAGAACCACCTTCTTTTCAGGTGTTGTATGGTACTGATACCCTGCCAGATGCTGCGGCCTATACGGCGGAATAATTGGCCAAGATCACTGATTGTCTTCTTATTTTTTATCATCCAAACGACCAGGGCAACGACAAGTATAATGACGATAATGAGCAGGACCAAAGAAGAGGAAATATGTTTTCCGCTATCGCTTTGTTGCTCGGAATTAAAAATGGCATCCATTAGCCTGCCATATATGTCGGGCTGTATGGCGAGGGTAATGCCAAACACTACCAGCAGGGTGATGGCATCAATGACTCTTTCAAGTATGATAGTCCCAATTAGTTTATCCGCAGGAATTTTTTCATACCTGGCCAGTACGGTGCATTTTAAAACCTCTCCTAAACGGGGAAATGCCTGGTTGGCCAGGTAACCAATGAATACAGCAAACAGGGTGTTGGTGGTGGAAGGTTTGTAGCCCATTGGCTCCATCAGCAGTTTCCAGCGTATAGCCCTTATATAATGACTGAGAAAAAGAATAATAAATACGGGGCCGATCAGCCAGAACCGGGCAGTCTTCAATGCTTCTTTAATGTGTGATTTGTTTTCGCTGGTCAGATCCTTTACCGACCACCAGGCGAGAAATACACCGAGCCCCAGGAAGATAGTATATTGAATTATGGTACGAAGCCTTTTGCTCATGCGGGCCGAAAATAGCCCGTAAAGATCAATCCATCAAATGGCGGATAGTTAATTAAGTATCATATTATCAATCAGCCGCACTTCATTCAGGAATGCCGCGACCAGCCCAACCAGCTTTTGTTTTCCATCATACGCATTTGCTATTTGCAGTGTGCGGGCATCAGCCACTTCAAAATAGTCAACTTTAAAACCTGCTTTCGTTAGAAAAATTTTACCCTGCTCCTTGAGGGTATCCAGCCTGCCCGGTGTGATATTTTGTTTCAGTGCCACCAGGCTTTGATATATGGCAGGGGCTATTTTTCTCTCCGTTTCTGTGAGCCGCATATTCCGGCTGCTCATGGCAAGCCCGTCGGGTTCCCGCAGTGTGGGGCAGATATTTATTTTAGCTGAAAAACCGGCGATTTCAGTAAGCCGGTTTATAACCATACACTGCTGGTAATCCTTTTGGCCCAGGTATAAGTTATCCGGCAGTACAATTTCCAGCAAGCGGTGCACTACCGTACACACGCCCTGGAAATGCCCTGGACGGAAAGCTCCGTCGAATACGGTCTCTAAAAATCCCAGGTCATAATGCATCCGGTTTTTTATCCCGTCCGGGTACATATCAGTTACCGAAGGCAGGAAAACAGTATTGCATCCTGCCGCTTCCAGCATGTCAATATCCTTTTCGAGGGTGATGGGGTATTTTTCAAAATCCTTTGGGTCGTTGAACTGGGTGGGGTTGACAAAAATGCTGGCTACGGTCAGATCGTTTTCGCTCCGGGAGTTATTTATCAACGAAATATGGCCGGGGTGCAGGGCGCCCATAGTCGGAACGAAACCGATTTTTTTCCCTTTTTTAGCCTGACTGTCAAGCCACTGTCTTATTTCTGCCGGTCTTTTAAATAACATCATATAGCGGGGTGCAGGGCTTTCATTTCTATCCCGTTATGTCATTTTCGGCTTAAAATGGCTACCTTTGCCGCCTTTATAAAACCCGGCCTTTCCAAAGGGCCATTATAACAAAACGGGACGCCCATGTCAGCAAAGAAAAGAATTTTATTTATTGCCAATGAAATGTCGCCCTACCTGGAGCTGACGGAGTTTTCCGAGATTGTGAATAAGCTGGCCATAAAGTCAAATGATAGTGGTTTTGAAGTGCGTTGCATCATGCCCCGCTTTGGCATCATCAATGAGCGCCGCCACCGCCTGCATGAAGTGGTTCGTTTGTCGGGTATTAATGTATCGGTAGATAATGATGATATGCCTTTGCAGATTAAGGTGGCGTCATTGCCCAGTGCCCGCCTGCAGGTGTATTTTTTAGATAATGAAGAACTTTTTAAGCGCAAGTTTGTCTTTCACGATGAAAACGAGAAATGGTTTGATGACAATGATTTGCGTACTGTTTTCTTTTGTAAGGGCGCCCTGGAAACGGTGAAAAAATTTGGGTGGCCGCCGGATGTTATTCATTGCAGTGGCTGGATGACCGGTCTTATACCGGCTTACCTGAAGACAGTTTATAAAAAAGAACCGGTATTTGCGCACAGCAAAATCCTGTTTACCATCGGTCAGAATACGTTTAAGGAGAAACTTGGCCCCGGCTTTATGAAGAAGGCACTGATTCATGCTTCTTTAAAAGAAAAAGATCTTGAATTGTTCAAAGAAGGTACAAATACGGCCATGTTCCGGGGTGGTGCCAGTTACGCTGATGCCATCAGTTTCGGAGCGGAAAAAATAGAGAAAAAACTGGTTGATGAGTTTTCCAAAGTGCGGGGCAAGAAAACGCTGCCTTACAATGAGGAGGGAGATTTAACAGACTATTTACAACTCTATAGCGACCTTGCGGGCAAGTGATTAAATGATGTTTCTGCAGATTATGCGGCTACAATAAAAAGGCCGTGCAGCGACTTCCAAACAGAAATTGACTAACCCTGTATAAAACAGATTCGTGAATCATCGAAGAATTTTACCCCTGCTGACCGTTGTTTTTTTTGGAGTGGTTGCCCTGGTAGCCTGCCGCAAGGTTAATGAGGCCACCACACTTGGCTCAGGCCTTATTCCTCCAATTGATAATATAACCACGTTTGAGACATTTCTAGATATTGAGTCCGATAACAAAGTGTTTACCGATACCACTAAGGTCTATTATGATGATCTGATGGCACTCGGTCATATTTCGAACGACCCTGAGTTTGGTGCTACCCATGCCAATGCTTATTTCAGTGTAAGCCGGCAGGCCTATTACTCAAATCCTTTTACACATAAGGATTCAACGATTATAATCGACTCCGTGGTACTGTCCCTTTCTGTTGAAGCATTGTATGGGGATACAAATACGACACAAACAGTCCGCGTATTTGAAGTGGCTCAAAACTCGGGCTTTAACGACACCACCCTGTTCCGTTACAACCAGCCTGATTTTACAACAGTAGGTGCAGAACTGGGTTCTAAAACCTACCAGTTGAACAAGCTGGATGATTCAATTCTCCATATTCGCAAACGTGATACTACAAGGCTTGCCAATGTCATACGCATCCCTATCACCAATGCGTTAGGTACCCGTTTTGCGCAATATGACACGGCGAATACAGCAAATGGCGGTTTCCGGACTGATTCTATTTTCAAAACATTATTTCGCGGCCTGGCAATACGATCTGACAATGCCGGTAACGGACTTGCTTACACATCGCCCTCGAATTTTGAAAAAACAAAGTTGACGGTATATTTCCGGAAAACGATTAGCGGTGTTGTTGATACCACGTCCGCAGATTTCTTTCACCTGACGGGCGGCCAGGCAAACATTGTGAAACACACACCTGGCGGTAACTGGGCTTCTTACCTGGCGAATGCTACGCCAAATGATGATCTGGCCTATCTGCAAAGTGCCCCAGGCTCTTATTTGCAATTAAAGATACCCGGACTTGATACCCTACCTAACTCCGTAATACATAGGGCTGAGATAATACTTACACCAGTACCGTCGGTGCAGGATAATATTTTCAGGTATCCGGTAGGCCTATTTTTGGATAACCTGAACGCTGCAGGCGATACTGCTTATACGTTTGATAAAGACATGGAACTTTCAGTAAGTGCAAGTGCATTCAACTACAATTTTGGGCTCTTTGGCGGACTGATCAAATCTGACAGCACATTCCGGTTTAATATATCGAGGTATGTACAGGACATTGTTACTAACGATAAGCCAAATAATCTGCTCCGTTTGTATAGCCCTGTACGTGCATTCGTGTATTCGCCGTCAGCAAAGCTTTCCAACCAGATTTATGTGAACGATAAAGTGGCCTATGGAAGGGTGGTACTGGCAGGTGGTGCCTATGCTGCCAACCCTGCACGGCGCATGCGTATGCGGGTCGTGTATTCAAGATTATAGTAAACCCACAGTTTATTAAGATATTGGGAAAAGCCCGGTGATCCTGCATCACGGGCTTTTTTCTTTACTCATGGTAACCTTATCTTTGCCGCCTAAATAAAAACTGAATGCCTTATTTGTTTACATCCGAGTCCGTTAGTGAAGGACATCCGGACAAAGTAGCTGACCAGATTAGTGATGCGCTTATAGATAACTTCCTGGCCTATGATTCTCAGAGCAAGGTAGCCTGTGAAACCCTGGTAACCACCGGTCAGGTAGTATTGGCGGGTGAAGTAAAGTCGAAAACCTACCTGGATGTACAGGATATTGCCCGTGAAGTTATTCGCAATATCGGATACACAAAGGCAGAATATATGTTTGAGGCCAACAGTTGTGGTATCCTTTCTGCTATCCATGAGCAGAGTGCCGACATCAATCGCGGCGTGGACAGGGGTGTGAAGAACCTGAGCTTTGAGGCGAAGGCAAATGCACAAGGCGCCGGCGACCAGGGTATGATGTTTGGCTATGCAACTAAAGAAACAGACAACTATATGCCGCTGGCATTGGACCTGGCACATAAGATATTACAGGAACTTTCTAAAACCCGTCGTGCAGGTAAGGAACTGAAATACCTGCGGCCTGATGCAAAAAGCCAGGTAACTATCGAATACGACGATAATAATAACCCCATCCGGATTGATACTATTGTGGTATCAACACAGCATGATGATTTTGATACAGACAAAAAGATGCTGGATAAAATCAGGAAAGATATAATTGGTATAGTGATACCAAGGGTAAAAAAACAGCTGAAACCTTCGATACAGAAGCTTTTCAACGATAAGATAACCTATCATATTAATCCAACCGGCAAGTTCGTAATCGGAGGCCCGCATGGTGACACAGGCCTTACAGGCCGTAAAATCATCGTAGATACTTACGGCGGTAAAGGGGCTCATGGTGGTGGTGCGTTCAGCGGTAAAGATCCGTCAAAGGTTGACCGGAGCGCAGCTTATGCTACAAGGCATATTGCAAAGAACCTGGTGGCTGCAGGTGTGTGTGATGAAGTATTGGTACAGGTATCTTATGCGATTGGCGTTGCCAAACCTTGTGGTTTGTTTATCGATACGAATGGCACAGCCAAAGTAGGGATGACCGATGGCGAGATAGCCCGTAAAGTCGAGAAGATATTCGATATGCGCCCTTATGCTATTGAGCAGCGCCTGAAACTACGTAACCCTATTTATGCAGAAACAGCTGCTTATGGTCACATGGGCCGTAAGCCGCAAACAGTTACCAAAATCTTCAACAAGGGAAAAGAGAATGAAAAGAAAATGCAGGTGGAACTATTTACCTGGGAGAAACTGGATATGGTAAATGATGTGAAGAAAGCATTTGGATTATAAAATAGCCTGAAACTGAATCAAACCCTGGAAGCAACGCCTTTCAGGGTTTTTTGTTTCATACATTTGACAGGTGAAAAATTTCCGACACCAGCAACGACCCAAAAAAAGCAGTTTGGTTTTTGGTATTCAACCTGTAATAGATGCTTTGCAATCCGGTCAGCAATTCGATCGTATTTACCTGGATACAAAAGCACAGGGCCAGCCTGTCAATGAGTTAAAGGCGCTTGCCACCAAAAATGCAGTACCTGTCAACTACGTACCTGCCGCCAAACTGAATAGTTTTAATGTTACAGGCCATGAAGGAGTGGTGGCCCAAATAGCCAAAGTACAATACCACAACCTCCAGGACATCATATCATTTGTAACAGAGAGCGGCCAGCCGCATTTGTTTTTAATATTGGATGGTATTACTGATATCCGCAATATTGGCGGTATAGCCCGTACGGCCTATTGTACTGGTGTGCACGCCATCATTATTCCAGATAAAGGAGTGGGAGCTTTAAATGAAGATGCAATACTTACCTCAGCCGGGGCGCTGGAAAAAATTGCTGTGTGCCGGGTCAACAGTTTGATGAAGGCTGTGGATGAACTGCATTTGAATGGTATAAAAGTGTATGCAAGTGAAATGACAGCGGATCAAACTATTGATAAAACTGATTTAACCGAGCCCTGTGCCATCATTATGGGCGGTGAGGAAAAGGGAATCTACCCTGCACTGATGAAAATATGCGATGCACAAATAAAGATACCTATGAAGGGTGATTTCGAAAGCCTGAATGTGAGTGTGGCTACCGGCATGATCCTCTATGAGGTAATGCGCCAACGCAATGCCTAAAAACTGAGCCCGATTTTGTTACTGATTAGATTCTCCCTTTTCCCCTTAATATCATAGCGTAACCTTTGCTTCTTGGGTCTGGTTAGGCCGATGATTAGTCCAATGCCACCCAGCACACAACCAATTATTAGGGAGGCTACAAAATTTTTTGTCGCAAATAAACGGTCCCCAAAATCGCAGCGCACTGGATTGCCATAAGCGTCTGTACAATCACCCGGATTTGAGAGGCCAAGGCTAAACCCGGCCAGGAAGCCGGTACCAAAACCGAGTGCTATTCCTTCGCCTGCTGTAAATCCTGTCTTAAAATTCTTTGTCACTGTTTCGATTTCTTCAGCAGGGATAACCCTGCTTTGCAAATACTCACCACGGAAATAGTCTTTCCTGCTGAGCAGGCTGAGGGTGCTGTCTGTGGCGCCCATGATATATCCCCTAACGAGACTTCCGTTGGTCAGTTTGACTTCACTGTATTTGCGGGATGTGGGCAGGGTGTCGATAGTTATGCTATAGCCATTTCTTACGCACAGAAAAACAGTACATGTCAGCAAGAGGATGAATTTCATTTGGGGCTTCCTTTATCAATAAAACAAGATTGGGGACGAAAACGCTGCATCAGTTGGCAAAGCAGCAATGTCTGAACGTAATAACGAAAGCGTAAAACAAAGCGTTAATGTATCAGCGATAGGCTAGGTTCCCCAATTAATAAAAGGAAGTCCTCTTGTTCCGCTTCTGTTCCACAAACCAATTTGTATTCCTTTAAAATCCTTACAGCGGTTGAAGAGGCCAATCTGCAGCCCGCGGCCTTTGCGGGCTATATTATGAACCCCGGCAATACTTACACCATTAAAAACATTGCATTTTGAAAAATAGCCGGTTATTGAAATACCATTCAGCTTTTCGGCACCTGTGGCTAATCCAGCAATATTTATACCATGAACAGAGACATTGAATTCTCCGCCCAAACTTAAACTTATGCCCTTGATCGTGGTGAAAGCCGTATCTATCTGCAAAAAAACGGTGTCGATGTGCTTATAGGAACTTAATGAATAGGTAAGCACGTAAGGTGCAAATAGAACATTGAGAAGACCTGCGCTTGCATTGATGCCGTTGATGGAAAGCTTTTTATCGGTCCAGTTCAACGCCTGCAGTCCTACAGCCAGCCCATTAATTTTATGTGCAGCATTTGGCGTAAACCAGATGATGTTTTTAGTAAGATAGGGCGAAGAGGAGTCTTTGATTTGCCCCTGCATGACCAAAGGCAGTATGATAAAACATGCAGGCAATACTTTCCTTTTAAGCGTAAAAAGCATGTTAGTTATTTTCGGATGGTTCTTTAGCGTTGTTTTATTTTTTCGGCCGAAACAGATAGGTTACCAGCATAGCGATGGCGGCACCAAGGGCTGCCAGCGCAATATCCTTATGCGCATCCCATACATCGCCCTGGGTGGCTACATAGGTTTCGCCCGTTTCTTTGGTAGTTACAGCTGAAACGGTCCACTCAATCAGTTCGAATACAGTACCCAGCGAAAAGGCAATGTTGACGGGCATTAACCAGGCCATTTTTCCCTTTGCGCCAAACTTGTTAATGAGTATTTCCCTGCAGGGATAAGCCAGCAGCAGTCCGAAACTGAAATGAACAATCCGGTCATACGGGTTTCGCCAGAGGCTAAACTCGTTTTGCAGCCATTTCCCAAATGCGTTTTGCGTGTAAGCGTAAAAAGCACCGTAGAGATGAAGCATGACAAACAGGAAAATGCATATATAACTCAGGTCACTTAGCTTATGCCATTTTCGGGAAAGGACAAGTATCGTGAGACAGATCACAACCAACAGGTTTTCGATAATCCAATCTTTGCGGTCTATACAATTAAAGTATCCATACACCCAATAGGCAATCAATATGCCGCTAAGTACCCAGATTAATTTATTCTCCTTCGGGAGTAGACGTGCCGGCGAACTTGAAGTGGTGATATCCATAGTTGCTTTATTTGTATAAACCTACCTGCAAAGTGCCAGCCTTTAAAATGGATCGTTGCGACCATGAATGACCGATCCGCACAGTGCCGGAAACAAATACTGAACAATGAACAGGACCGGGACGGAATAGTAAAAATGGGCAGTGGCCAGTATACAGCTACGGCTGTTCCGTTAAAAGAGTCAGCCGTTTACGGATTTTCCGTAATTTTCTTTTTCAACCATGGAAACAGCAACAGTACAGCAGCAACTTTTTACCAGGTTAAAACAAATGCTCCCTGCACATGCATCCTTAGCAGCAGAACTTTGCGAACTGCTGAACCTGAGCAGCGACAGCGTTTACCGTCGTATCCGGGGCGAAAAGCCGATAACGATCGATGAACTGAAAACAATTTGCGGGCATTATAAACTTTCGCTCGACCAGCTTTTGCAATTGGAAACGGAGTCGGTACTGTTTAATGCACCTGGCCTTAACGGGCAGGCCACGGATTTTGCCGATTATATGAAGGCTATGCTGGCGCAGTTTAAATACTTCAGTTCTTTTTCTAATAAAGAAATTTATTACTTGTGTAAGGATGCGCCTATCTGGTATTTTTATCTTTATCCGGAACTGGCAGCCTTTAAAACATTTTTCTGGTCAAAAACAATCAATAACCAACCAGAACTGGCCAGTAAGAAATTCGCCATCGATGCCTTTCCTTATACGGAGTGTTTTGCCCTGGGGCAGCAGGTACTGGAGGAACATAATAAAATCAGTTCGGTGGAGCTATGGAACCTGGAAAGTATTCACAGCACCATTAACCAGGTAGCATATTACCGGGATGCAGGAATTTTTGAAACGGATGAGGACTTGTACCGCGTTGTGAGCAGTTTTCATCAATGGCTTGACCATTTGCAAAAACAGGCAGAAAACGGGTGCAAATTTATGCCGGGCGCAGGAGAGCCGGCATACAGGGCGCCTTTGCAGTTTTATATAAATGAGTTGATACTTGGCAATAATACCATGGTGATAAAGCTGGATCACAAAGAACTGTCGATGGTTACCTACAGTGTGTTTCATTACTTGTTTACCGATGATACACGTTTCTCTGCGAAAGCTATGAGTTCCTTTAATAACCTGCTCAGCCGCTCAGCCCTTATCAGCAAAACAGGTGAGAAGGAAAGAAACCGTTTCTTTAACACACTAAGGAATAAAGTGGATAGCCTGAAAAAATAACGGTACTGTCTTTACCTTTGGGCAATGAATAGTGCTGCAATTAAACTCATTGAATGTCCCCGTGATGCCATGCAGGGCTGGAAGCAGTTTATTCCGACTGAAAGAAAAATTGAATACATTAATTCCCTGCTTCGGGTTGGGTTCGATACGATTGATTTTGGAAGTTTTGTTTCCCCTAAAGCCATACCGCAGATGGCGGATACGGCAGAAGTGTTAAAAGGTTTGCGGGTTGATAAAGACAGCAGCAAACTGCTGGCTATTATCGCTAATTACCGGGGCGCAGAAGCAGCAACTGTATTCGATGAAATCAGCTACCTCGGTTTTCCTTTTTCCGTATCAGAAACTTTTCAGCAACGTAATACGAACTCAACTATACAGGAATCACTGGGCAGGGTGGAAGAGATACAAAACCTTTGTATAAAAACTGGAAAGGAACTGGTGGTATATATTTCTATGGGTTTTGGTAACCCCTATGGCGATCCGTATGATGAAGAAATAGTGTTTGAATGGATAAATAAACTGGTGGCAATGGATGTTGGCATTGTTTCGCTGGCAGATACAGTTGGGGTAGCTACGCCGCAACAAGTGTATGATATGACCAGCTACCTGGTCGAATCCATGCCCGGAACTGAAATTGGCGTGCATCTGCATTCAACACCCGACAACTGGAGAGATAAATTGGATGCTGCCAGGAAGGCCGGTTGCAAACGATTTGACGGAGCATTAAAAGGCATTGGGGGCTGCCCCATGGCCGATGATGAACTGGTGGGCAACATGAATACGGAAATGATGATTGCGTATTTTGAGGAGCAAGGCCTGTTGGAAGGATTAGATAAAGGAGCGCTGTCAGGAAGCCTGGCCATCGCCGGAGAAATATTTAAATAATGCAGTTTCAGTTACCCATTGATATAAAGCCGCTGGTTAATCCTGTTCGTTATGGACAAAAACTGATGCTGGTGGGGTCTTGTTTTACGGAGCATATCGGTAATGCACTTAGTGAACTTAAATTTGATGTGTTGCAAAATCCCAACGGTATTTTATTTGGTCCCGATGCAGTTTGTAAGAGCCTGTTCTCTTATATAGAAAACAAGAAAAGTACTGAACAGGATTTGTTTCATTTGAATGAAGTATGGAATAGCTGGAACCATCATTCCCGTTTTTCGCATATAGACCAGCAAAAATGCCTGGAGGGGATCAATGCGTCGAGAGAACAGGCGCATCATTTTTTGAAGCAGGCCGAATGGCTGATAATAACTTTAGGTTCTTCGTTTACGTATGAACTTTCGCATTTTGCAGATACAGCAAGCGATGGCATCAACGGCCGTGTGGCCAATTGTCACCGGGCACCGGCCAACTGGTTTACCAAAAAAATGCTGGAAACAGATGAGATAAAAGAAATACTGGGGGATTGCTTGCAACAGCTAAAAAACTTTAATCCAAAATTGCAGTTTCTTTTTACCATTAGCCCGGTGCGGCATATACGGGATGGTGTAGTGGAGAACAACAGGAGCAAAGCGAGGCTGATAGAGGCCGTGCACTATACCTGTACAAAATTTGAATCGGCACATTATTTTCCGGCGTACGAGTTGGTGATAGATGTACTGCGGGATTACCGCTTCTACGATGTGGATATGGTGCACCCCAACTATCCGGCTACGGAGTTTGTAATGGAAAAGTTTACAGCAAGCTGTATTGATGAGGCATCGCAGCAACTGATGAAAGAAGTAAAGCCAATCATCATTGCCAGAAAACACCGGGCCTTTCAACCGGAGACAAAAGCACACCAGCAGTTTTTGAAAACAAATTTTGAAAAGGCAAAGACGCTGCAGGAGAAATATTCATTCCTTAATTTGGCCGACGAGCTAAACTATTTCAAAGCATGATCCGCCTTTTCAAAATAATGATAACCGTTTTGTACTGGCTCCAGATTTTTGTCTCACCATTCTTGCTTGTCGGGCTAATCATTATTCTTATCCGGAATGAGTTCTCTATAGCTGCCCTGATTCCCGGCAGCGTACTTGGGATTGTACTGGCAGAATACGTTCGTCAGAAAATCGGCCTGTATATTTTTTTCTCCGGGCTGTATGGTAACAGCCAATCAGGTGAAAGGATGGATATGGATGATGCCGGCGATCGATAGAGGTTAGTGTATTCTGTCGCCACGTATTGCTAAATCCTTCATAATCCCCGCTTCATACTCCAGCCACGCTGCCCATCGTTTGCGCACTTTGTCTTTATCAATGTAGGTTTCTGCCAGTTCAATAAAAAGGGTGTAATGCCCGGCCTCACTTTCCATGAAGCGGCGGTAAAATTTTTGCATGTAGGGGTCGTTCAGGCCTTCACTCAACCGTTTAAACCGCTCGCAGCTGCGGGCCTCAATCAGAGCCATCGTTAGCAGTTGATCCAACATACGGGTTTCGATGTCGCCTCCCTTCTGCTGAAATGCGATTAAGGCATTAACATATTCATCCTTTCGCTGGTTGCCCAGTTTCAGCCCTCTTTTGTGCAGTTCGGCGAGCACCAGGCGAAAATGCCCCCATTCTTCAGTAACTATCGGGGCCAGTTCCGTTACCAGTTTTTCGCAGGAACTATACCGCTGAATCAGCGATATACAGGTAGAAGCCGCTTTTTGCTCGCAATAGGCATGATCGGTTAGGATATCGCCGATGGATAACCCGGCCAGGTTGTATTGCTAAATCCTTCATAATCCCCGCTTCATACTCCAGCCACGCTGCCCATCGTTTGCGCACTTTGTCTTTATCAATGTAGGTTTCTGCCAGTTCAATAAAAAGGGTGTAATGCCCGGCCTCACTTTCCATGAAGCGGCGGTAAAATTTTTGCATGTAGGGGTCGTTCAGGCCTTCACTCAACCGTTTAAACCGCTCGCAGCTGCGGGCCTCAATCAGAGCCATCGTTAGCAGTTGATCCAACATACGGGTTTCGATGTCGCCTCCCTTCTGCTGAAATGCGATTAAGGCATTAACATATTCATCCTTTCGCTGGTTGCCCAGTTTCAGCCCTCTTTTGTGCAGTTCGGCGAGCACCAGGCGAAAATGCCCCCATTCTTCAGTAACTATCGGGGCCAGTTCCGTTACCAGTTTTTCGCAGGAACTATACCGCTGAATCAGCGATATACAGGTAGAAGCCGCTTTTTGCTCGCAATAGGCATGATCGGTTAGGATATCGCCGATGGATAACCCGGCCAGGTTCACCCAGCGGGGATCGGTAGGTAGCTGCAGACCGAGAATGTTTTTAGTATCCTGGGAAAATTCCATCCGGCAAATTTAGGTTAAGTATTGAAAATCAATAAAGACAGTAATCCGCCATCCCGAAAAACCTTTCCGAATCTTTTGCAGTTGTCCCTATGATTCTTACCTTTGCCGCCTTAAATATTTGATGCAAAAAATCGGATGACATTTTAAAAAGTAAAAAGATGCCCCTAACTACAGAAAAAAAGATTGCCGTTTTAAAGACCTACGCTGGTTCTGAAAAAAATACCGGCTCAATTGAAGGCCAGATTGCCTTGCTGACTGAAAGGATTTCCCAAATCAGTGGTCACCTTCAGCAGAACAAAAAGGATTTCTCTACTCACCGCGGACTGATGCAACTGGTAGGTAAGCGTAAGCGCTTGTTGAACTACCTGCAAAAGCATAACCTGACTGGTTACCGCCAGCTGATCGAGAAACTCGGAATAAGAAAATAAAACCACCTGGATCCCGTAAGGGAATTGGGACGTGCTTAAATTCTTGTTTTTCTCAGTAGTCAAAAGTTCAAGATTTTATATACTATTCCCAACTTCCCCGGATGTTGGGAATAACTGTTTTTAGACTATCAGCGTTTTCAAAATTTTCATGGAGTCCGCATTTGTTGAATAGCGTTACGTTGCTGAAGAGTGCAACGCTCAGAAAGAATCTTTGGGACAACAGGCGATGATAGTAGTAATACAGTTGGGCAAATAATAAAATCACCGGTTTGAAGACGCTTGCCAACCTTAAACTTCGAACTATAAACATTAATCATAGTTATGTTACAACAACCCATTCGTAAAACATTTGATATAGGTGGTGGCCGTATGGTTACTATCGAAACCGGCCGTTTGGCCCGCCAGGCCGATGGCGCCGTTACCGTATCGCAAGGCAATTGTATGATACTGGCTACAGTAGTAGCAAATAAAGAACCAAGAGAAGGGCAAAGTTTCTTCCCCCTTTCGGTTGATTACCAGGAAAAGTTTGCAGCAGCAGGCCGTATTCCTGGTTCTTTCTTTAAACGGGAAGCCAAGCTGAATGATTATGAAGTACTGACCAGCCGTCTTATTGACCGTGCCCTGCGTCCGCTTTTCCCGGAAGATTATTTCTGTGATGTCCAGGTTTTATTGTCACTTGTATCCAGCGATCCGGAAATTATGCCGGATGCATTGGCTTGCCTCGCTGCATCAGCAGCCTTAGCAGTGTCTGATATTCCTATCAAGGAAATTATTTCTGAAGTACGTGTATCACGGGTAAACGGCGAATTTATCGTAAACCCCACCCGCAGCCAGATGGAGAAATCAGATATGGATTTCATCATCGCCGCTACAGAAAAAAACCTGATGATGGTGGAAGGTGAAGCGAAAGAGTGCAGCGAAGCTGACCTGGTAAAAGCACTGGAAGTAGCACACGATGCTATCCGCATACAGGTAAAAGCACAGGAAGAGCTGCGTGACATGAAAGGAGTAACAGGAAAAAGGGACTACACAAAACCTGTTACAGACGAAGAGCTGAAAAAGAAAGTATATGCTTTCGCACAGCCGAAAGTATATGAGATAGCCAAAGGCAAACTGAGCAAGCATGAGAGAAGCGATCGTTTCTCTGCTGTGCATGATGAGGTACAGGAGCATATCAAAGCAGGACTTGAACTGCCTGAAGGTGCAGAAATGCCATCGCTGACGAAGAAATTAGTAAGTACTTATTACAGCGACCTGCAGTATGATGTGGTGCGTGATATGATCCTGGATGAGAAAGTGCGCCTGGACGGACGTGACCTGGAAACCGTTCGTCCGCTGGATATGGAGGTGGATGTATTGCCTTCGCCACATGGTGCTTCTTTATTTACCCGTGGTGAAACTCAATCACTGACTACCGTTACACTGGGTACACCGCTGGATGAACTGCTGGTGGAAAGCGCGGCTAAATCGGTTGATTCTAAATTTTACCTGCATTACAACTTCCCGCCATTTTCAACAGGTGAAGTAAAAATGATGCGTGGTCAGAGCCGTCGTGAAATCGGACATGGTAACCTGGCACTTCGCTCACTGAAGCAAATGATGCCCGGTGGTGATTATCCCTACACTGTACGTGTAGTGAGTGATATCCTGGAATCAAATGGCTCCTCTTCTATGGCAACAGTATGTGCCGGTTCGCTGGCGCTGATGGATGCCGGTGTACCTGTGCCGAAACACGTAAGTGGTGTGGCGATGGGGCTTATCACTAAAGGTGATAAATATGCTATCCTCACTGACATTCTTGGTGATGAAGATCACCTGGGTGATATGGATTTTAAAGTAACCGGTACCCGTGATGGTATTTGCGGTGTGCAGATGGATATTAAAGTAGATGGTCTGAAAATGGAAGTAATGGCGAAAGCGCTTGACCAGGCACGCCGTGGCCGTTTACACATACTGGATGCGATGTACAAAGCTATCCCTGCTGCCAGGGAAGATGTGAAGCCCCATGCACCACGTATGATCAAGCTGTTTATTGACAAAGAATTCATCGGCGCCGTAATCGGGCCCGGTGGTAAAGTGATACAGGAAATTCAGCGTGAAACTGGTACAACTATCAACCTGGAAGAAATAAATGGCCGTGGTGAAATCAGCATCTTCAGTATAAACAAAGATGGTGTAGAGAAAGCTACCTCATGGATAAAAGGTATTGTGGCTGTACCATCTATTGGCGAAGTATATGATGCTACAGTGAAATCAATCATGCCATTTGGTGCCTTTGTAGAATTCCTGCCGGGTAAACAAGGCCTGGTGCATATCAGCGAAATAAGCTGGAAGCGCCTGGAAACGCTGGAAGGCATCGTGAAAGAAGGTGACCCGATGAAAGTGAAACTGATTGGTACCGATCCTAAATCGGGTAAGTTCAAACTTTCCCGCAAGGCCCTGATTCCAAAACCAGAACAGAAGCCAAGGGAAGAACAGGCTCCGCCAAGTGCAGAAAACAACTAATACAAATAATCAAAACCCTGAGTAATCAGGGTTTTTACTTTTATGCCTACATCAACATCACTGCTGTTCAAAAACATAACAACAGCACAATCCGAATTACTCGTGGCATTACTTGCCGAAACAGGGTTCGAAGGTTTTGAGGAATCTGAAACTGAACTCAGGGCTTTTATTTCATCTGCATCTTTTGATGAAGCTGCTGTAAAAGAAATTGCCGCCAATGCAGGGGTAACGTATGAACTAAGCACCATTGAGGAAACCAACTGGAATGCTGTATGGGAATCTAATTTCTCACCGGTAATAGTTGATGATTTCCTGGCCATCCGTGCCGATTTTCATGAACCGGTAAGGGAAGCGGTACATGAAATTATCATTACACCTAAAATGAGTTTTGGTACCGGCCATCATGCCACCACCTATATGATGGTGCAGCAGATGCGGGCGATTGATTTTACCGGTAAAACTATTTTTGATTTTGGTACCGGCACAGGCGTGCTCGCCATACTGGCAGAGATGCTGGGTGCTGAAAATGTAGTGGCTATTGACAACGATGACTGGAGTATTGAAAATGCAACCGAAAACTGCCAGCGGAATAATTGCACCCGTATTGAATTACAAAAAGCAGACACAGCGGCACAACAAAAGAAATTCGATATCATCCTGGCGAATATCAATAAGAATGTAATCCTGGATAATATACCGGCATTGGCTGAAGGCCTGGCTGGTGACGGCGTTTTATTGCTCAGCGGCCTGCTGGAAGAAGACAAGGAGGATATCTTACGGGCACTACATCCCTATGGTGTAAAACTGCAAAATGAAGCCAGCCGGAACAATTGGATTTGCCTGTCTTTCAGCTATTAAGAGTATGTAAAACCTGTATTAAATTAATGTTACGGCATTGATTGTTTCCGTAATTTCGTACTTCCTATTTATTGAACTGGATACATGAACGAACTCTTACTGGTTGTACTGGCATATCTGATTGGCAGCATACCTACTTCGGTTTGGGTAAGCCAGCATTTCTTTAATATAGACATAAGGGACTACGGCAGCGGCAACGCCGGTGCAACAAATACATACCGGGTGCTTGGACCTAAATGGGGTACCATCGTTATGGTAGCCGATATGGTAAAGGGCCTCGTTGCTGTAAAGCTCGCCTTGTTGCTTCCTGAATATGCAGATAATGAAGCAGGCCTTCAAAACCTGCAAACCATCCTTGGGTTAGCCGCTGTGCTGGGGCATATATTCCCCATATGGGCTGAGTTTCGCGGCGGAAAAGGTGTAGCAACTTTATTTGGTTTAGTGCTTGGTATATCGCCATGGACAGCTTTAAGTTGCGTCGGTATTTTTTCGCTTGTTTTGTACCTTACCCGGTTCGTTTCGTTGAGTTCCATCCTCGCCAGCATTGCATTTCCGGTATTTATCCTTGTTATATTTAATGTAGATAATCCGGCCTACCGGATATTTGCTATTGCAGTAGCACTGATGGTGTTGCTAACACACCAAAAAAACATTGGCCGCCTGCTTCGCGGCAATGAAAGCAAAGTGCCCATTATGAAAAACCGCGATCGCCGTCGCCAACGGAGGCGTGGCCTCAATACCGGGCACGAAGAATAGTTTCGGTATTTTCCTTACCTTAAAGCAATAAAAAATAATGGCTGTACCCAACTTGGTACAATCATTGAACGTCATTGTAAAAAACATTCAATAATGATACAAAAAATCACCTCCTTTTTTCTCTTGTCAGTGATGGTTGTTGCTTGCTCCAAAAACCCGCTGTCAGGTAAAAACCAACTCACCTTATTACCCGAATCAGAGTTACAGAGCATGGCTGTAACGGAGTACCAATCTTTTTTGGCCAGCAATAAAGTAGTATCGGCCAGTGCCAACCGCGACGCCGAAATGGTGAAACGTGTTGGTAACAGGATAGTAAAAGCCGTTGAAACCTATTATGCAGAAAAAGGGATGAGTGATAAATTAACTGGTTTTAAATGGGAAACCAACCTGGTTCAGGATCCCGCCGTAAACGCTTGGTGTATGCCCGGTGGTAAAATAGTTGTCTATACGGGTATCCTGCCTATCACGCAAAATGAAGCAGCTCTTGCGGCTGTTATGGGACATGAGGTTTCGCATGCATTATTGCAGCACGGTAACCAGCGCATGAGCCAGGGGCTGATACAACAATTAGGCGGTGTGGCCCTGGCAGTAGCGGTTGCTAATAAACCCGCTGAAACACAAAACTTGTTCATGGGTGCTTACGGAGTGGGTACTACGGTAGGCGTAATGCTGCCTTTCTCCCGCAAACATGAGTTGCAGGCTGACCAGTATGGCCTGATATGGACTGCCATGGCAGGATATAATCCCCAGGAGGCAGTTGGTCTTTGGGAAAGAATGGAAAAAGCGTCGAATGGCCAAAAGCCGCCTGAATTTCTGAGCACACACCCTTCAGAAGGAAAACGTATTGATGAAATAAAGGCCTTTATGCCTGAAGCTATGAAATATTACCGCCCGATGGGAGCCGGAAAATGATAACATATTGATTTTTAATAAAGGAAATGGCCCTAAGTTTAAATTTGGGGCCATTTTTTATTAACAGGTGTGAGCAAAATCCCCGGTTTAATCACTACCTTTGCAGTCCCCTGCTTTTGAGAACTCTGCGGTATTAACCACCAAATACTAATGTCGCAGCAACCATTTAAAACAGATCAAGTATGTCGCAAACAGTTTTTGAAAAATTGCAACTGGCTGACGAAAAGAATCTTTTAATCCAGGGTCTTCCTTCCTCCATCGAGAAACAATTCAGCAAACTTTCCTTTGCTAAAAACATGACGCCGCTCCTGAAGAGCCGGAAGATTGATTTTGCACTGGTGTTCGCAGTAAGCGAAAATCAGCTGAATGGTATCCTGCAGGATGTAATGCCTTCTTTAAAAGATGGGTCAAAATTTTGGGTAGCTTATCCAAAGACTACTTCTAAAATTGTAACCGACCTGAATCGTGACGCCAGCTGGAACAGGCTTACCACCAGCGGATACGAAAGTATCGAACGGGTGGAACTGGATCATGTATGGAGTGCCATGCGCTTTGAAAAAGGCGATAACCAACGGGGTGAAGACGTGCCCCATGCCCGTAAAAGGGAAGCGGTTTCCATGGCTGATTAATTTATTTATGGGTTAATTTTTTTAACGAGGTTTGCTGCAAAGCAAACCTCGTCTCATTTATACCCATATTATGTCTTACCTGAATGTAGAAATTAAAGCCCGATGCGCCGACAGCCAGTTCATGCGCAATTATTTGCTCGCACAGGGTGCTGATTTTCGGGGAACTGATTTACAAACAGATACTTACTTCCATGTACCCAATGGCCGGTTGAAATTGCGGGAAGGCAATATTGAAAACAACCTGATCTGGTACGATCGAAATAACCAGGCCGGTCCTAAAAACTCATCCTTCAAACTGGTGAAAACAGAAGATGCTGCCGGGCTGAAAGCGGCACTTACCGCAGCCTGTGGCATAAAAGTGGTGGTAGAAAAGAAGCGGGAAATTTATTATATCAACAATGTAAAGTTTCATATTGATGAAGTGCCCGGACTGGGGCATTTTGCAGAAATAGAAGCCGGCAATAAAGAAGCTGCAGGTCTGGATGCAGAAAAGCTACGTGAACAATGTGCGTACTATATGCAAGAACTGCTTATACAGGAAACAGATTTATTGGAACTGTCCTACAGTGATATGCTGTTGGCGAAACAAGCCGGATAAACTTTGATTATGACAATCGAGCATCATTTTTCTTTAAAAAGGTATAATGCTTTTGGCATAGAATCCATTGCAGAATCATTTGCCACATTTTCCAATGCAGCGGAACTGGAAGCGGGTATCGCTTATGATCCTGCTGCGCCATTATTTATTCTCGGTGGCGGAAGTAATATACTTTTTACAAAGCCGGTAACAGGCCTGGTGCTAAAGAATGAAATCAAAGGGATAGAGCTTCTCCATGAGGATCCGGATTATGTGTATGTACGGGCAGGCGCCGGTGAAAATTGGCATCAGTTTGTTTTGTATTGTATAGAGCGCAACTGGGCAGGTGTTGAAAATTTATCCCTTATTCCCGGTAATGTGGGTGCATCGCCCATGCAGAATATAGGTGCATACGGCGTGGAAATACAGGACATATTCTGGGACCTCGAAGCCTGGCATATAAAAGAAAATAAGCAGGTAATTTTTACATTGAACGATTGTGCATTTGGATACCGCGAAAGTGTATTTAAGCGCAAACTAAAAGGGCAGTTTGTTATTATGTCTGTTACCTTCCG
Organism: uncultured Chitinophaga sp.; assembly: GCA_964386395.1. GTDB lineage: Bacteria > Bacteroidota > Bacteroidia > Chitinophagales > Chitinophagaceae > JJ008. The sequence goes on from CAYLRV010000014.1 coordinate 54,321, forward strand.
CCTGCGGAAGAAACCTGTTTTTCATACCAGTTATGGTGCTATACAACAGCAACTGGAAAAAATGGGTGTGGAACAACTTTCTATAAAAGCAATATCAGATGCTGTTATCCAAATACGATCATCCAAGCTACCTGACCCTGCCGTGATTGGTAATGCCGGCAGCTTTTTTAAAAACCCTTCTGTTTCCACGGCACAGTATGATCTGCTCAGGCAACAGTTCGGCGATATCGTAGCCTTTGATAATGCGGATGGCACAAAAAAGCTGGCCGCTGGCTGGCTTATTGAACAATGCGGCTGGAAGGGCTACCGGAAAGGGGATGCAGGCTGCCACGAAAAACAGGCCCTTGTTTTAGTCAATTATGGCAATGCAACAGGCGACGAAATCTATAGCCTGAGTGAAGAAATACTGCAAAGTGTGGAGGCCAAATTCGGAGTAACTATGGAGCGGGAGGTTAATATTGTTTAACAAATTACCTATGCAGCGTTCGGCAAATAGCCAATGTCAGAGTCTGTATTCATCAAAACCGCTGATATGAAAAGAATCATCTTCTTTTTAAGTATCCTGCTGGCAGCTGCCTGCACATCCGTTGCCCAGGATAAAATTTACCGGCAAAATGGAAAGATTGTCGAGTGTAAAGTGCTGGAGGTGGGCTCCAGCGAAGTAAAGTACAAAGAAATAGATAACCCTGACGGCCCGGTTTACATTCTGGAAACAGATCGGATTATAAAAATTGTATTTGCAAACGGCAAGGTGCAAACCTTTACTGACAATATGCATGATCCCGAGCGCTATGCGGATAACCGGAAAAAAGCCATCAAGGTGAATTTCTTATCACCGCTTTATGGGTATACAGAAATCGGATTTGAAAAAAGTACCGGCGTAGGCAAGAGTTTTGAATTTTCGGTAGGTGTTATCGGGGCGGGTAAAGCCGGGTATCTTGGCTATTATGGTAACCAGCTCACGGAAGTAAAACGTGACCCCTTCGGTTTTTTTGTTTCTGGTGGTTATAAGTTTGGCAAGCTGCCCGATTTTTTATTGTTTGGAAAAACTAAGGCCAGCCATCTGATGCAGGGCACCTATCTTAAACCTATTGCGTATGTTGGTGCTTACAAAGAGAATATTCTGGTTGATAAGAATGGGGTAGTTGAGATTGGCAAGCAGCATGTAACTTTTGGTGCAGTTCAACTTGAACTCGGCAGGCAATGGGTTTTCAGCAATAAGCTCTTGCTGGATATGTATTGGGGCATCGGTTATGGTTTTGACAATAAAAAGGATAGCTACCAGTATAATAATTTCACTGATTACTATCAGGATCAGTCGGCCTTTAACTATGTAAATGCGAGAGGAGGTAAAAGCCCCGGCATATCAGGCACTTTTGGTATCAAACTTGGCTGGTTGCTCAAGTAAATTACACAGTACGATAATAATTGCCCTGCCCTTGGCGGGGCAGTTTATTTTTGGAAAGCGACACTTACCACGAGGTCTTTGCTTCCTGATGCATAGGTATAAAAACCTTCACCACTTTTTGCGCCAAGTTTCCCTGCTGTAACCATATTAACGAGTAAAGGGCAGGGTGCATATTTAGGATTGCCAAATCCATCGTGCAATACCCTAAGAATAGACAGACAGACATCCAGCCCGATAAAATCGGCCAATTGCAATGGCCCCATTGGATGGGCCATGCCCAATTTCATGACCGTGTCAATTTCCTGCACACCGGCCACTCCCTCATACAAACTATAAATAGCTTCATTAATCATGGGCATCAGAATGCGGTTGGCAATAAAGCCCGGGTAATCATTCACAGCACAGGGTGATTTGCCCAATTGCCGGCTCAGTTCAACTATGGTAGCGGTAACTTTTTTATCTGTGGCGTAGCCATTAATTATTTCCACCAGCTTCATTACGGGTACGGGGTTCATGAAATGCATACCAATCACTACATGCGGCCTTTTAGTAACCGCTGCAATCTTTGTGATCGATATGGAAGATGTATTAGTGGCGAGGATGCAATGTTCCGGGGCGGCTTCATCCAGTTGTTGAAATATTTTAAGTTTGAGATCCACGTTCTCGGTAGCAGCTTCTACTACCAGCTCTGCGTTTTTTACACCATCAGCAATATTGGTGTTTGTCGTAATATTCGCCAGCGTTTCATCTTTTAGTTCTTTCCGGATGATTTCTTTGCTGACCATGCGGTCCAGGTTTTTACCAATGGTGGCAATAGCCTTGTCGAGTTGTGGTTGTGAAATATCAACTAGGGTAACTTTAAAACCGTGCTGCGCAAATACATGTGCGATACCATTACCCATCGTGCCCGCACCGATAACGGAAACATTCGTCATGCCTGAAAATTGAATAGTTATTGAAGCAAGTAATCTTGCCGCAAATGTAGGTAATAAAATTTCCCTTACTGCTTAATTAGTTTGAACGATTTCCTGTTGCCGTTGCTACCAGTGATAATAAGCAGGTAGGCGCCCGCCGGGAGATTTTGTACAGCAATCTCCTGAATTTGTTTATCCGTTGTGCCGGTGTAGATTGTTTGCCCGTTCGAAGAAACAAGCTGCAACTGATTTTTTCCGCTCAGTCCGCTTACGGTAAACTGGCCGGTAAATGGCACCGGGTACACTTTAATCATGTTTTCGAAGCACTGCGGTTTGGCGCTTACTACCTGGCTATAATGTATTTTACCGTCGATACCGATCAGCTTAATTCGGTACAGGTTAATACCGTTAGCAGGGAAGTGATGTTTTGTTTGGAAAATACCCGGGGTACTTTGGGTGCCGCTAAAATGTGCCACAGGTATCCAGCGGTTATTATTCAGCCATTCGATAGCATAGGCTGAAAACCCGTTCAATGTTTCGGCAGAAAAGATCACATCTATGGCACATCCATCGGCCTTTGCGTACAGGCTGCTGATGTGTACGGGCAATGCATTAGCAAAAGTGCGGGTACCCAGTGTGAAATTCTGATGGTGCATAGAAAAATCAGCCACTGTTTTGTTCGTCCGTACAAAGCCAAAGTTGACATCGCCATTGACAATATTCGGCAGTGTGAAATTTAATTCGGGTTGCCATAGCAAGTTGCTGCCATCAAAATAGTAGTGGGCAACAATCAAGCTGTCACGAATAGCAGGAGTAGGCCCCACCTGGCTATACGTTCTCCAGGAAAGACTGACATAGGCATCCGCATCGGGCAATGCTGAAAAATTGTGGCTGGTAATTGTCCAGTATTCCAGTTCGCTGATATGGTGTATACTGGCATTGGTCGACAGGCGATCTACCGGTTGATCAGGAAAATATTGAATACTGTACGTAACATCATTGCTGTTTGTTTTCTCCATCCGCACAGGTGCGTACAGGCTTTGCAGGTTTTTTATTTTTCCTACCGGAAAGAAATAAGCTGCATTGCTGTTTGCTTTACGTGATAGTTTGCCGTGTACCCAACTGGTGGTGTTAATGGAATCTGTGTTATAGAAAACTGCATTTGCTGATCCGTTTGATACATAAATACTGTCTGTAGAATTTTGCAGGTAAGCAAGTCCGTTGGTCAGCCCCAGCCATTTTCTTACTTCATTGCTTTGTTGCAGGTTAATACCGGCACCGTTAATGCTGATGCTGTCGAACCTGGTTGGTCCATATACCTGTTGTACAGCGGAGGTTCCATTAAAAAGAACATGACCATCAGCAGTGGTGGCTATAGCACCAACTGCAGTGCTATCGAGCCAGTCGGCATTACCGTCGGCAGGATTAGATAAAATGGTCAGTCGGCCATTATGCTGGAAAGATGTGGTGCCGGTAAAAGTAATACCACCTGCTGTTACCAATTGTATGCCTGGCGTGGATACCAGCTGCACATTATTCGCTTTGATCAATTGCTGCGCCCCTGCGCTTGTCGTGAGTGCAGTTATCAGTATATATAAAAAAAGATGCCTCATTTCTAGCGGGTTGCTTTCAATTATCTGATACGGTACCAATTGGTACCATTGCTTTGGATGGTGATACTGCTGTTGGCTGGTATAGTGGTTACCGATGCGCCTGTAAAATCCAAATAGCCGATACTGAAATTCTTTGCACCGGCATCCTGGTTTACAATGACGTATTCCCGGCGGGTGCAGGTATTGGCGACAGGCAGGGTGATGGTTACTGCGCCTGCCGTATTGGTGATAACATGTGTGTGGTCAAACTGATCCAATGTTACGGAAAGTGCGGAGGCAGTAATAGCATTACCAGTAGAGCCGTTTACATCCAGGTAGTTAACAGGGCTGGTGGTCCGGATACCTGTAAGCCCGCTATTGTCCAATGTAATCCGGCTGGAGTTACCACCGGATCTGAACTGTACTGAGCTGTCAGCATTAAAAACAATAGCCGATCGTATAGATGTGGCAGATGTTCCGGAAATGAGCCCGGCCTGCGATGTGGCTGGTGTCAGGAGCTCTACATAGTTCGTGTTATCATTTTCGAACACAGCCGTAGCGGATGTATTCACAATACCACTGGTTACTTCGCCGTCTTTCACCACATGCAGCCTTGCATTCGGGAAGGTGGTGCCGATACCGGTACTGGTTGTTACCGTAGCACCATTTTCGCCGTTAACACTGCCCAAAATGACCACATTACTGGCGTCTGCCTGTGCTTTATAGCCAATGGCAGTTGAATTAGTAAAGGAACTTGTGCTTGCACCCGCCCCTAAAGCTGTATTCTGTATACCATTGCTGTTGGTACTATGGCCTATCAATGTATTTTCATGCCCTGTTGAAATGAATGCACCTGCACTATATCCGAGCAGGGTGTTGTAGTAGCCGGTAGTCATATTTGAACCGGTGGATGTGCCCACTGCCGTATTCTGATTTCCGCTGAAGGTGAAGGTTGTTGGATTAACACTGCGTAAGGACTGATACCCGATAGCCACGTTTGACGGTGAAAAAATAAAATTTGAGTTCATGGTAAATAATGCCTCATCACCAATTGCCACATTCTGGCTGAGCTGGGTGGTGCTGTTTAATGCATTTCTGCCAATAGCAATATTTGCCGTACCGGTGGTATTATCCTGTAATGACTGACTGCCTATAGCTACATTGGCGTTGCCGGTTGTATTTGCATACATCGCATCTGCCCCGATAGCAACATTATTCATACCCACAGTACTGGAGGTTGGCTGATTTTTAAAAAGTGCCCTTGCTCCAATAGCGATATTATTACTGTTATAAGCCGTGCCCGCATTGGTGAATGAAAGTGTGTACATCGCCGAATCGCCAATAGCAATATTCTGGCTGGAGGTTAGATTGTTTGTTAAAGTACGGCTGCCGATGCCAATATTTCGTGAAGCTGATGAAGTTTTGCCTAAGGAACTGTCGCCGACAGCCACATTATTGTTTCCGGTAGCGCCTGGCCCTGAGGATCCTGCCAGTGCTGCATAACCAAGTGCTGTATTCCGGCTTCCCCTGGTGAAAAATTGCATAGCGGTAAACCCTACCGCCGTGTTGTCTTTTCCTTCATTCAGGTTAGTACTGCCGGAACCATTGAAACTAAGGGCGCCATAACCAATGCCAACTGTATTATTCCGGTTATTGAACCCACCTGCACTAACACCAACAAAAGTGGAAAAGCTTACCGAATCTGCACCACCTCCGGTGCCGGCACCGGCACCCGTACCCACGGCAACATTATTGTTCCCTCTTACGGTTTGCCATAACGCATAATTTCCCAGGGCTGTGTTGGAATAGCCCGTTGTATTGTTGCCAAGTGCTTCATAGCCCATGGCAATATTGTAAGTGCCATCCGTGTTCTTGTACAGCGCCTTATAACCTACTGCGGCATTATAATTCCCGTTAAAAGCATTCGAAGGCTGATTGCTAAAAAGCGCTTTAGAGCCGATAGCGATATTGTATGTTTCATATTGTACACCGCCATTGGCGAATGATTGTGTGTACATCGCCGAGTCGCCAATAGCTGTATTCTGACTGGCAAAAGAATTGTTGCGTAAGGCAAAACCGCCAACAGCTGTGTTGCCTTTCCCCAGGCTGTTATTCCCTAAGGCAAAAGCGCCGACAGCGGTGGAGGCAGAGGCTGAAGAATCCAGCGCCAATGCATTAAAGCCCACAGCTGTTTTATTGGCAACATTCCTGTTTGTTGACAGTGCATTGGTGCCAATAGCAACATTACCTGTGAGGTTCCGGGCTTGCGATAAGGCAAAAGCGCCAACGGATACATTGGATGCGGATGCTGAATCCTGCCACATACTCAATATTCCGATTGCTACGTTATTATCCCCGGTTTTATGTGTAGCCAATGTGCTGTTACCGATAGCAACATTTTGGCTGCTGCTGATATTGCTTAAGAGGGCGCCGCCACCGATGGCGCAGTTAAAACTGCCAGTTGTATTATTGGCCAGGGCAAAAGACCCGTATGCATGGTTAGAGATGCCAGTGGTATTTTTAATCCCTGTGTTCGTGCCGGTAAAAAAGTTATTGTTACTATTATTCCACTGGCCGGCCCATTGATTATTTATTTTAAAACGGAGTGGCATATTATCGCTTGTACCGATAAAGTTTACGGAAGTGTCCGTACCGGTGTTACCGGTAGTGAGCCAGCCTGTTCCTGTAGTTGCTGTTGCCAGCCACTGCCAGGCTGTGCCACTGTAATAGTAAAAGCCGGTACTATCTGGCCCATCCTGGTATACTAACAAACCGGTAGCGGGTGTGGCAATCGCATTCCGTTGTGTCTTATTCATGCGGCTGATCAGTACACCTTTTGTTGTACTGGTTACATCCAATATGGAACTGCTGTTGGCAGCAGCACCGGTGGTATTGATGGCAAAGGACTGTGCTGAGGCGGATTGAATGGTGGCGAACAGGGATACAAAGACTAACAACTGCTTCATGGAAGTTTTTTTTATAGCGGGGTAAAACTAACCAGTGCGGAAGGCTCAAAAAATCCCCGAAAGTGGGGATGAGGCGGGAGCAGAGAGGGTATTTTTATGGCATATATATAATAAAAAAGAGATTCAGGAAACTGAACCTCTTTTGTGCCCGGGACTGGAATCGAACCAGCACACCTTGTGGGCGGCAGATTTTGAGTCTGCTGCGTCTACCAATTCCGCCACCCGGGCATTGGTCCCGATCGCTTCGGGAGGGGTGCAATATTACATCATTCCGGCTAATTGTTCTTCTAACCGGGACAGGTATTTTTTCTTATAATAGTATTCTTTCACCCGCAACAATTCTGCGTTGGTCGTAGTGCCCTCTGTATAGTTTTCTACAATGGGTTGAACCGGGCCATAGATGGTGGTATGCAGGCTGTCAATTTGATTTTTTACAGCGGCAGGGCCATCAGCTTCCATCAAAGCTTCATTAATGTCCATCATGTCCATCAGAAATTCTGACGGTAGCTCATATTTTTCTTCTTCCTCCAGCAGCCCCTTTTGCATCAGTACATATTTGATGGTTTCATCCGGGTTTTGCAGCACTTTCAATGCTTTGTTCAGCATGGCTGATTTTTCCAGTGCTTCCTGCTGCGCCGCTTCCGGTTCATTTATAAAATAATCCGGATGGTATTTTTTGCTCAGCTCAAAATATTTACGGCCAACAGCTTGTCTGTCTGTTTTCAGTTGTACAGGGATCTCAAATAATTCAAAGTAATTCATGCCGCTTATCGTTTATTTATCAGTATCTTAAGAAAATAACCTTAGTTTGGGTTACAAAACCAGGTTTATCATGTACAAATTTATGTATTCGGCATGGAGGTGATACGAAACTTCCCGGATTCGGAACTCGTGGCCAATATCCGAGAGGGCAGAAAAATGGATGATACGATTAAGGCACTGTACCGTGACCATTTTGACAGTCTCGGCTGGTATGTTATGCACAACAGCGGCAGCCGGCAGGATGCAGAAGATGTATTCCAGGATGTGGTAGTGAGTTTTATCACCCTGGTGCAAAAAGATAAATTCAGGGGCGAGTCCACGGTGAAGACCTTTTTGTACGCCCTCAACCGGCATACCTGGCTGAACGAACTGAAGCGAAGGGGCCGGGCACTGGCAAGAGAAGAAAAATTTGAACGGGCACAGGATAAAGAACTGGTTGATATAAGTTATCAGCTGGTTGACCGGGAGGAGAAGCAGCAAGTACTGGACTTATTGACGCAGCTGGGTGATACCTGTCAGAAAATACTGCTGCTCTTTTATTATGAAAATCTGTCTATGAAAGAAATTCTTGACAGGACAGATTATGAAAATGAACAGGTAGTACGCAACAAAAAATATAAATGCCTGAAGCAACTGGAACAAATGATAAATGCTAATCCTGCATTGCGGGAAACGCTTAAAACATTATTGCATGGATAACGCTGCTTACAACGATGAACTACTGGTCCGCTACCTGGATGGCGAGCTGACTGGCGCTGACAAGAGCAGCGTAGACCAGCAGCTGGCGGCAGATAAACAATTGCGGCAGCAGTTTGAGAGCCTGTTACTCGCAACGGAGGCGGTGCGCTATTATGGCCTGCAGCAAAAAGTGGCCGCTATACATACGATGATGATGCCGGAAATGCAGGTGCCTTTGCCGTCATTGCCCGGAAGAAAAAAAGTAGTGCGTATTATTTCAGCAGTGGCCGCAGCTGCCATATTGTTTATCGCCGGTTACTGGATGCTGTCACCTTCGAATCCTTCAGCAGATAAAATATTTGCAGCGCAATACCATACTTACACGTTGCCTGTAACCCGCGGTGCTGAGCCGGCAAGCGTTATCGGGCAATTATACCAGGAAAAAAATTATACCACTGTATTAGCTGCAATTAAAAAAACAGGTACAGCCACCCCCCAGTCTTATTTTTTAGCAGGCTCGGCGGCCATGGAATTAAAGGATGATAAAACTGCGCTACATTATTTTAGCATGGTTTTAGATTTTAACGAGACCAACCCTTCGCCTGTATATAAAGATGAAACGGAGTACTACATGGCACTTGCCTATTTACGAAGTGGTGATGAAAACAATGCATCGGCAATATTAGAGCGTATAAAAAATGATCCTGCACATACCTACTACAGCGAAGTAACTGATGCGTTACTTGAACAAGTGAGAAGACTTGCCAAATAAATAGCGCTGTAGCTTTACTTCTTTTTTTCTTTATCCCCTGGCGGTACACCGGCACTTCTTTTCATTAACCAGTAATAGAACAGCGCAATGATAATAATTGCTGCAGCAATCCAGGGCCAGTTGGAGGTATGGGATGAAGTTTCATAGTTGCCGATATATACCAGGTGCGCCCAGTAGTTGGGGGTTTTCAACCGCTGGTCAATGGTTTTATCATCCAGGAAATCCAGTTTGGCCTGCCTTAATGCTTTATCCCTGCTCATACCTTTTCCGAGGTAAAAATGAATTTTGCGGGTTATGTATGAAGTAGTCTTATCCTCAGCTTTCCAGAGTGATGTGATGATATCAGAACAACCCGCATAGGTAAATGCCCGGGAAAGGCTCATCAATCCCTCTCCACGTACCAGCTGGCCGGACCCTGTTTCGCAGGCACTGAGAATGAGCAGCTGCGCAGAATCTAACCGCAGGTTATAAATTTCTTTTGCATATAATTTATAGTCAGCTTTACCAGGGTAAAATGCGACAAATGATCGATCAGGGTTTTCATTATTCACGCTGGCATGTGTTGCTAAATGAATGATTGGGTATTGGTTGGCCAGGGTTAAAAATTCCTCCCTGGTAGCTTTATCATTCAGCAGTACCAGTCCCGGCAAATCACCAACCTCTTCTGCAGAAGCAGGAAGTTTTGAAAACCGGGTGCCAATACTGTCTGCATAACCATTGCCTGCAAATGGGGCTACTGACAATGTACCAGTTTTGGTATTGTATTTTTTGGCATGTTGAAAAAGTGCTGTTGACCATAAATATTGAATGGAATAGCGCTGAACCAGGTAGTTTCCTGCTTCATCCTGTAAGGCTTCAAAAGGCAGGTAATGCAGTTCGTCATCCGGGATAATGATTAATCGCTCTATGCTGGTCAGCGATGTGCGCAAGGGTTTCCATAAATATTCATAAATGCGCCTGGATACATCTGTCCCATTGTATCGTGATCCCGCACCGGTTGTATGCAATGATTGCTTAAACTGATCAATGTCGGCCAGCAGGTTACTGTCCAGTGGCAGACGTACATAATCCAGTCTTCTGCGTGTAATGATGATGGCTATAATTTCGGTTTCAGAAAGATGCCAGGAGATAATAGCAGTGCTGTTATCCGTTTTTTTCTGCATACTGCTTACCGAAGGAACCTGTTCACGCAGGTATAATTGTTGCCAGGCGGGGTCTTCTTTAATTTTTTGCTGCAGTTTACCCAGTTCAATTTCTTTATCCTGTATAGCGGCATATGCATCATTTAGTGCGGTGCTGTCTGTGGTGGATGATGCTTTTAATGACAGGCGGGTGATAGCAGATTTAATATTGACCACATCCTGCATGTGCTTATTGGTTTCTTCCGAACGGCTGGTGAATTCGCTCTCCCTTACATTCAGCGCCAGGATGGAGGCTTTATTTTGCTGATCGAAAAAATAAGCTTCCTCGATATATTTATTTTTATTGGTCAGTTCATACAGCTGTAAAGCCAGTTCAATAGGTTTACTGTGATTATTGTACTTAATGCTGTTTAAGAAAAGCCTGGCTTCATCCGATTCATAGGTTCGCTCCACGTAGGCGGCAAGCTGAAAAGCTGTTTTGTAAGCAGCAAGTGCTGCTTCCAGATCGTCAATGTTTTTCTTCTGCTGGTAAACCTGGTTGAGCAAATCGCCTTTCAGGATTAACGTATTGAATAAATCGATATAAGCGAAGGCGCCACTGAAATTTGCCGGGTTTGCATAAACAGTACTGTCTGTAAATTCATGACAAAAATTAATGATGGCTTGCTGGCATGATTGTAAGGCCTGTCGTTCATCGCCGGCCGACCGCAAAAGCAATGCCTCCGTTTTCAGTAACGTAGCATTAGTGATTGTTTTCTTGTTTCCGTTCAGCTTCAGGTTCTCTGCCTTTGCGTTTAATAAATACAGCCGGGCCGAGTCCGTCTCTTTTAATGCTGTATAAGCCATACACTTGTTGACAAACAAGTCGATTTGTTTTTTACCTCCGGCAACGTAGTTTACTGTATTCAATAGCCTGAGTGCGGCCCGGTAATCTTTCTCTTTCAGTTTGATAAAGCCAAGCTTATGCTGAATTTCAGCCGCATAAGCATCCTTGTTTTCTATACTTTGTAAAAGGTTTTCTGCGGCTGTATACTTCTCGAGCTTTATCAGCACAGACGCAATGTTCATCTGGTAGTTTACCGCCAGCAGTTTGTCATAGCCGGAACTGGCTGTGTGCAGGGCAAGGGCTTTTTGTACATAGTTGAGTGATTGGTTGAGTTCTCCTTTTTCATAATACAATACACCGAGTAAATTGTAGAGGCGGTGTTCTTCGGCAAGCCGCTGGCTGTATTTTGCTTTTACCTGCTCTGCCCTTTTTAGATAAAGCAGTGATGAGTCGTATTGATCATTATTATAGAAAAGGCTGCCTGCAAATAGCAGGGGCTGAAATATCAATGAATCCTGCAGGTTGTTTCGCTGGTCTTTGAGCCGGATGGCAGCAAGATAATTATCCATAGCTGCATCCAGGCTGTCGAAATAATGATAAATGATTCCACGGTGTATGGAAGCGGTGATATAGGCTGAATCAAGTCTCGCCTCAAATAGCCGGGGAATAGTGGAAGAATATTCGGTTAAGGCTTGCCGGTATAAATTTTCGTAAGCAACCGTTTTAGCACTGTCATCATTGGCCGCATAGGCCAGCCGGTCAGCTTTATTAAATTTTTCTTCTGTTGCTGAAAAGGATCTCAGCAGGGCCGGTTTATTTTGTTCAGTGCCAGTTTGGGCAACTGCAAAAAAAACAAGAATTAACAGAAGAACAGCTACAAGCCTTTTGTGCATCAGCGATAAAGATTAGAGTGCACCGCAAAAATAGGCAAGGAGGTACTAGTGATCTACGATAATTACACAGGGTGGACGGGGTTTGGCTACTTGTTCTGTAAAGGTGCCGCGCAGAAAAACACCCTGGCTGGTCCGTTCGTTTAAAATATCCCACACATATTGGGGTACGTCATTGATGGTATTGTACCAGTATAATAATACTTTCAGCTTGTTTTGGGATTTGCCGCTGGCATCATTGATGCGGTATTTTATTTCAAAGGTTTCCTGTGCATCATTGCGGGGCGGGAATCCAAACACACCATTGCGGATCGTTTCTTTCAGGTTTATTTTACCATTATCTGTTTTTACAGAGCAACCACCGCTGTTAGCCAGGTTGCCTTCATCAAAAATAGATCCTGTTAGTGGCATAGTGCGTGACGGATCGGCGTTGTAAATGGGATTGGCCACAGAATCGTTGGCCGACAAGTAATAGAAATGATCTTTGAAGGTGATACCGCCCAGTACTACTTTGGTTTCGGTAATAGTACCATCAGGGGCCCGGTGGGTGATACGATACCTGAGGCCTGTTTCACTGTCTGCAATATCGATGGCCCCCGTCTTATCGTCAATTTCAATGCCCTCGGGAAATCCGGAGTATTCGCCTTCACGTTGTGTTGTCGGGTATACAATGTTGGTACTTCCCGGGCGCAGGTACAGAATGGAGTCGCCATAACTCAGGTTGTACGGGCCCGATGGCCCATCGTTTCCTTTTTTGCATCCAGCGGTGGCAATAAGCAGGCCAACGGTGGTAATTATGGTGGCAAAACTCCTCATGTGCTCAGTTTTTTTGTGTAACCGCCGGCTGGATATATGTAATCAGGCACTGCGGATTAATTTGAAACAGCAAAATTACCGCATTTATTGTGCAAGCCGGGGCTGTTTCATGTCAGTTTGCCGGTAATTATTTTAGCGGCATCTTTGGGGCTACGCAAACGATTGATAGCAATATGATTCAGATAGGATTGATACGTGAAGGCAAGGTTCCGGCCGATAACCGGGTAGCACTTACGCCGGCCCAGTGCAAATGGATACAAAAAAATGCCCCGCAGGTGCGGGTGGTCGTACAGTCTTCGGCCAGCCGGTGCTTTACCAACAGGGAATATGAACTGGCCGGAGCCGAGGTAAGGGAAGATATGTCTGCCTGTGATATTCTGCTGGGCATAAAAGAAGTGCCTGTTGCTGAATTATTGCCAGGCAAGACCTACTTATTTTTCTCCCACACCAAAAAAAAACAACCACACAATCAAAAATTGTTGCGGGCTGTACTTGATAAGAAAATAAAGCTGATCGATTATGAATGCCTGGAGCATGAAGATGGCCAGCGGATAATTGGTTTTGGTTTTTTTGCCGGTGTGGTAGGTGCGCATAATGGCATGATGGTGTATGGCAACCGCACCGGCCTGTATAAACTGGACAGGGTATATAAGCAACGCAGTTTCCGCGAACTGATACATGCTTACTTTGGTTTACGCCTGCCCAATGTAAAGGTAGCCGTAACCGGATCAGGCCGTGTGGCGCATGGTATTCTCGAAGTAATGAACCTGATGGGCATTCACGAAGTGGAACCCGATGATTACCTGACACGCCGGTTCTCTTATCCTGTATATACGCAACTTAAGGGTGCGGATTTGTATCGTCATAAAGAAACAGGGAAATATGCCCGGGAACATTTTCACAACCATCCTGAAGAATATGCCTGTACCTTTTTGCCCTATGCGGCACAAACGGATATTTTGATGAATGGTGTGTACTGGGATAAAAATGTGCCAAGGCTTTTTGAAAAGAATGATGTGAAGCAGGAAGATTTTATTATTCAAACCATTGCCGATATAACCGATGATGCAGACGGCTCCGTGCCTATCAATCTCGGTGATCAAACGATTGAAGACCCCGTCTATGGTGTGAGCAAGGTGACGTTAGAAAAAACAGCACCATATGCAAAGGATGCGGTGGACGTAATGGCAGTTGGCAACCTGCCCAATGAATTGCCAAGGGACGCCAGCCGTTATTTTGGTGAGCAGCTGATAAAATATATTCTTGAGGATTTGACCGGCGACGGCTCAGCTATTATTAACAGGGCCACGATTGCATCAAACGGGAAATTAACGGAGCACTACAGTTACCTGCAGGACTATGCCGACGGTAAATAAAGCCTGCAGCATAAAACAGGAACCTGCCTGCCGGCAGGCAGGCGCTGACGCGGCTGATTGAGCAGATGCCCGCGGATTTTATTGAAATTACAAATAGAGATAATAAGCCTTTAGCAGGTTCGTAAATTCAGCTGTGTATTGCTGATCCTTATCCCGGATAGTTAGTTCGGTTTCTATTACAGGTTCATCATTATTAACATGTTGTCCATCCACAATTACCCGGAAATAATCGGTGGTTACTGATTGGCGAACTAAAATAGTATGATGGATAGCTAACTGCATGTCTTTGCACAATATTTCAGCTTCCCTTTTTCTTTTAAAAGGAAGCAGGATGTAAAACCGGCCGCCTGGTGCAAGCAATTGTTTAATAATTGTAAACAGCTTCGACAGCAGCAAACCTTCATCATGATGGGCCTTATTCTTCTGCCGGTCATCACTCTTCAATTCATTTTCGTAGAAAGGAGGATTACTGATAATGCAATCATACTTATCTGTTGGCTGATAATCTTTAATATCCTGGTGGTAAACAGTAATGCGCTCACTCCAGGGCGAAGCGGCAATATTCTCACCCGCTTGTAATGCAGCTTGTTCTTCTATTTCAATGGCATGGATAGTAGCTTGCTGGTTAACCTGTGCCAGCATCAATGTTAACAGGCCAGTGCCCGTACCAATGTCTAATACTTTCAATGGCCCTTTCTGTAATTGGGAAGCGGCTATTGCGCCAAACAGGCAGCCGTCGGTAGTTACCTTCATGGCCGATCTGTCCTGGTGGATTGTAAACTGCTTGAACTGGAAATAGGTATTTGCCATTATATTACCATTCAGCCCTTGCCGTAGATTGTACAGCGAGATCGGCAAAATCCCCAGCCATATATTTATAATATGCCGTGATGGCGATCATACCTGCATTGTCTGTACAATATTGAAAAGCGGGAATGAATGTATTCCAGTGCTGCTGCCTGCCCATCTCTTCAAATGATTTCCGCAGTCCGCTATTGGCCGATACACCACCTGCGAGGCATATATCCTTTATGCCTGTTTCCAGGGCGGCCTTTTTTACTTTATTCAGCAGGATGGTGACAATGCGGTGCTGGACCGAAGCGCATATATCGGCCAGGTTTTCTTTGATGAAGTGCGCCTGCTCTTCTTTCGTTGCGGCAAATTCTTCTTTGTATTGCAGGCTCTTGCCGGCATTTTGGAGAAAATAAAGGATGGACGTTTTCAAGCCGCTGAAACTGAAATTGAGATCAGCTATTTGTGGTTCTGGAAATTTGAAACGGGTAGGATTACCTTCTTTTGCATATTTATCAATAAGCGGACCACCGGGGTAGGGGAGACCAAGCAGCTTGGCTGATTTATCAAAAGCTTCGCCGGCTGCGTCATCAATTGTTTCACCAATAACTTTCATTTGTACAGGCGATTCGCATAATACAATTTGTGTATGGCCCCCGCTTACTGTAAGGCAGAGAAAAGGGAAGGAAGGCCTGGGTTCATCAATGAGATTAGCCAGTACATGGGCCTGCATATGGTGTACGGCTATCAATGGCTTGTTCAATGCCAGTGCCAATGATTTGGCAAATTGTCCCCCTACTAATAAGGAACCGATAAGTCCCGGCGATTGCGTAAAGGCAATCGCATCCACATCTTCTATGCGGGTGCCTGCTTCTTTCAATGCCACATCCACTACGGGTACAATATTTTGCATATGCGCCCGGCTGGCCAGTTCGGGTACTACGCCACCATATTTTTCATGCACGGTCTGGTTGGCAATGAAATTGGAAACGATCCTTCCATCCTTACAAATGGCTGCTGATGTTTCGTCGCAACTGGATTCTATAGCGAGTATCGTTGACAAGTTGATGGGTAATTTGGTAATTAGTTAATTAGTTAATCAGGGATTGGTTAATCGGGTAACTGCTTGCTGCTGCCTGATTCCACCGCAAAATAACAACTATTTACTCCGTATTGCCACCACAGGATCGAGCCTGGCTGCCTGCATGGCAGGGAAGAAACCGGCGAATATGCCGGTAATAACACAGATAAGTATAGCCAGGGCCATATAGGCTGCTGATACGAATACAGGGAAGTTGAGCAATTGGGTTAATATCTGTGCCAGTATAAATACCAACAGCAGGCCAATCAGTCCACCGATGATGCAGAGAAAAGCAGATTCAACCAGGAACTCAGCCATAATGATTCGGCGCTTGGCACCTACAGCTTTCTTGATACCTATTTGGTTGGTTCGTTCTTTTACAGATACAAACATGATATTGGCCACACCAAACATACCCACTAACAGCGAGAGGGCCGCAATAGCCCAGCCGCCCAGATTAACGCCGGAGAAAATATCACTAACCACTGCACTAAAATCGTTGATATCATTCAGGCTGAAATTATCTTCCTGTTTGGGGTTAAGCCTGTTCAATGAACGCATGGTACCTGCGAGCTCATCTTTTAAGGCTGTACTGCTGATGCCGGTATGTCCCTGCACCATGATAATAGGATCGGTACGCCATTCATTCATGATCTTCCGGGCAAACATATACGGCAGCAATATGCTGTTGTCGAAATCCCAGCCGCCAATCAATTGCCGCCCCTGGCGTTTCATTACGCCAGCTACCAGCAGGCTTTTACCACGGCAGATTACAGTCTGTCCCGCCGCTGCCATATAATTGCCGAATAATTTCCCGGCTACTTCATATCCCAGCACGGTTACAGGATGACCAGCTTCAAACTCGGCAAGAGAGATGTTCCGGCCACTCACCAGGTCCACCGGTTGTATATTGGTAAACTCGCTGCTGACCCCGTGCATGTTTACATTGGATACAATATTGTTTTTGAATTCAATACTGCCTTGTGTCTTAATCCGGAATGCAACATATTTGGCCGAGCTGGTTCGCTGCTTTATAGCTGCCATTTGCTTGTATTGCGGCGAGGGCCGCTTCACAAATTTCCAGAAGGGATAATCACCGGCGCTGCCAGCACCATAGTCCCATTTGTCTATATAAATGGTATTGGTGCCAAGTGATTTTATTTCGCTTTGAATATTATGTTCCAGGCTTTGCACGGTGGCCAGCACACCGATGATACAAAAAATGCCAAAGGCAATGCCCGACAGGGAGAGAGAAGTGCGGAGCTTATTCTTCCACAATTCCTGCATCGCCATTTTAAAGCTGCTGCCAATAATTTCTGCGGTACGCCGGAGCATAGGCAAAGGTAGGGCTACAGTTCTTTTTCAAAGTACATAAGCTCGTCCCGGTCTCCATCCATTTTTATCAGCTTAATGAATTGTAGCCCCAGTTTATCCAGCAGTTTTTGTGAAGCCGTGTTATCCTGCGTAGTTATTGCACATACTTTTTTAAGGCCAAAATTTTCTTTGCCGGCTTTTAATATGCGGCTGGCTGCCTCAAACCCATAGCCCTTGCCCTCGTTGCCCGGCAGAAAGGCAAAACCAATATCCACCATGGGCAGGCCCGGCCTTTCATACAGGCCGCTGGCACCAATGGGGATCATGCCGTCTTTACGTATCACCACGTTATTGCCATATCCTAACTTCTCCAGTTGCGGAAGCATTCTTTCTTTAATGTAGGCAACGGCCTCCTCTTCGGTGTGCACATTCCTGTCGCCAATATATTGAATCCATTTTGGGCTGTTGAGCAGGGTGACGAGGAAGGCAGCATCACCTATATCGAACGGCTTGAGGATAAGACGTTCCGTCTCGAACACAGGATAGGGCGAGTTAATTTGCATAATGGTTATTGAAAGAGTAAAGTAATAATAATTGGGGAAATATATTTCAGTGTTTTCGCTGAATGGCAGTCTGCTGGCGTTTAAACTGAGAATGTTTATATTGCGGCAAACAAATAAACCGTGGAAACTGGTTACCAGTCATCAGGAAATGATGAACGATTTTTCCGCCGCAGGCACAACCCGACAGTAGCCCTTATAGCCGGCTTGTTACTTTTTTTATTGCCTTTTGCCCGTGTCAAGTGCGGTTCCATGGTCGTTGCAGAAAATACAGGTGTGGGTATGGTTACCGGCAAGCAATGGAAAATGTCCTTTACCGGGTTTGACAACGGACCATTTGAGGATGCGGATGAATCATCAGCCTATCCGTTAAAAAAAGGCAAGCCGCAGGGCTTTGTACTCTTTGCAGCCATTTTTGCCCTATGCGGCCTCATACTTTGTTTTACGTACCTGGAAATGCGGGCAATTTTAACCATGGTCTCCTCTATCCTGGCAGCGTTATTTCTTGGTGCTGCCTATTTCGGATTAAAAATGCAGTTGAAATCCGTCCCCTTTGATGATATGTATGAGGGGGGAGGCTTTAGCAGCGGAAGCACTTTTATAAGGGTGCAGTTCACGCCATGGTATTTTATAGCTGTTGCTGCTTTTGCCGCCGCTGCCGTATTTAGTTTTAAACATAACCGGATTGAACTGGCAGACAAAGAACAAAGCATGGCACTGTTTGATTTTCAAACGGAAGAGGAAAAGAAAGAAGAAGGGGCAACGGACCTTACAGTGTAGTTATCGCCATTTAAAGGCAAAGTAGCTGCAACGTTTATCACTTCCGTTCTGCACACCATGCATTTTACCACTCTCTGCGATAAAGAGGTCCCCGTCGCTTCCTTTATAATGTTTTCCATCAATATCCATTTCTACTTCTCCATTGATGACTAAAATGATTTCTGTATCCACATGCTGGTGCGGGGCATGACTGGCGCCTTTAAGGAGTAGGGTGGTGGTGTGCATTTCATAGTTGGCACACATGGCCGTGGGCCTGTCAAAGTATTTGCTGGTGCCACGGTTGTTTTTTTCTGTGTAAACAAGTGTATCCACATTAATCAGCATACTGCCACCTGCACTGTCACTGCGTGCCATATTCATCGGTTTGCGGGAACGGAACATCAGCACATAATAGGTAAGGGGGCCATTGCCGGTATTTTCAAATGATTGCATCTCGCCGGGCGGTATCATTGCTATGCTGCCTGGGCCCATAGTCGCTGTTTTATCACCAACAGTACATTTCATCTGCCCTTCTTTGATGATGATTAATTCTTCAGTGCTGTCTTGCACATGTGCCGGTTTAGGTTTGGCGCCTTTATATTGGGTGGTGGCATGTATTTCAAACCAGCTGAACTCTGCCGTGCTGCCCTCTAGTATTTTGCGGCTCTCCCTGTCTTTATCCTTCTTTACCGGCAGGTTCTTCCAGTTGTATACACCAGAGCCAACAGGATTATATTGCGCCGCCAATGAAAGGCAAGACACTGTAAACAAAAAACAAAAGAAATATTTCATATGGCCTGTTTTCTCCAAGATATAGCATAATCCGGAGAACATATGTTAGCTCCAACAACAAAAAAGCCCCGGCAGGTGACCAGGGCTTTTGTAATGGGTGAAAAATAATTATTGCTGGCTCTTTCGCACCAGTCCCTGCAGATCCATATCAAATACTAGGGTGGCGCCCGGGGGAATTTTTCCCTGTCCCATCATGCCATAACCCAGCTCAGCGGGTATATATAATTTAAACTTTGAACCAACAGGCAGCAATTGCAAAGCTTCCTGCCACCCTGCTATAACCTGGTTCAGCGCCATCTTCAGCGGCCGGCCACTGTTGTAGGAAGCATCGAATTCAGTTCCGTCAATTAATGTACCCCGATAGTGGCAAATGAATGTATCTACCAGGGTGAGTTTTTCGCCCGTACCCATAGTGAGTACTTCATATTGTAAACCACTGGGCAGTGTTATCACACCGGGGCGTTTTGCATTCTTGTCAAAAAAAGCTTTTGCTTCTGCCTTTTTTGCCTGGGCTTGTTTTTCGCGGGCCACCTGTGCATAGGTGTTTAATACGCCGTTGCCTGTGCCATCATCAATGGCAGGTTTTTTGCCAGCGGCAACATCGGAGAGGGCAGCATTGAAAGCAGCACGGTTGAGTTTGCTTACTTCAAAGCCCTGGCTGTTGAGATTGCGGGCAATAAACATACCGAGTACATAACTCACAGAATCTACCTGGTTTTTTAGCACAGGCCCTGCCACGGGTTTAGCCACCGGTTTAGGTGCAGGCTTGGCCGGCGTTTTTTGCGCCGCCGCGGTACAGGCCATGCCTGCCAGTAAGAGTATTACAGCTATTTTTTTCATATTGAAATTTAAGTGTACAAATGTAGGGATTGGTACGGAAAGCATAAGGTTGCAAACAAGAGCTGCGACAATGCCGGTAATGCCGCATTTTTAACAGTAAGCCGGTGGAGATAATTAATGCAGAATAGATCGCTATACCTTTTTACTTTCGCAGGTATGATAAAGGCTTTCTTTTTTGCCGTAATCCTTTGTTGTCTTTGCGTCTTTGCAGGAAACACGCAGCCGCCGAAAACCGAAGAGCAGCTGGTGCTGGATTTATTCCGGTTGCGCAACGAACATAAAGCCGATTCAGCTGAATTATTTTATGCCGATACCGTGAAAGTATATATGAAATACCTGCGCAATATTCCCCGCAGCACCATCACCCGCAGCGACAAAGCATTCTGGAAAGCACATCCGAAAAATAAATTTGAAATAACAGCCCCGCTCAAAAAAAAGGCAGAGGGGGTTAATACGGTAATTACTATTTACGGGAAAGAGTTTTTGGATGGTACCAGCTTTATGTATGAGCGGATTGAAATAAAATTTAATCAGCGTAAGAAAATATTTTCTTACCGGGGTTATAACTGGAACGGCAAATAATAAAAATAGAAACCCCGTAGTTACCTGGCGGCAACATACGGGGCCGAAAACTAAGCCTCTCTGCTTATAGTACGATTGCTGCTATTTTATTACACAGGCCATCCACGTCGTCCACGGTTTGTCCCCTGCGGTTCGACATAATGGCGATTACTACTCCTTTATCACGGTAGATACGGATATGGGAGCGGGCGCCTGTCCAGCTTCCACCGTGTTCTGCTATACGGTTAGGGCTGCTGCCACTTACGGCCCAGGCCACACCATAACCTTCGCCCGGCAATACCCTTGTCCACATCACATTATCCCTTGCTGCTGGTTTCACTATTTGTCCGTCCAGTACTTTCCAGCCAAAACGGGCGAGATCCACCACATTCATTTCCAGGCCACCGCCAAAAACTTTCCAGCTGTTATTGCCATATGATGTGGCTGAATTATCGTCTTCATACGGTTTGGCCCTATCATAATCTGCAGGCAGGCTGGATGTGGTAAACATCACCCGCAGGCTTTCGAGGTCGTAAGGTGCCGCCAGTTCGGATTGTACTAATTGTGCCGAAGTACGGCCTGTTACTTTTTCTAACACCGCTGCTAAATAGGTATGCGCATGGGTGGAATAATTAGCATTTGTATTGTTTGTACAACCCGCAACAAAATCAGCATTCCATATTTGTGTCAGTGCATCAATAGCCCGGTTGTATTGTTGTGTGCTGGGTTCTGGTCCGTCATAGTGTTGTATACAACCCATGTGTGCATAGAGCTGTTTTACAGTATGTGTATGTTTTGCAGGAAGGGTAACCAGGCTGCCGTCCGATTTTCGTATGTTGGTCAAATAGCTGCGGGTGGTGTTGTTCAGGTTCAGGCTTACATTGGTGCCATTGCGGAGTTTGCCTTCATCAGCCAGCTTAACGGCCAGCGTACCACCGAATACTTTTGATACAGATGCAGCCATATATACCGTTTCCCCATGCGCCACTTTACCTGCTTCTTTATCAGCAAAGCCAAAACCACGGCGATAGAGAAACTGGCCGTCTTTAATAATGGCCACAGATATGCCGGGCAGGTTATTATCTGCACGGTGTTTGCTGATAAGCTTATCCAAATCTTCTTTTTTATTGTAGTCGAAGCGGCTGTCATTTTCGATCCAGATGCCGCCATAGCGCATACCATTCGGTGTATTGTAACATTCAAAATCGATGAGGCGGTAGCCTTTGTCACTATACTCACGCCAGAGGTTGGCATACTCCAGTTCGGTACGGTCGCTGCGCAGCTGGTAACCGGTGCCCGAACGTTTTTCGCAAATGAATGCATAGCGTTGGGTACTGCCATCTTTGTACGAATCGAAATTGGTAAAGAGGTAACCCTGGTCGCCAAGGGCGTTAATGCGTGCCTGGTAATCATCACGGTCCAGGCCATGTTCCTGTTTCCAGTCGGTGTTGTCATAATTCTTTACCCATACTGCTGCATAGCGTATGCCGCTGCCGGTTTCATACATTTCGAGATCAATCATCTTCAGCCCGGCATTTTTTTGTTCAGTCTTATAGCTTTCAAATTCGGCCTTGGTCATATTTCTTTTGGAGGACCAGTTATAGTTTTCGGTGTTTTTGATCCAGATACCGGCAAAGCGCTGGTTGCCTCCGCTGCGGTAGCTTTCAATATCAACGGGACGGAAGCCCTGGTTCTTTAATTCTTCCCATTTATCATGATATCCTGCATCCGTCATGTCCCGGTACTCGGCCCAGCCGCGGTTGCTTTTATTTTTTTCCCAAACCATGGAATAGCGGATACCGCCCGATGTTTCATAGCCGTCCATATCGATCATGATGTAGCCGGCATTTTTGTACTGTTGAAATTTTTGACCAAATGACTCACTGGTCAAATCGCGGAAGGAATACCAGCCAATATTTTTTTCGAAGCTGGGTTCATTGGCTGCAGCGGTAAGGGCAATCAAACCCATACAGGCTGTTAGCATTTTCTGTAACATGGATAAAAGTGTTTAATGGTTAATGGTAGTTGACCGGTTCAGGCCCCGTATCAATCCCGAAGTAAAAGTAGAATGAATTTTAGCACAGCTGATACCCTGTTAGTGGTAGAGGGCATACCTTTTTAGTGGTATATGGGCTGCGCCGTGGCGGTACTTTATTTCCTGCGTACACCTTTGGCTGACAATGCCTTTTCAATAGCTGCCATACCACCCGAGAATGGATTGCCTTTTACCAGGCTGAGTGAGCCATTAGCCCAACTGACAATTAATTCAGGCGAACTGGACGTGATCTGCATTTTACGTGACATCCACACCTGGTCAATTGGAGCCAGCAGTCGCTGTTGCCCATTCAGCAATTGATTGTTTTGGAAGTCGAAGATGGCGATGGGCTTCAGATCATGCAGCGGCATAGCATTTATTTTTTTGCTGTATAACCATACACGCCAGCTTATCAATAGAAATAAGATGCCTGCACCAAGCAGTGCGAAACCAATAGCAGATGAACTGGTGTTATCATCTTTAAATGCTGTTAATTGCAAAATGCCATTGACCAACAGGATGAGTGTCAGCAAACCCGTAACAAATAAAAACACAGATGTCCATTTCGCCGGCCTTTCACTGATGTAGAGTTTGCTACCATCTTCATACATAACAATGCCGGAAGCTTCTGCCAGTTTTATCATTTTGCTTGTTTTGTATTGAAAGATAACAGTTATGGCCTGTTTTATCTTACTGCATCGGCCATTTATGCCGGATATGCCGCAAAATTGGAGGCAAAGCCCAATCAATGTATAGCGAGT
The DNA here is from genome assembly GCA_964386395.1 of uncultured Chitinophaga sp. Lineage (GTDB taxonomy): Bacteria > Bacteroidota > Bacteroidia > Chitinophagales > Chitinophagaceae > JJ008. The sequence continues at coordinate 77,958 of CAYLRV010000014.1, forward strand.
CTATTGCTATTATACCCGGGCAAAAAGCTGCACCGGTTTATTTATACATTAATTTGCAGGCTTCTACTGAACCATGAACAGCGAATTAAAAGAACAATTAGCCGTACAGTCCGATGAGGAGCTGTTGCAAATCTATACCCGCCAGCGGAATGAATACCGGGAAGAGGCTCTGCAGGCAATAGAGCAAATACTCACCGAACGAAATGTATCTTTTGAAAAGATTAGATACCAGCCACCGGCGGAGCCGGTTAAAAGCCCACGTACACCTGTAGTAGTAAAACGGAAAGTTTTTATTAAAGTGTTGCTGTGGATGGTCCTGATTTCCATTCTGCCTATGCTGTCGCATATGGTTTACCTCGAGGGAAAATTATTTAACGATGATCCGCCCTGGCCATTTTTTCATGATGTGTTTGGCTGGTTGGGTACACCGCTTGTCTGGCTCGATCCGGGTAACCCGGCCAATCCGGATTATATCAGTTTTATACTCTATCTCATTAACATAGCCTCGCTTTCCTGGGTCATTGCATACGTTATAACCTGGTTGCGGAGGACCTGACCGTTTTTTTATGCCGTACAACATATCGCTTGTTCTTTAGTATCTTGTATAGTCGTTTCCGGTAAGAAACACAGTCATTCCATCAAACCACCATTATGCCCACCACAGCCAACTTCTCTGTTTACCTCCAGGCACTCGGTGCCCACTACCTGGGTGCCCATGCCCTCCACGTGAATGATATTTCTATTGTACTGAGCTATTCAGGTGGCACAGTGAATATACCCTACCCGGTAACACCCAATTTTTCCAGTGATGGAAATACATCGCCATATTTTGTAACGGGTGCTAGCTCTTTCATGCCGATTATCACAGCTTCCACTACGCCGGCCAGCGTAAATTTTTTGTCGCCTGATTTTACTACGGTTTGCGGCAGCATATCTTTTGATTTACCAGCGCAGTTAGAACTGGCAGCCCTGACCGTAAGTATTCCCACTTCTATTAATCAACCTATGAAGTTGCAGCAACAGGTATTGCTCAATCCTGATCAGCCGGATTATAAAATAACTGTAGTGGTGCCCGGCCTCTTCCTCACACCGGTGGTTATGGAAGGGAATGTGGCCGTGTATGTAAAGATGATGTGTGGCTGCCCGGTTACGGAAGGGCCGCCTGCTTCCTTATGGCCGGCCAGTGATTTTATCGTATATGCAAATGTGCTTGACACCGCGGGCAATATCACGCCATACAGTCTTACTTATCTCGCCGGGCAACCCACTAATTCGCTTTTTACTGCACCCTTGTTGCCGGCACAGGCAACAATAAAATCAATCAGTTTTACCGCTATTCAGCGAAGCACGGGTAACTATGGTGCAGCGGTACAATAACAGTGCAGGGGCAATCATGCCCGACTTTTAAAATTCAATGATTACCCCGAGTGTGGGTGTTACAAACGGGTCATCATTTTTTACACGGGTTGGTATGGCATTGCTGCCATCGGCCTTAATGGGCATACCATCCGTTGTTTCAAAGCCGGTGTTCGCTGCATTCCGCTTAAATGTGTATTCAGGTATTGCCGGATTTTTGGCCACATACCAGTTTGTTATATCAATAAACAAATCAATGGTGGTTTTGCGCAGGTTCCATTTTTTATCTATACGCACATCGCTGCTGTTAAAACCTGAGAGACGGTTTGTATTGAGCAGGGCATAGTTAAGCGTACCCACTCCCTGCGATAAATAATTAAGCCTCGATAAGGTTTCATCAAATGGCGTATAGGGTGCGCCGCCCTGGTACCGAAACTTAAGACCCAGCTCCCAGTTGCGGGGAAACTTGTATCCCCAGGTTACACTCAGCAAATGACGGTTGTCCCAGCTGCTGGCAATAAGCTTTCCATTGGTACCAGCATACAGGCTCCTGTAAAATGTATAAGACAGGATGCCAAAGAACCGGTTCGTCAGTTTCTTTTGGGCAAAAAATTCAATGCCATAAGCTTTGCCTTTGCCGGTGGTTACTACGGCTTCGTTGCCGAGCAGGGTAAAGTCAGTACCCAGGTTGGCCAGTGAAATGCCATTGCGCACAGAGATGGGTACCTGGCTGTATTGTTTATAAAATCCTTCGATGGTAAAGCGGAGTCCTTCATCGGGCAAAAACTCCAGGCCGGTAGTATAGTGAATGCTGCGCTGATATTTTGCATTTTTATTTACCAGTGTATTATTAGTGCCGGCGTAGCCAAGTATAGTGTAGGGCGGTATTTTGTAATAAATGCCTGCAGCGCTGTTCCAGGTCCATTTATCCGCCAGTACATAGCTGAAAGAAATACGGGGTGATATTGTTTGCAAACCGTTCATGCCGTCGGTGGTAAATGTGTTCATGTCGGTACGGATGCCGGCACTTACCCCCAGCCGGTTATCAATAAAGCGTTTGCCTGCTTGTACAAAGGCACCCATCTTTACAAAAGATTGCAGCGGGCTGTTGAAATTCACGGTAACGGCAGGTTGTACAATTGTATTACCGGCGTCCCTTATTTCTTTACGTATTACACTAAACGTTGTGTTGCTGTAGTCGGCCAGTTGTACGGATGCACCGTAGGCCAGTTTCCACCCCTTGCGGGTAAGGTTTACATCAAAGCGAAGTTTGGTTTCCGTTTCACCGCTCACCACATCCAGTGTCTGGTTGGCAGGGCTGGGGTTTTCATTGTCTTCGAACTTTTCAATATCATTGTTAAAACTGGTACGGCTGAGTGCTAAATTCCAGAAACCGCTTTTTATATTTTTTCGCAGGGAGGCACCAACGGTGTAGTTCCATTGGTTCACCAGTACATTGGAGTTGATGGTATACAGTTTTTCAGGCGTGGCGTCTTTGGGCGCAGCAAACCTGAACTCATCAATAGCACCGATGCCGATGAATGTAAGGGTTGTTTTATTATTGATCGGATGAGTGATTTTGGTTTGAAAATCCCAGTAATTGGGACGTATGGGCAGATCGATAGCCTGGAATAATAACTGCAGGTAAGAGCGGCGTACCGAGGCGAGAAATGTAGTTTTCTTTTTTTTCGACAAGGGACCTTCCAGTGTGAGGGCAGCTTCTGTTGCGCTTAAGCGAAAATTGCCCTGGAACTGGTTGGGGTTTCCATTTTTTTGTTTGAACTGGAAAACAGAACTCAGTGCGTTGTCGTAACGGGCATCAAATGCAGAGGAACTGAGTTTCACATCTTCAATAAAACTTACATTCAAAATACCCTGCGGGCCACCGCTGCTGCCCTGCGTTTGAAAATGGTTGATAACGGGCACTTCAATACCATCGAGGTAAAAAACATTTTCATTGGGTGCACCGCCGCGGATAATGATATCGTTCCTAAAACTGCCTCCCTGCTGGCCGCCGCCCACACCCGGTAAGGTCTGAATTACTTTACTGATATCGAAATTGCCTCCGGGGTTGCTCTTAATTTCTTCGGTGGTTAACCGTTGTACGCTCAATGGTGTTTCCAGTGTGGCTGCCCTGGCTGTTCGCTTATTGGATTTCACCACTACAGCTGCCAGGTCGGTGGCCGTTTGTTCCAGTTCTACGGTGTAGTTACTTTCGTTTCCGCTGTTCACCACCAGGTTGTACAGCACAACGGTTTTATAACCAATTTTACTTATTTCCAGGTTATAGGTTTTTACCTCGATATTACTGATACGAAAAAAGCCATTGCTGTCTGCCACGCCACCACGGGTGGTGCCCTCCAGTTTTACGGAAGCGCCGGTAAGCGGTTGCTGCGTGGCTTTATCAAGCACCTGGCCGGTAATGCTGCCTGTATTTTGTGCAACGGAAACCTGTGCAAAACACAAGGCTGCTAAAAAAATTACAATCTGTCTCATGGCTGTCCTTTGTTTTCGATACGGTAATTGGTCTTTTGTTTGATTTTTTTCGCTGAACTTAAATAACAGTTCAACAAAACAAATGTTCGGACAAAAGAAAAATAACTGCAGCTACATGGTATAGCGGGGCGGTGGATGCCATCCGGCTGAGCTTGGATCATTTGCCAATACAGCAGGCGCTAACGATGCCTAAACTGCGCCCGGCTTTATAAATGGAGTTAACCAGCGGCCTTTATGCATCGTAGTAGCCTTCGCTCAGGCCTACGATTCTTTCCGGGGCCTTGTTTTCAATTTCATGAAAAGCGGTTGGCGATAGTCCGGTAAAATCTTTATAGGCTTTAGAGAGGTGCTGGTAGTCGTGATAGTTACAGGCTACCGCAATACGCAGCCAGTCAAACGAAGGTTTTGCATTTTTCAGCCGGAAGGCTTTATCAAATTGCATGATGCGGTAAAACAATTTCGGACCAACGCCGGTACGGTCTTTAAAAACACGTTCCAGTTGTCGGTTGCTCAGGCAGGCCTGGCTGGCCATCCAGGACAATGAAAAATTGTCTGCATGGTTGAGCAGTTGAATACAGGCCTGGTCAACCGGCAGGACTTTCTTTTTTTCTTTTTTAATCAGTTGCCGGATATAGTTATTGCCCGTTTCCACCATGGCCGGGTAATTGTTGCCGGCCAGGTATAGCTGTTCGTTTACCGCATGTACACTGTTGCTAAAAATAGCTGTGGCATCCAGGTATTCATTGTTTATTTCAGTGGCAGGTATGCCGGTAAGCCGGTACAAGCCGCCGGGATTGAAGATGATTTGAAAAACCAGGAACTGGTGACTGATATAGCGGTGTGTAACTTCCGTAAACTGTCCGTACAGCACAACGGGAATATTACCGGTTTCTTTTTGGCGGTTATGGTATTTTATAGTTTCCCTGTCGTACGGGTAAAAGGCCAGGCATTGTTCCGGCCTTGGCGGGTATGCCTTGGGGGGAATGGCCTGCGCTTTGTCAAATTGCAGGTGCACAATTCTGAATAATTGTACATACTCCCGTATATCCGGCGCAGGTATAAAATCCTTCAATAACATCCTGATGTAAGATAATTCTTTTGTTACAGGGAAAGGGATGGCCCCACAATTTTCATAGCATGTTCCGCATGAATTTTATCGAGTAGTTCCGGTGTGGGTGGTTCTTTCAGGTTGTTCATGGCGATAAAAAATTCTTCCATTTTACCGGCAGGTTGCAGAAAATAAATCAGTTTGCCTTCATCGCTTAGTTGTATCCAGGTATGGGCAACACCCCGGGGTAAGAAAATAGTTTCGCCGGGGCCCAGTTCAAATATTTTATCACCTGCCTGGAAACGGTATTTGCCCGTGATGACGGTGAAAATTTCGTCTTGCTGATGATGTATATGCAGGGGCGGGCCAATTTTAGCGTAGCCGGTATATTCAAATACAGCAAGATGGCCGCTGGTATCTTTCGATGATATCTTTAAATCATTGGGGTGTACACCCATGAATTTGGTGTCGTTGCCAAAGCGGGATTTGCCGGCCGGCACTACAAAAGGTTCGGTGGCTGATGGGGTGGATGGTGTTCCGGTTTTTGTAACATGGCCGAGTGCCAGGGCCGGTGTGGCGAGCATGGCAGCCGTGATAAAATCTTTACGTTTCATACCAATTAAATTTTATGGATCAAAATTGTAAAGAATTACAGACCAGGTGCTGGTAAAAAAACGACATTCTGCACGGCTATGACTGCAAGTAAAGTTTAACAGGTATGCAGTTGCAGGTCATGCCTGTAATTGGATGTTGGGTGTTGTAGCTAAATAAAACCGGCCAGCATCATTATGCCGGCCGGTTCATGTTCAATAGTTGTTTTTATTAGTCTTTGCTGATACAATACATTCTTCCTTCATCGGTAATGGCATATAGCTTACCATCGGTACCCATGCCTACATCACGGAAACGCTGGTTTTCGTTAGCGAGCAGGCGTTCCTCGCCGGTTACCTTATGTCCGTCGAGTACCAGGCGGATGATATGCTTGCCGCTCAAACTGGCCACGAATAAATTATTTCTCCATTCAGTAATATCATTACCGGTATAAAAAGCGATACCGCCGGGCGATATCACCGGATCCCAATAGTAAACGGGTTGTTCATAACCGGCTTTCTGTGTTAAGCCATCGCCAATGGTGGCACCGCTGTATTCAATACCGTAGGTGATGATGGGCCAGCCATAGTTGGTACCGCGGCGTATTACATTTATTTCATCTCCACCTCTCGGGCCCATTTCTGCTTCCCATATTTCGCCGGTGGTGGGGTGTATGGCAATACCCAATGGATTGCGGTGGCCGCTTGAAAAAATTTCGGGGCGGTCGCCGGGTTTGGGCAATATCAACGGGTCAGTTACGGCCTGGCCGTTGGTGGTGATAAGTAAAATTTTCCCCAAACTGGTGCTATTATCCTGCGCCAGCGGGCGGGTGGCCAGGTCTGACCGTTCGCCGGAGGTGAGGAGTAAGTGACCATCTTTATTGAATGCGAGTTTGCCACCGTTGTGTTTGTCGCCATTATAAGTGGGCGTTACCCGGTAGATGATGGTTACATTTTCGATGGCCGTTTCGGCATCGTTGAGCCTTGCTTTCGCTACGGCTGCATGGTTGCCGCCGCTTACCGGCTCGCTATATACAAAGTAGATCATCCGGTTGCTGCTGAATGATGGATCGAGTACAAGGCCGAGCAAGCCTCCTTGTCCCTCTGCAGCTACGGGGGGTACACCGGTTATTTTATTTCCTGTATTTCCATTGGGAGATACAATGCGAAAGTTGCCCATTTTTTCAGACACCAGGAAGCGGCCATCGGGCATGGCGGCCATACTCCAGGGCTTTACGAGTTGCTGGGTGACTATTTTTCCGGAGTAAGGTGTAATGGTCATGGCGCCGATAGTGCGGGTTTGTCCGGCAAAGGCCGGTTTATATTGCGGGCTGTTGGGCGGCAGGGTTTCTACCGGCGCCGATGGAATTGATTTTGGAATGGAGCAGGCTGTTATAAAGGCAAGGCATGCTGCTGCAACAATTGTTTTAATCATGTGGAATTAATTTGTTTAGGGTAGTGGTTGCAACAATGGTGCTAAAAGCTCCCGCTATGGTTGGTGTTTTCTTTCACCAACCATTTTTTTTCTTTCTTTTCCACTGCCCTGTTGCGTGTCTTCACGCAACGTTCTACTACCGCCGTGGGTGGTGTTTTCTTCCACCAGCCATTTTCATGGAGCTTCTTTCTTCTTCTTTTGCCTTGATGCAAAAGAAGCAAAAAATCAAGGCAAAGCAAACGCTCCGCTGCTTTGCCGGGCCAACGCACAGGGAGGCTGATGCTGTATGGCGTACTATTGATTGCTTAGGGGATGGGGCATGACTCCGCTGCGTGGTTTGCTGAGATATTGGAGGCGCTGATTTCCGCCTTATGTTTTCTTACAGCATTATTTTTACGATTGCACGGCGGAAATAGGCGCTGGGGGATTTTGATTGTTCGATAGTTGCCAGCCTGTAAGTTTGATGTATTTATAATTGTTATGTTTATTACATGAGAAATAATACAAAGCTGAAAAACCTGCTGGAGGATAATGATCTGAACCTGTCGATGGAGAATGGCGAAGTGCAGTTGATGGTGGTGGGCCGTGGCACACAAACTAATTTTCTGGTGCACGGCACAAGTATTACAAAGCTCTTAGACCAGGCGCTTAAATTAGTGAAAGAGGTGAAGAAGCAGCAAGCTTCATGATAGAGCTTAATTTTTGCTGCGGTACATGAAATTGTAATGGTCGCATTTGCAGCAGTAGTGAAATGAAAATATGGGCTGCGATTTTATTCGTCAGCCCATATAGCATATTCATCTTTTTGGAGACGTATCAAACTCGAATTAACTTACTTCTCGGTTATTGTATAATCGGAATTGATTGTGATCCTATAGTGCGTTTTTATATCCTTGATGCTTAGGTGATATCCAAACGTTCCCTGATATACAGCAGAGTCTTTTACAAAAATATTTATAAGGAAAGCGCTTTCACCAATTTTATTATCTTTTATCTCATGTTCCTGCTCATATGTTTTTTTTGGCGAAACATTGAGGAAAGATGTATTGAAATAATAGGTGCTTATTTTAATACTGTCAATAACTTGCCCACTGTTATTCAAAAAAGATATTTTTACCTTTTTGGATTTAGTTATACAAGCTGCCAGCAGTGTGCTAAAAATAAAAGCTATATATCTGGATTTCATTTTATTGATTTGTTGGAACTAATGAAGTTGAACCGGAAATTCCATGAGTAGCTGTACTCGGATTGCTTATTCCCCCCGCTCCCCAATAATTAGGGTCACTCAAATTTATGGGTTTTAAATATTTAAGCTGTCCGTTCAGCACCATTGTGTGAATTTCATTAGCCAGTGTATTAGCGTTCAACATTGGAAGGTTTAAAGTTTGTCCATGGGTAATTCCAATGCTGTTGTTAAACAAATCCATTTGCTTTTCTTTAATTAACTGGCCAAAAACCTCGCTTTCATGCGCATCTGCAAATTGCTGGGTCAGGGCGGCTCCAACCCTAACCGTATTCAAGGCTTGAAAAAAGGCATGTCTGAATGCATCACTTTTGTCATTTAAGCCATTTACTCCCATTTGTTGCTGTGTATGAAAATTCGCCGTTGTCATGCTGGTGTGAATGACAAATGCTATCCTTGGATATTGCTTCACCAATACCTTTTCTGCAGCAGTCAATCTTCCATACTGGTTGTTTTCTTCAGGGTCAACGTCTAAAGTAAAGTTAGTGGGATCGTTTAACCATATATCATCCATCCACCAAACCATTGAGGAATTTCCTGTATTATTATGCGTATTTACAAACTGTATATATTCGGCTTCTGACATAAGTAAATTTATATGATCAATACATATTTGAACAGACTGGCTTGAATTATTTTGAAGCACATAATTATACAATGGGTTTTGATATTGTGTGTTTTGGCTTATGAAATTTGCCTGTTCATTTGTTAAGGTGAGGAAACTCGCCAGGTAAGTTACAATAGGATTCCAGCCGGGTTCCCCGGTTGGCGGTGGGCATGGAGGCAGCGGCTCAGACAAAAGTGTTGTAGTAGTGTTTTGACACGGATAGTAGGGTGGCGGTGCCCCCCCCCCTCCGGTGCCACCACCAGAAGGGCCACCGCTTATTGGTGTTCCGCCGCCAATAGGCCCTTCGAGGCCACCACCAGTGCCGCCGCAACCGGCGTCAGCTCCTACAGTAATAGTTAAAGTAACAGTGTTTGAGCACGCCTGACAACCAGTTTCCCAATCATGACAAATTCCTCCCGGAGTACTCGCACCATTGGCACAAGTACAGTTTTCGGGGTCTTGCACTAACCAGTCAATTGTATAAATTGTTCCTTCACATAAATTAGTAGCTGGTGTTCCCTTTGTTATGCCCATTATTTTTGCTGTTCTATTTTGTGTTCCGTTACCCATTCCGGTTCCGGTTAACAATCTTGGGTCTGTTAAATAGAATATATTGTGACCAAACACTTCATTGTCCAATAACATGAAAAAAGAGGCAAATTCATCAGCTGTAGTGATATTATTGGATGGTGTAAATGAATAGTTTTTGTAGTCCTTTGCTAAGCAGTAACTGAGGCTGATACTATCATTGATTACTGCACGAAGAAAACCATTGGTGGATGTGGCATTTTGAAGGACAAGTGGTATATAAACCAACGAATCAATATTGCTGCTGCTATTGCCAAAATTGATATTCTGTCTTTCGCCGGAAAAGCTAAGTATAGCTTTATTCCAAATTGGAAACCCTTTGGTTTCTGCAAAGTCGTTTACAAATTCTTTCATCTTGTTTCTCCTTTCTAATTCTTTTGCTATAGCGGCTACTACAGGCTTTGTTCCGGCGGGCACAGCAAAAAATTGTGCTGCATGATTAGCTGGTGTTAGTTGAGAAGAGTTGTCATTGTTTGTTTGGTCAGATTTTCGACAAGAAATGCCAAGCAGTAATGCCGTCGTGAGCATCGTCACGAATTGCAGCTTCGTCTTCCTCATAAAATTTATTTGTTTAGTTTACTCTTACCTGCAGTTTTGGTGCTGCGTCAGAATTTCCACCGCTTTGAGGAAGTAGTGTGAAAGTACAGGTTTGTTTTGTATACGGCAGTACCACTTTTATGGTATTTGTTGCTTAGCCCAATTGTCGGCTATAGCATACATTTTCTATCGCAGCGGCTGGTATTTTCCACTGCCCTGTTGCGTGTCTTCACGCAACGTTCTACTACCGCCGTGGCTGGTGTTTTCTTTCACCTGCCGTTTGTGGTGTTGTTTTTTGTTCTTTTTCTTTTCCACTGCCTTGTTGCGTGTCTTCACGCAACGTTCTACTGCTGCCGTGGTTGGTGTTTTCTTTCACCAGCCGTTTGTGGTGCTGTTTTTTGTTCTTTTTGTCTTTGACACAAAAAGAACCAAAAAAATCAAGGCAAAGCAAACGCTCCGCTGCTTTGCCGGGCCACGCACAGGGAGGTTGATGTTTTGTGTTTTACTATTGGTTGCTTAGGAGATGGGGCAGGACTCTGCTTCTTGCTCTTCGGAGAGACTAAAGGCGCTGTGTTCCGCCTTGAATTGTTTAAAGTACTTAGTGTTTTAAAGTACGGCGGAACAAGGCACTGAGAATTGCTGATTGTTCGGCAGTTGCCATTGTGTAAACCGCCGCGGCTGGTGTTTTCTTCCACCAGCCGTTTGTAGTGTTTAATTTCGTTATGCTACTGAAACTAAACAGAGAGTGGCATAAACCGTACCTGGCCAGCAGGGTTGACACGGATTAGACGGGCTGTATACCGGGAGTTGTGTCTTGTGAGGGTCTTGTCAGGGTCTGGTGAGGGTCTCGTGAAGGTCTCGTGAGCATTTGGTAAGGGGCTAGGCTGAGGGGAGATGGGTTTTGTTAGCCCGCACCATCGAATTGTTTGACTGCA
>CAYLRV010000015.1:0-87001 GCA_964386395.1 uncultured Chitinophaga sp.
CCCGCTGGAATGTATTCTCGTCAATTTTAAATTCGAACGGGTTCAAATCCTGGTAAGCCGGCCTGTCGATACGGCGGCTGTAAGATATGCCCCACTGGTTCATCGGGTTTTTGTTGAACGTCAGCGCTGCACTCGGGAAGAAATCAGTATAATTTCTATTAAAGGTCTTTACATTGCCTTTATTGATAGTTCCATCCGCATTCATGCCATAGGAATCGCCTTTGCTCAATGTGTTTTCCATACGCACACCTGCCTGGAACATGACACCTTTCAATTGTTTGTTGTAGTTAACATACAAAGCGAAAATATTTTCATGGTAGTCAAACTGGTTGCTCCTGTCCACATCCAGTGTACGTATTTCCGGTTTTAGCTGTGCCAGGTTGTACCGCTGAAAATTATTTTCGGTTGCAATGGCAGTATATTTAGCTCCTACACCTAACCTTCCTTTTTTGAAATTCTGTTCATAATCCGCCTTACCAGTATAGATATCAATATTTGTTGGAGATATAAACCTGTATAACAGCTGGCGGGCTAATATCGTACCGGTAGCATCATAGTAATAGTTGGGCTGCAACTGGTTACCATCATTCCTGTACAAACCATAATCTGCATCCAGGTTCAGTTCCCTGCCGGCTGTATCAGCAAAACGGTAGTTCAGGTTAAAGTTCACATTGTTCCGCTCCATGTCGTTGGAGTTGTTGGCGAGCAGCAGGCTGTCAACCACACCCGTGGTAAGGTTCCCAATTTTTGTACGGCTGTTATTATTGAAACTGTTATCTGAAATGTTACCGTTTATAAGAATGCCAAATGTATTTTTCTTATCGATGAAGAAATCCACCCCAGTTTTAAACCCATGGCTGGCCATCTTCATGATCATGGGTGTCCTTCCATCAAAGAAAGTATTACCCACCGAGCGGTACAGGTTGAAATTATTATTCTGCTTGGTGTTATTGTAGTTATAATTACCGAATATGTTTACACCCTTGTTACGGTTATTGAAGTTGATACCTGCGTTGTATTTGGGATAAACACCAATATTATAACCAGCGTTTACAGATCCGTTTGTACCAAACGCTTTGCTCTTTTTCAAACGAATATTAATAATACCTGCATTGCCGGCTGCGTCATACTTGGCAGAGGGGTTGGTGATCAATTCAATGGCTTCTATCTGAGCTGAGTTAGTTGACTTTAAAAAGTTCGCTAAATCTGAGCCGGCCAGTGGTGATGGTTTGCCATCAATATAAATACGAACACCATTTTTACCAGCCAGGCTGATATTGTCATCCTTATCCACCATTACACCCGGGCTTTTGCGCAGGAGTTCCAGGGCATCATTACCAGTAGCGTTGATTGTTCCTTCAACATTCAGGATGGTTTTATCAGCTTTTACCTCAATCATTGGTTTTTTGCTGGTTACCACTACCCCGGCCATACTGCCACTTGATTTTACCATATTGAGGCTGCCAAGATTTACGTCGCCCGAAGCCACGTCAAACACTTTTGAATAAAGTGGATCGTAACCCACATGTGTTGAACTTATAAGATAACTGCCAGCCTTAGGGGCTGTGAGCGCAAAGCCGCCGTCGTTTTTTGTGACGGCCAGTTTTACTACCGAAGAGTCTTTTGCATTTAACAGGGATACGGTTGATTTGTCCAAGGCTTTTCCTTGATCATCTTTTACAGTACCGGTAATTTGCTGGGCTGTAGAAGCCGTTGCCATCAGGATAAAACCGGTTAAAACTGTTACTAACTTTCTCATTTTTAATTGTTTTTGATTCAGCGGGGCAAAGATACTCATGTGTCATGCAATTGTAAAAGCCATTCCCGACAAATGGTGTGATTGTATGCATGAACGGTACTTTTTTTTCGGTGAACTGTTTTTGCGCTCTGCCGGCAGGTTTTGACATTTTTTATTGCCCGCAGCATTTTCTCATCTTTGCCTTTTAAAATCAGGTAGTTAGCCTTGTACTTTCTCATTAAAATTTCCCTTAGGTTTGCACCCTAAATCATTGAACATGAGTTTTCCAGCCAATCTGCGTTATACAAAAGACCATGAATGGGTTAGCCTAGAAGGAAATATTGCCACTATTGGTATTACCGACTATGCCCAGCGTGAACTGGGTGATATAGTGTATGTAGAAGTAGATACCATCGGTAAAACATTACAAGCCGGCGATGTATTTGGAACGGTAGAAGCGGTGAAAACTGTATCCGATCTTTTCTTGCCGGTAAATGGCACTATTAACGAATTAAATGATCAATTGGCCGGTAAACCAGAGGCCGTTAATAATGACCCATATGGTGAAGGCTGGATGATTAAAATGACTGTTGAAAATCCTGCTGACGTGGAAGGCCTGCTTGATGCGGCCGCATACGAATCATTGGTATCCTAAATCCGTCCTTTACCATTCCCCGTATATTAAACCGGATACAGTTCTAAAAAGATTGTATCTTAACCAACTAAGTGAATTCCAAAACCTCATACAGCGAACAGGAGCTGGTGGCTTTGTTGCAACAACGCAATGATAAAGCCTTCAGTTACTTGTATGACAATTATTCGGGTGCCCTTTTTGGTATTGTTAATGGCATTATTCCCGATAAAGAGGTAGCGAACGACGTATTACAAAATGTCTTTGTAAACATCTGGCGGAAAATTGAGTCTTACGACGCATCGAAAGGCCGCTTGTTTACCTGGATGCTGAACATCGCCCGTAATGCTGCTATCGATGAAATCCGATCCAAAGGTTTCCAAAATACACAGAAGAACCTTTCGATGACGGAAGGCATGGAAATTCCCGGCGCTGTTACAGGGCCGGCAGTTGATGATGTGGGGTTGAAGAGAGTATTGACAAAACTGAAAGGAGAGTTACGGGTATTGGTGGATATGTCATACTTCCAGGGCTTTACACATGAAGAGATTTCAAAGGCGCTCGATATGCCACTAGGAACGGTGAAGACGAGAATTCGAAGCGCCTTAATACAATTACGAACCATGATTCAAACATAAAGTGAACATACAGGATTACATATCAAGTGGAATAGTGGAGACTTATGTACTCGGCCTCGCTTCCGGTGAAGAACGGAAGGAGTTTGAGCAACTATGTCTGCAATATCCGGAGCTGGTTGAAGCCAGGACAGCTTTTGAGCTGGTACTGGAAAAACAGGCCATGGAGAATGCTATAGCCCCTGCTGCCAATCTCAAAGCCAAAATCTGGGATGAAATAAAACCAGCGGATAATCAGGCCAAAGTGATTCATATGGCTGAAGTGCCGCTGCGTAAAACCAACTGGTGGAAATATGCCGCAGCAGCCTGCATCCTGTTACTTGCCGGCAGCGTGTATATGAACCTCAACCTGTCGCAAAAGAATACTAAACTACAGGCGCAATACGACAGTACGAAGAGTGAACTGACTATTGTAAAAGCTGATATAGAGAAAATAACGAACGGTAACCCTGCCATGAAGATGGCTTCGCTAAAAGGAACACCAGATGCACCTGCTGCGTATACTACTGTATTCTGGGACAGCACAGCGCACGATGTTTACCTGATGGTGAATAACCTGCCTGCGCCTCCGGGTGATATGCAATACCAGCTCTGGGCTATTGAAGATGGCCAACCAGTAGATTTGGGTATGGTAGCCGATGAATATTTTATTAAGAAAGAACGTCTTTTACTGAAAGCGAAAAATGCACGGAAAGCCCAGGCATTTGCTATTACACTCGAGAAAAAAGGCCGTGCAGATGTAAGCAAGCCTGAGGGTAAAATGTATGTGGTAGGTAATTTATAAAGCCTCCTTTCAAATCTGTTTTTTCAATCCCCCCGTATATAGATTTTTCAGCGTCGTTGGCTATAGTGTTTTGGTGCTATAGTTGGTTAAACGGGGGGCCTTGCTTACAGGGCCCCTTTATTGTTTACGTAGTGTACTGACATGAAAATACCCGGTAAGGCGGGAGATGAAAAAGAATTATACCCCGTTAATTTTATTTCGTAAGGCTTTTCGTCTTCCGGGCAAACGGATACACTGCTATTGTTTATCATTGCGGAAAGTTTTACGTTGAAAAAGGTTACGTCAATCCTCCTCGCTGTTAGCTGGCTTATCATATGTACCTGGCTCCTCACACTTCCGGGCAGCAATTTGCCAAAAGAAAGCTGGCTGGATAAAATTGGCGCCGATAAAATAATTCATATCGTTCTCTTCAGTATACTAACCTGGGCATGGTGTATGGTCTTTCGCCACAAGGGAAAATTCATCTTTCTTTTTATTGCATTGCTTTCTCTCATATATGGTATAGCCATGGAATTTGTACAGCGGGATTATATTCCTAACCGGGGCTTTGATGGATGGGATATTGTGGCAGATGCAGTGGGAAGCTTAGCAGGGTTATATATTTTCCTGAGGTATAGAAAAAAATAAACCCCTGTGGAAACAGGGGTCGCAACCAAAACTAACTGCTTATGAGAAAATTTACTGTCTTTATAATGAGTTCTGAATAATCGTTGTTATTGTATCTATAACGCAAATTTACTGCCGGTAGTATGAATGTCGCTGTTAATGAAAGTTTAAAAGGTCCGATTCAGTATTTGCACTTACCCGATTATCGTATTTCCACTTCTTAGTACACAACACATACGATGCTTTTAAACAGGCTGTTACATAACTAACATCCATTTTTTCCCGCATTTACGTTTCAAATAACTTACAGTTTGCTGACAAATCTTTTATTTAATCAGACTGTACAATACTATAGACGAAATTCATGCCAAAAACTATCAGGGCCGCATTTTTTATAATGCAGCCCTGATTATCAACTTGTTTGCAGACTGTTTTATTTCATAAGCCCTTTTATTAAATCCATCAGTCCACCGCCCCCACCACTCTGTTGCACCTCACTTTGTTGCGTTTCTTGTGCACCGCGGGTAACTTTACTGATTATATCCTGGATATCGAAGCCGCCGCCGCCAGCACCGCTTCCGCCGCCACCGCCGATGAATTTATTCAGCAGGCCCTGGAAATCGAAGCCGCCGCCGCTGTCACTGCTTTGTGCCTGCGGGGCTGCTGTTTCCACATTGCCCCCTGTTAATGAACGGATAATATCGTTCAGATCAATTGAGTTGTCATTCGGATCCTGTGTTTTTGAGATTAGGTTGTTCAACACATTGGGGATAAGGTTAGTCGCCACACTGCTGGCAGCGCTACTGTTTACACCCACTTTACCCATCAGCTTTTTCATAAAGTGTCCCACCATCATATTTACAATCGGGTTTTGTAATAAGCCAGCTGTACCACCGCCTTTATTTCCGCCGGATGAAAACAGGTTAAGGATACTCTGAAGGCCACCGCCTGCAAGTATATTTTGCAAACCACTTACTACTGTATTGGAAGCTTCGGCCATTGCCTCCTCATTTTTTTCATTAGGAATTTCAGGATTGTTAACTATAGCATCACCTGCATACTGTTTTACAAGTCCAATTAATTGATCAAGCATTGTTTTACTTTTTAGTTGTTAATCGAAATTGGGATTAATGACGCAAAAGGTAGGGAAAACGGATATACGATTGTAAAAAATTAGCCCTGTTTGGTTAATTTTTCGGCATTCTCGGCAAATTGCAAGGCGTCTACCAGTTCACCAATATCGCCATTGAGTACCGCATCAAGATTATATAGTGTCAGGCCGATGCGATGATCAGTTACCCGGCCCTGGGGAAAATTGTAAGTTCTTATTTTGGCGCTGCGGTCGCCCGTACTTACAAGACTTTTCCGGTGACGGGCAATTTCATCTTCCTGTTTACGCACCTGCTCTTCATATAGCTTAGTACGGAGCATACCCATGGCCTTCTCCCTGTTGCCTAATTGTGAGCGTTCAGTCTGGCAAACCACGACAGTACCTGTAGGTATATGCGTGAGCATAACTTTCGTTTCTACCTTGTTTACGTTCTGACCACCGGCGCCACCACTTCGGGCTGTTTCCATTTTTACATCGGCTGGATTCAGTTCAAAATCCACTTCTTCTGCTTCCGGCATAACGGCTACTGTTGCTGCTGAGGTGTGTACACGGCCGCTGCCTTCTGTTTCAGGCACCCGCTGTACCCGGTGCACACCGCTCTCAAATTTCATCGTGCCATATACATCATCGCCCACTACCTCCAGTTGCACTTCTTTATAGCCACCTACAGTTCCCTCATTTTCGCTGAGTACCGCTGTTTTCCAGCCTTTCTTTTCACAATAGCGCAAATACATGCGCAGCAGGTCGCCGGCAAACAGGCTGGCTTCGTCGCCACCGGTACCTGCCCGTATCTCCAGTATTGCATTCTTTTCATCTTGCGGGTCTTTGGGTATCAGCAACTGGCGGATATGCGCTTCCATCTCTGTTTTCTTTTCTTCGAGTGGCGGCATTTCCATTTTAGCCAGCTCCCTCATTTCCGCATCGTCTCCGTTCAGGGCCTCTTTATAAAAATCAGCATCGTCCAGCAGTTTTTTATAATTAGTATAGGCCACAACAATTTTTTCGAGGCTGCGGTATTCCTTACTGGTTTCCGCAAACTTCTTATTGTTGCCCACAATCTCTGGGTTAGTAAGGGCCACGCCCAACTGGTCGAACCTTGCTTTTATGGCTTCTAATCTGTCTAACATAACGGGCTGCAAAAGTAGCAAAGATTGGGGGCTAAACTTTTGGTATTTGCCCTTGTTTTTGGGGAATTTTACAGCATGGGATATAAAAAGTTTAAGGCTGACCGGCTTTTTGATGGCTATCGCTTTTCAGCACCAGGAAGTGTTTTAATTACTGATGATAGTGGAAGAGTTGACAGCATCGTTCCCGCAGAGAAGGCAGGAGATGATATACAGGTACTGGAGGGTATACTTACCCCCGGATTAATAAACGCCCACTGTCACCTGGAGCTCAGCCACCTTAAAAACGTAATACCACCGCATACGGGCTTAATTGACTTTCTCTGTTCAGTAGTAACCAAGCGTGGTTTTCCTGCTGAATTTATCCAACAGGAAATTGAAAAGGCAGAAAAGGAAATGTATAATAATGGGATTGTGGCTGTTGGTGATATTGGTAATACTGCGGATACAGCCTTTATAAAAAGCCTGAGTAAGATCAACTGGCAAAATTTTGTGGAAGTATTGGGCTTTACCGACGAAAAGGCAGATGACAATATTCAGTTGTTTAGCGAAGTGGCCAAAGCTATGGAGGATACATTGCAGGGGAGTGCTATGCTTCACCGCACCTCATTAGTGCCGCATGCGCCATATTCAATTTCGCCAAAAACATTTACGCTGATTAACCAGTTAACCAAAAACCAAATCATATCCATCCACAACCAGGAGCACCCTGCCGAAGATGAGCTCTATAAAACCGGAGAAGGAGCGTACCTGCGCTTTTTTAAAATATTCGGAGTGGACAAATCACCCTTCCCGGTTACAGGCAAAAGCAGTATCCGGTCCGTCTTGCCCCATTTCACCAACGGGCAAACGGTTTTCCTGATCCATAATACCTATATGCCGGAAGAGGACATCGTTTGGGCCAATGAATATGCAGCTGAAAATGAATTACAACTAATGTATTGTTTCTGCATCAATGCCAACCTGTATATTGAAAACAAAGTGCCGCCGGTTGATTTGTTCATCAAACATAACTGTCATATTGTATTAGGAACAGACAGCTACAGCAGCAACTGGCAGCTGAGTATTGTAAAAGAAATAGAAAGTATGCGTTTGCATTTTCCGCATATTCCTGAAGAAACAATACTGCAATGGGCTACCAGCAATGGCGCCAAAGCCCTGCAATGGGGTGAGCAACTCGGCAGTTTTGAACATAAAAAAAGGCCGGGTCTGGCCTTATTGAAAAATGATTATTCTTCGTCGGTAAGAGTATTGTAAGCCTTTAGTTCAGGTACTTCGTAATCTCCTCACTCATCGGGTTTACCTTATGATGAAATACAGTAACCAGTTTGCCGTTTTCATCCACCAGGAATTTGGTAAAATTCCAGATGACAGGATCCTGTAAAAATTTCTTCCATACCAGGTCTTTTGAATTATCAGCAGGAACATTTTTGGCCATTTCTTTTGACTGATCGATTAACCATTTATAAATAGGATGAATATCGTCGCCCTTTACTGATATTTTTTCAGCCATAGGAAAGGTAACGCTGTATTCTTTGGAGCAGAATGCTTTTATCTCTTCATTACTTCCTGGTTCCTGGCCGCCAAAGTTATTGGCCGGGAAGCCTACGATAACCAGCTTATCGCTGTACTTTTTGTATAAAGACTCCAGCTCTTTGTACTGCGGCGTATTGCCACATTGCGAAGCTGTGTTAACAATTAATATCTTCTTTCCTTTGTATTTGGAAAAATCAATTTCGCCGTCCAGGCCTGGTACTTTGAAGTCGTATATAGTTCCGCCGCCTGTAAGCATGGATACAAATAGTAGTGTAGCAAAAAATAGTTTCATAAAACCGTATTTGGATTATTAAAGTTAATCAAAGTATTCATACTCGTACTCATGGATATATTTGATCTTACCATCTGCCCTTGTCACTTCTTTTACAATATTACCCGTTTTGTCAAACAGGTATTCATAAGTAGTTATTTCTGTTTCGGTTTTGTTATTAAAGACCATGCGGATCAAATATCCCCCGGGGTTGTAAGTATACTCAAACTGATGAAGAAAACCATCGTTATCAAAAGCCACTTTTTTTACCTCCCTGCCCTCATCGTTATAGGTGCTTTCGTACCGCATAATTACATATGGCAAATTAAAATCAGGTTTAACAATCAACTGAACCTCTCTTCCCTTGCTGTCATACACCCGGATTTTGGCATCATCAAGTTGCCCGTTGCTGAAATGTTTATACAAAACGGAGTCTCCTTTGTAACTGTATTCTCCGTGTGCCTTATACTGATTGGTAAGGGTTCTTTCATCAGACCTGGTTTTACGTCCCTGTTCATCGTATGAATAAATAAAAACGGAATTATAGGCAGTGTCATCTTTATTATCCTCAATTTTTCGAAGCAATTTTCCCTGTTTGTCATACTCCCAGGTATATTCCGAGTCGATGCCCTTGCCTTTCTTTACACAGGTTAAATTTGTCATGCGCCCGGCGCTGTCATACCGGTAATCACATACCATTTCCAATATCTTCCCTGCATAAACGCTGTGCCTGCGCACCAGGTTGCCGCTATTGTATTCATCCACATTACTGATTGTACGGCCACCATTGATATCGGCTCTGTATTCGGTGCGTTTCTTTATACGTCCTTTTAATCCGGGGGAAGGGGCTTCCTGTGCTAGTACGTAACCAGCTATAAACAATAACCCGACAAGCAGTTTGCCTTTCATGCACTGTGTTTTATTGCTTTTCAAAACAACCCAGGTCTGGCAGGCCGATGGGTCTTGGTTTCCCATCCAGATCCGTGGTTACACCGGCATTTACACCTTTATTAATGGCCGGAGACGCTGACTGCAGCCTGAAGTCATAATAATGACGGCTGGTATTGATACTATCAAACAGTGGAGCCAGGTTCGTGATGATCTGATTGCTGGTAATATTGGAAGGCGTGGTTTGTACTTTCCAGAGATTGTAGTCAAAGTTTACATTAAATACAGTATTGCCACTTTTAAATACTGCTACTTCGTCATTGAGCAGTCCGCCTTCTCCCCAAAAGATGCTATTACGGAATACTGCATTCAAATCGGCGGCTGTACCATTGGCAAAGTTCGATACAGTAAGCACGGGGTCCTTATGTTCAATAAATCGGTTAGCGTAGGTTACCACCGTGCAATGGGTAAATTGGTAATTTCCACCCTTGGCCAGGAATACATTTTTACCACAATTGGTTATTAGGCAATTCCTGGCCCGCACACTGGAGTTCAACGCAATGACACCTGCATCATAGGCATTTTCGATGATACATTCATTCAGTGTCAGTTTGGGATTAGCATTCGGCGAGGGGTCTGATACGCCAATTGCCTGGAACGCATTTTTTACAACCGCATAGTTCAGCACATTATCTTTTGCTGTTGGCTGAAAGAATATACCGGGCCAGCTGGCAGGGTAATCTTTATAAGGTTCATCTAACCTGTCGCCGGTAAAATAAACCCGGTCTGCCGTATCTTTTAATCCATTTACCAGCAAAGTTCCGTTTACCACTATCGGCGCATCAGCATGTACATAAATACGACACCCTTTATTAATTGTCAGCGTCTGATTTGCATTTACAGTTAATGAGCCAAGTATGACATAAGGAAGGTCATTGTTCCAGGTTTCTGCTGCTGTTATTACACGGTCGCGATAAAAGTGTGCATTTTGTCCCCAGGCTTCCAATTGAACCTTCTTTGTATTGCCATTATAGTCAATCATTATACTATCCCTGATAACAAACGGCAGACCTCCCGTTGCCGGGTTTATGTTTACCTGTACAAATACGTACAGGCTATCATTTGCTTCCAGCTCCAGGTTTGTAAATTGTGTGCCTATTGTTCCATCCACATTCATTTTATAGGGAGAACTTGTACCACCCATCAACCTGAGGGAGGATAACCTCAGCTTTTGATCGTTGTCATTAAAAATTTTCAGGACACGATATGTGGAACCTGCTGTTACAAAGACGGTATCATACTTCAGCGTATCCGTGTTCGTATTCAGTCTTGCATCAGCCGATGTTATAAATGAATCTTTCCGGCAGGAAACAAAAAAAAGGGCGAGACATACGAGGGCTGCTGCAGTAGCTTTCATTGCTATCAAAAATAAGCTAAGCGGGTAAAAGAGAAAAATGAGAAAATGAGGCGTAATAAAATCGCTATTTGTTAATCATTAACGGGATGCCATACAGAGGCAGGCGATACTGAGTTTTACATTATTGGCTTCCAGCAATGAAGCGCCACAGGCTTCGAGTGTGGCACCCGTTGTTACCACATCATCTACCAATAAAATATGCTTATTTGCAAGCATTTCCGGATTGGAAAGGGAGAACATTCCCTCAATGTTTTGCCAGCGTTCCACCCTGCTTTTTTTCGTTTGTGTTTCGGTATGCTGTGTTCGCACTGCAGCTTTTTTCAATACCGGTATTTTCATCACTGCCGCCATCCCTTCACAAAGAACAACGGCCTGGTTATAACCCCGCCTTCTCTCTTTGGCCGCAAATAATGGAAGTGGCACCAGCGCATCAACCGGGAACCTTCCGGATTGCAGTAACTGACCTCCTATCAAGCGGCCCAGTTGTAACCCTAATTCACGGTTGTTTTTGTACTTAAACTGGTGCATCAGGTGCTGTATCAGCGATTCTTTGGTGAAATAATATTGTGCTGTTGCAGCCTCTACTTGCAAGCGTCCCCAAAATATTTTCTCGACGGGGTTGCCAGCATGTCTTTCAAACTTTGTTTCCGGAAGCGTTTCGATACAACGTATGCATAATGCCGCATCGGTATTGAGCACATCGTTTCCGCAGCCGGCACATATATGGGGAAAAAGGAAATGAAGGAGTGAGTCTCTTATGTTTTTGATATGCTTCATATGTGTCTATCCATGCTTTAAATATAAAAATATTTTACATATATAAATTAGTCATATATTAGTATCGTCTTTACCTCAAGGCATTTTTTTCCGGGACCATCAACCCGGTATTATTCATCGAAAAATGCCTTTATGAGAATTACAATCCACCACACTCTCTTTGTCGCTTTCTGCTTTTGCATTTTAAGTTGCAAAAAAGAAGAAAAAGCAATGCAGCCTGTTAATACTTTCAGCAAAGCTGAAGCAGGTTCAATACGGGTACCTGATAACTTCTTTGAAGAGTTGCCTACACCTGGGATAGCCGACCCTGCTGCAAACCCGGCACCAATACTAGCAGAGAATATCACACCCGATCCAAACAATGGCGATGATCCGATAGTACTTGGAGCGCAGGTAAACAACCCTTATACCATTGCCAATATGCAGCAGGCCTATCTGCAACTATATGGCAGTACGACATCAGTACCCATTACGCATTTGTATATTCGTTATAAGCCTGCTAATACCGATCAACTATCTGCGCTTTTAGATCAGCCTGATTTGGAATTACAGGACTATCCAATGGATTATAAAATATTGCAGGATGGAGATTATTATCAGGACCCATCGCTAGGTACTGAAGATATTGGATGGTTATATACAGCAGTACCCGCCGGATATACTCCGGTACCGGGCATTCAGTACGAGGTAATTCAGCAATTGCATATACCGGCCAATGATGACCTGCTGCTGGAAAGTATGGCAGAAAGCCTGGCTGGCGGCGCTATTTATGAGGATACCGTAATACAGACGGACAGATATATAACCCGTGTGGATGAACCATCTGACACACTCATTATTCCAAACCGGCCGGCACTACCATGTGAAATAGATCCATGTGCGCCAGGCTGCCCGATTGGTGGTTGTGGAAGTGGTGGCGGCGGAGGTGGCACATACAACCAACAAATACCCAGGGGCACTATACAAGTACAAGAACAGCGTACCTGTAATACTACTACCACACCGATAACAAATGTACCGGTAAGGCTGGCCAGAGTGGTAGCCAAAAGATGGTTTAAGATATGGAAAGGATATACAAATGACCAGGGGCAGTTCTTAGCCAACAGGCGGTTTAAGAATAAAGTAAAAATTATTGTGAAGACGGAGAATAACCATGCACGGGTAGCCAAGGTAAGGGGCATGCGAATATGGCAGGCATTATTTCCTGTGAAGAAAAGAATTGGTGTATTTGACCAGGGGGCTATGGCCAATGCCAACTACCTGTTTGCAAAGCCCAACCCCACCAATGCGCATGATAAAGAACTGCCCTACTGGGTGGCTGTCACAACGCACAATAGTGTGCTGGAATACAATCAATATGCGGGTGAGGCTGGCATTCCCACCCACTCTTCGCGGTTGAATGTACTCGTTACCAACTGGGGCTTTCAGCGGGGTGCCGGTGCAGCGCCTATGTGGAATAAATGCCATATATTGAATAGTGAGCTGAATGTATTACAGGGCTTTGTTCAGTATTTTATAGCACAACCGGTGCTGGTATCTGTACCATTTGTAAACCTGATGGAAGTGGCTAAAAACTATACAGATGTAATAGTGGGCTATGCGGCACCAAACGGGGATTATGATTGCCTGCTTACCTCATCGTCATTGAAGGGAATTGTTTACCATGAGCTGGGTCATACTTCGCATTTTGTACAGGCCGGCTGCAATTTTTGGCAGGAGTACAGAACCCGTATTTCAAATGAAATTTGCTGTGGCCTGCCGGCTACCCGGCCTTATGGCGATGGTACTGAAACCAATGCAGGCATTTTAGCTGTTGGCGAAATGTGGGGCAACCATTGCGAAAAGTGGTTTAGCGAAAGGCATTATACCAACCCGATAAGGGAAACAATTTCGTTAGGTCAAAATGGTATATATATAAATGACGGATCTTCGCTATCAAGCTATGGCGGCTACCTCACGTTGAGTATTGCCGGGCTAAACGCTAATTTTGCTGCTATTGAAAATTTTAATCCAAATCTCATATCAGATGTACACCGGTGGATACCACAGGGGATTTGTTATGATTTAATTGATACAAGAAATGACTGGTCATTTAGCTTTTCTATGCCGCTTGACAATGTTACCAGCTACACCACTCAACAATGCTTTAATGCACTACAATCAGATGTAAGAACAATTCCAGAATTTAGAAACAGACTATTACAACAAAACGGCAATAATCAACAGGTACAAGTAAATACCCTATTCAATGCATATAACTATTAACCACATTAAAATGGGGTTGCTGATTACAGCAGCTCCATTTCTGCTTGCTACCGCTTGCGGTAAAAACAATACCACTCCCTGCCGCAATATTGCTTATGCCTTTGAAGTTACCTGTAACTATAACCCAGAAAAGGAAGTGTACAATGTAGGCGATACTATTTTTATTGAAAGTATTATTCCTAAAACGCTTACAAGTCTGCTTAACTCTTCAACTGTGGTTGATTATAGTAATTCGACAGGGGTTGGTGGCGACTTGGGGGTAGGCTACATGGACACAATTACCAGGCAACCCATACCCGGGAAAGATAGTTTTCAATTCGTTTCAATCATTGGTAATTTCCAAGAAAGGCCTGGCAATCAAAATGGAGGAATAAACATAATGTTTCTGGAAACATCGCAAAATTATCATTTCAAAGGTGGGATAATTTGCAAAAAGAAGGGTATTTATGGTTTCGGTGTTTCTGATTTGTACAGCAATGGTCTAAGGGGTAAAAACTGTACTAATGCCAGTTTTGTTATGAAGGTAACCAACGCAAATAAACATTTACACCTGCACCAATATGCTCTTGGGATAAATCCTAATGACCCACTCTTACAACGAACTGGATATGATTTTAGGGTGCAATGAATTTTGTAAATTATGCAGGAACAGATTATGTGGTAATAGTCGTTTGTGCTGTACACTCAGACGTAAGAACAATTCCGGCGTTTAGGGACAGGCTTTTAGTACAAAATGGGAACAAACACGTCGCTGCAGTAAACGAATTATTTAGATATGGGTACTAATTTTTTCATCAAAAATGTGCTGTTGTTTAAAGCAGCACACTTAATACTAAGCGCCGGATGCAACAAAAAAGGGACTACGCCCTGCAGAAATACCGGATGGCAATTTTCCGCTGAATAAGTTGTTGCATTAAAACAAATACCGGTAAACTTCCTCCACTCTTCCCATCATCACCACTTCGATATTAAACTTTTGTTTGCCGAGCCCTTTTTGATTATACTTGGAAACTATGATTTTTTCAAATCCTAATTTCTCTGCTTCGGCTATACGCTGATCGATGCGGTTGACAGCCCTTATTTCGCCGCTGAGACCTACTTCGCCGGCAAAGCATATATGCTGCGGCAGCGGCACATCTTCGTACGATGAAAGGAGTGCACACAGTACCGAAAGGTCAATAGATGGGTCTTCCACTTTCAGTCCGCCGGCTATGTTTAAAAAGACATCTTTAACCCCAAAGTGAAAACCACCTCTTTTTTCCAATACCGCCAATAGCAATTGCAGCCTGCGCAAATCGAAGCCGCTGACTGTACGTTGCGGTGTGCCATATACAGACTGGGTTACCAATGCCTGTACCTCAATCAGCAGCGGTCGCATACCTTCTATAGTAGCAGCGATGGCTATACCACTCAGATGATCTTCTTTTTGTGTTATCAGTATTTCGCTGGGGTTCAGTACGCCCCGCATACCCCCATCCGTCATTTCATATATACCCAATTCAGCCGTACTGCCAAACCGGTTCTTGAGTGTGCGGAGTATGCGGTAAGCATAATGCCTGTCACCTTCAAACTGCAATACGGTATCTACCATATGCTCCAGGATTTTCGGTCCGGCAATGCTGCCATCCTTGGTGATATGGCCAATGAGAAATACCGGTGTATTTGTTTCCTTGGCAAAACGCTGGAACTCTGCAGCACATTCACGTATCTGCGATACGCTGCCGGGGGATGAATCAATAAAAGGTGTTTGCAGGGTTTGTACGGAATCGACTATAACCAGTTGTGGTTTTAGTTTTTTTATTTCCTGGAATATTACCTGCGTGGATGTTTCGGTCAGTAAATAAAAATTGTCATTTTGTAATCCTAATCTGTCGGCCCTCATCTTTATTTGCTGTTCGCTTTCTTCGCCGCTTATGTATAGTACGGTATAATCTTTCAGCCATAATCCGTTTTGCAAAAACAATGTTGATTTACCAATACCCGGTTCGCCTGCCACTAATACCAGGCTTCCTGCAACAATGCCGCCACCCAATACCCGGTTAAGTTCCGGATCAGCTGATACCAATCTTTTTTCTTCATTGCTTTTTATTTCACCCAGTGCTACAGTGCGGCTTGTTCTTTTTTCTTCGTTGTAATCATCCCATCCGTTTAGTTGCTTGCTGTCTTTTTGTACTAACTCTTCCACAAATGTGTTCCATTGATTGCATGACGGGCATTGTCCTGCCCACTTCACACTTTCATACCCGCACTGCTGGCAGAAAAAAGATTTCTTTGCTTTACTCATGAATTGATCGTTCGCTGATTGATAGTTGAAATTGTTTTATTTTTTTCGAAGCGGAAGTAAAATTAACCGATCAGTTGTTGTTTGAACAAAAGTTTAAGCATTCAGTGTTGCAAACGCTCTTGTTTCTGTTCAATCGAAGAGATAAATTGAAGATAAAATGAGCGGGGAAAAACAAAACAGTTTAAAAAGTAAAAAGGACTGATCTTACGACCAGCCCTTTTACTTACTAACCCATTAAATTCTATTGCTAAATTACAATTATGCCCCACATTTCAAAATAAAATTTCTGCCCTGTGCATAAGTTCCAGACCTGTTTTTACCAGTTTTCACAGCATTTTTTGGGACTGAAATTTTATCATAAATAATTAAAAATCAACATTATAATTTTATAATTTCGACTACTAAGATTTGCTTATTCAATTTTTATACTTAACACAAAAGTGACAAAACGGCTGAAAAAATGTTGTTAACCAGAATGGTCGCAAATTTGTGTTATTCAAGTCAAATTTTAAACCTTTAAATCAGATGACAAACGAAATTATGCTGGTCTCGCTGGTGTTTTTGGGCATCAGTTTCTTGGTATCAGCAGTGTTAAAAAGCAAGTTTACAAAGTACGCAAAAGTACCTCTGTCCAACGGCCTGTCAGGCAGGGAGATAGCCGAAAAAATGCTCCGCGAAAATGGCATATATGATGTAAAAGTGGTATCTGTGGAAGGCTTTCTGAGCGACCATTATAACCCCCAAAATAAGACCGTAAACCTGAGCCCTGACGTGTATAATGGCACCAGCGTTTCGGCAGCCGCTGTGGCTGCCCACGAGTGCGGACACGCTGTACAGCACGCCACCCAGTATGGGCCCCTGATGTTCCGGAGCAAAATGGTGCCCGCGGTGCAATTAAGCTCTATGCTGGTAAACTGGGTATTGCTGGCAGGTATTATTGTTTTGGCGACATCCAATAACCCGACGGTTTTATTAATAGGTATTATTGTCATGAGCGTAACGGTGCTGTTTACCCTGGTTACGCTGCCGGTCGAGTTTGACGCAAGTAAAAGGGCCCTGGCATGGCTCGACCGTACAAATGTGACGAATGCACAGGAGTACCCCAAAGCCAAAGATGCCCTGAAGTGGGCTGCCACGACCTATGTGGTAGCCGCATTGGCCGCAGTAGTAACATTGATACAGTATGTGATGATTTACCTCAGCGCAAGAGACAGGGAGTAGGCTTCGGCAGGCTCAGCCTGACATACGCATAAAAGAAAACCCCGGTAGCGTACCGGGGTTTTCTTTTACATTTTTATTTCTTCATCATGCTGATCGAAAAACCGGTATTCAGTAAGATGATAATTGGTGTCTTGCTCCAGCCTCGTTTTCTGGCCAAATTTCTTTTTCCATTTTGCCATCTTGGTCGCCCATGGCCATCCTTTGGTAAGGTAGGCGTAAAGAATAGGGTGTACCACCAGTTTAAGGTTGGGGTTCTTATGTGTGATCAGGTAGCTCAGGTTCTTTTCTATTTCATCTTCCAGCAGTAAGGTGGATGATATCTTACCGGTACCATTACAACTCGGGCAAAGTTCCTGTGTGTTGATATTCATTTCCGGCTTCATCCGCTGGCGGGTAATCTGCATTAAGCCAAACTTGGATATTGGAAGTACGGCATGCTTAGCCCGGTCAGGCTTCATGAATTCTTCCATCTTCTCCATCAGTTTGCGCTTATTCTCCGGCAGCTTCATATCAATGAAGTCTACCACGATGATACCGCCGATATCACGAAGACGCAGTTGCCTGGCTATTTCTTCAGCAGCTTCCAGGTTTGTTTCCAGTGCATTTTGCTCCTGGTTATTGCTTACGCTTTTATAACCGCTGTTTACGTCTATTACATGCAGCGCTTCAGTATGCTCAATGATAAGATAAGCACCGCTGTCCATGTTCACTGTTTTACCAAATGAACTCTTTACCTGTTTGGTAATACCAAATGAATCGAAGATGGGTGATCCATTCTGATAATAGGAAACGATATCCGCTTTTTCAGGAGCAATCCGTTGTATATAACCTTTTGTATCAGCGAATATATTGCGGTCGTTGACCACAATTCGGTTGAAGTCCTCGTTCAGGAGATCACGGAGCATACTCGTAGCCTTAGTTTGCTCACTCAGTATTTTAGCAGGGGCGACGGCGCCTTTCAGGTTTTGCTGAATAGTCTTCCACATTTGCACCAGCTCCGATAAGTCTTCGTGCAACTCGGCAGTATTCTTCCCTTCTGCCGCTGTACGTACTATGACACCAAAGTTTTTGCTTTTGATCGCTTCAACGATTTTTTGCAGGCGTTTTCTTTCTTCAGAGGAATGAATCTTCCTGGAAACTGCTACAATATCGTTGAAGGGCGTTAGTACCACGAATCGTCCGGGCAGTGATATTTCGCAGCTAAGCCGGGGGCCCTTGGCAGCAATAGGTTCTTTTAAGATTTGTACGAGAATATTTGGCTTACCGCCAAGCACTTCGTTGATCTTGCCGGTTTTTACAATCTCCGGCTCAATGGTGAATTTGGAAAAGTCGAGACCCTGTTCGCTTTTATCATTCATGCTCATAGATGTGAACTTGAGCAATGATTTGGCATAGGGGCTCAAATCGGTGTAGTGCAGAAATGCATCCTTTTCAAAACCTACATCCACGAAAGCGGCATTGAGGCCAGGGATGAGTTTTTTTACTTTTCCGAGATAAAGATCCCCCACGGCAAAGCGAGCATCACTTTTTTCATTGTGCAGCTCCACCAGTTTTTTATCTTCCAGCAGGGCAATTTCCACTCCCTGCGGGGCAGCATTAATAATCAGTTCTTTGTTCATTACAGCAAATAACTGTATCCCTTTCGGCTGTAAAACACCGGCTACTCCCATATTGAATGCAGAGCGGAACGTTTGCGGATGGTAATTGCTGCGTTAATATGATGGGGGGCAAACGATACGGCAATCAACCGGTGGACTGAGTGAATGTTGACTAGTTAATTGGTTAAGAAGTTAATTAGGAATACACACAGTTGGCATACTCCTAATTAACCCTGTATGCCCAAAGGCAGAGAATAAACTAATCAACGAGTGAACTTATTTGTTCCTCTTCTTATGACGGTTCTTTCTCAGTCTTTTTTTACGCTTGTGCGTCGCAATTTTATGACGCTTCCTTTTTTTACCACAAGGCATACTTGTAATTTTTTTAAATCTTGTTTATAATACGTTTACTATCCTTTGCTTCAGATACTGCTATTGTAAAGCAGCGATCCTCTCTTCAATGGCTTTTTTCAACCCGGCCTGTTTTGTCAGCTTAAGGCTTTCTTTATACCAGATAATGGCATTTTGTTTCTCCCCCGTCCGCTCATACACATCACCTAATAACAGTGTGGCTTCCATTTCTTCCGGGGCCAGCTGATGCACCGTTTGTAAACGGGTTACAGCTTTATCATATTGCCCGGAGAATATAGCTCCTTTTGCCAGCATCAGTTGCGCATATACGTTGGTGCTGTCCTTTTCAACCACTTCCCGTATTTTCTGAATCCCTTCCATCGGCATTTCTGATATGCCGCCAAACAGGTAACAGGCACCAATGCCTACCCTTGCTGAATCATTCCCCGGATTTATCTTCAAAGAGCGTTCGAATAAGTCTTTGGCCTGCAAGGCTTTCCACTTTATCCAGCCCGGGGATTGCTCGCCTGTTTGCAGGTTGTCTAAAAACAGGCGGGCGGCAAAGGTGAGGCTTTTTTCCGAATTTTCCAATCTGGCTGCTTCAGCTTCATACCAGGCATATGGCTCAAAGGCACGGGCAGTATCTCCCCAGAACTTGGAAAGCTGATGAAAGATATGCGCATCGCCACCGCTTCCGGTACCTGAAAGGCTGGTTTCCAATGCTTCAGCCCTGCTCCGGAGGCTGGCTGGCATTTCTTTCTTATAGTAAAAAAGTACCGTGTCAATCGTTACGTTAGCCACTGGTGCATGATTGTGGCCATCGCCCGGTCCATGTACTTCTGTTTCGGCAGGGGCGTTTGCTGTTTTCTTTTTGGGTGTGGTGCGGCCAAAAAGGAAGAGGCTTCCTGTAAGCACTACTGCCACTGCAATTACTATCCATTGAGGTTTCTTCACGCCACTTTATTTAGGACTGCAAAGGTAACATAATGAGAACACGGATGACGCGGATGGGAAGGATAAGCGCAGATTCTATTGACTATTTCCAGGTATGCCTTTTTATGCGCCAGCTACCGTAAACTAAGTTTTTTACGGGCTGCCGGGGTATTTGTTTAATTTAATTCTTTATTTCAGTCAACCATTAATCACTCTTTACCAAAACCACCTCTTATGCATCGTTCTTTTCTTATTCTACTCAGTGCTGCTATTTTCATTGCTTCCTGCGGTGGAAAAAACAGCAGCGCACCTGCCGATAGTAATGACACCCTGCAAGCGGAAAAACCAGACAGTGCTACGGCGGCTAATAATGAAGCAAAGGCTGTACTTACTGAAGTGAGGCCATTTTTAGAGAAGGAACTTGGTAAATGGATGCAAAGTTTCCAGGGCCTTCATATTGACTCTTTGAAACAATCGCAGATAGGAAAGTATGACATGAGAGAAGCAGGGGGCGTGGATGATTCAAAAGAGTTTTTTTCACTCTATGGAGCATCACTTGCTTATTCACCTGACAGCAGCCAGTTTATAGACCTCTATAGCTCAGGTATTACATTAGAGCGAAATGGTAAACGCATCAGAGCTATGGCGGATGTAGACCAGGGCGTTACGCTCTGTAACCTGAAAACAAAAGAATGTAAAGGTCTCGTTTATTTCGGCCCATCTGCCGGTATAGAAGAAGCCGTATGGACATCGCCAACACAATTTCTACTGGCTGGTTTTGCGCATAACGATGAGGGTAAGTTTGAACCCATTCTTCTTGTTGGAGATACAAATAATAAATCCCTTCGCTGGTATGGGGCAAGTACTATAAGATCAGCAGACTACAATTCCAGTAGTATGGAAAAACTAAAAATAGATGATTGGGAATAATGTCTATTCCGCATCTTCTCCGGGGCCTGCATCAGGCTTAGGCTCTTTCAGCTTTTTTACTTCAGCTACAAATTCCTTAGCTGGTTTGAAGGCGGGAATATAATGTTCAGGAATGTGTACTGCAATGTTCTTCTTGATGTTACGGCCAATCTTTGCAGCCCTTTTCTTAGTGATAAAGCTGCCAAAGCCGCGGATATAGATGTTTTCGCCACCGGCAAGGGTGTCTTTTACTTCCTTAAACATGGTTTCAAGGGTTACAAGCACATCTACCTTGGGTATGCCTGTTTTTTCAGAAATCTGATTTACCAGGTCGGCTTTTCTCATTGTTTGCAGGTTTTTGTTGTTGGGTCCTGAATGATTTGAGATACTAATTTATGACAAAATAATATGATATTCAACTGAATAGGAATATTTTTTTCGTTCCGTTTAAGGTTTAAAGTCTAAAGTTCAAGGTTTGGGCCCGTTCATATAACCTGATTACCGCCTGAAAAATGATTTTCTGCTCTCCTCCCTTACCGCCCAAACCCGCTTCCACCAACCAAAGAAACCCTGAATTGGAGCAAACGGTAACCTTAAACGACAAACATTAAACTATAAACCCTATCCTTGTCCCATGAAAGAGAAGACGGCCAATTCCTTTGCCCAAACCCTGTTGCGCTGGAACCGCGAACAGAACACCCGACAGATGCCCTGGAAAGGAGAAAAGGATCCGTATAAAATATGGCTGAGTGAAATTATCCTGCAGCAAACCCGTGTGGAACAGGGCTGGGATTATTATAACCGCTTTGTAAAAACATTTCCCACTGTACAGCAACTGGCGGCTGCAGCGGATGAAAAAGTGTTTAAGTTGTGGGAAGGCCTTGGCTATTACAGCCGCTGCCGCAACCTGCTGGCATCAGCAAGATATATCAGTAAAGAACGAAAAGGCGTATTCCCATCAACATACGACGATATAAAGTCGCTGAAAGGTGTAGGGCCTTATACAGCTGCTGCCATTGCTTCGTTTGCCTATAACCTGCCGCATGCCGTAGTAGATGGCAATGTGTACCGGGTGCTTGCCCGGGTATTTGGCATTGATACACCATCGGATAGTACTGCAGGGAAAAAGGAGTTTACAGCACTGGCCGAAGAGCTGCTGGATAAAAAACAACCGGGTTTGTATAACCAGGCCATTATGGATTTTGGGGCAGTGGTTTGTAAGCCTGCAGCACCACTTTGTACCAGTTGTCCCTTTAAAAAAACCTGTATTGCTTATACCACGCAACGGGTGAACGAATTGCCGATAAAGGGAAAAAAGCTGTTGATTAAAAAACGCTGGTTCAATTACCTCGTTATACAATACAAAGATGCCGTGTTAATCCACCAGCGAATGGCTAAGGATATCTGGCAAGGTTTGTATGATTTTACGTTGATAGAAACGGATAAAGAACTTGCATCTAAACAAATACTACAACAAGCAGAAAAAGCAGGATTGCTTTCTGCCGGGCGATATAAACAAGAAGGTGAGGCTGTCCGTTTAAAACAATTACTCTCCCACCAGCAGATACATGCGCAGTTTATACCGGTGCAGTGCAGCCGCAAGCCCAGGATTGAAGATGGTTATGTACTTGTACCACTTGCCCAATTAAAACAGTATGCTTTTCCGCGGGTGGTGAATGAGTGGTTGGGAAAGGTTGTTTAAATTGAACTAAAATACATATCATGCGCAAAGTAATCGCCGCTATGAATATGACCCTCGACGGGTTTTGTGATCACACTTTAGGTAAAGCGGATGAAGAATTGCACCGGCATTATACGGAGTTGCTGGAAAGTGGTGGCACCGCACTCTACGGCCGGATCACTTATCAGCTGATGGAATTCTGGCCAACACTATTAGCCAATCCTTCAGGCAATAAGGGCATGGATGATTTTGCTGTTGCCATTGATAATATCCCCAAAGTTGTTTTTTCGCATACGCTTAAAGAACTCACCTGGAAAACCGCCAGGCTGGCTACCAGGGATCTGCGGGAAGAAGTCTTAGCATTAAAGCAGGAGACGGGAAAGCCCATTTTAGTTTGCAGCCCCAGTTTGATCGTTACCCTGCTGAACCTTAAACTCATTGATGAATTACAACTTTGCGTTCAGCCAACAATTGCAGGTAAAGGTTTGCCTTTGTTCAGAAATATAAATGAGCTGATCGATCTTACACTGTTAAAAACAAAAACCTTAAACAGCACTGGTTCATTTATATATTACTACGAACCGTTAAGCAATGATTAAACGCCTCACTAAAGAGCAGGTACAAAAAATAAAAGAGCGAAAGCGGGTGAAACTTACATTCACCCAGTGGCTGGTTCATTATAGCGTTGTCATTTTTCTTTTAGCAATTCCCGTGCCGATAGGCCTGGATTTGGTTGAAATACATATAACTAACAATTATACGGGGGTGCGTACTACCGCAGAGTTGACAATTACTACCATTGCCCTCCTGCTCCCAGCCATCCTGTTTGCGTTTATACAACATGATAAACTAAACTTCAGGGACATTCCTTTATCCTGCTCTGATGAACAGTTTGCTGAGGCCATTGCCCGATCAAAGGCGAAATATCAATGGCATACGGTGCAGGAAACCAAAAATATTTTCCGGGCATGGCGGGTTGCTGACCACGGAGACAGCAATGAACTGCTCACCGTCATTAATGACAAAGACCGTATTTTAATTAATAGTATAACAAACCCTGACAGCTGGCATGTAATTTTCCCAAGTGGCAACAGGAAAAACATCAATGACTTTCTGACTAACCTCATTGATATACTGAACGACAACGAACCCGCAACAGAAAACAAAAAGCCTGTAAATGAGTGGAGCATAAAGAACACGTTATTCCGTGTCTTTGCTTACCCATTTTGCCTGCTCCTGATAGTGCTTGGTTTGGCGATGATAATGGAACCGGCAAGGCCAAAATCAGCTATTCTCGGTGTGCTAGTAATCGCAATTACCGTTTTCTATTTCTATACAGATATCAGGGTGCTTATAAACAAAAAAAGCGCTAAATAAATAATGGATTCTCTTTAGTTTTACATATGGGCAAGCGCTGCGCAACTATCTTGAAACAAATTCTGCTGTTTTCTTCGCTATTCTTTTATCTGCCATCTTTTGCCCAAACAAACCCGGAATTTTATTTCGAAGAAAAGCAAACTGACAGCTTGCATCAACCGCCAGACAGCATATTGATTATTGGTAGCGGAGATGTCAGTACACGAATTTTTTTAGACGACCTCAGCACGCATATCACCAAAAAACTGAAGGACAAAGGCGTTTCCTGTTTGTATTATTTTATCGAAAAAACGAATATTGAGGCCAAGGCGGAAATTGATCTGCTAAAGAAGAATGGGTATAAGGCTTTGTTGTTCTTACTTCCAAAAGCCGAAGCCTTTTATGATTTCTGGGGAGGAATGCAAGAATTTAGTGCTAACCAAACGCCTATTGGCAGCTTGCGAATACTAACACCACTCAGTGGTGTGAGTTTCAAACAGCATTTCAGTTTCCGGCTGGCAGCAATTCATGATACTGGTGTAACAGAAATATGGATGGCTTCTGTAGACGTGAATGCTGATTTAACAAAATCAAGGTTTGCTAAAAAGGTGGGAGATAAGATGCTGTCTTGTTTCAGGAAACTTGGCTATACCAAATAAGTCAGCTCCCTATTAATCATGATACATGCTCGCCAACGAAATACATATCAGCAAATTCCTCAGTCTCGTCCTGCGCCACAAACCTGAAACCATCGGCATTACACTTGATGAAAATGGCTGGACTGACGTGTCCGTATTAATTGAAAAAGTAAATGCACATGGCATGGCGCTCGACAGAACGCAGCTGCAACATATTGTAGACACAAATCCCAAAAAACGTTTTGCTCTCAATGATACCGGCTATAAAATAAGGGCCAGCCAGGGCCATTCGGTCAATATCGAACTCGGATATGTACCGAAAGAACCACCTGCTATTTTGTATCACGGCACCAGCGAAACCGCATTGGCCTCTATCTTAGCAACAGGATTAGAAAAGCGCAGCCGGCAACATGTGCACTTGAGTGCTGATAAGGAAACGGCTATGAAAGTAGGGCAACGTCATGGCAAACCAGTGGTGCTGGAGGTGCTGGCCGCTAAAATGTACCAGGATCGTTTTATATTTTTTCTTTCTGATAATGGGGTATGGCTTACAAGTGCTGTACCTGTTCAGTATTTGAAACAGCCGGATTTGTATTAACTTCAGTACAGCGAAGGATTATACAAAATACCCTGCAGGCTATGCCACCAAAATCATTGAAAGCATTTATTTGTTACCGCCGGGCAGATAGCCAGGGGCATGCCGGCCGGCTGAGTGATGCTTTCGCCAACAAATATGGCCGGCAATTTATTTTTAAAGACGTAACGAATATCAAGGCGGGGGTGTACTTTCCTGAAATAGTTGAATCTGCTATAACAAACAGTTCTATACTGGTTGTTATCATCGGACCGGGGTGGAGAGGTAAACGTTTTTTACGAAAGGCCCGGATATTTGATTCAGCTGACTGGACAAGACGTGAAATAGAAACAGCCATTAAGACCGGTACCCATATCCTGCCTGTATTAGTTAATAATGGCAAGATGCCGTCTAAGAATGATTTGCCGGAAAGCCTTCATCAGTTTGCCGATCTTAATGCTATCAGCCTCACAGACGAACGCTGGGAGCAGGACATAGAAGATGTATATGCCGAAGCGGAACACCTTGCACAGTTGCCACCATTATCACTTCCAAAAGAGAGTGAAGTGAGCGATACGGAGCAAAAAAAAACGTTCATTTAAACCTATGCTTGCTGGGGGTATACTGGTGTTAGTGGCGCTTATTAGTTTTTTAGTTATCAAATTTTCACCTGCAAATAAACCAGGAACCGGGCAACCTCCTGTTGGCGACTGGCGCTCAAAAGTGGTGATGGTTCAATCTGGTGATGATAATAGTAATAAATCGACCGGCTTTTTTGTCAGTAAAAAAGGCCTGGTGATGGCAGTTACTACTGGTGCATTACAAGATTCAGGATGGAATATAGTCACTTCAGATAAAAAGAAATACCCGGCAACTATTGCTGCCCGTACAGATGGCGATCGATTCACCTTACTTTTGCTTAAGAGTACCCTGACGAATACCCCTTTCTATAAGGTAGATGCCCGCATACCTCAAAAAAACATGAGCATTCAGATACCAGGAGTTTACGGCGAAAGCTTTTCCTGGAAAATATATACTGCGCGGGTGCTGACAGGCGATGCAAACGAAGTAAAATACGAGCGGCCAGAAAACACATGGGAAGGTATGATGGGTTCACCTGTTATAGACGTAAACGATGATGTGGCTTTTGCCGTACATACAGGCTCTGAACTGGCGCTGGACACTATCAGCATATCGCCAAACCTGGCACAAGGGATTTGTTTTTCGAGATCGCAGTTAGACATACTTTTTAAAAATTACAAAAATCAATAGGAAACATATAATGCTTACCCACATCCACCCCAAACTGCCCATGCGCAATAAAGCAGTTACTAAAGCTTATTATACTTCACAATTAGGTTTTACCCAGGTGGGTGGAGGAGACTATGATGACTACCTGATGGTACACAAAGATGATATTGAAATTCATTTTTTTTCTTTTCCCGTATTAGACCCTAAAGAAAACTACGGGCAGGTATATATCCGGACCAATGACATTGAAGCTTTGTATCAATCTATGATGACAAATGGTGTAGCCATCCATCCCAATGGTGACCTGCAAACAAAACCCTGGGGGCAACGGGAATTTTCATTACTTGATCCTGATAATAATTTACTAACCTTCGGGCAATCGATTATATAAGAGAAAAAGTAAGGGGTGTGGTATTAATGAAGCCGTTAAAAGAAACGACAGCACTTATTTTGGTATCGGCCCTATAGCTTCTTTTCTATATCCTTTATAAGATTAGCTATGCAGTCAACCAGGAGTTGATTATCTCCGGCAGGCAAAGGATTAAAATTGAAAGCACTTGCTTTTTGCAAAACTTCCTCAAGTGAGAATGCATCTTGTGTTACAGTTAAAGCCATTTGTTTTTCTGCCAGGAACGCCGCCAGGTATTCCTGTTCTGTTTGGCCGGGAGTGGGTATGAGTATACTTTTCTTCCCAAGGGCAACGATATCCATCACCGTACTATAACCACTGCGGCTGATAATGTATTCAGCTTCCTGCATTTTTTCGTTCAGCGCCGCAGCCGGTAAATGATTATAAAAATGGATCATCCCTGTTGAAGGAATTTGATTGGGATACCCCGGCATTCCCCTCACTACGTCGGCAGTGCCGTTATAATGACTTATTTCGGTAATGATTTTATCTTCCAGCAAAGTACGTTGCGGTTCAGGTCCGGAAAGAATAACCAGCAAGTGATTTTTCTTTTCCTCCAGCCCTGCATTTTTAAACCGGCTCAGCGCCCCAATGTACTTCACAGGTATTGCCGGCATTTTTTCAGGATGGCCGAGCTCCCCGGAAAGATTATTTCCCTTTGACATGTCAGGTACCCAGCATTGGTTAAACCGGTTGATGTATTTGTAATTTATTCGCTGCAACAAGCGTTCTGTCCATTTCCCAAACGGTGATTTTATACATAGCTGATGTATGATAAGAACTGATCTTACTGACGAATGATACAGTCCATAACGATTATCACTGATAATGGCATCGGGCTTATATGCTGCCACTACTTTCTTAAGCCATTCGTTTTCCTTTCTTATGGTTCTTTGCAGACGCGGCCACTGCCGGATCATCTTCAGAGAAAGTCCCTTCCCATTCCGGGTATACTTTACCCGGTAACCCTCCAACTCCAGAAACTGCAGTTGCGGAAATTCCTGTCCTAATAAGGCCTGCTGCGCCCCCTCTCCTGCAATAATTACTTCACAGTCCTGCCTCAGCAGTTCCCGGATGACCGGGATACAGCGGGTGGCATGACCTAGGCCCCAGTCGAGCGGGGCCACCAAAATGCGTAGTTTTCGGGGTGTTTCCTGCATTTTCGGGATAGTAATAACTGTTTTATAAGTTTTTAGGCACCTGGGATACTATTTTGCTTGTAAAATAGTTTTAATTTAGAACTTTCAAAGACAATGAAGACATTAACAAAAATAGCTGTTGCTCTCCTGCTGGTTGCTTTTATCAGTTCATGCAGTAAAAATTATTATAGCGGTTCTGGTGCAAAGAAAAAGAATTGCGGTTGCCCCGCTGCACGCATGTAAGCAGTTAGTGCAATACACCCTTCTCCGTTATGTATTACAACGGATACCTGTTGTTGTTGAAGCATAATTGTACGCTGGAAGAAATTCCATTGCCTGATTCCCTGCCCGATGATATTTGTGCCATTCTCCGGCATATTGATACCCCTGAACAGTTTTGCCTTTCCCATGAACTGGTAAACAAGTTTCGCATTACGACTAACAGCAGGCGTATGCTGAAAGAGGCCAGGTTCAGCAGGCTTCGATCCTTCCGGTTTTTCTTGTGTAAAAATTAGGCGGCCCCCTTATTGATTTCTTGGCATCTCCATGGGTGGTGGTGGTGGAATTTCTATGTCCTCATCTTCTATCCGCCGCATGAGTTCGGGTATGTTTGTTATTTTATCTGCTGGTGTAAAAACTACCGATAAGATAAGGGGAGTGAACATTTTCCGGCAATCAATTGTCAGTTCTATTTGCCCGGTTATTTTCTTTGGGCTTACATCATTGTACAGCGTGGTCTTTACTATCATACTGTCGCCTGTTATGTCGTCATCCGTTGTTGCGATGTTCTTTGTCTTGGGCGTCAGTATTTTCCGCAGGGACTCAATATCATTTTTATAGCCCTTATACCCGGAAAAAATAAACTTTAGTGAATCAGGTTTGCTTTTTTGTACAAAGGATAAAAAATTATTCTTGCTTGACATAGCAGATGAATAAATAAAGAACGATGTATGGCGGTTATTTTCGTCAAGATAAATCTGCTTATTGATGCGGGTATAAACAGGGCAATTTCCGTAAAGGTATCTCGCCATCAATGACTGAATCTTCACTTGTTCTGCCTGCGAAAAAACACCTACATGTGAGCGCATGGAATTCATAAAAACAATATCCTTTGTCAATGCTGCATCACAGGCCTGGTTTACTTTTTCAAACTGCATTATATCTTCCAGGCCAGCATCTTTAGAAGCTATACAGGCACAATATTTATCATTAAATAATTTCAGCACTGTATTAAACTTTGAGAGGTCATCTTCAGCACCCTTCCACAAGTCATTCCGCTGCAAATCGGTGAGTATGCTATCAGCGGTTTTGTAGCTTATTTGCTGATCGTTTAGCTGCGGCCATCTGCCCCGCAGTTCGACTACGGCCATTTTAAATGCGGTATCATCCGGGCGCAGTTTATACCGGGCTAACAGGTCAAACCCGTTAAGAAAAGCCGTTGCCTTGCCCGTGCTTGTATATTTCAAAAATATATCGCTGCAGTCTGCTAATAACTTCTGATAGGCAGATGATTGCCCGTGGACAAAAGGCATTATACAGCCAGCCAGGAAAACAAACAGTATTATTTTTCGCATGCTGATTTTTAAAAATTGCCCAGCGCTTCCCGCAGCTTTCCAATCATTTCCCCCACTTCCTCTTTTTTGCAGGTGCCCACACTCAGGCGGTACCAGGGCGAATTTTTACCAGCGCCAAATGCATAAAATGGTACTACAGCCAGGCCTGCATGGTTGAGAATATATGCAGTTACATCCCCCTGGTTATTGATAACGGTTCCGTCTTTTGCGGTCTTGCCGTTCAGGTCTATTTTAATGGTGAGATAGATAGCTGCTTCAGGGGCAATGGCATCAACAGGCAAGCCCTCATTTTTCAATTGCATGAACCCATTATAGATCAGCCGCAGCCTTTCCTCCACTTCGCCCTTGAAACCCATGAGATAATTATTGATTTCCGCCCGTTTTCCAAGGTAATACGCTACTGCTTTTTGTTCCGCCATAGGTGCCCATGCGCCCACATGCGTCAGTATGGCTTTCATTTTACTGATGACAGTAGCCGGACCCATGCTCCAGCCCACCCGTACCCCAGTAGCTGCAAATACTTTACTGATAGCATCAATAAAAATGGTGTATGGCCGCATTTCAGGTCGCAAGGATACAGGATCGTAGTGCTTTATATCACCATAAGTCAGGTGCCAATACATCTGATCGAACAGTACATAAAGCTTCTTTTCTCCATCACCGCGGCGATTGTTCTCTTCTATCACCATATCGCAAATGGCTTCGAGCTTTTCTTTACTGAATGTTGTACCTGTAGGGTTTTGCGGTGAGCAAAGTGAAATCAGTGTTGCCTGTTGTATATGCGGACGAATATCTTCTGCAACAGGCATGAAATTATTGTCGGCCGTGGCTTCCACAACGACATGTTCGCCTTTTACAAAATGTGTATAATGATTATTGTTCCAGCTTGGTACGGGATAAATAATTTTATCTCCCTCATCGCACACGGCCCGGTAGGCGGCGTAGATAAGCGGACGTCCGCCGGAAGCCACGAGTATTTCGTTGATACCATAATCAAGTCCTTCCGTATCTTTTATAAAGGAATGGATTGCCTCACGCAAATCGAGATTGCCTTCTGCTGCAGGGTAATTGGTAAAATGCCTGCGGTAAGCTTCTACAATTGCATTTTCCAGATCTTTTGGTATAGGAAAAATAGACGGATCAAAGTCGCCGACCGTGAAATTATATATACGGGCACCCTGGCGGATTTTTTCTCTAATTTCTCCACCCAGTTTTACTATTTCAGAACCAATCAGTGTTTCAGATAAATGTGAGAGTTTCATACCCGGCCCTTTGCGGCAAACCTACATAAATTTTTTCAGCCGGGACTTTCATTTAGCCGTTTCCATTGATTGATTTAATGTAAAAGGCCATCCTGTGGATGGTCTTTTAAAGAAGCAGGAAGCTAACGTCTGCGGCCTTTCTTTTGCTTATACCAGCCTTTATGATGGCCGTTGTCATGCCTATATATTCGCCGGCCATATAATGCCCAGTGATCGTTGTAATAATAATAGGCATTCGGCCTGTTTATTACGACTTTACGCCCCCCGTACAAATCATAATTTCTGTAGCGGTAGGGCAGTGATGCCGAAAATACCCAGCGGCCATTGGACAGGTATATAAACTGGCGGTTTGGCACATAATAATAGGTTTCGATATCAGGCATGTAGTAATACGCTACATAGTCATAACCCGGTGCCCTCCAGCGGGGCTGATCGCCAATATTAATATTGATTCCTACCCTTACCTGCGCCCGGGTGGTAACCGGCACAAATGCTGTAGCAGATGCTATTAAAAATGCACCCGTGATTAGCTTTTTCATAGTTTACTCTTTGGTACATGCAGCCATCGCCAAATAAAGTGCCAGAGAAGGAAAACGAAATGACAAAACTTCTCCCGGTTGATTTACAGGGATTAAGAATGGAAAAGCCGGTTAAAATTGTATTGTTTAGAGAGAATGATCTATAACCACTTTGCTGTTATCATAATAATCATAGCGAACCATTATTTCTTTACCCGGCTGGTATTTCGGCACCGATGCTTCAGCCAGTACACCCCTCGTTTTTGCACTGAAGGAGCCTGCATTTTCAGGAAGGACCTCAACGGTGATTTCCACATAAGGATTATTTCCGTTTACATACAACCCTAACCATTGGTATTCTTTGATGATGGCCCTTGCCGTACGGCCCGATACCCTGATGGTTTCCTGTTCTGCCTGTAGTTTTTCTAATTCGGCAGTTAATGCCGATGTGTTCACCGACATATTGCCCTGGGGTTGCGTATTTTTTATTGCACCAGAACTATTGATGATAACATTTTTTTCATTTTCGGGATCAATCTTCACGGGTACTTCCATGCCAGGACTGTATGCCCATGGATTTAATCTTGATAACAATACCCTTGTTTGCGCAGTATATGTTTGTCCAAGCGAACTTTTCACTTCCATGATCAGTTTTACCTGCGGGTTATTATTAATCGTAACACCCGTGTCCTTTACTTCCAAAATTTTTGCTTTGCCATCTATGCCAATTTTCATGAGCCTTTTTGCATTCATCATTGGCTTAAACAATAAGCGATAGAAGAGGTAGGCCATCCCTCCGAAAAAAAGGAGCATGATAGCTACTATCCATACAGCATCTTGACCTGCCGTAACGACGACAGATGCTATGGCTACCGAAAAGCCGATTAATCCGCCTATAATGCCAATCCAGACACCAGCATTCATTTTCATGTAAAAAAGGTTTAGACAGGAAAGATACAAACCTTATTGCACTGCGTTTTGTTTTTCCATGATGTGTTTGAGTGCTTCAAGGCCTCTTTCAAAGTCGCCACCCATTTGCTTATCTAAACTGAAGAAGAGGTTGAATATATTCCAGGGCCGTGGTGTATTCAGTTTAAAATCCCAGGTCACTTCTGTTGTGTTGGTATCTTTTTGATCCAGTATAAATACTGACGCAGCCGTCCCTTTTTTGGGCTTTGTGAATGAAATAGTATGACTGATTTTTTTATCTTTCTCCAGCCCTGTTATTTCTATCTTTCCTTCACCGGATATTTCCGGGCTGCCTTTCCAGCTGGTGCTGGCACCTACCGTTCCATCGTTGCCTGCAAGCGTATATACCAACGATGAATCCTGTTGATCCCACACAGAAACATGCTTGAAATTATCGAGTTTTACCAGCTCTGCATAGATCGCCGAAGCCGGTGCTTGTATACTGGTACTTCTTTTTATGGATTGGTGTGTGTCCATAAAAAAAGACAGGGCGGCTGCCACCACTATCACACAGATTAAAAAACTTATAAACAAACGAAACCCCTTCATAAGATTGTATTAGGGGGCAAAGATATTAGAGGGGTTGCAAATTAAAATACCGGTCTGTAATGGACCGGTATTCACTCAATGGGTTTTTCGTTTATTTTTCTCTTACTTTCCTTCCTTCTCGTTGTATTTTTTCTCTGCATCTTTTGCTTTTTCAAAATCGAGCACTACGCCGTTTATGCAATAACGAAGGCCTGTTGGTGGAGGGCCATCATCAAATACGTGGCCAAGATGTGCCTTGCACCGGCCACATTGTGTTTCGGTGCGGCGCATTCCGTGGCTGTTATCTTCAAGATAGATAATACTGGTTTTACTCACAGGTTCATAAAAGCTTGGCCATCCGCAACCGCTGTCAAACTTGGTATCGCTTTTAAAAAGGGGATTACCGCAGGCTGCACAATAATATGTTCCTTTTTCCTTAAAGCTTTCAAACTGGCTGCTCCAAGGACGTTCCGTGCCTTTTTGCCTGGCTATTTGGTATACATCTGCCGGTAGTATTTTTTTCCATTCTTCTTCAGTCAGGTTTACCTGGCTGCTGTCTGTGTTTGAATACACAGGGTTATTTTTCTTTAAACTGTCCATTTTTGCCTGATTTTTGGTTGAGCTGCTGTTTTGGGAATAGCTGCATTGCTGCAGCAAACCTGCCAGCAGAATGATAGATATCCGTACCGTGATTTTCATGTTTTCTTATTTAACAAAGTTACGAAAGAAGGGTTCGACGGGATTTTGCAGTATTACACCTTGCCATTTCCTTAACAAACAGCGGTTTGGGCTAATATTTTAGCTTTTGCCGGGGAATACAGGCTTCGTACATTATATTTGTCCGTACACCAAGGTTAGTAACTACTTATGTTTAACGTCATTCTTTTTGGCCCCCCGGGCAGCGGAAAGGGCACACAGTCTGATAAAC
Source organism: uncultured Chitinophaga sp. (assembly GCA_964386395.1). Taxonomy (GTDB): domain Bacteria; phylum Bacteroidota; class Bacteroidia; order Chitinophagales; family Chitinophagaceae; genus JJ008. The sequence goes on from CAYLRV010000015.1 coordinate 33,907, forward strand.
TGGTCGAAAAATATAGGCTGGTTCATCTCTCGACCGGCAATCTCTTGCGTGAAGAAATTGCGCAAAAGACCCCGCTTGGTCTTGAGGCTAAAAGTTTTATTGATAAGGGGCAGCTTGTACCCGATGAAGTTGTAATCGGTATGGTGGATTCCTATTTTGAAAAACATAAGGAAGCCCCCGGTTTTCTGTTTGATGGCTTCCCCCGCACAGTAGCACAAGCTGAAGCGCTGGACAAACTGCTGGATTTAAGGCAAACCTCCATTGCCAAAGTGCTGGCATTGGAAGTTGGTGAAGAAGAGCTGGTGCAGCGTCTGCTCAACAGGGGTAAAACGTCTGGCCGCAGTGATGATACGAATGAAGATGTAATCCGTAAACGATTTTCAGTTTACCAGAAAGAAACCACACCTGTTGCAGAGCATTATAAAAAAGCCGGTAAGTTTGAATCTGTGAAAGGAGAAGGCACAGTCATTGGCATTTTCTCCCTGCTTTGTGATGCAATTGATACCATTAAAGTAGAAGAATAATTTTGCTGTTAAATGATGGACCCTGGCTTACCTAAGCCGGGGTTTTTTCATTTACGGGCGGTTTTGTAATTTGCTGCTTTCAAAGATTGCATACCATGAGCATAGAAAAGGAAAATTTTCTCCGTACTAAATTGGTTACCTACCTCCAGCGACTGGACCCAGCCACGCCACCCCGTTGGGGAAAAATGAGCGTACAACAAATGATTGAACATTTTAGCGGGGATGCTGTGCGCAATGCGAATGGGCGCCTGAAAATAGATAAGATTCTCACCCCGCCGGAAAGACTGGACGCTATGCGTGAGTTTATGATGAGCGAAAAGCCGTTTAAAGAGAATACCAAAAACCCGCTGATGGGTGAAGAACCTGCACCGCTGCGTTATAAAACTGTGCAGGCTGCTATTGGAGCCCTGCAAATGGAATTGATTTATTTCTTTGAAGCCTATACAGCCAATCCGAAAATGATCATCCGCAACCCTTTCTTTGGCGATTTGGATTTTGAACAAAACGTGCAACTACTCTACAAGCATGCCCTGCATCATTTGAAACAGTTTGGCGTGGAACCGCTTAGCTATTAAAGTTTTGATTTCAATAAAGAATCAGCTTTGGCCAGGCTGTTAAGGACAGCTTCTTTCATCTTGGTTACCTTCAGTTTTTCATCGGTTAAGTATTTGATACGTTGTTCCAGGTTATTCCGGGCAGAGTCATACTCAAATTCGTCCATCCACTTGTGCATGGCATTTCCTGCATAGCTGAGATCAGCGGCCAGGGTTTCAAGTTTTGCTTTTAGTGGTGCTGCTGCCTCCTTTGCTTTAGCAGGTAATTTTCCGATTGAATCCAGCATACCTTTCACCTTTTTTTCCAGCTCCGGTATTTTTACAGACTTAGGCATAGCTATATCATGGCCTTCCATTACTTCATCTTCAAGCACTTTTGCTTCTTTTTCCAAGGGGTTTTCTTTCTCTTTTTTATTGGATTGGCAAGCGAATAATACAGACACACTCAACATTAAAATAATTATCTTTTTCATTTCTATTTGTTTATAACAGTATTGTTTTTAAGCCATTCTATGTTTTGATCAAACTTTTTGCAAGTGCCGCTGCTTTCTCAAAAGTAGACAAATAGAGATCTTCACCAACAAAATTTTGAATTGGCCGTGCTATTGCCGATTAAAGAAGCCCTGCATCCCGCACAACATCCGCACCACCATATTTTTTAACTGATCAGGCATGCAATGCCAGGATATCATCTAACATAATCATTGGGCGAGTTTTTTCAGCGTTTCGTCATACTGATCGCTCAAATCATTTAACTGGCGTGACAGATTATACGCTCTTTGCTTTTCATGTTGCGCCAGTTTTTCAAATGCTGCCAGTTTCATTTCCGCTACACTCATAACTTTAAAATTGAGTATTCCAAAATTACACAAAAACTTGAAGTATTTTCGCCACTTCAATTATCGCTTGCTATGTATAAACTCGAAAACTATATCACCGGTAAATGGATAACCGGCGATGGCGACGGACAACTGCTCTACAATGCCGTTACCGCCGAACCCATTGCTGCTGCCACAACAAAGGGGCTGGATTTTAAAAAAATCACCGATTATGCCCGTAATACGGGCAACCCGGCCCTGCGCAAAATGACTTTTCACCAGCGGGGCAATATGCTTAAAGCACTGGCCTTGCATTTGCGTAATCATCTCCCGAAGTTTTATGATATTAGTTATAAAACCGGTGCCACTAAAGCGGATAGCTGGGTGGATATTGAGGGGGGTATCGGCAACCTGTTTGCCAACGCTTCATTAAGAAGAAAGTTTCCCGATGATGTAATTTGCATAGACGGCGAGAGCCACAACTTCAGCAAGAACAATACATTTATGGGCACACATATTCTTTCTCCGAAAGAAGGTGTAGCCATTCACATAAACGCATTCAATTTTCCGGTATGGGGGATGCTGGAAAAGATTGCTGTGAATTTACTGGCTGGTATACCTGCCATTGTAAAACCCGCAACAGTTACCTCGTATTTAACAGAGGCAGTCGTTAAAGAAATCATTGCTTCCGGCATCTTACCAGCAGGAAGTTTACAACTGATTTGTGGCAGTGCCGGCGATCTGCTCGACCATGTTAGCAGCCAGGATGTGGTTACATTTACTGGTTCAGCATCCACCGGACTTATGCTGAAGCAAAACAAATCCATTTTAGAAAATAACGTGCCGTTCAATATGGAGGCAGACAGCCTTAACTGCATTGTATTGGGCGAAGATGTTAACCCTGGTTCGCCAGAGTGGGACATTTTTGTAAAGGAAGTACGCAGAGAAATGACCCTTAAAGCAGGACAACGTTGCACAGGAATACGCAGAATTTTTGTTCCGGCCAATAAGATGGAAGATATGTGGAAAGCAATTGGCTCAGCTTTATCACAGACGGTTATTGGCAACCCGCTGAATGATAAAGTACGAATGGGGTCGCTGGCCGGCGAAACACAACGTACCGAAGTAAAAGAGCAGGTGCAGAAATTATTAGCTTCTTCGCAAATTGTATATGGCAGTTTAGACAGCGTGGAGGTAGTGGATGCAGATGCTGGCAAAGGTGCGTTTATTTCGCCCTTATTACTGATGAACAATCAGCCTTTCGCTGCAACAGCAGCACATGAGGTGGAAGCTTTTGGTCCGGTAAGCACTATTATGCCTTATAATAGTTTAGACGAAGCCATTACACTAAGCAAACTTGGCAAAGGCAGTTTGGTAAGCACCATCGTTACGGCTGATTACAAACAAGCCAGGCAATATGTAATTGGTGCAGCCACACATCACGGACGCATTTTGATTCTGAACGAAGAATGTGCCAAAGAAAATACCGGCCATGGATCACCATTACCACTACTGGTACATGGCGGACCCGGTCGTGCCGGCGGCGGCGAAGAGATGGGTGGCATCCGTGGTGTTAAGCATTACCTGCAGCGTACAGCCATACAGGGATCCCCAACTACATTGACAGAAGTAACGAATGTTTACCAGCCTAACGCCAAAGGAAAGACAGGTGAAAAACACCCGTTTAAAAAGTATTTTGAAGAGTTGCAAATCGGCGAACAGATTGTTACAGACAAGCGGGTCATTACGGGTGAGGATATAGACAAATTTGCCGATCTGAGTGGCGATCATTTCTACGCCCATATTAAAACAACAGACTTTAATGGTACTATGTTTGAACGGCAGGTGGCACATGGCTACCTGATTATGAGTATAGCAGCAGGCCTGTTTGTTGACAGCTACGAAAAAAATCCTGTATTGCTGAACTATGGTATTGACGAACTGCGTTTTACCAAACCTGTTTACCCTGGCAGCGAAATTTATATCCGCTTTACCTGCAAGGAAAAGCTGCCGAACGATAAACGCATCGTCGAAAAGCCAGAAGATTTTAAGCGTGGAGATGATATTGATAAAGGCATTGTAAAATGGCTGGTGGAGTTTCTGGATGAAACAAATGAAATAACCGGGGTGGCGACTATACTCACGATGGTCGCAAAAAAGAATTGACTAAAAGAAAGGCTGCCGGAACCGGCAGCCTTTCTTTTAAACTGTTTCGTCTACAACATCTGCATTGTGCGCATTTTTTATTACAGACGCCAGGCCATTTACCATCCCTTCCGATGATTCATACATTTGGCTGGAACCGATTACCTGTCCGTTGCCGGCTTTCAGGTTGAAATAATGTTTGCCGTTTGTTGCCACCTTTCTTTCAAAATTTTCGCTTTCTTGTGCGTTCTTCTTTACTGACTCAATCCCATTATGGCATGCAGTCTTTGTTGTATACCCCTCACTGCTGAGAATAATCTGGCCATTATCAGCCTTAAGATTGAATTGGTACTCACCGTTGGTACGGGTTGTGATGATGAATTTTCCCATAATTAATGTTTTATACTAAAGTACCCGGCTAATCAACACCTGTTGCCAGTATTCGACAAACAGCCATGATAGTACGGTAAGAGATGAAAGGAGCAAGTTGACCGTACGGGAAAGCTTGCACCGCTGTTGCCTTATTCTCTTCCGGCTGGGTCTTTTATAATGCCGGTTCTTTTATAGATTTGCTCTTTTAAACAGAAGTCATGGAATCATATGTAAAAAGCGAGACGCATAAAGGCATTACGACGATTGAGTTTTTTCATCCGCAAAGCAATTCGCTTCCGGGGAAATTACTGAATGAACTTGCCACGGCGATTTCGCATACTGGCGAAGACCCCAATACGGCTGTGATTATTCTTCGCTCTGGCGGCGAAAAGGCTTTTTGCGCCGGCGCTTCATTCGATGAACTGGTAGCCATACAAAATGAAACGCAAGGTTTACAATTTTTCAGTGGCTTTGCCCATGTTATTAATGCCATCCGTGTTTGTCCCAAATTGGTTATAGCACGCATACATGGTAAATGTGTGGGTGGCGGTGTGGGTATAGCTGCCGCAGTTGACTATGCCATTGCTACAGAGGGTGCTGACGTAAAACTGAGTGAACTGGCAGTGGGCATCGGCCCCTTTGTAGTTGGGCCAGCAGTGGAGCGGAAAATTGGTACTTCTGCTTTTTCACAACTAGCTATTGATGCTACCATGTGGCGCAATGCTGACTGGGCAAGGCGAAAAGGTTTGTTCGCTGAGCTGCACCCCGACATCAGCAGTATGGATGAATCCATTACACGTTTAGCCAATACCCTTGTCCATTCCAGCCCGGAGGCCATGGCTGAGCTGAAAAAAATTTTCTGGAAAGGCACTGAACATTGGGATAAGCTACTGGTAGAACGTGCGGCCATCAGCGGCAAACTGGTGCTGAGCGAGTTTACCCGAAACGCCATTGCCAAATTCAAAAGCAAGTAGGATTAGTCACCCATAATCATGGATGCACCAATTGCCGTTATTTTTTTGTCCGTCAGCCGGAAGCTTATTTGATTCATATAGCTGGTATCCCGGACATGGATACTATACTTTGTTTTGCTGGGCAACCAGGTGCTGTCGTTTACCTGCTCATAATCCGGGCCCATGTCAATGGAATAATCATCATAGGCCTTTACAACAGCCATTTTATCATCTCCAATTCCGATTCCTGTTGCTGTTTTGCATAAATCGCTGGTCGTTTCAACGCCTGACAACTGCATATACCAGTTTGTTTCACTCATTTCCATCCGTTCAAAATATAACGTAAGAGGCATTTCCTTATAGCTTATCCGCATGGTGTCAGTCCAGTAGCCCGGTATGTCCCTGTTTGTTTTGAACTGAAACTGTTCGCCTGTTATTTTTTCCACTTCGCCCGCTTTCATACCGATTTTTATTTCTTCAATACCATCTTTACTGGCTGTATATTTAGCATGGCTATTGGTCTTTTTATTGCTGCCGCCCTCTTCATTCTTCGATTTGGACTGGCAGCCCGTGCTAATACTAATAGCGAGAACAACGATGAAAAAACATTTCATATTAGTGCTGGTTTATGGTTATAATGAAGCTACTCTTTTTTTATGACAGTGCATTTGCGAAATTTTCATAGTAGGAATTTCAGGCGTATCTGCAACCAGCTTTCTAAAAAAGATGCTGTTTTAGCAGCTATCATCAAAGAGCATGGTTACCCGCCGATGTGGACAAGGCCCAACACTTTCCAGACACTGGTACTGACTATACTGGAACAACAGGTATCACTGGCTTCAGCCTATGCAGCTTTTAAAAAACTACAGGAAAAAATTGGCTATGTAACTCCCGCTAAACTATTGCGGCTAACCGATGACGAAATGCGGGCTTGTTATTTTACCCGGCAGAAGATGGGTTATGCCCGCGGGCTGGCAGACGCTGTTGTAAAAAGAAAGATTAGCCTGAAAAAGCTGGCTACGCTGCCGGATGAAAAAGTACGGGAAATATTGATACAGTTAAAAGGTATCGGGCATTGGACGATCGATGTCTACCTGATGCATGCCTTACAGCGAACTGATTTATTTCCGCTGGGCGATATTGCTTTAGTCAACAGCCTGAAGGAAACAAGAGGGCTGCCTAAAGATATAAGCAAAGAAGAAATGCTCCGGATTGCTGAGCCATGGCGCCCCTACCGCACTATTGCCAGTATGATTTTGTGGCATAGCTATATAAAAAGGAGAAATATTAAGCTAGGAGTTTAAAGGAGGGGAAAGAGATTACAAGGATAACTTCTCAATTGCTGCTTTAACCAGGGAGAAATTTTCTTCATCGAAACAAACCATATATACCTTTTCAATCCTGTCATCACCAGCCAGGCCGTCTGTAATTGCTTTAACAGCTACCAACGCTGCCTTGTCTTTCGGGTACTTGTAAACACCCGTACTGATGCCCGGAAACGCTATGGTCCTGCAATTATTTTCAGCAGCAAGCAACAGTGAATTTTGATAGCAGGATACAAGTTTGGTCTCTTCTCCTTTATCACCGCCATTCCAAACAGGCCCGACGGTATGAATAACATATTTCGCAGGCAGGTTTCCTGCTGTAGTAATAACAGCCTCACCGGTTTTACAACCACCTTGCCTGGCAATTACTTTCCTGCATTCTTCTAATATTGCAGGTCCACCGGTTCTGTGTATAGCTCCATCCACACCACCCCCGCCCAGCAAAGAAGTATTGGCTGCATTCACTATTGCATCAACCGCCATTGTAGTAATGTCCCCTTTAATTACTTCTATTTTCAAATTACATCAGATATTCAGGCCACCGCACACACTTAATGTCTGCCCGGTTACATAGGAAGAAAGATCGGATGCGAGGAACAAAGTGGCATTCGCAATATCTTCAGCCGAAGCGAATTTTCCCAGCGGGATACCAGCTTTGTATTTATCCGCAGCTTCGCCCTCTTTTAAATAAGATGTCATATCTGTTTCTACAAAACCCGGTGCTATCGCATTGCAACGAATGTTGCGGCTGCCGAGTTCTTTAGCCACACTTTTGGTAAACCCTAAAATACCAGCTTTGCTGGCGGCATAACTGCTTTGGCCAGCATTGCCGATCTCACCAATAATTGAACTCATATTGATGATGGAGCCGCTTTTTGCTTTCATCATCGGGCGGATAACCTGCTTGGTCATATAAAATACACTGTTCAGGTTTACCTGTATCATATCATTCCATTGCTCCGGAGTCATGCGCAGCAACAGGTTGTCTTTGGAAATACCTGCATTGTTTACACAAATATCTACGGTGCCGAATTCTTTCAACACATCATTTACGAAACTTTCGCACTGCGCAAAGTCGCCAGCATTGCTTTTATACGCTTTGGCTTTTACACCAAGGCCGGTAAGTTTTGCTTCTAATGCAGCCGCTTTTTCCGCACTGCTATCACTTACGTAGGTGAACGCAACGCTGGCCCCGTGTTCAGCAAATTTGAGGGCAATACCTTCCCCAATGCCACGGGCAGCACCTGTAACTATAGCAACTTTTCCTTCAAGTAACTTCATATGGTTGGTTTTAATACGACAAAAGAAAGGAAATTATGGATAAACTCCGCAAATGGTTTTAGGAGCCACACGTCTGGCTGTTTGCAGTCAGGTTACAAAGATTAATTTACAAGAATACCAGCAGACGATTTAATGCCTTCATTCTTTCCATACATAATAGATTACACCATTTTTGTCGTCAGATATAAAAAAGCCGTTATTACCTGATTGTATTACATCGCAGGGTCGGCCGTAGCGTTTATCCTCTGTTTTGCCCTGCAGAAAACCGGTGACTATTTCCCGGTAAGTGCCATTCGACAGCATTTGTACCACCGCATTGCCCCGTTGCCGCCATACGCTGGTACTGCCATGCAGGGCAGTGATGAATGAATTATTGAGCAGTGAATCGCTGAAATTTTTGAAGTAGTCAAACCCGAGTGGTGCCGAGTGGGCTTTGATGCCCCATTTGCTTATCGGAGGCCGCTTTACCCATGCCGGGTGCACTGCCTTTTTAAAAGCGGTATCGGCAATAATCTTATTCTTGTATTGATAATAATAAGGCCATCCGTAAAAAGCCCCTCTATCTATTTTCATTAATTGTTCTTCCGGCATATCGGGGCCGCGGTTATCCCGGCCCATATTGGTAGCCCATAGTTCATTATTAATAAACTTGAGCCCAACTGCATTACGTACACCCCTTGCGATTATTTTTTTATTACTGCCATCCGGGTTCATTTCGGTGATGGTGGCCCTTATTTCTTCCTTTTCCACGCAGGCATCACAACTGCTGCCCACACTTACATACAGCTTGTCTTTGTTAAATGCAATGCTGCGGGTCAAATGCCAGCCGCCGTATTTATAACTGAGGCCATAGTCGGGAAATGTGGCAATTGTGTACGTAATGCCGCTTGGTTTATTATCACCGCTGTTGTAGGTATAATAAGTGAGTTGATGCGTTTCAGCAATGTAGATATACCACTGGTTGTTGCGCTGGTAAAACGCTACCTGGTTAGGATTGCGCAGGTATTCCATGAAGGTGGTTATTTTATCAAACTGTTTAGTCTTCTCATTCCAGTTTTCGAGAATATAGATTTTACCTTTCGTATTATCCGTTCTGTCATACATATCGGTAATAAACAGCCGGCCGTCCGGGCTTTTGGTAAAAAAGCGGGGGCGATCCAACCCTTCAGCTGCTACGGATATTTTGTATCCCTCGGGGATCTTCAATTTGAAAGAAGCTGGTTTTTTCAACCTGATGGAATGCTCAACTAATTTCAAATTCTTTTGGGCATATATATGGCAGGTAAAACAGCAAGCCAGGAGAAATAAATAGCTGAATTTCATGGATGAAAGCTTATACTTAAAAGACAGGATTATATCACTGATGTTTTAAAATCTCTTCGACAAACTTCCGCTCATTGCTCAAGCGGGGTACTTTATGTTGCCCCCCCAGTTTGCCTTTGCTGCGCAACCAGTCTTCAAATGTTCCTTTGGGCATGGCATGTACTACAGGCAAACCAAGTGCAATGCTTTTATGCCGCTTCGCCTCATAGTCACTGTTGATACTTTTCAGGGCTGTGTCTAGTTCGTTTATAAAGGTTTCCAGGCTGGCTGGTGCTTTGTCAAATTCTATCAGCCATTCATGGGCACCATTACTGCTATCTGAAAAATATACTGGTGCCGCTGTATAGTCATTTACCACGGCGCCCGTTTTCTCACAAGCAATGGCTAAAGCTTTGTCGGTGTTGTCTACGATTACTTCCTCGCCGAAAGCGTTCATATAATGCTTCAGACGGCCGGAGACTTTGATACGGAAAGGAGACAGGGAGGTAAACTGGATCGTATCACCCAGCAGGTAACGCCATAGCCCGCCATTCGTACTAATGATTGGTGCGTAGTTTTTACCCAGCTCCACATCAGTGAGGCCAACCGTAACCGGTTCCTTTTTTCCATACTCACTCACCGGCATAAACTCATAGAAGATACCATGATCCGGAAACAGCAACATGCCCTCATCACCCGGTCTTTCCTGTGCCGCAAAAAACCCTTCGCTGGCATTGTACATTTCGAGATAGTTAATGGGCCGGCCAATTAATTTTTGAAACTGTTCTTTATAAGGAGTAAATGAAACACCGCCGTGCATATATAATTCCAGCGCCGGCCATACTTCACCAATGGTTTGTTTGCCGGTTATCTCTAATATACGCTTGAACAATACCAATGTCCAGGTGGGCACACCCGATACCGAGGTAACGTTTTCCTTTATGGTAGCTTCCGCTATTTTTTCAATCTTACTCTCCCATTCATCCATAAGGGCAATACTCAGGTCTGGCGTACGGAGCCAGTGTGCCCAAAAGGGAGAATTCTGAAAAAGCACCGCACTTAAGTCACCAAACTGTGCTTCGGCGTTTACGGGGTTTATATTGTGGCTGCCTCCTATGAGAAGGCCTTTCCCCGTCAACAATTCCGCATCCGGTTTGTACTGGTAGTACATGCTCAGCACATCTTTCGATGCTTTGAAATGACCTTCTTCAAGGCTTTCATCGCTGATGGGAATAAACTTGCTTTTGTCGCTGGTGGTACCGCTGCTTTTGGCAAACCAGTACACTGGTGTATTCCACAACAGGTTTTGTTCCCCATGCATCATCCGATCGATATAGGGTTTGAGATCATTGTACTCATGAATAGGTACGGCATTTTTGAAGTCCCGTACATTAAAGAGGTTGGAAAAATCATACTTGCGGCCAAACTCCGTGTACTGAGCCGATGTTACTAAGTCCTGTAATACTTCCCGCTGTGCATCCAGTGGATTTTTCTTCCAGGCATCAATGCGCCAGAGCCGCATGCGGGCAAGGGATGATATGGCAGGAGACAGCAGTTTCATGCTGCAGGCAAAATAAGAAAATAACTGCCACAAATATTTTTTTGCCACGAAATACACAAATGTCAGGAATAGTTGCCTGGCATATTAGCGGGCTTTTATATATGCTAAGCTCCGAAAGCTATGCTAAAACTAAATGAATTGGCTGTTAGTAAAACCCTACTCCACCTCGCTGTTGTAAGCTGTGATAATTTGTTCTTTTAAGGATGCTTTCAGCTCATCATTGCAGAATGCGTGACGGATGGCTTCGAGGTTGCATTTCAGGAAATGGGCTTTCTTCCAGTCAAACACCCTTTCCAAAAGCGCATATTCAGCAGCTAAAGTGGTTGGAGTTATGGTACGGCTGTCGCAGTTCACACTCATGGATACACCGGCCCGGTATATTTTATCGGCAGAATGATTTTCGATTACATCAAAAACGTTGGTCTGAATATTACTTGTGGGACAAACCTCCAGGTGAATGTCTTTTTCTTTCAGATAGGCCAGCAGTTTTTCGTCCTCTGCACTGCGGGTACCATGTCCAATGCGGGTAGGGCGTAGATCTTCCAGGATTTCCCACACGCTGTCCGCTCCCCTTGCCTCACCACCATGGGCTGTACAATGAATGTTTTTGCTATGTGCATAATCAAAAGCATCCATATGATTATCGATGGGGTAACCAGCTTCGTCGGCCGCAATATCAAAGCCCACTACGTTGGTGCCTTTAAATTGCTCCACCAGTTTTACTGTTTCCATACTCTGCTCTTCGGAATAGTGCCGCAGGGTGCATAGAATAATGCCCGCCTGTACGCCTGTATTTTGTATGCCTTCTGTGGCGGCATCGTTTACAGCCTGTACTACTTCCACCGGGGTAAGTCCTTTAGCAATATGCAGCAATGGGGCAAACCGCATTTCGGCATAGATTACATTATCTGCTTTCAGCTGGTCAAACAAATCAAGTGTTACCAGCCGGAGCTGTTCTTTTGTCTGCATCAGTTCATACCCTTTTACAGAACGGCTGATATAATCCAGAAGGTCCGTACATTTTGGCGGGGCAATGAATGAGTCCGTATATTCTTCGTAACTGATGGCAGGGTCTATCTGCTGCACTACTTTATAGCTCAGGCTGCAGTCGATGTGCAGGTGCAGTTCTATTTTCGGAAGGTTTTTATAGTCCATATCTGAGAAGCAATATTAGCCGGTTTCCCGCAAAGTCGCAAAGGACAGGATGTCATTTTCGCTGTTATGTTTCCCACAAACCTGCATGTCGGCAGACAGGGACACTAAGAACACAAAACAAATCTTAAACTATTGGGAGAATATCCCTGATTTTTTCTACCTGCTGAAAATTGGGATGTGAGATGGAATGTTCCACCACTTCGTGCGCCCAGGTAATGTGGTAGGGAATATGAATGGCATGACCGCCAATGGCCAATACAGGCAACACATCAGATTTTAAAGAGTTGCCGAGCATTAAAAATTCTTCCGGTTGTATATCAAGGTGCTTTACTAGTTTTTGATAACCAGCTTCATCTTTTTCACTCATTATTTCGATATGATGGAAATAATGTTCCAGCCCGGATTTTTTCAGCTTACGTTCCTGATCCAGCAGATCCCCTTTGGTGGCCACCACCAACCTGTATTTGCCTTTTAAGGCGTGCAGGGTTTCTTCCACACCCTCCAGTATTTCAATGGGCTTATCGAGCAGATCTTTCCCGTATTGGAGCGCTTTTTCTATTACCACCAGCGGAACCGTATTATTTGACACCCGCAAAGCCGTTTCGATCATACTGAGCATAAAGCCTTTTACACCGTAACCATAGAGCGGAATATTTTGCAGCTCTGTTTTAAACAGCTCTTTGGCGATGGTATGGTGTGGCAGGTAATCTTCCAGCAGGGAGCAAAATTTATCTTCTGCTTCCCGGAAATACGGTTCGTTTACCCAAAGGGTGTCGTCTGCGTCGAAGGCTATAGCTTTTATGGACATGGAAAAAGATTAACCCTTAAGTGCTTTAAGAAATAAAAGGATATTGTTCAAACTGCCAGACGAGGCGGAGGGCTCAGTGCTCAACTGTGATGCAGCCATCAAAAGTTCCTTATGATTATTTTCTTTAGCAAAACTTAAAATTGAGCCCTGCAATTCCCGGATGAATTTTGCATAATCGTCCAGGCCAAGATCAGACACCTCATGTTGATTATGAATACCTGTATATAAAGAACCAACGCTATGATTAATATTTTTTTCGCTCTCTTCAATTTTCTCAACCCAGTTAATACCGCTTTGCACGGAATGCATAAGACTGTCAAGCGTAACCCTTCTTTCTCCTCTTGCCTCCTCATGCAAATAATCCTTCCGTTTCAGTTCAAAGTTCCGGCCCAGGTACAGGCGCTTTACGTCTTCATCAGCGGCCAGGGCTTCTGCCGTGCCGTCTTTGTATATTTTTCCATCTATCAGCAGGTAGGCCCTGTCGCAGATGCTCAGTGTTTCGTTTACGTTATGGTCCGTTATCAGGATACCGATATTCTTGTACTTCAGCTTGGCAACAATTGCCTGTATATCTTCCACGGCTATCGGGTCAATACCGGCAAAGGGCTCATCGAGTAATATGAATTTGGGATCAACAGCCAATGCCCTGGCAATTTCTGTACGCCTTCTTTCGCCCCCACTCAGTACGTCACCATTGCTTTTGCGTACATGCTGCAGGCGGAATTCCTCCAGCAGGGATTCCAGCTTTTGCCGTTGCTCGGCTTTGGGTTTGCCCGTCATTTCCAGCACGGCTGCTATATTGTCTTCCACACTCAGCTTACGAAATATCGATGCTTCCTGCGGCAGGTAGCCAATGCCCATTTTGGCCCGTTTGTACATAGGCAGCCGGGTTATATCCTGATCATTCAGGTATACTTTTCCTTCGTCGGGTTTTATCAATCCAACCACCTGGTAGAAGGAAGTGGTTTTGCCCGCACCGTTTGGGCCGAGCAAACCCACTATTTCCCCTTGCTTTACATCAAAGGAAACATGGTTTACCACCGTACGTTTGCCGTACCGCTTTACAAGGTCTTTTGTACTGATATTAACTGACATGCCCGGCAAAATTAAGGGCTTGCGTAAGGATTACAGTTGTTCGTTTCAAATTTGTGATTTACTTATTATTCTGGCTGTACTATAGTAATTTTGCCACCCGTGAAAGCAACCTAAATTTCGAAGATGAAAGTAACAGACCATATAGCACAGGCTAAAGACACGCTGATATCCTTTGAGGTTTTGCCCCCATTGAAAGGAAAGGGTATTGAGGCGTTGTACAAGCACCTGGATCCCCTGATGGAATTTAAGCCATCTTTTATAAATGTCACCTACCACCGCAGCGAACATATTTTTAAAAAGAAAGCAGACGGCAATTTTGAAAAAGTAATCATACGTAAAAGGCCAGGTACAGAAAGCATCTGTGCTGCCATTATGTATAAATATAATGTTGATACAGTGCCGCACCTTATTTGCGGCGGTTTCAGTATCAATGAAACAGAAGATGCGCTCATCAACCTGCGCTACCTGGGCATTGACAATGTGCTGGTACTTCGCGGTGATGCTGCCAAAAACGAAACTGCTTTTGAACCGGAGCCGGGAGGACATAAATATGCCAGCGACCTGCTGAAACAGGTAGCCAACCTGAACGCCGGTGTTTACCTGGAAGACGATTTAAAGGGTACACATAAAACGGATTTTTGTATCGGCGTAGCCGGATACCCGGAAAAACATTTTGAGGCTCCGAATATGGATACCGACCTCCGGTACCTGAAGGCCAAGGTGGATGCGGGAGCAGATTATATCATTACCCAGATGTTTTTTGATAATGCAAAATATTATGCATTTGTAGACGCCTGCAGGGCCGTGGGCATTACCGTACCCATTATACCCGGACTAAAACCTATTTACAGTAAAAAGCAACTGACAGTTTTGCCCAAAACCTTTTCAATCGAACTGCCAACTGATCTCAGTAATGAAATCTTAAAATGTAAAACAGATGAGGATGTAGAAAAGATTGGGCAGGATTGGTTGTTAGAACAATCCAGAGACTTGAAGAAAAGCGGTGTCCCTGTATTACATTATTACACCCTGGGCAAACCGCATGTGATTGCGAATGTGGTGAGGGAACTGTGATAGATTTACTGACAACTATAGTGATACCTTACGTTTAAGTCTCCATCCCAGTACATAGCTTCGGGATAGCCCAGACTATTTTCAGGATAGGTTATGAAGAAACCGGGCATATCCGGAAAGCCTATCACGTTATTTCTGCTAAGCAAAAAAGGGAAATCACCCACTGATGGGAATAGAAAATATGGGTCAACAACCGGATAGCTAATAGCGCCATAAAGCCTCATGAAATAATTCTGTTTAGTGTCGTAGCTGTATCGTGAAAAAGTGAAACATTTTGAGGCTCCGAATATGGATACCGACCTCCGGTACCTGAAGGCCAAGGTGGATGCGGGAGCAGATTATATCATTACCCAGATGTTTTTTGATAATGCAAAATATTATGCATTTGTAGACGCCTGCAGGGCCGTGGGCATTACCGTACCCATTATACCCGGACTAAAACCTATTTACAGTAAAAAGCAACTGACAGTTTTGCCCAAAACCTTTTCAATCGAACTGCCAACTGATCTCAGTAATGAAATCTTAAAATGTAAAACAGATGAGGATGTAGAAAAGATTGGGCAGGATTGGTTGTTAGAACAATCCAGAGACTTGAAGAAAAGCGGTGTCCCTGTATTACATTATTACACCCTGGGCAAACCGCATGTGATTGCGAATGTGGTGAGGGAACTGTGATAGATTTACTGACAACTATAGTGATACCTTACGTTTAAGTCTCCATCCCAGTACATAGCTTCGGGATAGCCCAGACTATTTTCAGGATAGGTTATGAAGAAACCGGGCATATCCGGAAAGCCTATCACGTTATTTCTGCTAAGCAAAAAAGGGAAATCACCCACTGATGGGAATAGAAAATATGGGTCAACAACCGGATAGCTAATAGCGCCATAAAGCCTCATGAAATAATTCTGTTTAGTGTCGTAGCTGTATCGTGAAAAAGTGGTGTCGAAAGGATATTCTTGCTTGTGCGTTTTCAGCAGTGAAATATTGCCATTATCCCATACAAAGTATGTATCCGCCTTATGCTCTAGCACATTTGTCGTAAAATTATGTTCACTATACTTAGCTTTAAACAACAAATTATTCTGGTAAGTAAACAAATTGGAGGAAATAAGCACAGTATCCGTACCATTTGTTATGCCATATCGGTTAAAGCCACTTAGCGTCCCGTCTGTATTGTAATTCAGGCTAATAACATTTTTCAACCCAGGAGTGGATGAGTATAAATATTCTGTCTTAACTAAGCGATTGTTATCATAAAACATTTCATACTGCATGCCGTATGATAATGATATTTTGGAAACAAGACCATTCGTGTATTCATAGAACGCTGTATCAATATAATTACCCCCCCTACCAAGAATGCCTGTTGATTTTACAAGGCGGCAATCATTTTCAGGGTTACGGTTATGTCTTTCTTTTGCACAAGCATTAAATATTAACGCCGCTGTTAGAAAGAGAACTGATGCTATCGGATACCGAATACTCAAGTGCCTAAAATATTAAAGTTTTACTTTGAAATTTTTGCCAATACAGCCTTATCCACCACCACCGGGAATTTTTTCTCCAGTTGCTGATCCCATTTCTTTTCCAGCACTGCCTGGTAATCATTTATCACCAGCCCTTTTGCTTCCTGAAAACTGCGCTGCGTGGGTTGCGGGTAGGTTTCAATAATATAGGCAAAAGAAGCTGTATTATCATTCTGGTTTATTAACGGAGTCGTCAGCATTCCGGGTCTTGGCAGGGATTTATTCAGGTTGGGAATCTGTGCCCATTCAAACCGGGAACTATCTGCTATCACCTGCTCTACATATTGATCAGCCGCCTTTCTCCATTCTTTCGGGTTATTTTTTACCATTGAATATAGCTGGCGGGCTACTGCAGAATCAGAACAGAAGAATATAACTGCATTGGCGCTTTGCTTCCACATATAATTCTTCTTATTACTATTATATAACGACAGCAGGGCTGCTGTATCAGTCTGTGCTTTGTTCCAAATTTCCTGTTGCATGATTTCAAAAAACAGGTTTCCATCCACGAACTCCTTCATCTGGCTGCGGAATGGTTCACTGAACTGTTCGAGGTTATCGCGGTAGTAATCTGACATGGCGTTCTTTGTCCATTCATCTAATACCTGATCCATTGTTTTTACGCCCGTGCCATCTGCCTTATACCTGTATGAGCGGGCATAGTTTAAAAAGCTGTTTGCATCATACCCGTCCCGGCCAAGCGTAAACAGCACGGTACCCGCATTTATTTCTTTTCCGGCTGGTGCCATGGGCTTGTAATCCAGCAGGCTGTCGAGCCATGCCTGGAGGCTTGCTTTTTTATACGCAGCTTGCTTGTACTTTCCACTAGCTACTATTTTGTCATAAATAAAATTTTTAGACCCTTTCCACCTTCCATCACTCATTACACGCTGTTGTAACTCCTGGTTGTTATTTTTATCATTTGGGTTTGTAACCACCGGCTTCGCTGAATTTCTCTTCAGTATATGCCATCCATGCGCTGTCAGAAATGGCTTACTTACTGCCCCATCTTTTGTGAGCGACCAGAGTGTTTTTTCAAACACACCATCATACTGGCCAACACCTATTTCCGGCATGGTTCCGCTGTTCGCTGCTGAGATATAGTCATTACTGTACTTCGTGGCCAGCTCACCAAAATTGCCTCCTTTTGTTATTACTGTATAAAGTGAGTCTATTCGTTTTTTTAATTCGGCTTTCGTAGCTTCATCCGATCCGGGTGGCAGGGCCAGTAATATTTGCTGGGCTTTTATTTTTCCAACGCCTTTTCGCTCTTCGATTTTTTTAAATATATGATAGCCGCTTTTGGAACGTATGGGCTGGGAATATTTGCCCAGGGGTGTATTGTAGATGGCGTTCTCAAATTCGTATGGCAGGCTGAATACGGTTATAAAGCCCGCATCACCCTTATTTATTCTTGCAGATGGATCGTCAGAATATTGTTGCGCAAGCACAAGGAAATCTTCTCCTTTAGCCAGCCGGTTTAATAGATCATTTTTTTTATTGCCCGCAGCCATTGTGTCCTCAATACCTGATGTATTACGGAAGGAAATAAATATGTGCGCAAAGTGTACATCTTTCTGGCTGCGGTCAAATGCTTCTTTCACCATCTTGTTTACGAAGTCCGGGTCGCTCATATAGTTCTCTACGATCTGCGCCCGGAGATTAGCCACTTCCTTTTGTATAGAAGACATAGTATCGTACCTGCGTTCATAGGCCTCGGCCATGCGCAGGCGTGATTTGATATACTGGGCCAGGTATTCGTTCATGGCTTTGCTCCTGTTTGCCGCAGTGGTGGTATTGTTTTTTTGGAAGGCCCTTAAAAACTCCTGAGCGTCTACGGAATTACTACCGTAGGTAAAGAGGGTTTGTGAGAATGATGTGGTTGCCAACAGGCATAGCGCAATTAGGAATATTGGTTTAGTTCTCATATCCGTTTTTTAAGTATTCGATTATTTGTATAGGCTCATTAATTATTGCTCTTTCATTTTCAATTGCAGAATATCGTCCATTTGCTCATAGCTCAGCTTCTTTGCCACTATGCGTTTGTCCTTGTCCAGTAAATATAAAGTAGGGAACGATTGTACATCGTATAGCTGTGAATAGCCAGGCACACCATTATCAATGCGCTCTTTGTCGTCAGCCTTGGAATAATATACATTCACCCATTCCGTCAGCTTTTGCGCCGTTATAAAACTCCGCCAGTCGCCTTTATTGCCCTCGGTTTCTTTCGATACAGCAAATATTTTCAGCCCGGCTGCCTTCCATTTGGCATGATAAAAAGAATCCAGTTTGGGCAATACATCTTTGCAATGCCCGCAGGTGGCATCCCAGAATACCACCATTGTATAGGGTGATTTTAAATCGTACAGGCCTACTATTTGTCCGGAGGAATCAGGTAATACGATATCGGACGCAGGTGTGCCCATAATATTAGCCATCAGGCTGTAAGCCCGATCGGTAATTGTTTTCCTTCCCTGTGCATTGAGCCAGGTATATTCTTTATTGGAAAAATACTTTTCAAACAGGTGTACAAATACTGCATCCTCCCACATATATTTTTGGTTCAGGTAACGGTTCACAAATTTCACCAGCAGGAAACGGTACATTTCATCATTGGCGGTTGCAAATCCCAGCATCCTGTCTATTTCCTTAATGGTTGAATCAGGGTGGGGTGTTACTAACTGGTTGAAGTACTTGTCCAGTTTCTCTTCAAAGAAAGTGGTATAGGCCAGGCGTCCATCCCAGAAATTGACACCGTCCCAATAATGACTTTTAAAATAATTATACGCATCCAGGGAATCCTGTTTTGTTTGTGGTTCCTTCAGCCTGCCAGTCAGCTCCGGTTCTTTCATACAATTCAGCAGCACACCCAGGATGTGATCGGGACTGCTTTTGATAATATTATCCCTGTAGGCGGCAATTTCTTGATCTTCTTTTACCAGTTCAGCCGTTATTTTAGCTGAATCAGCTGCCGTCTTCGCTGCTTTTAATGACTCCCTCAGTCCGTTTATTTTCCGTCCACGCTGGTTCATTTCTTTTTGGTAAGCGGTAAACTGTAAGTTGTCCGTGGAGTTGACAAACTTAACACCCGTCTTCAGCGTGGCTGTATCGGCAATTACTGAAAATCGCTGCTGCTTATCAACCAGTATTTCAAAAAAGCCTGATTTATCGGGGTAGCCAATCAGGTAAATACCTCCCTGTAATGATTTGCTGCCCTTAAAAACAGCCTCGCTTTTATCATTCAGTTTGGCTGAATCAATAATGGGATACGTTTTACCAAAATAATGGCCCAGGTAGATGTATTTGTTTTGGTAGGGCTTGAACGTTACTTTGATTTCATATCCGCCCTGTGCTGCCATTACCAGCGGTGTGAGCAGCAGGATACATGCGATTATTCTTTTCATGGTAATATAGCCGGTAAAGATAATTTAAAACCCGCAGCCGCTAAAGCGGGGATGTAGGTTTTTGAAAGAGTCTTTCCGGATTCAATTAGTTGCTTAATAAGCAGGTAATCTTTCTTTTACCCTTCTTTGGGGGTTAGGGGTATATTTGCCGCATGCCCCGAAAAAAGAAGAAAAATATCGTTTTAGAAAAGGTTGAAATCGAAAATTTTGCGGCCGAAGGCAAATCCCTTGCCCGCCGGGACGGAAAGGTAATCTTTGTGGAACGTACTGTTCCGGGGGATGTGGTAGATGTATTTTTGCTTAAAAACAAGAAGGATTGGGCTGAGGGCTACCCAATGGTTTTTCACGAGTATTCTCCGGCCCGTACTGAACCTTTTTGTGAGCACTTCGGGAATTGCGGTGGCTGCCAATGGCAGTCGGTACCCTACGCGGAGCAACTTAAGTTCAAGCACCAACAAGTGCAGGATGCACTTCAGCGTATTGGTAAGGTTCCGCTACCCGAATTTATGCCTATACTGGGCTGCGAAGACGACCGTTACTACCGGAACAAACTGGAATACACATTTGGCGCAAAGCGATATATACCGGTAAGTGAGTTTAAGCGCAGCCAGGAGCCGGGTGCCGAGGAAACACCAGAAACGGGAGGGGCTGGTTTTCATGCCAAAGGCTTTTTCGAC
Organism: uncultured Chitinophaga sp.; assembly: GCA_964386395.1. Classification (GTDB taxonomy): domain Bacteria; phylum Bacteroidota; class Bacteroidia; order Chitinophagales; family Chitinophagaceae; genus JJ008. The sequence goes on from CAYLRV010000015.1 coordinate 54,484, forward strand.
AAAATAGTGGATATAAAAAAATGCTACCTGCAGGCAGAGCCCACGAATAAAATAAGAGAAGTTATCCGGCAATATGCCGCGGCACACGGGTTTAGCTATCACGATCCGAAAAAACATAGCGGATACCTGCGGAATGTACAGTTGCGCATTTGCAGTACGGGAGAAGTGATGGTTAATGTGATTGTGGGCGAAGATGATTCTGCTAAAACAAAAGGGTTACTAAAATATTTATTACAACAGGTACCTGAAATAACCACCCTGCTTTATACTGTCAATACGAAATGGAATGACAGCCTGTATGATTTAGAGCCGGTTATTTATTTCGGCAAGGGGTTTGTGATTGAGCGGCTGGAAAATTTTCACTATAAAATCGGTCCGAAATCATTTTTCCAAACCAATACCAAACAGGCGGAGCAGTTGTACCGTGTTACCCGTGATTTTGCGGAGCTGACCGGTCATGAAATTGTGTACGACCTGTATTGCGGCACCGGCAGCATTGGCATTTTTGTGAGTGAGGGTGCCAAAAAAATAGTTGGTGTGGAAGTGATTGAAGCGGCAATTGAAGATGCTAAAGAAAACGCTGCCTTAAACAATTTAGACAAGACGGTATTCTTTGCCGGGGATGTGATAAAGATTTGTGATGATAATTTCTTTGCGGCCCACGGGCGGCCGGATGTGATCATCACCGATCCGCCACGTGCGGGCATGCATGAAAAGCTGGTGAATAAGATACTGGAAATGGAAGCTCCGACGGTGGTGTATGTAAGTTGCAACCCGGCCACGCAGGCCCGCGACCTGAACCTGCTTGGTGAAAAGTACGAAGTAACCAAAGTACAGCCGGTGGATATGTTTCCGCATACGCACCATATTGAGAATGTGGTGCAGCTGAAACTGAAAAAGCAGGTTTAATAAAGCAAAGCAATTTTTTCGTTGTGGATTTTGACTGCTTTGCGGAGGTTCTGGTTGGATTTGCTTGAAAAATGAATACAAAGTCCCGACCCTATGCCTAAAACAATATAGCGCCCATAGTTTGTTTTGGGCGGATATGTATCTTTTCGATACTCCGGCATTAATAAAGCTAGTGTTGACATAAGAGTAGCAGTTCCCAATGTAGCCCAAAAATTCTGATTTGATTTTTTGTAAAAAACAACTGCTTCTGGAACTTTATAAATTTCTGCTTCGAATTGTTTCGGTTTTAGCTTTTGGCCATTCATGCGCCAGGAGCCTTTTTTGTAAATACTATCCTTTGTAATACCAGTATTAGTTTGCGACAAGCAAGCTGCTGGTAGAAAAAACGAAAGAAAGAATAAGCATGTTTTCATGATATTGTCATTTGCGCTTCTTAATTACGATTTCATAACTGATTGTTGCACCCAGCCACAGCGACAGCAAATCAGTCAGTCCGGGGTCTTCGATAAAATAAGCGTCCAGCGATCCTTTGATTTTTTTATGTTGGTACCCCAGGCTGAACCGTGGGCCAAAATGAAGAAAGTCACCTTTGTACCGGGCGGGTTGAGGAGAGCCGGTAAAAGTATTCTTCACGTAGTAAATATCTGTTCCCGAATTTATATTTGTAAAGCCTATACCCCCAATTACAAACAGGAAACTTTCACGATTTTTCTTCACCCTGATTTTCTTTTCTATATCGAGAAACAGATCGAATTTAAGTTTGAATTTAGCCGGAGTTTTCGGATCTGTGCCAAGTACTGTTGGAGCAATTACATAATATGGCTCCTTTGTATAGTGATTATGATTGTAACGAGCATGTACAGCCACTGAGAAACAAAAATTCTTTTTTGTATTAACACCATATTTGCCATGTATACTGATTGTTTTCCAAAAACCATCGCCTGTTAAATCTCCATAAGTGCTTCCTTGCAATCCACCGTTTGCATCAACGGGGGTGTCTTCAATGTCTATTGGATAAGTTCTGTAGTCAATTCCAATATTAATTATATGCGTGCTATTTTGGCCACTAATTGAAGTTGAAAATATAAAAAGACAGCATATTTGGAAAACAATACCTTTAATATTAAAAGCCCGCTCCCTCATAAATTCATTTTTGAATTTAATTCAATATAAAACTGTATTAAAAGCTATCATGCCGTTTTCAACTAATCCACTTCCTGCATAATTCGCACTCTGTGCTAAAAATAGTGTATTAGTGAAATAATATTTCGCATATTCACCTCCTTGGCCGTTTTTATCCTGTGATCTCCAATATAACTTGAACCAGCTTGGGGGTTGTTCATTTGTAATTAGGCTTACAGGAGCGTATCTCTTGTCCCTATGTTCAGTAGCAGGGAAAATATCTCTTTCAAAGATTACATAAACAAAATGTACAGGATCTATTGATGGAACTTCACATTGCCAGTTCGACTGAAGGGGGTAGTTCACATAAACCAAATCAACATTTTTTATTTCCTTTCTTTTGAATTTTCTAATTAGCTTACCCAGTTTGTTCGCTTTCTGATCAGAAAAATATTCATGTTGTTCCCCACCAGGAATTCCTTCTTTTCTTCCATTATGGCAAACTAGTTTTGCCCGAATTGATATTTCGGAAGCTCCAGCCAGCCAACGTTCATTGAATGCACGAACCCGCATGGCTTCTATTTTAAAATTAATTTTTAAGTGTCCCAAATCCGGGAATTCAGAAGTTTCTGGAAGATTATCAGATGGATCATAGTCAGGGTCAGCATTGGGATCAACTCCACCACCTCCACCACCTCCTCCTCCACCGCACCCTCCTATAGGGCAACCGGGCGCACAGGGATCAATTTCACATGGAGTTGCAGGCCTTCCAAACTCATTTACTGTTTCATTTAATGATAATACCCACACTTCATGTTCATTTGCGTAATCCTCATCCACCATGGTATAATACTGGAATTGTCCATTAACCAGTTTATATCCCGGGTATATTTCATCACCCTGGGCACTATCCACTTCAGGGTCGCCGCTGTAGAATACATAAATAGTATCGCCAACAAATTCGGCTGTTTCCGTCCGATGCTTTTCTGAAGGATAGTCTTCCAGATATTGCAGCCTGGGTATATAAATTTGTGGATATAAACGCTGGCCGCTTCGCTTATGCAAATCATCGTGTAAGGACTCGTTAACCGAAACCGGTACAAGCGAGAATATTTCTTTGTACTTAAAAAGATCGTTAATAAGCACCTCATATTCTTCATCAAACTTCAGCTTCGCCTGATCAACAATAAAATTCCGGGCAGTTTTATTGGTTAGCACAGGTATAAATTCATTAGCAAACTGGCGCAGCCGTGAGTGAAGAAAGCTATAATCATTTTGCCTATGACTTACGCCGGCCTCTGTACCAATTTTATCTGCCTTTTTGCATGATATAAATAAAAAGGTTGTAAGCAGGGCTACTACCAGTAACCGGCTTGATTTTTCAAAAACACAGTAATACATAACTTAAAAGTTTAGCGATTAAAAAATCGCCCTGAGGTAAAACTTTATAAGCTATGAGGTAAGAGGCTTGTGTATTGGTGCACCAATATTACAGCAAAATAAAAATACAAATTATTTTATATATGATAAAAATTTATTTGTCGCTTTGCAACTTCCAATCACCAGATCGTACTTTTAAACTAAAAAATGCGCCTCTTTTTATTCACCATTATTTACTGTTTTTGCTATACCCCTTTATCAGCACAACCCGACACACCTACCATCCCGGCCAAAATAAAATCTTTTATCACCCTTGGCTATGAAGCACTTGATTTAAAAGAAAAGGATTTGAACGGCGACGGGCTGAAGGATTATTTACTTGTTTTGAAAATAATTGGGGAAGACACTATCACTTTCGATAACCCTGCTTGGGATCAGCCCAGGCCATTATTGCTGATAACCGGCCAGCCCGGAGGCAAGTACAAAGTCTTCGCTACAAATAAAGAAGCCGTGTATTGCAGGAGTTGCGGTGGTGCCATGGGCGATCCGTATGAAGGCATTACCATCATTCAACCCGGGGAATTTACCATTGGTCATTATGGTGGCAGCAGCTGGCGCTGGATGGATGCGATTTCATTCCGCTATGATAAAGTAAAAAAGAATTGGTTCCTGCAAACACATACCACCACTTCCTTCCAGGCAGGCGATCCTGAAGTCACAGCAAAAAAGGCTGTTATCACCAGAAGCGAAACAGGCGACATAACGTTCGCTGCTTATTCTCCGTATTACAATACAGATTCATCCTACTGGTCTGTGATTGTTCCAAAAACCTTCTTTTACGACAGCCCCGACTTAAAATCCAAACCCCGCAAAGGCTACCTGCTGCAAAATAATATCGCCAAAGGGGTGAAGACCTTTAAAAACTTTGTGGAAGTAAGTTATGAAAATGATAAAGGTGATTTAACCTACGGCTATATATTGCGAAAACATCTTAAGACCGTACCCGCACCAAAGCAGCCCGACTGATTTAGTCTTATTTTTGCAGTCTATGAGTAATTTTCGGTTCACTCGGAATGATAGTTTCCCGCCCATTATCAAGAACATTATCATCATTAATGTACTGGTATTTGCTGCACAGTTGCTGTTAAAAAACGATATAGATATTACTCCGAAAATTGGATTGTGGCCGATTGAATCAGAAAATTTCCGGCCATATCAAATCGTGACGCATTTGTTCGCTCATTCACCGGCTTTTATTTTTCATATTGTGTTCAATATGTTTAGCCTCTGGATGTTTGGCAGGATACTGGAGAACGTATGGGGGCCTAAACGGTTTCTAATTTTTTATATAGCCTGCGGACTAGGTGCCGCAGCAGCACACCTGGCGGTTGATTATTTTCAATACAGAGAAGTAATAGAGCTAATTAACCAGGCCAAGGCAAGCGGCAATTATGAAGCAGCAAAGACAATTGCGAACTGGCCAGCCTATGCTATCGGTGCATCCGGAGCGGTAATGGGAGTTATGGTGGCATTTGCTTTTCTTTTTCCAAACACTCCATTGTACCTCATGTTTATTCCGATACCCATTAAGGCCAAATGGGCCGTAATGGCATTTGTGGCATTTGATATTTTTGGCGGCGTTTATCCGACCAGGGGCGATAATGTGGCGCATTTCGCACACCTTGGTGGCGCACTTACGGGCTTCTTGCTCGTATTTTACTGGAACAAAACCAATCGCAAAACGTTATACTAAAAGAGGATTTTGATATGTCGTACAGGGATAGTTCAAAAAGATTCGGAACCGCCGGCATTGCCAACACGCCGTTGATGACGCTGATAGCCATCAGCCTTATTTTATTTGTCAGCCTTGCCTTTATAAAAACTGTCTGGTTTTCCTCCAATGAAAAAGAAACAGCCCTGGCCCTTTTTTACCAGGATGTCATGTCCATCTTTGCCTTACCAGCCAATAAAACAGATGTATTTCACCGGCCCTGGACTATTGTGACGCATATGTTTGCCGATGACAAGTTTATCCGGGTCTTTGCCAATATGTTCTGGCTTTGGACTTTTGGCTTTATCCTGCAAGACCTGGCCGGCAGCCGGAAAGTTATTCCGGTTTTTTTCTATGGTGCACTAAGCGGGGCAGTTGTTTTTTTATTAGCCTATAACCTGCTTCCGTCCCTGCGTGATTATTTATTATCAGCCACGTTATATGGCGCCTCACCGGGTATCATGGCCGTGGCCGCTGCTACCACCCTGCTATCCCCTAATTACCGGCTATTTCCTATGATTGGAGGCGGCATCCCGGTATGGGTACTTACTGCCTTATATGTTGGCTCAGATGTAGCAGCCGTCGGAATCCGTGATACAGGCACATTATTGGCTCACGGCGGTGGTGCGCTGATGGGTGTTATCTACTATATGTTATTACAAGGAGGAACAGATCCAGGCAAAGGGCTGAATGATTTCTTTGACTGGACAACAAACCTTTTTAATCCCGATAAGCCAAAAAAAGGTTCAAATCGCAAAGACGAGCTTTTTTATAAATCTGAAGGTGAGCCTTACAAAAAAACAATCAACCTTACCCAGAAACGGGTGGATGATATACTGGATAAGATAAACCAGCAAGGCTACAGTTCCCTCACACAGGAAGAAAAAGATTTGCTGAAACGGGCGGCGGAACACGGCGAATAATTTAGCTGTATCCAACACCATTGCATAAACCAGCAAGATTACCGTTAATCATATTGGCATTATGCCAACAATAATTGAACTGCCAGTTTCGTAAATTGCAGCAATGGCTTCAAAATTTCGGATATTGACCAGGAAGTTTTTTATCATTGTCAATATCATTGTGGTTTTCTTTTTTCTACTGGCATGCCTGGCCCCTTACATGGATCCGCAATACTGGTGGTTTATTTCCTTTTTAGGCCTGGCCTTTCCGTTCCTGCTGTTATTGGTGCTTATTTTCCTGGGCGTATGGCTGGCCCTTCTTAAATGGCGGGTGGCACTTATTTCTGGAATAGCCTTATTATTGGGCATTAAAAGTATCACCGTATTTATTGCTTTTCACCGGCCATCGAAATTTAATTATTCAAAATCTCCGGGTTCATTGCGGGTAGCAAGCTGGAACGTAGCCCGTTTTATAGAGCTGAAAAAGAATAATAATAAAGGAAGTGAGGTGCGACAAAAGATGTTTGAACTGATTAAAGAGCAAAATGCGGATGTGCTCTGCCTGCAGGAATTTCACACTTCCACTGATTCCAACTACTATGACAATATCACACCTATACAGAAAGACTTAGGCTACCCCTATTTTTATTTTTCGTTTGATGAGGATGGGGACAGGCATTACTACAGCTCCATCATTTTTTCACGCTATCCTATCATAGATACCGGCCGTGTACGATACCCGAGGCCGACATTGCCCGATGTATTACTCAGCGCCGATATTAATTATAATGGACGTACCATCAGGATTTATACCACCCATTTGCAGTCTTTTCAGTTTGGCCGGCAGGATTACGAAAGGCTGAATAAAATAAAAGAAGGTGAAGAAAACTTTGTAAGTAACTCCCGCAGCATCCTGTCAAAAATGAAAAAAGGGGTTACCTACCGGAGCATACAGGCAGAAACGGTACATGATGTGGTGAAACTGAGCCCGAACCCCGTTATTTTCTGCGGCGACCTGAACGATGTTCCCAACTCATATACCTACTCGACTGTGCGTAGCAACATGCAGGATGCTTTCCTGAAAAAAGGCTTTGGCATCGGCCGTACTTTTTCCGCCCTATCACCTACCCTCCGTATCGACTATATTTTTGCCACGAAAGATTTTAAAGTGAAACAGTTTAACCGGATAGCCCGCCGCTTATCCGACCATTATATGATTTTGGCCGACCTGGAACTGAAAGATCCGGTTAAATAGCCTATCTTCATATTAATGAAAATCGTTCATGTATACTGCTGCTGTTGCTGTCCCTCCGGGACGAAGTAATTTTTGCCATAGCCAGGCAATTCTAAACGGCTGTTTTCAATCTATTTTTTAATCTTTGCTTCATTGAAGTCATAGCGTCTGGATGGCCCAATAGACTCTCCAGTAAAGCAGCAAAATGAACAGAAGCTCGTAAATAAATAATAATGTCAGAACTGAAAGTTTACAATTCGTATTCAAGACAAAAAGAGATTTTCACCTCCATCACACCGGGCCATGTGGGTATGTATGTGTGCGGGCCTACGGTAAGCGGTGAAAGCCACCTGGGCCATGCCCGCCCATATATTACGTTTGATGTGGTATATCGTTATTTGCAACACCTCGGTTATAAAGTACGCTATGTGCGCAATATTACCGATGCGGGCCATTTTGAAGAAGAAGGGCGTGAAGCGGAAGATAAAATTTCAAAGAAGGCTGTATTGGAAAAACTGGAGCCGATGGAGCTGGTGACAAAATACACCAATCTTTTTCATTGGGCCATGGAGCAGTTTAATACCCTGAAACCGTCGATAGAACCCACGGCGACCGGGCATATTGTTGAGCAAATTGAAATGATCAAACAGATCATTAATGCCGGCTATGCATACGAAGTAAATGGATCTGTTTATTTTGATGTAAAAAAATATGCGGCCAGCCATGATTATGGCAAGCTGAGCGGCCGTGTCATTGAAGATTTATTAGAAACTACCCGTGAGCTGGAAGGCCAGGAGGAAAAGAAAGATACGGCTGATTTTGCCCTTTGGAAAAATGCGGCACCGGAACATATTATGCGCTGGCAAAGCCCCTGGGGCGTTGGTTTCCCCGGCTGGCATATTGAATGCTCGGCGATGTCCACTAAATACCTGGGTGCACAGTTTGATATTCATGGCGGGGGTATGGATTTACTTTTCCCGCACCACGAAAGCGAGATTGCACAAAGCACTATCTGCAACCATGCAGCGCCTGTCCGTTACTGGATTCATAATAACATGATCACTATTAATGGCCGGAAAATGGGTAAGAGTTATAACAACGTCATCAAACTCACGGAGCTTTTTAGCGGCGATCATGCTGAACTTACACAAGCTTACCACCCCATGGTAGTACGGTTCTTCATTTTACAAAGTCATTACCGCAGTACGCTTGACTTCAGCAATGAAGCCTTGCAGGCAGCTGAGAAAGGGTTGAAAAGGCTTTGGGATGCATATGAAAAACTACAGGCTATGCGCTATGCAGAAGAAACAACTACAGCAGATGAAGAAACGAATATTAAAGTAGCAAACCTTATTGGGGAATTTGATGAGTTTATGAATGATGACTTTGGTACGGCAAGGGTGTTGGCAAATATTTTCGAGCTGGTGCCGGTTATCAACTCCATCAGAGATGGCATTATTCCTGTATCAGCAATCAGCAAAGACAACTTTTCATTGCTGCAAAACAAACTGAAGGTATACATAGAAGATATTTTTGGCCTGCAGTCTGTAACCGAAGCAGACAATGAAAAATTAAAAGGTGTCATGGATTTGCTGATTGAAATCCGTAAGGAAGCAAAGGGCAAGAAAGACTTTGTTACCTCCGATAAAATCCGCAATGAATTATCCAGGCTTGGCATATCCCTCAAAGACGAAAAAGGGGGTGGTATGAGCTGGAGTGTTGAGTAGATGAAAAGGAGCATGCCTTACGGGGCATGCTCCTTTCTGCTTATTATTAACTACAGGTAACGGACTTTTTATAAGAAGAGTAAACGAGGCCAGGGCAGCTTTTTAGAAGAATAATAGTTTAGTAAAACAAGCGCCACACCAATCAGGCCATCCAGCAGGTTTTGTTCCTTTCCCTTGTACAACCCTTTTTCTAAATCCGTTTTTAACAGGAGAACTGTTTTTTCAATCCACCATTCATATCCTTCCAGGTATTTGCTATTGCCGCTGGCCTCGTACAGCGCATAGAAAAACTGGGCGACACCGGCTGATCCGTGACAGAAATGTGAGTCATAAACGGAATTAGATTCCAGTTGCTGCCGCATCAGGCAATTCATACCTACTATATCTGCAGACCTTGTTATACTACTGTCAGAAAGCAGCTGGCCAGCTTTATAAAATAATAAGGCAATGCCCAGATCACCATAACACCATCCCATCCGCGGTCGGTTTTCTATCTGCGTGGCATTGATTTCGACACTAAATGGGTACCAGGAGTATTCGCCATTGGCCGAATCGACATACAGCTGGTGATTTTTAATAAAGCGTACCCCATGGTGTACGAGCTCCCTGACCAAATCCTGGTGTTTGGTAATTGCATAGGTTTTAATCAATATCAACAGCATACCCGCCAGCCCGTGAGAAAGGCTGAAATTAATTTCTTGTTTCCGGGATTCCTGCAGCACATAATTCTTAAACCAGTATCCGGATGGTTCTTTTACAGCTTTATAATATATTTTTTCAATAAGTATGTCAATATAATGGTGGGTTGCATCACCGGGCTTTTCAGAAAAGTAATGCAGTATACCAAATGCTCCATGGAGACAGTCCATTACGTCAGCCTCAATTAATTGCAAAGCGGATGAGTAAAGGAATTCGTCAAGCGCTGCAAGGTCAACTTTTTCTTCCTCTGCCAGTAAATGATTCCTCTCCAGAAAGGCGAGCACGATACCCAAGCCAGCTCCGCCGGAACTGAGCAAAGGCCCTGCAATGCCCGGCTCCCCATCATTGAGCTTTTCGAAGATTGATTCCAGCAGCCTGGTACCTTTCTTTTTATACTCTTTGCCCCGGGTTTCAGCATACAATAAATGATAGTATAAAACCAATCCGAGGTTGCCGGATAAAAAAGAGTCATTCTCTGATTCGCTAAGCCCGATTAATTCGTCTATCGAAAAAAGATCCCTGTGTACTATTTGTTTCATTACGGATAAGTATTTCCGTTACAAACTTACATGCCTGAACAACCCTTCCATATTTCGGTACACCAACAAGATAAATAGCAATACAAACCGCAGTTTGCCGGTTTATCTTTCCATCAATTTACCCTTCATCGCCTGCATAAATGCCGGTTTGTAACTTTCACTGAGGTTTATTTCCGCGCTACTATCCTTTAACCGGACCATATTTCCTTCAATGGCCGTTATTTTCCTCACCGGAACAATAAAAGATTTGTGAACACGGACAAAATGAATAGCAGGCAGCCGTTCTTCAAGGTCTTTCATGTTCAGCAATGCCATGGTTTTTTTACCGCCATGATAGATAGCTACATAGTTTTTCATTCCTTCTATATAATCTATATCCACGAGGTTTATTTTTAAAAGTTTGCCTTTCAATTCTGTTTTTACATAGATATAATCATCTTCCAGCGCAGACGTGGATGCAGCGGTTGTTTTTTCTATAATATGTGTAGCCCGTTGAACTGCTTGTAAAAAACGGGGAAACCGGGCAGGTTTTAACAGGTAATCAATTACTTCTAATTCAAATCCCTCTACCGCAAACTCATTGTAAGCTGTACATATTATGACTTTCGTATCACCGGTAAGTGCTTTAATCACATCCAGCCCGGTAATATCATCCATATGTATATCCGTAAACAACAGATCCGGCTTCAGTTGGTTTATCTGCTGCAGGGCTTGCAGCGGATTATTAGCGGTACCCACCAGCTGGAACCCAGGTGTCTGGTTGATATAATGCATCAGCACTTCCACGGCATGTTGTTCATCGTCCAGTACAAAGCAGCGTATCATAATAAAATCTTTATTTGTCTAGTTTTATAGATAAAGAGGCATGAAAAAAACCATTTTCCTCATTTGTTTTTAATGTGTATCTCCCTGGAAATGCAGCCTGCAGCCTGCGGCGGGTATTTTCAATACCCAGCCCGGTTGAAATTTCTTTGGGGCCATTTTTTACTTTATTATACGTGGAGAATACCAATTCATTTTTCGCCTGATTCACGTTTACTTTCACTTCCAGCGGGTGGGCAGCATCATGCAGATGGCCATGCTTGAACGAATTTTCCAGCAGCGTAAGCAACACTAACGGTATAATGGTATAACCGTCTGTATGTCCTGATTTTTCGAATGTAACCTGCAACTGATTGTCAAACCGCATCTGGTTTATATCAATGTAGTTTTGCAAATGTTGTATTTCATCCTGAAGTGGTACCCTGGCGCTGCTGTCCCCCTGGGTTTGTAAAGAATAGCGCATCATATCTGAAAGCACCAGGATGCCTTCTGACAATTCTTTTGATTTCCCTTGTATCGACTGCGCATAAAAGAAGTTGAGCATATTTTGCAGAAAATGCGGGTTTATTTGCGCCCGCAGGAAATTAGATTCTGTTTCCAACAAATGCCGCTCGGAAACTTTTAATTTATCCTCTGCTGTTCTTCTTTTTTCAAAAAAGATAAATCCGGCTGCAATAAAGAAGAATTGGCTGAACCATGGCACTCCCTTCCAGAAATACTGGCTGTAATCTGCAAGTGGCGGGTAATTAGGGATGAAGTGCTTAAAGATATATATCCGGAAGAAAAAATGAGAGGCCATAAAAAGTATAAAACTTCCCAGTACCAGCAATATGGCTGTTATTGATTTATTACGTTGTTGCCTTTCTATTCTGTTGATAGAGTAATACGAAACATAAAATATCAGCAGATGATGAGACAGGAAATATACTAGTTGGGGCACAACTCCTTTGAATTCCCCGGTGTTATAATCAATCAGGCAGGTGTACCAGAAAAACAATACCCAGAATATGATATGAATCTTATAATTTTTCAAAATACTTCTTTACATATTTAATCCAGTCTTTTTCAGATCCGGGTATGAAGATATGGGGCGGAATACCCTTGCCGGCATATTTATTAATAGCTGATGGTATTACTTTCAGGCTGGGCAGCCATAATTCATATTTCCCCGATGGCGTACTGGTTGAAAAAAAATTGACATGTGCTGTGGCTCCGGATGTTCTTTCGCCAAATGTGGTTACTTTTTCACTCTGCATCATATCCCATATCATTAGTTCAGCACCACTCATACAGGCATAATTTATCAGTACGGCTACCTTAAGCGGGTTGGCTTTAATCGAATCAACTGGCCGCGGTTTCGCCGGCATCATTATTTTTTGCCCTTTTATTTTCAACAGGGAATCCACGTATTTTTTTTGATCCCTGTACCTGGCAGGTGCGGTTGCGGAATCTATTTTTGACAGGTTCTTTTTTTCAAATTCGATCAATGGTTCCGAAACATAGATATACGCCTCCCCTCGCTGAACAAGTCCGGTTTGTACATAGGAGGCGAGTTTGGGGAAGGTTCGAACCTCTCCACCGGCATTATTCCGCAGGTCAATAATCAGCAACTTCGCTTTTTCCAGCATCTCTTTATTACTGTCAAGCAGGGAATCGATAACAGCACGGTTAGACCCTGAATTAGACGGTATTTTCAATATAGCTGTTGCTGAATCAATTTCTGTAAATGAAGCCTTGTAATTAAAAGGCTTTACATTTTTGCCTTTATCACCTGCATCCTTCCATGCAAGTTTATTCCACCGGCTGTACGACCATATTTGTATTTCATTCATCGTTGAAAAGATAAAAGGCGCCACCTGGCGGTACGGCTTCGAAGACATGCGGACAAACTCACAAGTTCTGTGTTTCCTGTTTTTTAGTGAAAACCGAAGCACCATGTTTCCTGTCCATGCAGTATCTGTATACGCATATACAAAGCCTTCGTAAATATCTTTGTCAGCCGACGAAGGTGCTATACCCAGCAAACAGGTGCCAATATCATTCATCCAGTACCCTGCAATTTTATCACCGCTATTCTTTGCGTTATTTATTTTGTTTGCAATAGCTGTAAGTGATAAATGCTGCGGGTTTCCTTCACTATCAGATAGCCGGTTGCAGCCCAATTCATATATAATCATGTGCTGATCCGCATAGGGAACTGTTATTTCCGAAAGCATCCAAAGGGTATCGTTTGGATAACCAGCTGCGTCTGTTTTGTATGCTTTCAGTTTTAATGAATCAAAAGAAGGGTTTAGTGGAAGGTATGCCTGCTCTATCTTTTCTTTTACAAACTCAATATCATTTTGTGATAAGAGCGTATTACAAATCAGTAAGAAAAGAAATGAAATTCTGCTTTTCAACATATTGATTTTTTAAGAGTCCTGCTACCAACCACTAAACCTCTTCACACAGATGTTGAGGCCTTATTTTGTGTCATTTGTATTCTGACCTGTACAAGTGTTCACATTATCCCATGTATCGGGTAGCGGCCATTTGTTTCCGCCATAAACCTGGCGCAATGTTCTTTCAGATAGCTTAGCAATAGTAGTCTTGTTCAGCCTGAGTTTGTTTGGCTTTTCTGCTTTGAGATGTGCTGCTTTCATAATGCTTCATTTTAGTGTTTGATGAATTAAGTACTAAATATTGCAAAGGTTTCCCGGCACCCAAAAAAGTTTACACATAAGGGTGCTTTAAATATACAAAACCGGGATATACGGGCAGCATTATAGAAACCGGAAAAAGAGCCAGCTTGGCCCTTTTCCGGTTTTAAGTAGGGATAATTTACTGCTGTGGACAATTATTGCAGGTCATGCAGGTCTGTACAGTTACACAGGGGCAGGTAACGCACATAAATACCGTGGCATTTACGTCGCTTTGCGTAATGTCCGGTGGAGGAGCGCCGTGCCCTGCCCTTACCCAGTCAAGCCGCTGGATGGTCATCCTTTTTAGCCTGGGCTTGTTTTTGTTTGATTTGTGTTTCATGATTGTATATTTAAAGTGAATGAATTTTTCAGGCTCCGAGTTCTAATTGATTTTTCACCAGGCGGTAATACAAGCCTTTCTGCTCCGCCAACCGCCGATGGGTTCCGGCTTCTATTATCCGCCCCTTTTCAAGTACTATAATATTGTCGGCATTTTTTACTGTACTCAGCCGGTGGGCAATGATGATTACGGTTTTATTACGGAAAAACCGCTGCAGGTTTTCCATGATTATCTTTTCATTTTCTGCATCCAGGGCACTTGTGGCTTCATCAAAAAATAATATATCAGGATTTTTGTAGATGGCACGGGCTATCAAAATGCGTTGTTTTTGACCAGTACTGAGGTTCAGCCCGGTCTGGCCTATTTTAGTGTCAAACCCGAGTGGCAAACGGTTTACAAATTCCAGCATGTTGGCGATTTTAGCTGCTTCGAAAAGCTTGTGCTTACTTATATGCTCTTGCCCCACGGCTATATTGGCCGCAATCGAATCGTTGAAAATAAACCCCTCCTGCATTACCACACCGCATAAATGCCTCCATTGGTGAAGCGGGATATGGTTCATAGAAATCCCGCTGCATAATATGTCACCTGCGTCTGGTGTATAAAATCGCAGCAATAGTTTCATCAGGGTAGTCTTTCCGGATCCACTACTACCCACAATAGCTGTTATCTTTCCGGCCGGTATATTTACAGTTATGTTATCCAGTGCCGGCGGCTGAGGACTGTTTTTCTCATACGAGAATGAGAGGTGCTCTATTGTTATGTCGCCAGGCTGCAATAACGAGGATTGTGATAAATCCTTTGTTTCCTCGTCGGGCATAGTATGTACTTCACTTACCCGGTTCATGCTAATGGTTGCATCCTGCAAGCTTTGAAAAAAATCAACCAGTTGCAAAACGGGTCCGTTCAGCTGCCCGATTATATATGTTACGGACAGCATCATACCCAGCGAAAGATCGCCGGTTACAACCAGCCTGGCTGCAACAAATACAATCAGGATATTTTTCAATTCATTAATAACCGCCGCTCCGCCTGATTGCCATTGCCGCAACGTCATTGTCTGTACATTCAAATCATACAGGTTCAACTGAAGTTGTTTCCATTTCTTATGCGCCGCTTCTTCCGCTGCATGTAATTTTATTTCAGGCATGCCAAAAATCAGTTCAATATTTTTCTCCTGGCTCTGTGCCTGCTGGCTGAAGCGCTTGTAATCCAGCGCAGCCCTTTTCTTCATAAAAGATTTTATCCAGGCATAATACAGCAGGCTGCCAATAACAAAGAGCAGGAATATATAAGGGCTGTACCAGCATAATACTGAAGCAAAAACAACAATACTCAGTACAGAAAATACCAGGTTGATGGCGCCGGAGGTCAGGAACTGTTCAATGCGGCTGTGATCACCAATACGCTGCAGAATATCGCCAGTGAAGCGTATGTCAAAAAAACTAATGGGAAGCCGGAGTAATTTGGAAAAGAAAGCAGACAGCATACCGAGGTTCAGCTTGTTGCTCAGGTGCAGTGTCATATAACTCCGGAAGATATCAGCGGTTGTGCGCCCGAGAAACACAAAGAGCTGTGCCAGTAAAACCAGCGATATAAAGTTGATATCCTTTTGCTGCACCCCTCTGTCCACCATCTGTTGTGTAAGCAAGGGGAACATAAACTGCAATGCTGTTCCGGCAAATAGCACCAGCAATAATTTCCAGACCAGCCGGCGATGTGGTTTCAGGTAAGCAAGAACAGGAAACAGGCCTGGGCGAGTTTGTGCAGATATATGCTTATTATTGAATTCCTTGCCAGGTTCAAGTAATAACGCTATCCCCGTATTATCCGATCCCGTCCAGCCATTTAAAAACTCCTGTTTTAAATACACCACTAATCCATGTGCCGGGTCTGAAACGTATACCTTCTTTTGCGTGGCCTTATATACCACTACATAGTGTTTTTGCTGCCAGTATACAATACAAGGAAACATATTCAACTCGATCAAATCCCCGATATTTAACTGCACGGCATCTGTAGTAAAGCCTACTTGTTCAGCAGCTTTACTTAATCCAAACATACTGGTTCCACTGCGTGTAGTACCACATAAACTTCGTAGCTGCTCCAGCAGTAATGCTTTGCCATACCACTGGGCCACTATTTTGATGCAGGCTGGCCCACAGTCCATAGCATCATGCTGCCGGTATGTGGGAAACTTACGAAACATAGGCCTTTTCAGTGGTGTTATTAATCTTCTGTCGTGCCAATTGGCTGTTATAATATTGGAAGAGCATTGTATATATCACCAGCTCATGCAACCGGGGGCTTTCCAATACTACACGGTTTACCATCATATGGATATAACTGGATACAAGATCATCGAGTTTTACAGATACGTTTTCTGAAGCTGCGGTAATTATATCTTCATATATCCTTCCTGCTTCTTCTTTCCTTTTTCTGAGCACATCTGCTATCAATATGTCCCGTTGACTGAACCTGCCCAAAAAGCTTTCTTCCAAAAGCTGTTTATTTTCCCTGTATTTATCACTTAACTGAATTTTCAGGCGCTGGCCTCCACCAAACTCAGCCATAAAATTTATTTTGAGTATTTCCAGTATGCGTTTACGGTCAGCAAGCGGGTATTGAAAATTTTCCAACAGATCATGTATGCCATGACAAGCATATAGCCATCGTGTTATCTCATTTTCATCATCTTTTAACCGTGATATAAGATCAATAGCGGCCTTGCTATCGTGGCAAAAGAGCTCTTCACTCAGTTCCATCGAGTTTTCACCATATCTTTCCACTTCCCGCATATAGGTATCTATCTGCACCTTCCATATATAACCTGCCGACACGAATCCCTGAATTTGCGCATATAATATCTGCAGTGCATCACCCAGATAAGCGCTATCAATAAGCTTGACCCGTAACCGAATATGGAACCCGGGATCGTAATAGCGAAGGAAAAAGAAATGCTTAAGCAAGTGTTTTTCACGCATTGCTTCTATGGCAGGGGCAACACCTGTGGTTAGTATTTTATCAGCTGATTTTTCGCCGCAATATATTTTAACGTACACCCATTCTGTACCCGGGGCAAACTGCCTGGTAAGTGGTAGTGGTTTTGTGGCATTTTTGGGCAAGGTATGTGGATGATAAACCGTACTTGTATTTAATATGGCAGCCACAAACTGGTTACAGTAAGACTCGCCGTCCTTATTCTGCACCATATCATGAGCAGGTTCCAAAAATTCCCGCAGCACCATGCCTGGCTTTCCCTTTACGGCATCCCAAAGAATACTGCAGTGCAATTCATCATCAAAATCAATAAAAAGTTCATTGTCCCCTTCCGACAACACGACCCTTTCAGGAAGTTTCCATTTTTCCCTGAATAGCTGTATTGCTTCCGGTCCGGACCTGCCCAATATATGCGCATAATCTTTGGTGGTGAATTTCCAGGTGGCTGCAGAAAGGACAACGCCATCATACTCCACCCTTGGCATAAACTGGGAACGTACAGAAAGACTCCCCCAGTCAAATGATAAATAGTTTTGCAGGCCCTGTGTCTGCAGATCGCAAAGAAATTTATAAACAGGCAGGGAATTATAGCTATAATTATGTGCTGTGGCTAACCGTGGAATAATTTGTTTACCAAGTTTTTGAGAAAATAAAATAACCTGTCCATTTCTCACTTTAATGTATAAATCGGAAAGATCAATTCGTTTTTCCTCTTCAACCAGCGATTGAGAAAGGTATGGAATTTCATAGTTGCGCAATTGTGGACGGATGAGCACATTGCCAATACGACTTTCCGGCAGGTGCGCAACTTCAGCAAAAATAACTTCAGGATTTTTAGCCTGTTCATATCGGGTAATGGCCCTTATCATATTCTCAATATCTGTATGTGCATAAGCAAACCGGCCCAATAAATTTGCAGCACTTGATCCTGAAGCGTATTCAAAGAACAGTTTTCTATTTCCATTCTGTTCTACCAGCCGGAATACAACAGACATCGAAGGAGGAAATACAAGGGCATCTGCTGATGTCATTTTTTCGCTCAATTCATCGTCTGTAATAGTAATTGTATATGCTCCTGTTTTATATGCTTCGTTAAGTTTATTGTTCAGAAATGTTTCGCTAAGGCCCCATTGCAGCGATCCTGATGTTTCCTTTTTGCTATCCGGTATAATATTTTCTACCAGGGGTAGGTATCCGGACGAAGCTTTTTCTATGTATGGTATTCCCGTTTCCGTATCCAGTACTTCAGCCAACGGCATCGCCCTTTCTTCATACCGCTCATGAAAACGTTTGGCAAATGACTGGAGTGACTTGTTCGGCTGGTAGCCGGTTAGTTTCGTGAGTACTCCTAACACCTTGCTGAGCCTATCTGTCAATGAAACGGGAAGCTGAGCCTCAGTTACCGGTAAAAATGTATCTGCCTGGAATAACCGGCCGGCATCGATCGTAACCTGTGTTTGTTTCGCTATGGCTGCTCCATCCATATACTTTTCCGGTCCGGGGAATAGCCCTGTTTTAATATCCGTTATACATTGGGATAATTGCCGGAGTGCCTCTGTGCAGGTTGCTGCTATCTCGGCACGGGCGAGGTCTTTATTTTTGAGAAGAAATTTATACAACCTGTTGATGTAGGCTTCACCCGTAACCGAAGGATGAATTTCGGTTACCAATAACCCGGCATCCACAAGCTCGCCGGCATAATCTATAGCATCCTGAAGACTCACATCAAAAGTTTCTGCGAGTTTTTCAGCCAGCGTCTGCATAGGTATGCCAGTTTTCGATTGCTGCAGAATGTATTGTACATAGTCATCAGTATGTACGGAGCTAATCTGGTAAGCCCTTCTTCCGTTGAGCAGCTTATATTCCACGTAGCGGGTTTCATCGCCAATGGTATAAACACTGTTATTTGGATATAGTAACAGGCCTGGCCTGACAACAGGGTCAGCAGCAATGGCATCGGCAAGGGCGCAAACAAACTGCATATCAGGACGCACATTCCTTTCTATCTCACCGGTGAAACGGATAACAGCGTTTTCAGCAGTAGCCCAATTGCCAGTATTAAACCCGGAAAACAAACCGAACGGTGTGCAGCGGGTGGCCATTCTGTTGTGATATTTGACCAGCGTATAATCAATTTTTTTTCCTGAAGGTTTGCCATCTTGCTTTGCATACTCTTTTTGCATTTCCCCGTGCACCAACGGTGAAGCCAGCCAAACAGCTTCACAGAACAAGGGATTACTAACAGGGATGGCAGATGAGGTACGCAATACGGCTGAATAAGGCAAGAGCGGCCTCCTTATAAAAAATGTATCCGCCCATACGAAATTTTCCATAAGCAAAGATTGATCTTGTTAGTTTTTAACTGAGTAATTAAAAGAGAACTGGTATATAGGAAGGGTGTACTGTATTTCCGGTTGTTTCATATACTTGTAATAGATCGCTTTCAGGTTCACAAGGCCATTTATTTCCACACCAAAAGCAAGCGAATAGCCAGTATATATACCATTGGTGTTAATCTCTGGCAAAAAACTGCGCAGTTGCTTTTGATTGGTATATGATAAATGCATCCGGCCAGCCATCCAGAAAATTCCCACGTTTTTTGAGTTATTTCGTTCCCATGCACCAGTTTGAAAATAGATACCGGATGATATAAAGCTGTTTAAAAAATTAACGGGCCGCCCGGTTTGCGGATCTGTAATTGGTCCCTGCTTATAACCGGTAAGTACCCTGTCACCAAAATGGTATAGTATACCCGTCTTCGTAACCTTTTGTGTTTTCTTTAAAAAAACCACACCGTCAACAGACACGTTTGCCAGGCCGCTCAGCGGGTTTATAAATTGGTTTACCAGGTGGTCATTTGTCTTTTGTACAAGACCGATACTGGTAGTGGTCGTATTTTGAAAACTGTTGTTGGACACACCGCCATAAATGGATAATGGTACAGCAAATTTTCCGGGCTCGCCGATGTATAGGCGGATAAGCCTGGCAGAGGCATTTACTTGCCCGTTATTAATGATATCAATAAAGCCTGACGTAAATATTTCAGGTTTATATTGCTGTGGTGGCTTAACCGGAGTTTTATTCTCAGGCGGCTGTCCATACATTCTATTGGAAGCTATTATAAATAATATGAGAATAAATGTCTTCATATTGCATGTGAACCGGTTTATACCACTGTGATTGAAAGCTATCTCAACAACTTTTCAGCTGTTGAGATAGCAAACCTTGATTCTTTGCAATTGCCGATACACTGGCCGGAATTATGCGTCTGTCTTTTTATCCCTGCGCTTGAAGAACATCAGTATAAAGAGCGAAGCTATAAAAGAGGGAAAGAAGGATTTTCCTGCCGCGTTGAAGAAGTATTTGGCTGTTGGGGATGGCATTCCGTCAATACACCACAGGGCGAAAGCACCAGCTATCATTCCGGCCAATACAGGCAATACAAAAAATTTCAGGATTTTCATATGTTGATCTATTATGTTTTAGAAAAGCCAGTTAATCAGG
This sequence comes from uncultured Chitinophaga sp., assembly GCA_964386395.1. Classification (GTDB taxonomy): domain Bacteria; phylum Bacteroidota; class Bacteroidia; order Chitinophagales; family Chitinophagaceae; genus JJ008. Next base: position 75,114 of record CAYLRV010000015.1, read on the forward strand.
TTGGTAACAGCCTGTTGAACTGAGTTACCTACACCACCTACTACCGCACCTACTACTGCGCCACCAGCTGCACCTGCCACAGTTCCTACACCCGGAATGGTTGCAGTACCGCCCAGTGCACCACCGATTGCACCTGTCACAGCGCCGCCGGCAGCACCTGCAACATCAGCTGTAACGATTCCACCGCAGCAGGCTGCACGTGCTGCAGCATTACCCCTGGCTTCAGGGCGGCTGATTTCACGTCCCAGTGCCTCCCATTTTGGTGATTCACTTTTCCAGTACTGAGAAGAGTAGAGAGAAGTGTAAGAAGAACCAAGCAGGGTATATGTAGTGGAAGAATTGAGACCAAAACGATTGATTACATTTTCATTAAATGCATCAATACTTCTTCTCAATTGTGCAGCGTCAGTACCATCGTTGGCTGCCAGTATTGAACTAAGTTGCGCATAATACTCGCTGGTTTCCGGTGCAAAATTGGCATTGCTGATTGATACATCAGCAAGTACCTGGCGTCCACCTGACTCGGCTGCAGTTTTGAAATTCCGGATAGTTGCATCCACTTCGTTATTAATAATATTCCTGATCTCAGGGGAAGCGCCGGCTGTGAGCTGAGCAATAGGGTTAGCCAGCGTTGAGCTTTTTAATACATTAGAAACATAGCTCAATTTCTCAGGAAGTGATTGACCAACTGTTGCCTGCAATGTGGCTTTGTCCCTGTCGGCAGCAGCATAAAAATACTCCATAGCCTGGTTATGCAATTGGCCTACAGCGTCAAATGCAGCCAGCAACTGCTCTTTTGTTTGAAAGCCACTGCTTTCTTTTTGCGCTTTAGACTGGATACCGATAAATGTGAATGCTGCTACGAATAATAATATTACCTTTTTCATTTTATTACGTTTTTGTGTTGGGTCCTACCTTCAGTATTTTTAAAGGCGCTGTGTCAGAATATTCCGCCTTGCAGAATACCTGTCCCATCACAATCACAAAACATACTTGGTGATTGGTATTTTTTTTACAATCTTTGTAATGGTTTCATGATTGTATAGACATATACAGTCATATTCCCGGTCAGTCCTGGCCGGGTTTTTTTATGCCCGTTAATATGTGTTGTTGGTACAAGCTCTTGATGGGTACATCGTATTCATGGTGCTCATGCAGTCAGTACATGCATAACCACATGTTTCCGGAATACCGCCATCTTTTGTTGTCACCTCGTTGGCGCCACCGTTTACTGCGATGGCTTGGTGCCCGGCCAGGTGCGCCACGGTGCTTTTCTTAAGCACAAGAGGATTTTTGCTTTTTGCATTACTTGTTGGTTTCATGATTGTAAATATTAGCGTTAACAATTTGCCTACTCTATTCTTCAGCTTTTCGGCTTCCGCTGCTTTTATATACAGGCCATATATACATATTCGTATTTTTTATTTTCAAATTAATTCGCACCCATCCTTCCTCTTTCTTCTTCCACACCAGTCCGTCTGTTTTTATTCGCCTTCACATTCATATTACCAAATTTCCAGGTGAATGCCAGGTTGACAAACCGGCTCTCCATTTTGTTTTCATACTGTGCGTTAATTCCTGCATTCTTTATATCATATCTGACTGTAAGGGTATTGAATATGTCCCGCACACTTAATTTCAGGTTGGCTTTTTTCTTCCACAGCTCTTTAGACAGTCCCGTATTTACAGAAAAACGGTTTTTCTGTTGGTACACCCCGGAAGCAATTGGTGAATAATAAAAAGCACTTAATTCCGCCATCCAGTCTCTTTTCAGTTTGAACTGGTTGGACGTGGTAAAGAAACCGGTAAGCCGGGCATTCTGCGACTGCAAACTGCCATCTTTGGCCACATATTTAGCGTACATTGAGCCGGCGGTATTACTGCTTATCCATTTACCTTTCAAAAAAGCTTTGGCCAGTGTTATATCCACATTCAGCACATGGGCCATATTCAGATTATCATAGCTGTTGATCACCGTATTAGTAAGCATATTCTGTCTGTATACCGGTGCAAGCGCATCCTTGATGTACGTATATGTTACATTGGAGAATAACTGGTATTTCCAGCTATGGGAAGCGCCAACTGTATGCAATATCATTGGCTTTATTGACGGGTTGCCCTGGTAATAAGCATACTGGCTTTGATATATCACAAAAGGGTTCACTATTTCAAACCCAAACCGCTGGATGGATTTACGGTAGGTAAATGACAGCTGCTGGTTTTTCTTTAACTGGTATTGATAGGCAATAACCGGAAACAGGTTCGCATAATTTCTTTTGTTTGTTGTGTTCAGCGTTACCGATATGGCCTGCGCATTGGTTTGTTCCAACCGGAGACCTGCCTGTACTGATGATTTCTTAAATGCCTTATTAATATTTATATAGGCCGCATTAATATTCTCTTTGTAGATAAACCGGTTTGTTTTGCCAGCATCTGTTTTCCACGATCCCCCCTGCAGGTATTCCCAACGTACGTCGTTATCTGTCTGCGTAAAAGTTGTTTTAAGTCCAGCCTCCCATTTTATTTTCTTTCCCGGATGGAGAAAATCTGCGGATGCAGAATAAACATCATTTGTACCCGGTGAATTATCCCGTAAAACATATGCAGGGAGATACTCCACACCCTGCGGATCGTAATACCTTGTTACAAAGTCATCGCTCCATGCTTTATGATAAGAGAAATAATCTGCATTGACCGTCAGTTCATTGCCGCTGCTGTCTAAAACTGATTTCAGGTACACATTCAATGCAGGGCTGCTGAAGCTGGCTTTTCCAAATGTGCTTACAGCAGATGTAGTATCATTCTTCTCACGCAGCACATCTATTACAGATCTATTATCAACAGACCTGTTGCGGTAGTTGGCAAAGCCCCTCATTAAAAATCCGAAACTGGTGCGTTTGCTGATATCGTAATCAAGGCCAAGTTTGAATGCATGGTTATTACGTTCACGCAGGTCAAATTCATTTTCGGTGATATTTTTATCCGGGTTAATTACACGTACAGATGCGTTTTTATAATACTGGCGGTTATACTGGTAATCATAACTGCCATAAACGTTGGTTTTCTTGTTCCGGTTATTCAGGCTGACACCGGCATTATATCGTCCGTAGCGGCCAGCTCCCACTCCTGCCATCAGGCTGCCATTGGTGCCAAAGTTTTTATTCTTTGCAAGTTTTATATTAATAACCGAACCGCCTTGTGCATCATATTTTGAAGAGGGGTTAGGCAACAACTCCACTTTATCAATGCCATTTGCAGGCATCGTGGTAAGAAAATTTTTCAACTCATCGCCCTGCAGGTTGGTTTGGCGTCCATCAATTAATATACTAATCCCCTTACCCCGGAACTGCAGGTTGTTGTTTATTTCCATTACACCGGGCGCAGATAATAGTACGTCATACGCATTACCACCAGCAGCTACAGGACTCGCGGCGGCATTTATTGTTATCTTTTCTGCAGTTTGTGTGATATAGGGTGCAGCTGCCGTTACCGTAATCCCGGTCATTGATTTGGCTTTGGGAGAAAGGACGACTGTTTTTGTAATGGTACCAAAAAAAGAACCAACGGTTAAACTATCTGCATAATCGTTAAATGAAACATGCGTAACATGAAGTGTGAACTTGCTTTCATTAGCCGGCACAGCTACAGAATAGAAACCCTTGCTGTCTGACAGGCCGGTGCGTACCAGCTTTTGGTTTTTTAGGCTTACCACAGCGCCGGCTACAGGCTGAGTCAGCGAGTCAGTGATAATCCCGGAAACCATCACTTTCTCCTGGGCCCTGAGTCCTGCGGGGCTGAGGTATAGTAAGACCAGTGATAACAGCAGTTTCTGCATGTTTGGTAATTTTAAACGAATATATTTTACAATACAGCCGATACGAAGTTTTATACACATTTTGGCCTAATCCATACATCAAATATGTGCCCTGTCTGTACTTTCTTGCCGCCTGTATGTTTACAAATCCCCGACAGCCAGCGGGAAATCCAATAAAAAATGACCCTTCGCAGAAATAGCTAAGCTTATTTTGGTTCTAATACGGCAGTAATTCCTAATTTCCCAGACTTAATTTAACGGCTCGAATGCATTACATCAAACATCTCTCAAAAGATCCCCAATTAAAGAACCTGATCAAACAGCACGGCCCATTTACCCTGGAACCGAAAAAGAACCTTTGTCTTTATTTATGCTATTCAATCATGAGCCAGCAGTTGAGCACTAAGGTGGCCAGCGTTATCAAGCAGCGGTTTCTTGATTTATATGGCGGCGAACCAACCCCTCAACAAATTATTGACACACCCTTTGAAAGGCTTCGTAGCATAGGCTTAAGCAATGCCAAAGTAAATTATGTACAAAATGTGGCCCGCTTCGAACTGGAACATGGCATGGGACAAAAGAAGCTGGCGAAGATGGAAAACGAGGAAGTGATTGCCTACCTGACGCAAATAAAAGGGGTGGGCAGATGGACGACTGAAATGCTGCTGATGTTTGCGTTAGGCCGCGAAGATCTTTTTGCCATCGACGATCTCGGGCTGCAGCAAGCTGTAACAGGCCTGTATGGTTTAAAACAACGGAAGAAAAAAACAAGAGATGCAGCCATTATTAAAATAGCAAAGCAATGGTCACCTTACCGTACGTATGCCTGCCTCTATCTGTGGCGATGGAAGGATAACCCGCCAATAGTACAAGCAGGAAAAACCAAACAAAAAGCAACTGTAAAAAAATGAAAAAACTACTGCCCCTTTTGGCCGCCGTCATTTTGATTACCGGAGCCGGTAAGCCTGCAAAAAAACAATGGGTTGCTATTTTCGATGGCCAAAGCCTTAACGGCTGGAAGGTCGGCACTAATGCCGCTGCCTTTAAAATAGAAGAGGGGGCAATTGCCGTAAACGGTGAAGTGGGACATTTATATTATGACGGCCCGGTGATGCAGCACAACTTTACCAATTTTGAACTGAAGCTGGATGTGATGACAACAGCTGGTTCCAATTCAGGTGTTTATATCCATACACTCTACCAGGAAAGTGGCTGGCCGCAAAAGGGATACGAAGTGCAGGTAAACAACAGCCACACAGACTGGCGGCGTACCGGCAGCTTATGGGCTATACAGGATATAAAGGAGACCTATGTAAAAGACAATGAATGGTTCACCTTGCTCATTAAAGTAAAAGACAAACGCATTACTACATTCATCAATGGAAAAAAAGTAGCCGACTATACCGAGCCGGAAGAAGTAAAAAGAGATAAGGGTATGGAGCAACGCCTGCTGTCGTCCGGAACATTTGCTTTACAAGCACACGATCCGAAAAGTAAAGTGTATTACAAGAATATTAAAGTGAAGCCAAACTAACCGCCTGATTTGGGATAATCGAAAAACCAGAACTGTTTCTCTGCTTTTTTAAAGTCAGCCCAGCTACTGCACTGGGCCTGTACGGCAAAAATTCCACAAGTAGGAATATTATCAATGCGGGCGCTGGTAAGCTGGTTGGCAAAATCGGTAATACCATTGTTATGTGAGAAAACGGCAATGCTGTCATGCTTATCCTTTACAGCAGCAATCACCTCAAAAAAAACGGAAGGCGCTGCGAGGTATAATTCATCCTTAAAAAGGATATCATCTGCTTTTCTTCCATATCCTTCTGCAAAATATTTTGCGGTTTTAGCTGCCCGCTTGGCCGGGCTGGCAATAAATGCATCAATTTTTACCTTCTTATCTATAAGCCGTTGCACCATAGCCGGTGCATCCCGCTTTCCCCGTTCATTCAAGGGCCGATCAAAATCATCGAGGCCGGGATTACCCCAGTCACTTTTAGCATGACGGATAAGTAACAGCGTCTTCATGAAATGAAGATAAATCTAAAATCGAAAATCCAAAACCCGAAATTATTAATACCCCCTTACATTCTTGCCTTCCATGTAGTTGATAAAGGCTTTGTTTACCACTTTATTACCACCGGGGGTGGGATAATTGCCTGTGAAGTACCAATCACCGAGATTGTTCGGGCATGATTTATGCAAATCTTCAATACTTTGGAAAATAACATCCACCGGGATATTGAGGCCGGCCGGTGTAATCAGTTCAGCAATCTTGGCTGAAATTTCATCGTTCGTAAAATGCTTGTATAGCTGGCGCACTACGTTTTCGGTGTGCAGTTGGTTGTTTCGCTTTAGTTCTTTGCATTTTTCAAGCAGTTCATTCAGGAAATTAATTTCCCCTCTTTCTTTCAAAAGTTCTACTGCTGCATTGAAAGCGATGAAGTCGCCCATCTTACTCATGTCGATACCATAGCAATCGGGATAGCGTATTTGCGGGGAAGAGGAAACCACCACAATACGTTTCGGCTTCAGCCTGCCGAGCATGCGGATGATACTTTCTTTTAATGTAGTTCCCCGTACAATAGAGTCATCAATGACTACAAGTGTATCTTCTCCTGGCCGTACGGTTCCATACGTAATATCATATACGTGCTGCACCATTTCATTACGGCTTACATCTTCCGTAATAAATGTCCGCATCTTCACATCTTTAATCGCAATCTTTTCGATGCGGATACGACGGTTCACCATCTCTTCCAGTTTCTCTGCCTCTATATCCCTTCCCCAGCTGAGTATCCGTTCTGTTTTTACTTTGTTCAGGTATTTCTCCATTCCCTTTACCATACCATAAAAAGCCGTTTCTGCCGTATTAGGAATAAAGGAGAATATGGTATTCTTCAGATCATGATTGATACTGTCGAGCACCCGTTCACTCAGGTTAAAGCCCAGCGCTTTTCGTTCTTTATATATTTTTTCGTCGCTGCCGCGGGAGAAATAGATGCGTTCAAAACTGCATGCTTTTCTTTCTTTTGGCTCAAGTATTTGTTCAATACTTATTTCGCCGGTATTGGTTACTATCAGGCCATGGCCGGGCATCAGTTCCTTTACTTCGTTTTCCCCTACATTAAATGTGGTACGGATAGCAGCCCTTTCTGAAGCGGCCACCACCACTTCATCATTCACATAGTAATACGAAGGCCGTATACCGTGTGCATCGCGGAATACAAAACCTGTTCCGTCGCCCGTCATACCACCTACATGAAAGCCTCCATCGAATAAGGCCAGCGCTTTTTTCAACACTGATTTTATATCCAGGCTGGCTGGTGATGCTTCATCTGCTTTCAATTGAAAATGATGGATCACTTCCATCATGGCCGCCAAATCACTCTGGCGCTGAAATTCTCCCGGATCGATATTGATTAGTTCAAAAAGCTCCTCCGTATTAACTAAGTTGAAATTGCCAGCTAACGCCAGGTTGCGTGCAGGTATGGTATCCCGTTTTATGAACGGATGACAGAAGTCTGCATTATTTTTTCCCTGTGTGCCGTAACGCAGATGGCCCAACAGCAATTCGCCCATAAAGGATATATGCCCCTTCATCAGGCCAGGGTGGTTTTTAATATCGGGGTTGAATTTCGCCAGCTCATCCACTTCGGCGCCAATCTTCTTAAACACATCTGCAATGGGTTGCGGGGCTGCACTCCGCATACGGTGCAGAAAAGGATAACCGGGTTCCACATTCAGTTTTACAGCCGCGACACCTGCGCCATCTTGTCCACGGTTGTGCTGCTTTTCCATGAGCAGGTAGAGCTTATTAAGGCCCCACAGCACTGTACCATACTGTTGCTGGTAATACGAGAAGGGTTTTCTTAGCCGGATGAATGCCAGTCCGCATTCATGTTTGATTGGATCGCTCATGGAGGTTGCAAAGGTAACGCTTGACAGGCTGATTCCTGTTTACTAAAATGGAAGAAATTCCGGCAAAAAAAAGACCCCGCAGAGCGGGGCTTTATAAATCACTTTGTATCAGTGGAGTACTTCTTTAACTGCGGGCAGTCATCCGCTGTACCCGGATCCACCATGATATAGTAGGTGGCTAATTTATTTTTAATCCACTTGTCCAATGCGTCACTTTTCTTTTCTTCCAGTGCAAATGTGGAAATGCGGCTATAATCGTCCTGCATATTCATGCGGTGTGGCTCTGTGCGGGATTTCAGGTATACAATCCGCACACCCCTTTTTCCCTGTTCACCTTCAAAAGGTACAGGCTGAGAAAATTCACCGACTTTCAGTTTACTGATCGTACCCACCATTTCCTTATCCAACTGATCGATGGTTACTTTCGTAGAACCGTCGCGGCCGGTAATAAATGGGCCTGCAAACTTAGCGGACTCATCATCGCTGTATTTCGAGGCCGCCTCGTTGAAGGTCAGTGTTCCGGCAATAACTTTTGAACGAACGCTGTCCAGTTTGGTTTTTGCCTGGTTTATTTCCGCTTCAGTTACCGGGGGCACCATCAGGATATGCTGTACAATCGCCTCGTCACCATTACGCTGCACCATCTGTACCAGGTGATAACCAAATTTTGATTTTACCGGGGAAGATATTTCACCTTCTTTCATCCTGAATGCAGTGGATAAGAATACCGGATCCCATGATTTTTCGTTCCTGTTTACCTGGTACTGACCGCAACGGTCTTTACTGCCCGGGTCTTCAGATTTATTTTTTGCTATCTCACAAAAGCTCACCACTTTGCTTTCAATCTGCTTTTTGTATTTGTTCATCTCTCCCACAATGTATTGCTCAATATCACGGGACGCTTTGGGATAAACGATTATTTGACCCACTTCCAGCTCTGACTCAAAGAAAGGCAAACTGTCTTTGGGTATGCGATCGTAGAACGCTTTTACTTCCACTGGTGTAATGCGGACATTGTCAACAATTTTACGTTGCATGGCCTGCGCCAGTTTTTGCTCTTTTACTGATTCCCGTGCATCGTCTTTAATCTGGTATATTGTTTTACCGGCCATTTCCTCCAGTACTTGCTGGCTGCCCACCTGGTTGATATAGCTGCGGATACGGTTGTCCAAATCGGCCTCCACTTCTTCATCTGTTACAGGCAAAGAATCTTTTTCCGCCTGCAGCATCAGCACTTTGGAAATGATGGCTTGTTCCATCAATAAGCATTCTGCATTGTCCGGTAAAGTTTCGCCGCGGCGCAACATATCGGATACAGAGTTCTTAATATCTGACTGAAGGATAATCCTGTCTCCAACGATAGCCGAAATTTTATCAGCTACTACTTTTTTGGAGGATTGTGCAAAGGCTGAAACAGCCAGCAGCATGAAACAGGCAGTTAGTATGTTTTTATAGAAACGCATAAGTTCAAAAGTACTTCTCCGGTCAAAAAAAGAAGGCTTGTCAGGGGGTATTTAACAAAAGTTTTCAAGTAGGGATTGAGTAAGAAGGCGGAGGGCATAAGGAGAAAAATTTCGTATGACCTTACTCCTTATGCCTTTAACCCTACATCCTTACAGAGTTCTCTTTACTTCCTCAATTTCATAGGCTTCCACTACGTCACCTACTTTTATATCACTGTAATTTTTTATCGTTAAGCCGCATTCCATGCCCATTTGTACATCCTTGGCATCGTCCTTAAAGCGTTTAAGTGAGGCCAGTTCTGCACTGGCGCCTTCACCGGTTGGGTAGACAACGATACCATCACGGATAAGGCGGATTTTAGAATCCCGCTTAATCCTTCCGCTGGTAACATAACATCCGGCCACGGTTGCTTTATCAAATTTGAATACTTCCCGTATTTCCACGTTGGCCACAATTTTCTCCTGTGTTTTCGGCTCCAGCATCCCTTCCATCGCACTCTTTACCTCTTCGATAGCGTTGTAGATAATCGAGTACATCTTTATTTCAATACCTGCATTTTCTGCCAGCCTTGAAGCCTGCAGTGAAGGCCGAACGTTGAAGGCGATTACGATGGCATCTGATGCTTCGGCGAGTACGATATCGCTTTCGTTGATCTGTCCCACACCTTTATGAATCACACTCACGAGTATCTCATCTGTAGAGAGTTTCTGCAATGAGTCACTCAATGCTTCCACCGATCCATCCACGTCGCCTTTGATGATTACTTTCAGTTCTTTGAAGCTGCCAAGTGCCAAACGACGGCCAATCTCATCCAGAGTAATATGCTTCTTAGTGCGTATACCCTGTTCCCTCAATATCTGGGCACGGCGGTAGGCTACCTCTTTTGCTTCTGCTTCATCTTCGTATACTTTGAATTTCTCACCAGCCTGCGGGGCACCGTTTAAACCTAATACTACAGCTGGTGCAGAAGGTCCTGCTTTATCTTCTTTTTTGTTTCTCTCATTGAACATGGCTTTTACACGTCCAAAATACTGACCACTCACAATAAGGTCGCCCGGCTGCAGCGTACCATTTTCCACAAGCAGGGTTGCTACATAACCGCGGCCTTTATCCAGCGAGGCTTCGATTATAGTACCGGTAGCTTCCCTTTCAGGGTTGGCTTTCAAGTCTAATATCTCAGCTTCCAGCAGGATTTTTTCAAGCAATTTGTCAATGTTTAATCCCTTTTTCGCAGCAATTTCCTGGCTTTGGAATTTACCACCCCACTCTTCTACCAACAGGTTCATTTGCGAAAGCTGCTCGTAAATTTTTTGAGGGTTAGCTCCGTCCTTATCAATTTTATTGATGGCAAATATCATGGGTACACCAGCTGCCTGCGCATGGCTGATGGCCTCCCTGGTCTGTGGCATCACGGCATCATCCGCAGCCACCACAATCACCGCAATATCCGTAACCTTGGCACCCCTTGCCCTCATTGCCGTAAAGGCTTCGTGACCTGGTGTATCGAGGAAGGTTATTTCTTTTCCGTTTGGTAATTCCACCTGGTAGGCGCCGATGTGCTGTGTGATACCACCAGCTTCCCCGGCCACTACATTGGCGCTGCGGATATAGTCAAGCAGCGATGTCTTACCATGGTCAACGTGACCCATGATGGTAACAATGGGTGAACGTGGCTGCTGTTCATTTTCATCATCATCTTCATCTTCTTCATCCTCCATTTCCATTTGTTTCTCCATGTCGATGAATTCCACATCAAAGCCAAACTCACTTGCCACCAGTTCAATTACTTCGGCATCCAGACGCTGGTTGATAGACACCATGATACCAAGGCTCATACACTTACTGATTACCTCGGCAAAACTTACATCCATCAGGCTGGCGAGTTCGCTTACGCTGATGAATTCTGTTACCTGCAGTTTGTTATCGTCTGCCTGGTCACCAGCTTCGGCCATTTCCTGGCGTTTTTCACGGCGCAGTTTTGCTTTCAGGCTCTTGCCTTTTCCGCCACCACCGGCCAGTTTGGCCTGTGTTTCCTGTATTTTCTTTTGAATTTCTTTTTCGTCAATCTGCTTATCCTCACGGCGTCCACCACCCTGATGACCTCCACGGTTATTGTCTCTCCGGCCACCCCTGCCCCGGTCGCCCTGGTTGAATCCGCCGCCGCCTTGTTTTTTATCACCATCCTTATTAATGAAAACTTCCCGTTTGGTATCTTTCTTTTCGATCGGAATGCGTTTTCTCTTTTTCTTCTCGTCTTTTACAGGTCTTGTGTCATTATTAACGGGCAGATCAATTTTGCCAAGGATCTTCGGACCAGTCAATTTTTCTACCTCGATATTTTCAATGACCGGGGGCGCTTCTTCTTCCTGTACTACCACTTCGGCCGGTTTTTCTACGACAGGCTCTTTTACCTCTTCTTCTTTAACCGTTTTTTTCGCAGCTATCTTCGGTTTTTCTTCTTCTACGGGAGGCGTTTCCTCTTTTTTAGGTTTCGCCGGTGTTTTCTTTGGCCGGGTAGATGAATCAATCGCATCAAGATCAATTTTCTTCACCACTTTAGGGCCTTCCAGTTCAGGCGCTTCAACTTTTACTACTTCCGGCTCTTTTACTTCTTCCACCACCACTGGCGGTACTACTACTTCTTCCACTACAGGCTTCGGCTCCTCTTTTTTCGGTGCTTTCGCAGCTTTCT
>CAYLRV010000016.1:0-1993 GCA_964386395.1 uncultured Chitinophaga sp.
AAAGGTAAGGCCAACGATATGGAGAAAACAAAAGCTATTTTCTACTGGGTGCAGGACAATATCCGCTATATCGCTTTTGAAGATGGCCTCGCCGGTTTCATACCAGCTACTGCACAAGATGTATATAAATCAAAATACGGCGATTGTAAAGGCATGGCCAACCTGATGACGGAGATGCTGAAGACAGCAGGCCTTGAAGCCTACATGACATGGATTGGTACCCGCCATATCCCCTATGATTATACCTTACCATCACTGGCCGTGGATAATCACTGCATCAGTACCGTTATCATCGGTGGTAAAGAATATTTTCTAGACGGTACTGAAAAATATATCCCCTTTGGTGATTATGCCTGGCGCATACAGGGCAAAGAAGTATTGATTGGCAAGGGCGATAAGTATGATGTAAAAAAAGTACCTCTGTTAGACAAGGAGCGCAACAAAATCCTTACGCAAACCACCTTCCAGTTAAAAGACAATGTACTGAAGGGCCATGTAAAAGCTACCCTGACTGGTGAGCAGCGTACGGGCTTCCACCAATACTATCACGATCTGCCCAATGATGACAAGAAGAAAATGATCCAGAAATTCCTGGAGTTTGGCAACCAGAACCTGGTGGTAAGCAATGTAAAAACCTCTGACCTGAACAACCGGGAGATTCCGGTGGTAATTGAAGGCGATATCGATCTGAGCAACTATGTAATTACCGAAGACAAAGAAATCTATGTGGGCATTGATTTCTTCCCGGAAGATATGCGGGGCATCATACCTGATAAAGATCGCCAGCAGGACTATGAACTTAGTTCCAGTTATGTATCGGTGGATGAAACGGAACTGATATTACCTGCAGGATACAAAGTGGCATCCTTCCCGGCAGCGATAGATGAAAAGCACCCGGACTATGAAGTAAGCGGTTCCTATACCGTAAAGGACAATAAAGTGATCTTTAAAAAACAATTAGCCTTTACCACCGGCCGCATACGCAAAGCCGATTTTGACAACTGGAAAAACTTTACCAAGAAGCTGAAGGATTTTAATAGTAACCTTATTATGATCAACAAGCCTTAGTGTTTCCCGCAAAGGCGCAAAGTACCCAAAGCGAAATGGTAAATGACGGAAAACGAATTGGCGAAAATCGCCGTGGATATTGCTTTTAAGATTCATACAGTTCTTGGGCCTGGCTTGCTGGAGAGTGTATACGAATCCGCCTTTGCTTATGAGCTGAATAAAAGAGGGGTATTGTTTAGAAGACAACAGGGAATCGAAACCAGGTACGAGGACACTGTATTAAATGTTGGGTTCAGGGCTGACTTAGTAATAGAGGACAAACTATTGATTGAATTAAAGTCTGTGGAAACACTCGACAAAATTCATCACAAGATTATATTAAACTACTTGAGATTGACAGGCTTAAAACTTGGGTTGCTGATCAATTTCAATGTAAACTTAATAAAAGACGGCATTCATCGGAAAGTGAACGGCCTCTGACAAAACGAACACCAAAAATCACGCAGTGATTTCCTTTGCGATCTTAAAATCATAAAAGAAAATCTTTGCGTCTTTGCGGGAAGAAAAAGTATAAATGTTGAAATTAATTAAAGATGGCATTTACCGGAAAGTAAACGGCCTCTGACAAAACGAACACCAAAAATCACGCAGTGATTTTCTTAGCGGACTTATCACCTTCAAAAAAAGTGAGATGCCGATTTCAAAGAAAATCTCTTTGCGTCTTTGCGGGAAAAAGAAGTATAATTATTGAAATTAATTAAAGATGGCATTCGCCAAAAAGTGAACAGCCATTGAAAAACTGGTTCAAAATCACGCAGTGATTTCCTTTGCGATCTTAAAATCATAAAAGAAACTCTTTGCGTCTTTGCGGGGAAAAAAAAGTATAATTATTGAAATTAATTAAAGATGGCATTCGCCGAAAAGAGAACGGCCATTGAAAAACTGGTTCAAAATCACGCAGTGATTTCCTTTGCGATCTTAAAAT
>CAYLRV010000016.1:2093-26565 GCA_964386395.1 uncultured Chitinophaga sp.
GCCATTGAAAAACTGGTTCAAAATCACGCAGTGATTTCCTTTGCGATCTTAAAATCATAAAAGAAAATCTTTGCGTCTTTGCGGGAAAAGAAAAAATATGAAAAAGAAACTCTTTTTACTACCATTTTTGTTCGCTGTAGCAATCGTTAGCAGATCACAAGACGACGACACCTTCTCGCCGTCGAAGCTCGAAAGCATTGCCAAAAACATGCAAACCATCTGGAATGATGCCGATGCAGACTTTGCCGTATCTGCCGTGCCCGACAAATGGAAGGAAGAAAGCGGCGTCATCATTGCCCAAAAAACAAAATTTGCTTTTGATAAGGATGCCAATAAACTGGCCGTCTATGAAATCACCCGCCGCCGTATCAAGCTGAACGACCGGGATGCGGTGAACTCTTACTCCTCTGTATACTTCCGTATCGGTTCGGCTTATGATGGCGCCGGTATTAAAGTAATAAAACCCGATGGCACGGTACAGGATGTATCGCTGAAGAATGCAGTGTTCGTGGAAGATGCGGACGATGTGCCGGATACCTTCACCCCTTATATCGGTAAAGCGAATACCTACTACGATAAAAGCAAGAGCCGCGTCATCTATTATAAAATAGCAGTACCCGATCTCAGCCCCGGCGATATCATCGACTATGGCACCATCTTTTATGACGATAACACGGTGAAGAAAATGAGCTATATCGAATTTGATCCCATCTACTTTGTATGTACCAGGGAATACCCGGTGCTGAGCCAGAAATTTGAAATAGATACGGATAATAACTCCTTTGTGAATTCAAAATCCACCATGGGTGCACCTGCTTTTAAAGAAAGCGGCAATGCCAATGCAGAATATGCCTGGGAAGATCGTAACCGGGAAAAGCAAAGCGATATACGCTGGGTAAACAGGCTCGCCGAACTGCCCATGCTGAAATTCCAGATCGTATTCAGCCGGAGTGAGAACCGCAGCGATTTATTTATTGGCGACCGCGGTGAGCTGAAGCAAAACATCAGTCCTGAAGAGCTGGCCAAAAAAATGAACAACCTCTACAACCGGCTGGATGGTTCACAGTATTACAACCTGGCAAAAGCCTACCTCAAGCAAATTGGCTACAGCGATATGCGGGAGGAAGATTTTATACAAAAAGCCTATTACGTGCTGCGCCATATGTCTTTCTACCGTGCCAATGGATTTTCGAGTGAGTTGTTTGCCAGTTGCCTTACCCAATGCCTCGACCTGCGCAAAATTCCCTACGATCTTGTGGTAACCACGCCGGTAACACTTACCAAACCGGAGAACATCATTTTCCGTACGGAGCCGGAGTGGATGGTAAAAGTGAAAGACAAATACATCTTCAACGCCACTTTGTTCTCCAATCCTTTTGACTTCAGGGAAGAATACCTCGGTGTGCCTGCCTATATCATATCATTGGGAAAAAACCCGACGGCAACGGCGATCACATTGCCCAACTCGAAGGCAGATGATAATGTGACCACCAACACACTCACTGCTTCCGTAGATACCGCCACCCGCAATATGATGGTAGTACACCAGCGGGCGGTAACGGGCATGAGCAAGAAATACAACAACACAGAAGCGCTGATATACACCACCGCCCTGGATGATGATTACCGCAGCTATGGCGGTGAGGATGATGTGCGCCCCGGTATGAAGGGCGATGTACTGGAACGCTATGAGGAAAAACTGCGTGAGCGGAAAAAAGAAGACAAAGTAAAAAAGCTGGAATACATGAAGGGTTCACTTCGCAGCGACTTCGACAATATAAGCGCCTACACCGAATTTACCCTCAACTCCGATGGCCGCACCTGGCGCAAGCAGGAGCTGAACTATACCAATAAAATGGAGCTGAGTGATATGATAAAAATCGCCGGCAATAATCTGCTGGTATCTGTGCCCGGCCTGATAGGTGAGCAGCTCTTCATTTCGCAGGAAGACCGCAAGCGGGAAGTGGATGCATTTATGCGCTACCCCGAAGCTATCCGCCATATCATCAACTTTACCATACCTGCCGGTTACAAAGCCGTGGGCATACAGGGCCTGAACCAAAACATCGACAATGAAGTAGGCACATTTGCCGTGCAGGCCAGTGTGGAGGGCGACCAGTTGAAAATACTGGTGAAGAAGCACTACAAGCAAGTAACCGTAAAAAAAGAAGACTGGCCCAAACTGGTAGAAATGCTGGATGCGGCGTATAATTTTTCGCAGAAAAGGGTGTTGCTGAAGAAGATGTAGTGTAGTTCGCAGGTATTTGATTTATCATTTTCCAATAATGTTCAGGAATAGCATACTCATATCTCTTGCTGTAACCGGCCTGCTTATTTCATGCCAGCAAAGAAGCAGCCAACGGTCCTATGCTATAAAGGACTTTAAAAAATCGCTGCAGCCGCATTTGCACAGAATAGTTACTGAGGGTGTAGTAATGGGTGAAGACAGTGCACTCGAACATATGGCTTCGGACAAAGAGTTAATGCAATTAACACAGTCAGAACATCCCATTCTACGTGCGAATGCGCTTGCAGAACTGCTGCGCAGAAAACCGGCTAACCCCGAAGATATACTACTCAACCACCTGGACGACACCGCCTATATACTCTTGTACGTAGGTGAATTTGGCTACTGGTGGAGAACAGTAGCTGATTATATAGTAAATGAGGAATACTTGCATGCCTATGGGCCACGCTGGAAACCAAAAGAAGCTCACCTGCCAATTATTGATCGTCTTTTACTCAGGCACAATTATCTCAGCACGGCGTACCGGTTGCTGATGCATATTGAGCCACAGGAAAAATATTATGCGGCGATAAAAGATATGGCTACCCGTCCAAGAAAGCTTGACTTCAGAGGTTTTGAAATGAATTTTAACGATATAGAATATGCATTGTATGGACTGGCAAAATTTAAAAAGAAGGAAGATGTACCCTTGATTAAAGAAAAGATACTTGAAAAAAAGTACGAACTAAGCCATATCTCATTCATGCTAATGAAAGAATTTCCCGATACAGCATATGCTGATATATTCAGTACTATCCGCTTCGCTGAATTTAATAAATTCAGCGGGCGCAAGCGACGGAATGGCATTACAGGGTTTGATACTGGTTATTCCACTCCCGAAGATTTTCTTGAAGCGCTGGTAGCCCAAAAAAATGATCATAGTTCCCGGCTGCTGGATAGCATACTTACTATATTGCCTGCAGAACCTCGGCTGCTTGACAAACAAGGTATATTACGAAAGGTGACACTTGAGATTTGGAACTATCCCTGCCCTGCCTACACAAAGCTCAGAGAAAAAATTAAACCTGAAGTAGATGCATATATAAAAGATGGCGTGACAATGTTTCTAAATAAAGACGGGGCTACCATACTAAGATAGGCCGACTCGCAAAAAAACATCCGTAATAAGACGTATTCCAAACCTTCTGTTGCAATTATAAATACCGTGAAAAAACGGTTGCTCCCTCAGATACTTCATCTGATCTTAGCCCGACTGCTTAAAATACCAAAAACATGGTATTTGTTGAAAGACCGGTCTGAACGTATTTTGTGATTCGTTCAACTAATCACCAAACAAAAAATATACTCCACCAGTAAAGAATTTATTATGTACAAAAAACTACTATTCATTTTCATTCTTTTTTACAAGCCCTCTCATAGCCAAACATCAGTCACCGAGGCTACATTTATTTCTTTGAAAAAGATCAAAGTACTATCTACAGAAACTATTGTAACTGGAGCTAATAAAGCTGCTTTGAAATTCAAATTCATTGATTACGCAGATGGTCAGGTCAAAATCTATGAAGCAGAACTTGACAAAAACGAATATGTGAGTATAAAAAATGATAAATATTTTCCAAATTCTTTAGGAAGTATTTCGGTAATGACAGTTCCATTCAAAGTGCGAGCAAAAAACCCTCAGGGGTTTATTACTGCAAAAGCAGACATTAAAAATCTTGGGTTATATTTTCCGTTTGCTCTTTGGGACAGAAAAAGATACTGGCTGGATAACTCAACAAGTACCCATAAATTATCAGTTGGCGCTTTGATTGCTCCAATGGCAGAAGAATTAAGCGACAAAAACACAAGTACTTATTTTCAAAATGCCAACACTTCTTATTCTGCTTTTATGCTTTCTACATCCTTGTCTGTTACCTATACTTATAAAAACATAACATTTGCAATCATTCCCCTTGGAATAGATTTTGGTTTAGATAAAGCAGGTAGCCACTGGGATAACCACAGGAAATACTGGGCTGGATTGGGTATAGGTATAGATACAAAGTTGTTTGGATTCTAAGCAATGCTTATAAATACTCACCCCCATAGCCCAAAAATGCTATTGCCCGCTACCGCAACTGTAAGTAATCTTGCGCCCAAACCTTATCCCTTCAGCATAAAGCGGGCACCCGATGAAAAAGAGCATAATCCTAACCCTGTACGGCATCATGGCATCAACGTTACTGCTGGCGCAGTACAAAATCAAAATGGCGAGTGCATCATCGCTCATGTCCAACCAGGAGACCTTCATCTTCAGCATCGGTGGTAATGATACGGTGAGCATGACCATGGGCAGCCCCGTAAAAAGTTTCAAGCGCAGCTTTCGCCCGGGAGAAACCTACACCGTTACCCAGGTATCCGGCCCACGCCAAAGCCAAATACTAGAGGGCAGCGGCACGGTGAGCAATAAAGACATCATTGTATCGGCCAACTGCGGCCATCCCCCGCTTACCAACTTCACCATCACCATCACCGGTGTGGGTACAGGCGAGCATTTCAAATTTGCCGACAACTACAACCGCACATTCGGCTTCCCGGTATCGGTAGATAAATATACACTCAGCAGTTACCCGCTGGGCGATCAATATATCATCACGCAGCAAGGTGGGCCAAGACAATGCAGCCTTTACTTCAACAAGGGCACTGTGCCCGCCACAACAGTGAACGTAATAGCCGACTGCGCCAAAAAATTACCACCGGTGGTGCAGCTTGTAAGCATTAGTTACGACAAACAACGATACGGCACATACTACGGCAGTGTAACACCCGGCGTGGGTGGTGTACCTGCAACAGGCGTGGTGGAAGACCAGTACATCACCTACATGACATCCTGGAAAATGGAAGAAGAACATGGCGGTAAGTACCGGCAAATAATCTGGCACAACCGCGGCAATGGCCGCAACGCCGTGGTCAGCCAGACACCTGCAGGCAAGGGCGGCAACGGCGACAGCTACGAACCCGTAATAGATGTAACCGGCCACAACGTAGCATTTCAAAGCCATGCCAGCGACCTGCTGCCGGAAGATGGTAATAAATTTGCCGATGTATTTGTATGGAGCCTCATGAGCACCAGCGTTACCATGGTAAGCCAGGGCGCCAATGCAGCATCGGGCGAACCTTCCATAAGTAAGGGCGGCGAATACATAGCCTTCAGCAGTTATGCCAGCACACTAACGCCGGATGTAAACGCCACTACCAGCATGAATGTCTATCTGAAAAATATGCGCACCGGGCAGGTAACGCTTATCAGCAAAGACTACGAAACCGGCAAGGCCGTTGGTGGCCGCCACCCTTCTATATCTGAAGATGGCAGCCGCATTGCATTCTACAGTTATAGCAACAGGCTGGTACCCGGCGACACCAATAATCTCTGGGACATATTTGTATGGGAACGGGGCAAGCCCGCCATAAAGAAAGTATCCTTTACCGCCAATGGTACCGACCGCAACCAGGGCAGCGAAAGCATGAGCCGCATTGTAAAGCCTGCCCTCAGCGGCAATGGTAAATATGTAGCCTATGCCACCACCGCCACCAATATGCTGGGTGGCGAAAGCACTACCTGGCAGGATGTATTTGTAGTGGAAGTGGAAACCGGCCATGTGGTTCGTGCCAGCGAAAACCGCAGCGGCGAACCGGGCGATAAAGACAGCCCCATAGTACAGGGCGAACGCATTGCTATTTCTTACGATGGTGCATGGGTAGCATTTCCCACGGCCGCCACCAACCTCGGCGGCAATATGATTGTAAAAAACATACAAACCGGCGAAATAAAAGCCTATGGCACAGCCGGCCAGGTGGGTGTGGGCAATGCCTCCCTCTCCCGCAGCGGTAGCTGTGTGGTGTTTCCGGTAAATGAAAAGCTGGATGGGAGGTATAATACGACGGGGGTATTTTCTATTTGTCAGTAAGCAACCAGCCATTAAACGATTCTTGAAATGCTGCCAGTACGGCAGCATTTTTTACTTTCATACCCTTGAGTGGCTTTATGTACGCTTTATGTAGGCTTTATATAGGGAGTATCCCTTTTCCAAATTGGGGGCGTTTTGGGTGGTTTTTTATTAAAAAATGGACAAAAACAGGCGGTTATCCCGATTAGGGCTATGTCATTTTTGCAGGATATATACGCCCCAATTATTCAAAAAATCGATGCTACGATAAATGAAAAGCTGGATGCGAAGTACAATACAACAGGGATATTTTCTATCTGTCAGTAAACGACAGTATATTAAACGTAAAACAAGTTCTGAATTGCTACTGTTTTGTTGCAAATTTTTTGCCCATAGCATATCCACAGACTCACTATACTTTTTGACGTAGCAAGAAAATACCATGTTTTAGGTATTGACAACCACAGTTATTAAGGTTATGTTAGCAAAAAAAGGGACAACAAGCAACCTCAGAAATCTAATTTTCGAAAATGAAGGAAGATGTTTTCTTTGAGACTCAAACAAGATCGTCGTGGGTGAAAGCTCATATAGTGTCGGAATACTTTCCAAGCTATTGCAAAATCATTGTCAGAAAACACATGCCCAAACAAATCAGATACATAGATTTATTTGCAGGCCCTGGCATGTATGAAGATGGCAGCCCTTCTACGCCGATTTTAATAGGTAAGCATTGCGAAAAGGACCAATTATTAAAAAGCACTGTACGTCTTATTTTTAATGACAAACTATACTCAGAAAATTTAAAGAAGAATTTTTTAGCTCATTTCCCTGAAAAAACATTTACACAGAGGCCACATTTTGGAAGTAGTACAGTTGGCGAGAGTCAAGAAATCACTAAATTTCTAACAGAAAGCACTCATGTTGAAAAAAATAATGAATCTCCGAGTCTTCTATTCATAGACCCATTCGGTTACAAAGGAATTGAAACCAAAGTGCTAGCTCAATTTCTCAAAAATTGGGGAAACGAAATTTTCCTATTCGTCAACACAAAAAGAATTCACCCAGCCCTAGAAAATGAAAAATTTACAGAGCTAATGGAGGATTTGTTTCCAACAACTTTGAGCAAGATAAAAACAGAAAGACTATACAAGTTGACGGTACCCGAAAGACTGAAACTAATTATTGATAGTTTAGGGAAAGAGTATGAAACCATACTTAATAGCAAAGTCTATTATACAGCATTTAAATTTCAAGAAGAAGATAGTGACGCAACCAGTCATTACATTTTACATATAACAAAAGGCTCGAGGGGATTCGACTTAATTAAAACAATCTACAATGACTTTGCCAATGTAGGAACAATATTTGATGGCGTTAATACATATACTTTTGACTCTAAAAAACTAGATAATTCAGCATCTGAGCTTTTCGACCTTGCATCTTTAAACATTGATAAATTGAAAGATGAGTTATATGGAAAGTTTAAAGGAAAAAGCATTACGGCGCATGATTTATACGAAAAGGAGCACCCGGCTAGTCTGTATAGCAGAACTCATTTTACTCAAGCTCTACGGAGACTAGTCGATGAGGGAAAATTATCTTCAACAATAAAAGACGGAAAAAATCATAATGTAAGTGTGCTGCTAATCAAAGACTGTCAACTAAACTTTAAATAATGGCAAACTCTTCAATAGAATGGACTGAAATGACATGGAACCCAACAACCGGTTGCACAAAAGTATCTGCAGGCTGTAAGTTCTGCTATGCTGAAGTGATGACCAGAAGGCTTCAGGGAATGGGACAGGAAAAATACAAAGATGGATTTAAAATTGTTAGAACTCATGAAGACACTTTGCTAATACCCTATACATGGAAGCATTCGAAAGTTGTTTTCGTTAATTCAATGAGTGATTTATTCCACAAAGATGTTCCGCTTGAGTTTATTAAAAGAGTTTTCATAGTTATGAACGAAAATCCACAGCACGTTTTCCAGATTTTAACAAAAAGAGCAGAACGGGTTTTTGAAGTTCATAAGGAGTTAAAATGGACACATAATATATGGATGGGCGTTTCCGTTGAAAACGAGAAGGTAAAAGACCGAATCGATTACTTGCGAAAAACAAAAGCTAAAACAAAATTTCTGTCCTGTGAACCTCTTATTGGTCCGTTACCTAAATTAAACTTGAAAAAAATTAGTTGGGTTATTGTTGGTGGTGAAAGCGGAAGAAAACCAAGACCGATGGATCCAGACTGGGTACTAGATATTCAGCAGCAATGTAAAACCGCCGGGGTTGCTTTTTTCTTTAAACAATGGGGGGGAACTAATAAGAAAGCGGCTGGCCGCCTTTTAAATGGAAGAACATACGATGAAATGCCAGAGATTGAATTACAAAGAAGTATTTAATAAAATATTGGTTTTCCCTTTTCAAACCCACCACTTATATTACCTGCCGAGTTTCCAGATTTCCCAGGCGATATCTCGGTGTGTAGCTCAGTGTGTTACCTATCGGACTCGCCGTGTATATACGAAAACGCCGTAAATTAGCTGAGGTGAATTTTAGAGAAAAAGTAACTATTCACGCCGAGTCCACGCCACCGCATAAGCCAAGTAGGTGAGACTCGGCTGGAAAATAAAAGAACCTATCTGCAGTCGTCAACTTATACGGCAGCGGTATACGTGCACCCAGTGATTTAGCTAATAGGAAAAGAAGGGAAGATGCCTTGGAAAAGATTTTAAAAGCAATTTGGTCGAAATAAAGCCGGCAACAATAACAATTACTAATTCTGAACACAGTTTCTCTGGACTCAAAATATAGTAATATTAAAAAAATCTAACCAGTAGCTACTATGGAGTACTCAGGATATCTGGCTTTGAATTCAAATTATCTTATAGGCGAACTTGATCTAAAGCAAATTTCTCTTTTATTTGATAGCATTTACTATGACGAGGCTGAACTTAATGAGTGTATAGAAAGTATTTCACACAGAATTGAGGCAGGTCTAACATTCAAAAATAATACACAGGAAAATATAGTGGATGTTATTAATTCTCGTGTGGCAGATATTGAGTATTTGTCTGACAGAGGAATTCTAAAGAGAATTGACCCTTTAAAAATTGAGGAACGATATATTACACAGTATCCTAACTCAAACTATTCCGGATTTTTAAAATCATTCTATAAGAACACGAATACCTCTTATTTACAAGCCGGATCGCTGATGTCTTCAATGATTTCGCTATCGATTCTTTCCGATAGAGATCTATTTAACTCCAACTATGAAAACAGCAGGGCTGTTAGCATTTCAGATATTTTAGGAATACTAGAAAACAAGATAATTACTCCAATTTTCAACCCTACTGGATGGAAAATCAAGGATGCAGAGAACTATTCAATGGATCAGAATGTGCTTGAGGTTGTCATATCAAAATTCCCAACAATTGAAAATAAAAATATTAGCTGGGAAAGATTTTTGGACTTTAAAAATGAATCAGAAACAAAAACCAATAAAATGAGAATAAGAAATTGGATGATAGATATAGCTAAAGCAAATCTCAAAATAAATGAGATTCAACAAAAACTAGAATACATGCTTAATGAATATGAAGTATACTTAAAAAGACATGGATTTGAATTTAAGTACTCAATACTTAAGGACGTACTAATTACTACATCTGAAGTTGTAGAGAAATTAATAACTTTAAAACTAAGTGGTGCTGTTAAGACAATCTTTAATGTCGGAAGCCATAAAATGAAATTAATTGATATAAAAGAAAATGCTCCCGGAAAGGAGGTTGCATTATATCATCAAGTCAATACACTACTGAAATGAATCTTTCTAAAACAAGTTTATTTATCTCC
The DNA here is from genome assembly GCA_964386395.1 of uncultured Chitinophaga sp. Lineage (GTDB taxonomy): Bacteria > Bacteroidota > Bacteroidia > Chitinophagales > Chitinophagaceae > JJ008. The sequence continues at coordinate 12,128 of CAYLRV010000016.1, forward strand.
CCACCATCTTCTCCAACAACGCCACCTTCTCTCTTTCAACCTCTATTAATCTTTCATAGAGTTTCTTGTTGGCTTCCATCGCTTCAACATACTTTTCGAGCGGGTTAAATGTACATTGAAAATTGCCGAGCGGTGCGTTATTAACGCTATGATCGTAAAACGTATTAATAAAGCTAGCAGCAGAATCGTCGGTCATATTCTTAATAGCCTCAACAGGTACTTTCAGAATTTTTGAAATATCCAGCAAAATCTTTTCATCTAATGCTTCTTTCTGTTCCAGTAAAGAAACAGCCTGCTGGCTCAGGCCAAGCTCCACGGCCAGGGCATCTTGTTTAATACCCAATATCTCCCGTATGCGCTTTACGTTGCGGCCCTCGTGTATGGTTTTTTCTGTCATAATAAACTAAGTTATAAAATTATACCAAACTCACTACTCACAATTGACAATTCACGCATGTAATGTACAAGGTTTTTATTGTACGCCACCACACCAAAAATAAGGTACCCGTGTTTTCACCCCGTATTTACGGTTTTAAAACGCTTGCCGTCCGGTGACAGTTCCTGCACTTTTACACCAACTATTTTTTAACTCATTTGCTTATGAAACGGATTTGTATACTGCTGCTCATATGCGGCTATTGTCATGTGGCTTCAGCCCAATTTTCCTTCAAAGAACTAACGGCCACCTTGCGTGCCGGAGAAGACCGGGAAAAAGTGGATATTTCGCATATTGTGCTGGGCGAGAGGCTTACCAGCAACATACTCATGGACACCATACTCCGGCGAATAGAAGTGGCCGACTCATTATACAAACAAAAAAGGCTAACCGTGCTCAAAGGCACAGGCACCGTACTGGAAAAAGAAAAAAAGATAGCCGAGCTGAACAAGGAAAGAGACAGCGTAACAGGACAGCAGCGCTACCTCTACAGCCGGGTTAAGTACTGGAAAAAATATTACAAGTATAAAGACCGAAAGTTTTTCCCGGCCTATTACAGTTCCCACTCCATGGATTTTTTTGAAGGAGATTCGCTGCACCAGCGCCTTTTTCAGAATAACGCCGTAAACTATAACCCCCAAAGCCGGAAGATGACGTTGTACACCGAGGCCGTCAATGATTACCTCGGGCCCCTGCGAGTGGGCATCGGCTTCCAGGTAAAAAGCGATGTAACCGTCGACTCACTATCCACCGTTGACAGCACCCAAAAGCTGGAAAAGAAAACAGATATGCTATCCGACCTGCAAAATGGAGGTGGTGATATTTCCATTAATGTGAGGCTGCCGCTTTTCAAAAACAGGGATACCGGAGCACTTATCCAGGCAAAATTTTATTTCTATGGCAATACAGGTTTTTCATTGCCAGTATTGAGTAAAGCAACCGAAGATTTTATTTTCAATTATGATTTCGGTATTGAAGGTGCTGTATATATGAGGGGGTTTAACAAGCGGCTTACCTTCTTTTCGCAAATCAAAGCAGGCTACTTTGCGGGCAACGATAATTATCAGCAGGTAATCCGGGATGCCAACCAAAACGACGCTGTTTCGTTTTTTATGCTGCAAACATCATTTGGGTTTGATTTCATGGACAGTTACCGCTTCAGGGTTGATCTCTTCAACGGAAACAGTTTTGTAAAGAAAAACTTCCCCGCTACAGTCACATTTGTTGTACGTCCCGGAAAATCGGACAAAAAATAATATACCATAAAAATGTATACATATGCTAATCCAAAAAGCAATTGATCATGCCATCAACACAAAAGAGTTTGAGGTAAAGGCCGGCAAACTCGGAATTGAATTAGATGCCTGTCGCGGCATTAATGTAAAGCTGGTAGCCGATAACGAAAAGGAAATCCATCTCTATGAAATGACCTTTGACTTTGGCAAGGCAGGGCCAAGCTCACATGATATAAATCTGACGCTAAGGATCAATGATAACGGCTCTTTTACCTTAGTGGAGTTTCAGTAACCACCCTTCTCTTCTATCAGCAAAGGGCCCGGATCATTATCCGGGCCCTTTTATACAGCAAATGTGGCCTCTCATATTCACTATTGCAATTTGTCAGCAAATTGATGACAGATCTAAGCAAGTATATTGAAGAAGAGTATGGAGGTAAGTAGGAGATGCTTAACCGCAAAGACGCTAAGGCGCAAAGGTTCGCAAGGAATGTCTTTGCGTTACATAGCGTCATGGCGTCTTTGCGGTTAAACACTACCGAAAACTAAATGCCCGCCCCACCTCTGCCCAAAACACTGTACCTTCCCCATACCATTCAACCATTACAACAATGAAAAAAATATTCCTGCTGTCAGCCACCCTTTTCTCGCTGAGCCTGTTTGCCCAAAAGCCAAAAGAAATGTACCCCACGCTGGGTGCCCTCATCAATAAAAGCCCGCAGGGTGAAGCTGCTGCGCAAAATAAAATGAAAGGCTGCGAAGCACTCTGGAGAAAAGCGGAAGAGAAAGGCGGCGTGGAAAATCTTTCAGCAGCCGAACAAAAACAAATGAATGCCTGTGATGAAGGAGAAATACAAGGCTACTGGGATGCCGTATCACTCGGCTGCAGCTGGTACTGCGGCGGCGGACCCGATACAGTATACGCCAGCTCCCAGCTCGCAAGCCAGTCGGGCATCAGCTATGATGGTGTGAATGCACACGACCTCGATTACCGCACGGCCTGGGTGGAAGGTGTGCCCGGCTATGGCGTGGGCGAATCCGTTACCTATCATTTCAGTCCCACCAGTCCGCGTATTACCAAAATCATTGTGGTGAATGGTTATGTAAAATCTGAAAAAGCCTGGCGGGAGAATTCAAGAGTGAAAAAATTGAAAGTGTATTTCAGAGATAAACCTATTGCCATCCTGAACCTGAAAGACAACCGCAATGAACAAAAATTCACCTTCTCCCCTATTGGCAATCAAAACCGCGACGACTGGGACTCACTCATGACACAGCCCGACTGGACACTCCGCTTTGAAATAATGGAAGTGTATAAAGGCGAGAAATTTGATGAAACCGCTATCTCCGAAATCTTCTTTGAAGGGGTGGATGTACACTGTTTTGGAGCCGGGACAAAAATTACCATGGCCGATGGCTCTATGCAAAATATAGAAACCCTGCAGGCAGGTGATAAAGTACTTACCTACGATGCACAACAACAAAAACTGGTACCGGTGGCTGTTACCAAACTCATTGCCACCCATCACTCCAATATGCTGCGCCTTACATTGGAAGACCGTGAAGTAATCGTTACCGATGATCATCCTTTCCTTACCGCCAATTGCCAATGGGCTTCAGTAAACCCGGCCCGCTCCAATGCAAACTATATGCAGGGCTCACCTGTGGCAAGCCTGCGTATGGGTTCGCAGATTTTTATTCCTGCTGAAAAACGTTTCAGTGCTATTCGCCGCATCGAACGCATACCCGGTTCGCAGCCGGCCTATACTATCGAGCTTTCGCATGGCGATAGTTTTGTAGCCAATGGCCTGCTGGTAAAAACGGAGGAAGTAAAATAACAACAGGCTTTATATTTTATTTAACCAGCCACTGCTTTGAAAGCGGCTTACTGCTTTCTAATTTCATACCCGGCTTTTTAAAACCAGCCAGCAAACTTTTATGGAACTCCCGTCCACCACCAGCGACGATGGCCCCTCCATCGCCGCATTTTTTTACAAGCCAACGATCTTCTCTTTTTTTCTCTTCACCACCTTTCTTTCCTGCCGCCATCGCAACAGTGACACCACAAAACCTCCTGTCGCCGATACCCCGGTACAAAAGAAAACAACCCTTGCCCCACCGGTTAAAAAACAACCCCGGAAAAAAATCTACATCACTTTCGACGATGGGCCCAACCGCGGCACACGACATGTGCTTGATGCTGTAAAGGCAGAAGGCATGCCGGTTAGTTTTTTTATTGTAGGTAAGCACACACAGGACAGCCCCGCCCAACATGCACTCTGGCAGGAAATGAAAGCGGACAGCAGCATCGAGCTCTGTAACCACAGCTACACTCATGCCCTGAACAGGTACACCCGCTTTTATGAAAACCCGGCTGGTGTGGTGGCCGATTTCAACCGCAGCCGTGATGCTTTGCAGTTTACCAACAATGTAGCCCGTATGCCCGGCCGCAATGCCTGGCGTATCGACACGGTAGATGTAACAGATATACGAACGAGCAAGGCCGCCATCGACACCTTGCACCATGCCGGCTACGCCATCATGGGCTGGGATGTGGAATGGAGTTTTGACCACAAAACCATGGTGCCCGATGCCGATACCGGCTATATGCTCCGCAAAATGTATAACCTGCTGGATGCAAATACCACCCGCACCCCCGGCCACCTCGTATTACTGGCCCACGACCAGGCCTTTCAAAAGGAAGAAAACCTGCCCATCCTGAATGCCGTGCTCCGGACATTGAAGCAGAATGAAGACTATGATTTTGAATTCGCCAGCAGGTACCCGGGGGTAAAATAGACACCCCGGAGGCCTTTATTTAATATGATAAGTGGCGGCTTTTTCACCGGCAGATTGCTTTACTTTGAGGTTCGTCAAAACACTAATGAATATGAAACTAAGACTCTTGTTAGCAGCCTTGCTGGGTATTACCGCAGTAACCCATGCGCAGACCCGCCTGGTGGAAAAGGTAACCAAGAAGGGCAACGAAATCGTTATCCCTTACGAAAAGTATATGTTGCCAAACGGCCTTACACTGGTGATACATGAAGACCACAGTGATCCGGTGGTGCATGTGGATGTAACCTACCACGTAGGTTCAGCCCGTGAAGAAATTGGCAAATCGGGCTTCGCCCACTTCTTTGAACACATGATGTTCCAGGGAAGTGATAACGTAGCCGATGAGCAGCACTTCAAAATAGTATCGGATGCAGGCGGTACCCTGAACGGTACTACCAACCGCGACCGTACCAACTATTTTGAAACAGTACCCAGCAACCAGCTGGAAAAAATGCTATGGCTGGAAGCTGACCGCATGGGCTTTTTGCTGGATGCTGTTACGCAAAAGAAATTTGAAATACAGCGTTCGACTGTAAAAAACGAAAGAGGGCAGCGTATGGACAATGTGCCCTATGGCCTGGCCCAGGAAAAAGCAGGGCAAACATTATACCCTTACGGCCACCCATATTCATGGCCGGTGATCGGCTACCTGGAAGATTTGAACCGCAGCGATGTAAACGATCTGAAGAATTTCTTCCTGCGCTGGTACGGCCCTAACAATGCCACCGTAACGGTAGGTGGCGATGTGAAGCCAGCAGAAGTGATCAAACTGGTAGAAAAATATTTCGGCCCTATTCCTGCAGGCCCAACTGTACAGCCAGTAGTGGTGCCACAGGTTTCGCTTACAGGAGATCGTTATGTATCCTATGTAGATAATTATGCAAGAATTCCTTTGTACCTCGTTATCTATCCTACTGTACCTAACTATAATAAGGATATGGGCGCACTGGCTTGCCTGGCACAAGTAATAGGACAAGGAAAAACTTCCGTTTTATACCAGCAAATGGTAAAAAAACAACTGTCACTGCAGGCAAGTGCTTTCAGCAGCCTGTCTGAACTGGCAGGTGAATTTTATGTCCAGATGACCCCTTCTCCGGGCAGGTCGCTGGCACAACTGGATTCTATTTATAAAAATGCACTCGATTCTTTTGAAGCAAGAGGTGTAACCGATGAAGACATCACCAAATTTAAAGGTGGTATCGAATCAAGCCTTATCAATGGCCTGCAAAGTGTATCCGGCAAAGTATCACAGCTGGCCGCTGCACAAACATTTACCGGCAACCCGAATAAAATAGGTGAGTTGTTGCAGATGTACCAGTCGGTAACCAAAGAAGATGTAATGCGTGTGTACAACCAGTACATTAAAGGTAAAGGTGCGGTAAAACTGAGTGTGTTGCCTAAAGGACAAGAGAAGATGATTGCAAAAGAGGACAACTATGTTATCGATTCCAATAATTATAAAGCTCCTAACTATGGCTATGCCGGATTGAAGTACAACAAAGCGAAAGATGTTTTCGATCGCAGCAAACTTCCGGGCACTGGTCCTAACCCGGTAGTAAAAGTTCCTAAATTCTGGAGAAAAGATATGCCGAATGGGGTGCGTATGATTGGAACAGAGAGCAGTGAAATTCCAACCGTAACACTGACCATCACTATCCCCGGTGGCCACCTGCTGCAGGCAAAAGATACTTCGAAAATCGGCCTGGCCAGTTTCTTCGCCAGCATGATGAACGAAGACACGAAACAATATACCGCTGAGCAAATGGCAGTGGAGTTACAGAAAATAGGCAGCAGTATTTCAGTATTCAGTGGTACCGATGGTATTACTTACAGTGTACAATCACTGAAGAAAAACCTGCCACAAACTATGAAGTTGCTGGAAGAAAGAATGCTGGCTCCGAAGTTTACCGAGCAGGCTTTTACCCGTATTCAAAAACAAAGACTACAGGGCTTCAAACAGCAAAAAGCAAGCCCTGAAGCAGTAGCAGATTTAGTATTTGCTAAAGTGAACTATGGCCCTAACAATATCCTGGGCATGGACGAAAGCGGCACAGAATATACCATTGGCAACATGAAGCTGAAGGACATTGAAGACTACTACAACAACTACATGACTTCTAAAGGAGCCAAAGTAGTGGTGGTGGGCGATATCAAGCAAGCTGAAGTATTACCGCTGCTGGCCTTCATGAATAAGCTGCCAAACAAAAAAATAGAAGTGCCTAAACCAAATGGCAGTGCATCAGAGGTGGACAAGACCAAAGTATTTATGGTGGATATCCCTAAATCTGCACAATCACAATTCCGTGTGGGTTATGCCACTGGCCTGAAATATGATGCTACCGGCGATTTCTATAAATCAAGGCTGATGAACTACACGCTGGGTGGCGACTTCAACAGCCGCCTGAACCTGAACCTGCGTGAAGACAAAGGCTGGACCTATGGTGCACGCAGCAGCTTCACCGCTGATGAGTACACCGGTGATTTCGAATTCAGCTCCGGCATCCGTGCCGATGCTACGGACAGTGCTTTATATGAAGTAATGAAAGAGCTGAAAAACTACAGCCAGAACGGTATTACCGAAACCGAGTTGAAGTTTATGAAAAACTCACTGGGTCAGCGGGATGCACTCCTGTATGAAACAGGTATTCAGAAAGCTGGCTTCATTGGCCGTATCCTGAATTATAACCTGCCTGCTAACTATGTGGATCAGCAAAATAAAATACTTGCCGGCCTTACAAAACAACAGGTAGATGCGATGTCGAAGAAAATGATCAACCCTGATAAAATGAACATTCTCCTTGTTGGGGATAAAGCAAAAATCTTTGAAGGCGTGAAGAAATTGGGATACGAAATTGTGGAGCTTGATGTAGATGGTAAGAAAGTAGAGAAGAAAGGATTCTAACCATGGGTCAGAACCCTATAATTAAAAAACCCCGGCACTTTAAAAGCGCCGGGGTTTTTTAATACAGTATATTTATCAGCCGATAAACCAGATAATAACGTTCAGGGCGCAACCAACGGCCACTACAGAGGAGATAACAAAACTCAGCCATTTAATAGGGTGTGGCTTGGTACTTCCTTCTTTACGGCCCTCGTTCCATTTATTGTATTCCAGGATATTAAGGATGATCACTGTTATAGAAGCAATCAGAAATAACAACTGAAAAGTCTTTGCCATAGCTCAACCATTTATTTAGGGTGAAATTATGGTTTTTGCTGATAATTTTTCAGGTAATCATATAATTGCTTCAGAGCAAGCGATAAAACCATCAGTAGTATCGCCGAAGGCATTAATCCGTGGTACGAGAGTGGCATAGGTGTACGTTTATACTTGTCAGACCAGCGACTCTTCGATGCGTTTAAACGCATCGGCAGGTTTAACAGGTTGCCAGAGTATTTCGTAAATGGCTTCCGCTATAGGCATTGCGGCCCCCACTGTTTGATTAATGTTAAATATACATTTGGCGGCATTATAGCCTTCGGCCACCATGTTCAGCTCCAGCTGGGCCGACTTGGCTGAGTAGCCCTTGCCGATCATATTACCAAACGTGCGGTTACGGCTATGCAGGGAGTAGCAGGTTACCAGCAGGTCGCCCAGGTATACAGATGCGGCATAGTTCGGTGTCTTGCGGTGCGTAACCGGGTCTTCGCCATCATGCTCACCGACCGTAATATGTTCAGCCCCGAATTTTTTTAAGAAGCTGGCCATTTCATCTGCGGCATTGGCAATGTACACACTGAGGAAATTATCGCCATAATCCAGGCCATGTGCGATACCAGCCCCGAGGGCATAAATATTTTTCAGCACGGCTGCATATTGCACGCCCTGTATATCATGGTTTACAATTGTATTGATATAATGGCTGGAAAAATGCGCAGCGATGGCTGCTGCTGTTTCCGTATCTGTTCCCGAAAAGGTGAGGTAAGAAAGTTTCTCTTCAGCCACTTCCTCTGCATGGCAGGGGCCAAGTACAGCGAAATAATCATTCAGCGGAAAATCAAACTCCTGTGCCAGGTATTCGTTCAGTAAAATATTCCGTTCCGGAAGCAAGCCTTTTATCGCTGATACAATTTTCTTTCCTTTCAAATCTTCTTTGCTCAATTCGCTAAAAGCAGCTTCGGCATAGGCAGATGGCGTAGCGATGATTAATACATCGGATGCAGCTACAATCTTTTTGATAGCTGGAGAAGCACTGACAAAAGAAGTAATAAAGCGGGCAGTACGCAGGTAATGCGGGTTGTGCTGGTGCAGCATCAGCCAGTCAATCGTTGCCTGGTTGCGTATCCACCAGTTTATTTCCTGATTTTTATCTGTCAGCATTTTGGCCAGGGCTGTACCCCAGCTTCCGCTGCCAATTATTCCAAACCGCATGGTTCCCGTTTAATTTCGCTCAAACAATTTGTCCTTACTCACCACTTTTACTTTTGTGCCTGTGTGCAGGCGCTGGCTGATAGCACTATAAGGGGCTATCACCACTTCCTCACCGCCTGTTAATCCTTTCGTGATTTCGATATAATTCATGTCCTGTATTCCAGAATTTACGGCGACTTTCTTAACCGTTCCGTCTGATTGCAAAACAAATACCACTTCTTCGAGTACATCTGTTGTATTACCAGGCTCATCCGTATTACCGGAATTATTCTTCACTTCAACAAGGCTCTTTTCATTCTCTTTTGTGCGGGCATTTACGGCTATGATGGGGATACTCAGCACATTGTCTTTCTTATTCGTTTTTATTTCCACCCTTGCGTTCATGCCGGGGCGAAAGGGGATATTGTTTTCTTTCAAATCTTTGTAGGATTCCGGATCTAATTTTATCCGCACTTCATAGCTGGTCATATCGTTTTGCGAAGAAAGCGGGCCGGATGGTTTTACGCTATTGGCTATACTGATTACTTCGCCTATAAATTTTCGGTTGTCATATGCATCCACTTCCACATCTGCAGCATTACCTTTTTTCAGTTTAACAATATCGTTTTCTCCTACATCGGCCTTTACCACCAGCTCACTCATATCAGCCACGGTCATTATTTCGGTACCGGTATTGAAACTGTTGCCCGTTACATTTTCCCCCTCCTTTACTTTCAGCGAAAGCACAATGCCATCAATTGGCGAAGTAAGCGATGTACGGTTGCCCACCCTGGCCAGTAACTGTCCTTTTTTTACGGTGTCTCCTTCTGCTACTTTAAGATCTGTGACCTGTCCGGAAAATTCAGGGATAATTTTTATTTCATTGGCAGGGTATATTTTTCCGCTGGTGGATACAGCTTCAATGATGGTACGGGCAGCAGCTTTTTCGACAGCTACTTTTTCAATACCAGCACCCTTGCCCCGCATTTTTATAAACACAAAAACAACGGCCAGCCCCGCCAGTATCCAGAGAACCCATTTTAATGATTTAGACATAGCTTTAGTATGTTATACAAAAATAGCAAGAAGCCCCGCTCTGCTGCTTATACTTGTACAGTCTTTTTGTGATAAAAAGCGTAATACAGCGACAGGAATATAGCCAGCAAGCCCACCCCGATTAGGGCTGCTTTCACATCTTTAATCACCACACCCACTGCTATCATGAAATAGCTGAATACAAAGAAAGCTGCCAGTACCGGCGTAAATTTATTCCAGGTATTGGTTATCATGGCTTCATTCTGTTTCCGTTTCCGCAGGATGAACAAGGTAGCGGCCGATGTACTCATTCCAATACTATCCAGGAACATGGTGAAGTTCAGGATATTGTCGACCCCCTTCCCAAAGAAGGTCACAATTATAGTGATAAGCGAAAAACTGGCCAGCCCGGCTACCAGTGCTTCGGTTTTGGGATGGCGATAGGAAAACACTTTTGGAAATACTTTATCCTGGCTCATGGCATACATAACCCGGGGGTTGCTCATCAATAATATGTTTACGTAAGCAAGTACTGATAAAAACATAAGTGCATCAAACACTTTACCTCCTGCTTTACCAAACCATGCTTCACACAATAAGGCCCCGATAGCAGATGCGTTTTTCATTTTATCGTAACCGATTACCTGCGTATAGGCTACGTTAATAAGCAGGTACAGCAGGATAACGATGATAATGCCGATAATAATTCCTTTAGGGATGCTCTTCGTATCTTTTACTTCACCACCAAAATTGATGGTTTGCTGGTAGCCGCCATAGGCAAAGCAAACGGGTATAAGCGAAATAAGGAATAAGGTAATAGCGCTGTTTTTATCCAGCGTAAACAGTGGCGAATTCTCTTCATAGCCATGTGGCTCAATAACAACGCCTTTAAAGAGTGCGGCAATCAATACCACCATCAATGCCACTTTAATTATGATAAGTACATTCTGGGTGCGGCTGCTGGTCTTCAATCCAAACAAATTCACCACGAAGAACATCGCCACTGCCGTTATAGCCACCATCGTATTAAAAAATATACCACTGGGTTTGCCATATAATAAATCGCTCACATAATCGGCACCAATCAATGCGACGACAGCCAGCGATGCTGCATTACTAATCAGAATTATTGCATTGACAGAAAAACCAACCGATGGGTGGTAACATTCGGCAAATACTTTATAATACCCACCCATTGCGGGTAACCTTTGACCAATCTCTGCATAGGTTAGTGCACCGCACAAAGCAATAATGCCGCCTGTTATCCATAGTAAAAAGAAAATTGTATTATTTCCCGACGTGGCAGCCACCGATGCAGGGTTGCGGAAGATGCCCATACCGATAACAAGGCTTACCACAATGAGGCTTATATCGGTGAGGTTCAGCTTGTTCTTTTCACTCATGGGCTGAAGATACAAAGAAAGGTTCTACCTTTGCGGCAACCAATTCAATACCATCGTGAAACTTCCACCCCTCATTGCATGCATGCTATTGCATTCTCTTTCCATCATAGCACAACCGCCGGCTGATACCACCCGCACCCTTGACAGTGTGACCGTTAAAGCATTTGAGCAGCATAAAAACGTGATGTATTCTGCAGTAGCCGTTACTGTTTTGCCTTATCAGGATTTCTCACCCAAAACTTCCCTGGTGAATGGCCTGAACACCGTCTCCGGTGTACGCATGGAAGAACGTTCTCCGGGCAGTTACCGCATCAGCATCCGCGGCAGTTCCCTGCGTTCGCCCTTTGGTGTACGTAATATCAAAGTATACTGGAACAACTTACCCATTACCGATCCCGGCGGCAATACTTATTTCAACCAGTTTGCCTGGAACAATTTTGCGCAGACAGAAATATTTAAAGGCCCGGCCGCCAGTTTATACGGGGCAGGCATGGGAGGGCTGATTTTACTAGACAGCTGGAACGATCGCTGGAAGCCCGGCATCAGCGCTGAATATATCAACGGCAGCTATGGACTGAACAATATTTTTGTTTCAGGCCGGTTTGGCAAAAACGATAACAAGCATGTGGTAAGCTATGCACATAATGAAACGGACGGTTACCGTGTGCAAACAGCTATGCGTCGTGACAATTTTTCCTGGGCATCCAAAATAAGTAAGGATCGTTACGATATTTCTACGGGTATTTTATTCACGGATTTGTATTATCAAACACCCGGCGCTTTAACCACAGCCGAGTTTAATACTGACCCAAAAGCTGCAAGGCCTGCAGGTGGTGGTTTCCCATCTGCCGTGAATGCAAAAGCTGCTATCTATCAAAAAAATGTACTGGCAGGAGTGTCGGGTGTATTCCGCCTGGCCCCCGGTTTTAGAAATACTACTACTTTTTATGGCGCATTTGCCCAAATAAAAAATGCGGCCATACGCAACTATGAAAGACGAAATGAACCCTCTTTTGGCGGACGCACTGTATTTGATTATAAAAGATCATTAAATAACGTAAGGCTTGGTTTCGTGGCTGGCACTGAATGGCAGCAAGGATACTTCAACACCCTTGTTTCTAAAAACAGGAATGGCAACCCGGATACCGTGCAAACCAATGATGATATAAGCAATACAGCGATGACGGTTTTTGCACAGGCAACAGCCGATATTCAAGATAACTGGTTTTTGATGGGCTCAGTAAGTGTCAACAAAACAAAAATCGCCATCACCCGGCTGAGCAAATACCCCGTAGTAACACAAAGCCGTACCTATCGAAATGAAATAGCGCCGATGTTTTCTGTTAAACGAATTATCCGGCTTGGCAAATCAACCCTGGCCATATCGGGCAGCGTGGCCCGTGGATTTTCACCTCCCACTACTGCAGAGGTATTGCCATCCACCGGCGTTATCAGTACCGAACTGGAAGCAGAACAGGGCTGGAATTATGAAAGTTCAGTTGTCCTCTTTCTGCTGAAGAATAAATTAAAACTGGAGTTGACAGGTTTCTACTTACCCATGAAAGATGCCCTGGTACAACGCCGTGATATCAGCGGGGCTGATTTTTTTGTGAATGCAGGAGAGGTGAACCAAAAAGGGCTTGAATTTCATGTTGATTATAAACAACGTTTAAACAGTTCCATTATAAAAAGTATTGCAGGCCGTACAGATATTACCTACAATCATTTCCGTTACGGATCTTTTGTAAAAGGCAGTTCTGATTTTACAGGCAAGACAGTACCCTCTGTGCCTTCCTCAGTGTATACTTTTTTGATTGATGCTGAATTTGCCGCGGGCCTGTACCTGAATGCAAGTTATTATGCTGCCTCAGCTATTTTCCTGGATGATGCCAATACATTTAAAGATGACCCCTACCATTTGCTTGGTATGCAGGCAGGCATAAAACGCCATTTCAAACAAATACAGTTGAACATTTTTGCTGGTGCCGACAACCTGCTGAATGAAACCTATAGCCTGGGCAATGATATCAATGCTGCAGCCGGACGTTTTTATAACGCTGCCCCCAAACGGAATTATTATGCAGGCGTATCATTTCAATGGATTAAGAAGGCTGTTCGATAAGCGGGTTTACCCAGCGTCTCCGTGCAAAGCCCTTGTGCGAAAGCAGGGACGCTGGATATAGCGTTTGTTTAGCGTCACCCATACCCGGCCCTTGTGCCGGGGCTGACTTGCTGATTCATCCTTCTGATTTCCTTTCCCGGATATTTGTCAGTACTTCTTCCACATGAGTTTACCCGGCGTCTCCGTGCAAAGCCCTTGTGCGAAAGCAGGGACGCTGGATATAGCGTTTGTTTAGCGTCACCCATACCCGGCCCTTGTGCCGGGGCTGACTTGCTGATTCATCCTTCTGATTTCCTTTCCCGGATCTTTGCCAGCACTTCTTCCACATCTTTCACTATATAACCCGCATGTTTTCCCGATATATAATACCGGGCCGAACTATGCTCATATTGTGTAATATCGGCGGCAAGCATCCATTTACCTTTACAAGGATTGCCATGCATGTATATCAGCTTTTGATATGCAAAAGCAGAAGTCTCGCAAAGTTTCCAATCAAAGGATTCTTTCCATACCTCATGATAATGCGCTGTTCTTCTGTCTTTTTCCGGGACACCATTCGCCAATGTTGTCAGCAAAGTAGCTGAACCTTTTTCTTTCAACCTGTTGATAATATCATATGCAAGAAACCGCTTACCGTCGCCTATTACCGTATTCAGTTTTTTGAGAGAATGATTAAAATCGATCATAACATGAACATGATTCGGCATAATAACATATCCAACGATATAATGGTTTTGCTGTTTGAGATAGTTAAACCATTTGTATACAAGATCGTACGCATTTGTTTCTGCAATAAGCGGAAGCCAGTTATAGCAAGTAAATGTGATGAAAAATAATCCTTCTGTATATGGTATGCTTCTCCTGACTGGCATACTTAAAACTACAGCCGGCTAATACATCTTATTATTTTTTCGCTTAAGAGTCCTTATCGGCTTACAAGATGATAAGAATGTTGGCCGAAATAAATTGCCCAACGTCGCCTGCCGGCACACAAGCCACCACACGGCAGACATGGGCA
>CAYLRV010000016.1:26665-80757 GCA_964386395.1 uncultured Chitinophaga sp.
GAAAAGTTGAGGTTTTATCCAGCGTCTCCCGTGCAAAGCCTGGTGCGAATGCCGGACGCTGGATTATCATTCTGACAATGTCGCCTGCCAACACTATGCTATCCACACTGTAGACAATGGCAGAAAAGTTGAGGTTTTATCCAGCGTCCTCCCTGCAAAACTTCGTGCGAATGCCGGGGCGCTGGATTGTCCTTTTGACAATGTCGCCTGCCAACACCATGCTATCCACGCTGTAGACAACGACAGAAAAGTTGAGGTTTTATCCAGCGTCTCCCGTGCAAAGCCTGGTGCGAATGCCGGGACGCTGGATTGTCCTTTTGACAATATCGCCTGCTTACGCACTATACATTCATAACGCAGAGGTGGGCAAAACAAATCAAGAAGGCTGTTCGATAAGGATAATGATCGCATCATTACTTAAGGCTTCTATATCAGCCTGTGTTTTATGGAGAAGCGCAAGGCCATCCCTGTCGTGGATTAAACAACCTTCCACTTCAAAGGCACCAGCGAGTACAAACGCAAACAGCGTATTAGCTTGTTTTTGGGGTGTGAATATTGTTTCACCGCGGCCGGAAAATTTACCAATATAAAGCCCGAAACCATACGCCTCGTTATTTATAGCAGGTACCAGTTCGTTTATCCATGTATTCACATCATCATAGGTATATAATTCACCGGCTATATCAGCCGTATCTTTTTTTATCCATAGCTGAATAAAGTTCACCGAAATTTCTGCAAATGGATTTTTGACTTCATACCGCAACCCCGCTTGTGCAGTTACACAGATTGTTTGTCCAGCTGCAGCTAAATACGCGGTACCGGTATTGTCTTTATAAGCCAATGCACCAATAACCGGGAGAAGTAGTATTGTACAGGCTTCCTCCACCATCAATGTCAGTGACCGATCCGGCGCAAGGGTATCATCATTCAGTAACAGTATATCGCCTACCGGTTTCTTATGCTCATGCTGGTATTGTCCAAAGTTGAATGTATTCCAGCTGCGGAACCAGCCTGTTTCATTAAGGCCACGCTGGTCAGCCAAAAATATCTTCGATCCCGGTTTATCCATCAGTTTTCGTCTTTGAATGCACAGATACTCAGAAATGGCTTCATCTCCAGCGTGTGCGTTTGTAATCCATCTTCGTTCATTGGGGCATTCACCGGTGCTATTACCATATAATTGCCAATGGTATCAATCAATTGCTGGGGTTCACTGAAAAAATTAATAGCCGCCTGGTGATTTTCTTTTTTTTCTGTATCAGAGTTGATAATCTCAAAACGATAATGGGTGAATGATAAAAAATGGCGGCCAAGGTTATCCAATACGCCGGGCATTTTACCACCCAGCTGTTGTATATAACCGGTTACAGCACCGCTTACCAGAAAATGCAGCTTGTCAGCAGAAGGGTTGTTCAATAACAGCTCCGCAAAAGATGTATACTTTTTCTCCGGGTTAAAAAACTGTACCTGCATTCTGAATTCGGTATAGCTGCTGTCGAAAACCAGCTTGTCCCAGGCAACCGTTGAAGCAGCATCAATTATTTTCCGGTAACAAATTCGAATAACCTTCATGTACTGCAATTAAAAATGGCGGCCATTTCTGTCATGCCTCCCCATAACTATTTACCTTTTTTCTTAATCAATCAATAATTTATGCCGCAACATTAATTGTATGTGTCAATACATACCCGGCTGTTAAGCTGCCTGTAACAACAGCCTGCTCCACCAATGCGGTATCATCGCTAAAAACATTATCGCCTGTAGCATACGTATAACCACTCATGCCCTTCGTATATCCATAGGCCTGGCCGGCCGTGCTGTTTACCGTTGCCACGGCACTGCCCGAGCCTTCAGGAAACGATATCTGTGTAATTTTTAATGATGTACCTGAAGCGTTGTAAATATGTATATGAATATGTGTGGAACGACCAGTATACCAACCGGGAAATATTGTTGTAAACGATACCAGCCCGTTGGCATTCGTAACCTGTCTTCCCCGCAAAAAGTGAACCGTAGAAAAGCTGCTGTATTCAGAATAGTTACCGTCCTTATCACAATGCCATACATCCACAATAGCACCAGCCAGTACTGCACAGCTGTTATTCGTATTCTTGAGGGTAATGTTCATTGTCATCGGCACACCTGTACGATCGTCTCTGATATCCGAACGCACATACGATGATGGGCTATGCGTGGGATAAGGGCCTTCTGTTTCAGTAGGAGCTACTGTACAAGTACCGCTACCGGATCCCGATCCGCTACCAGTACCACTGCCTGATGTGTCTTCCTTTTTGCAGGCTTGCAAAATAACAGGTACAGATGCGGCACCGATAAAAAAGTTCTTCAGGAATTTTTTTCTTGACTGTTCCATAATTGTTTTCCGAAGGAATCCCTTCGGGGGATTTTTATAAATTAAAGGTTCGCTTATTTTTTCATGCTGACAATTATGATAGATAAACCGGTGTATTGTGCCGGTAAATGCTTACTGGAAAGGTTCCCGGTAAAAACCGGGAACCGCTTTACATCTAACTGCCCGACAAATTCAATTTGGTATTCCAAACCAAGTCGCTGGTAATAGGACGGAAATAGTTGCACGAGGTTAAACAGGTACCGGTAAATACAGGTCTTGTACCGGCGAGCGCCTTTAATACCTGGCTTGCCTGCACTTCAGGCGGTTTTGATTTCCGGGGCGGTATATAATACCGATGGAATAATTGAAATAATGATCGTTTTGATCAGGATTTACAGCCTGACTGAAGCCATCCAGGTAATCGGTATAAGAAAGGCGGTATGCAGCTTCTGCATTGACACCAAAATTTGGACTAAAGAAATACTTTATGCCTGCGCCCAGGGGTATCACCGGTATCACACGGGGAAGTTTATAAAGACTGTCAGCTGCTATCCCATTCGTAATATGCCCTCCCTGCTGCTCTGAAAAATAAGCAGCGTTGAAACGGCTCCAGTCACGCCTGATAGTTAAAAAAGCAAGCCCGCCCCCTGCAAATACATAGGGAGAAAAACCTTTATCCGCATAATTTCTCCCCATTACATTCCATACAGCCTGTAAGCTAAACTCTGTTACGGGTGAAGTAAACTGGAAAGCCCGCATCTTACGAAACGCAGGATTATCATAAACCGCTTCATCACCTTTCAGCTTACCAATATGAAGATTAGCCCTTGCCGAGAAAGAGGAAGTGAGTATTCGGCTGGCATGCAGGCCTACCGAAAATTTTTGCGTTTCAATTGACCCAAAACGATTGGGTGTCAAATCACCCTGGTAGACGGTAAAGCCGACATTCAGGCCAAACTCATATTTTGGTAAATCTGTTTGCGCACATGCTTTTGTTACAGTTAAAAAGACGGTAGCAGCTACGGCTGCGGCTTGTGTTAATACTCGCTTCATCGGACAATTTTTGATCGATTAAAAAAACTCCGGGCAGAAGCGACATGGCTTGTTGTGGCGAAATACCTGCTGCTACTTCTTTTACTTGTTTATAAAATAGTTAGCAGCTACAGATGTAATTATTCAACTAACGGGAAATACCCGCTTTCATTATATTGGCAAATGTTAAAGAAATGCTGCAAAAAATTATGAAAGAAAAATGACAATCAGCTTTTAAACCTTTCTCCATGTCACTATAAAATCAATATAACTATCGCTAATGGGCAGCTCCATGCCTGATACCAGCTTTGCCTTCCTGTTTTGTATAGACTGTACTTTTCCTGTGGCCACAATATAACTGCGGTGTATACGGCTAAACTTAGCTGCCGGCAATAGTTCCAGCACTTTCTTCAATGTCATTAATGTCATCACCGGTTTTTCATTCGGCCGGTGGATACGGATATAATCTTCAAGGCTCTCAATATATTCAATATCCCGAACAGGGATTTTCAACATCCGGTACTCAGCATATACGAAAAGGTTTTCAGGCTCTTCAACCTGCGCTCTGTTTCTGTATGCATAATACTCTTCCGCTTTTTTTACCGCTTTCTCAAACCGTTCAAAATTAACAGGCTTGAGCAAATAATCTATTGCATCCAGTTCAAAACCTTCCAGGGCAAATTTTTTATGTGCCGTGGTGAATATTATCATGGGTTTTTCCGGCAATGATCGTACCAAGTCGAGGCCTGTTATATCAGGCATATTGATATCGATAAATAAAAGGTCTGCTTTTTCATTGCGGACAAAATCGTTGCCAGCCACTGCATCGTCAAATGCCTGCAGCAACTGCAGGTTATTACAACGCTTTATATACGCCGTTATCAGCTGCAAGGCAAGGGGTTCATCATCTATGGCTACACAACGTATTGGCATATTATTATAATCAGGCTTGTAAAGTTAGTTGAACAGTAAAATAACCCTCCGCCTCTTCTATTGCAAGGAAATGGCGGTTTGGATAAAGGTGTTGTAACCGCTTCCGGGCATTGGCAATACCGATACCCGTTCTTTCTGTGTCCCGCTTTGTGCCGAACAACCGGTTGCGGCAATAAAAAGTAATAGCATGGTTATCTGCAGCAAGTTTGATGGTAATGCCCGATGTTTCGTGACTGCTGATACCATATTTGAATACATTCTCTATAAATGTCATGAGCAGCAGGGGGGCAATTTTTTTATCATCGGTATAACCCGTTACAGTATAATCAACGGTCATCTTTTGCCCCAGCCGCAGACGTTGCAGATCAATATAGTCTTTCATGCAATCCACCTCCAGTTGCAGGGGTACAAAGTCCTGTCCTGCTTCATCCGTTATATAACGCATGATATTGGACAACTTCATGATGCTCGGCGCCGTATTATCACTTTTACTCACCGCCAGTGAGTAGATATTGTTGAGTGTATTGAATAAGAAATGCGGGTTTACCTGCGACTTTAGAAAAGCCAGTTCCGCATTGGCCCGTTCTGTTTCCGCTTCAATTGCCTTTTTCTCCGATAGCCTCCATTGCTTGATAACCGGTATCGACGTACTGATAGACCATATAGTGATAAAGAGGATAATGCTGTTGATATCCCTGTTGCCAGCCCCGCGGGGAGCAGGCCGGTTTGCACCGGTTGGTGGCGGGCCCATGGCTATCCGTGGTTGCCCATTGGGCGGCGGGTTCATGGACATAAGCCTGTCGAAGGGTTTGAGCATATACACTGCGGCGAACAACATACAAACAATGGCGAAATAAATAGTGTATTTACGCTGCAGGTAAAAGGCGGGGATGAGTACAAAATAGTTTACATAAAAAAGGCCGAGGTAAATACCACCAAAAAGCAGGAAAGGCCCTGAAGATAAACGGGAGAGAACAGAAGATTCACCATTGGGCGAGTTGGAAACAAAAGCCAGTATCAGGCTGAAGAATAAAATCCAACCCGCCACATGACTGGCGATATTGATAATTTTCGGGCGCATGTATTTCACAATGCAAAGGAAACAAGATAAATATAATTTCTTCCGGTGAACCGTCCATTCGGGCAAATGTACCGGCATAGAAAAGATGCCGCCTTTATGACAACAGGTGCTTACATTTGCAGCGGTTTGGTCCCCGACCTGTCGGGGTTAAAAGGGAATCCCGTTAAAACCGGGAGCTATCCCCGTAGCTGTAAAACCGTCCCGGATAAAAGATTATTCGGGAAACAGTTTCAAACATCAACCACTGTTCTGTAATACGGAACGGGAAGGTTCAGAAACTGAAGTTGAGCCAGAAGACCTGCCAGATCTTCCCGGTTAAAATCGGGATCCAACATTTATTTGCTTTCGGGTGAAAGGCATAGAGTGTATCTGCCGGGGTGGCATGTATATCTCTTTCTTTTTTTCGGAAGCAGTCACACAAAAATTTCATGTAATATGAAAAAAGTATTTTTTGTGGCGACTGCAGTTTTTGCTGTCAATCAGCTATCTGCACAAAGCCAGCCAACACTTGCCGGTGACACAACCGGCACAAGCATCGATGAAGTGGTGATAACTGCCACGAAGTACCCGGTTAAAACATCTGTTACCGGTAAAGTCATGACCGTTATTACAAAAGAACAAATCGAAAGAAGCGGCGGAAAAGATTTATCACAATTACTTACCGAGCAGGCCGGGATCTATATCGGTGGTGCCAACAGTAATGCTGGTAAGGATAAAAGCCTCTATCTGCGTGGCGGATATATTGCACATACATTAATCACCATTGATGGTGTGCCCGTTTATGATCCATCCGGCATTGGCAGCAATTTCGATATCCGTAATTTATCATTGGCAAATATTGAACGGATTGAAATACTGAAAGGCAGCCAGTCCACGCTATATGGAAGTGATGCCATCAATGGTGTCATTAATATTATCACCCGTAAGCCTGTCAATAAAACTGCAGGTGGAAATGCCCTGGTAAGCTATGGCAGCAATGAAACCTTTAAAGCAAATGCAGGCATCAGCGGCCGCAGTGCAAAAGTGGACTACAATGCCTCCTATGCTTTACATTCAACGGCTGGCATCAATGAAGCAACAAATACGAATAATACACCCGGTACGGATAAAGATAAATTTCGCCAGCACAGTTTTATGCTGGGCCTGGGCATTCGTCCAAGTGAAAGAGTATCCATTCAGCCTTATTTCAGGTATAATACGATAAAAGGTGATATAGACCAGGGCGCCTTTACAGACGAGCTGGATTATACCTATACACAAAAAAGCTGGCAGGCTGGTTTACGCAATGAGTTTACATTAGGCAAAACCAAACTGAATCTGTTGTACAGCTACAACAATATTGACCGTCTTTATACGGATGATTCAGTAAAAAGCCGCAACGGTTTTGATATATGGTCACAGGGAAGCTATACCGGGGCGGAACATTTTGCCGATGCATATGCACATGTACCATTTAGTAAACAGGTAAAGCTAACGGGTGGTATAGATTTCCGCTCGTCCGAATCAGACCAGGAGTATGCAGCAGAAGGTTTTTTTGGCCCTTCAAAAACTTTTTATTCTGCTGACAGTCTTAAACAAAACCAACTCGGTATCTATTCTGCACTGAATTGGAACCATCCTGATGGTTTTAATGCAGAAGCAGGCGGAAGGCTGAATATACACTCCACCTATGGAAGTCATTTTGTCTTCAATATTAATCCATCCTTCCTGGTAAAGGATAAGCTGAAGTTCTATTTTAATATTTCTTCGGCTTTCCGTACGCCATCTTTGTACCAGTTGTTTTCAGAATATGGCAATAAAGATTTGAAACCTGAAGCAGCTGCAACGTCTGAAGCCGGTGTGCAGTATTTTTCGCCCAAGAATAAATTTACTGCCCGTGCTACTATATTTGCCCGGAGCGTAAAAGATGTTATTTTTTTCTATTACAACAGCAGCACATTCCAGTCGCAGTACATCAACCAGGATAAACAGAAAGACAATGGTTTTGAACTGGAAGCCAGCTATAACATAAAAAAGACAACACTGAAAGCGTTCTATACCAATGTTACCGGCGAGATAACGACCCGCAAAGACAATAAGGACACCACATACAATAATTTATTGAGAAGGCCCAAATCAACATTCGGCCTGAATATTACCAGCCAGCCTACCCCTGAATTAATTGTGAGCAGCAACCTGCAAAGTGTTGGCAAACGGAATGACGCTTATTTTGACAGTAATACTTTTTCAACGGTAAACGTTGTGCTGAAAAGCTATATCCTTTGGGATATCTATGCTGAATACGGCTTTTCAAAACCAAAGCTGAAATTATTTGCCGATTTCAGAAATATTACCGGCAGTAAGTATTCGGAGATTAGTGGGTTTAATACGCTTGGGTTTAACGCCTATGGCGGATTGCGGTTTAATTTTTAAATGCCGCTACCATGCAAAAGCATGAAACAAAAAAATGTCCCCGCTGCTCAACTCCATTTGAATGCAAGCCTGGCAACATTACCCAATGCCAGTGCTATGGCATTCCTGTATCAGCTGAGCTGAAAGCATTTATGGAACAACGCTACGCTGATTGCCTCTGCCGGAACTGCCTGCTTCAGCTGCAACAGGAACTCGTGTTGTTCCGGGAGAAATATTTATTCCGTTAAGCAACAGGTTTTCACTTAATTATTTCGAATATGTAAACGGCCCTTCTGCATGAGGGGCCGCTTACATTTTAACAGGAATACAATTTTAACAAATTAGCCGCAGCAGCTTCGCCTATTTTGTTGTTACTTACCATTACCTAAACTCACAGCTATGAAATTTTTCTACACCCTCACTGCTTTATGCATTACTACTGCTGCTTCAGCCCAGGTTAAATTTCATATAGGTTATGCCCTTGGTGCTCCGCTGCAGGCAATGAATAAAAATATCAACCTCCTGCATAGTATTAATTTCGGTGCCACTTACCAGTTACCCGGAGCATTTAAGCGGGTAGATGCCGGAGCAGACTTCTCCTGGGGCAGCTACGCTAATGAAACAAAGCAGCAAACATTTACTTTCACCAATGGTTCAAGTACCCGCACATCGGTAAACTACAGCAGCAATGTAACACAGTTTGGATTGGGTGCCCGTGTTCGGCTTCTCGAAGACAAACCACTTATACCCTATGTAAATGGGAAATTGGGTTTTGCTACCTATTACAGTAATATATTCATTGAAGATCCGGATAATCCAGACGGATGCAAAGCGATTGACAACAGGACTATCATAAAAGACGCAACGATTACAACCGCTTATGGTGGCGGCATTTTGATTGATTTTTCTTTATTTACGAAGTCTCCATATAAGGGGCGCAAATGGCTTGATCTAAGCATTAACCATGTAAGAGGAGGCAATATAGAATATATCAACACGAAGAAACTCTATGATGCAGCCAATCCTCCTGCTCAGGGCGATGGCAAACCTTTGAATGTAAAATTTGTAAATGCCACCACCAATGAAATTCATGAGCACCAGGTGGCGGAAGTATTTAATACTCCCTTGCGCATGCTTGAAATAAAGCTGAGTGCGGTGTTTCTTATCTGGAATAAGTAAAATCACTGGTTTTCCCAATATAAAAAGCGGCCCAAAGGGCCGCTTTTCTTTTAACCACCACCCTGCTGATTATAGGATTATAACCGGCAGGAAAAACCAACTACTGTATTCTATTAACGTAATTTATGCCTGTTTGGTTGTCGGTTTCAATTTTCCCATCCACACTTTTTTACCCTGTATCCGGCGCACTAAGAACATGATACCCACGAATATGAAGAACAGCGGGCCCAGGAAACCTAATAAGGCTATAAACCTGCCGCCATAAAATTTCTCCATCGGGCGCTTCAAACGCTCGGCTATCAGGTACATACTCGGCACCATCACCAGTGTAAGGAAGAAGGAAAATAAAAGACCAAATATGATCGTCCAGCTCAGCGGACCCCAGAATACCACGCTGTCACCGCCAAAGAAAATATTAGGACGAAGGTGCGTGAACAAACCTGCAAAATCGATATTAAACCCTACCGCCAGTGGTAGCAAGCCAAGTATCGTAGCTACCGCTGTTAACAATACCGGTATGATCCTTATCCTTCCCGCCTGTATCGCCGCTTCACGGGTGCGCAGGCCACGGCCACGCAATTCATCGGTAAATTCAATAATCAGGATGCCATTCTTGATAACGATACCTGCCAGCCCCACGATACCCACCAGTAACATGATCGTGGCAATCGTCATACCCGTTACGGCATAACCAATCAGCACCCCGATTACCGAGAAGAAGATTTCGGTAATAACGATAAACGGTTTACTCATACTGTTGAACTGTAACACCAGTATAAGGAATATCAGTCCAATTGCAATCATGAATGCAGTACCCAGAAACGCCTGCGTTTCCTTTTCCTGCTCACTCTGGCCGCTCAATTTGATAGTTACATCAGCCGGTATTTTCACTTTGTCCTTAAAGTCTGCAATTTTTGCTTCCAGTTCTTTATTGATCGGACCCACCATCGTTGGATCAATTACATTACTCTGTAACTGGATAGTACGTTTTACATTTTTCCTTTTCACTCCGCCTGTTGTGCTGGTATAATCCACCGTAGCAATTGAGCTCAATGGGACTGATTTGACCTGCATCGTATTCATATCCATGAATGTGATGCGCATATTCATCAGGTCAGTAATATTATTGCGGAGCAGCTCACTGTACCGCAACTGTATTTTGTATTCATCTTCACCATCTTTCAGTTTGCTCACTTCTTTACCAAATACGGCAGTTCGGATTTCCATGCCTGCCTGTGCAGTACTTATGCCTTCCATGGTAGCCCTGGCCCTGTCAACATTTATTGTAATCTCGGGGCTGCTCAGGTCCACATCCGGCTGCAGGTTTTCAATACCATTTACACGGTTGGTGTCGAGATAGTTATATAATTGCTTGGCAACCGAAGCGAGGCTTTCAAAATTGTCACCAGTTATTTCAATGTTCACCGGCGGATCGGTGGGCGGGCCACCATCTTCCTGCGCCACTTCTATGCTTGCTCCGGGAATACCCTGCACAGCCTCACGAATGGCCTCTTTAATTGGCATCGTACTCTTTCCGTGCCTTTTTTCAAATTCCACAAAAGACACCTGTATACGGCCAAGGTGCGGCTGTACGCTCCTGTTATTATCCCTTGGGTTATTCGCACTTACAGCCACGTTGGCAATTACACTCTCCACTAAGCTGCCGGGTGCACCAGGTTTTTCATTTTCCAGTACTTTTTCAACACGCTTCTCCAATACGCGGGTTACACTGTCTGTGTACTTTACATCTGTACCTACCGGAAGTTTAAGATATACATACACAAA
This sequence comes from uncultured Chitinophaga sp., assembly GCA_964386395.1. Taxonomy (GTDB): domain Bacteria; phylum Bacteroidota; class Bacteroidia; order Chitinophagales; family Chitinophagaceae; genus JJ008. The sequence goes on from CAYLRV010000016.1 coordinate 37,417, forward strand.
GTTTGGATCACCGCTTGGGAAGAAGGTCGATTTGTTACCCCGGAACATTAATGCCATCAGAGATATAGCAAACAAACCAAATAGTGACACAAATGCCCACACTGGTCGTTTACCTACCAATATCCAGCGCAACAATTTTTCATAGCGATCCATCAGTTTCGGCAATGCTTTTTTCTGGAAGCGATGGATGACATCATTCAGTACATAACTGTTGAACACCATCAGGATGGCCATCAGTAAAGAGAAGTTGGCCACGCCGTGCATACCTGCCAGGTGCATCAGCACACCAGCTGCAATAAATACAATAAACCATTTGCTCTTCCATACTGCATTTTTCGGTTTCTCATGTTCCTTGCCCTCTGGCTTCATAAAGCTTACCGCAAATACCGGGTTAAATATGAAGGCCACAATCAACGATGCTGCAAGTGTAAGAATGAGGATGGTGGGCAGGTAAATCATAAACTTACCAATCAACCCTTTCCAGAATAATAACGGGAAGAATGGTGCCAATGTAGTAGCCGTACCTGCCAATACCGGTATAAACACCTCGCCAGCTGCTTCTTTCGCACTCCGGGCTATCGGCACTTTGCCATTATCATATATACGGTGCGTATTTTCAATAACCACAATGGCATCATCCACGATAATACCCAGGCCGAACAATAACGCAAACAATACGATGAAGTTCAGGGTTACAGTTGTCCCAATAATGCTATCCGCCACCGGTAAAAACAGGAAGGCGACGAATACACTTAGCGGCACACTCAGCGCCACGAAGAAGGCATTCGTAACACCCATAAAGAACATCAGGATTAGCAAGACCAGTATAAAACCGATGATGATAGTATTGATTAGTTCATTGAATGATGTTTTCGTTTGTTTGCTCTGGTCACCGGTAAACTCCACACGCAGATCTTTGGGCAACTCCTGGTTGTCCTGCATTTCCTGCACAGCTGCTTTTATTTTGTCTGCACAATCAATCAGGTTTTCACCGGCCCGTTTTACAATGTTCAGCGTCACCACATTTTTTCCATCCAAACGGGCATAGCTGTCCTTTTCATGAATCGTATCTTTCAATTCTGCAATATTGCGCAGGTACACCGATGCCCCCTGCGCACTGCTTCTAACTACTATATCCTGCAGGTCGGCCACTGACTTGAACTGGCCCTTCACCATCAGCGTACGCTTCATGTTACCTACTTCTATCAATCCACCGGTTATATCATGGTTCTCACGGCTGATAGCGTTTTCAATATCTGTAAAGCTTACACGGGCAGCCGTCATTTTATACGGGTCCACATTTACTTGTATCTCCCTTTCCGGGGCACCTACTATCTCTGCACGGTTCACTTCAGTCAGTTCCTCAAACTTATCCTGCATCTTATCGGCATACTGCTTTAGCTTCATGCCATCGTAGTCGCCGCTGATATTCACAAAGAGGATGGGCATTTCACTGAAGGCAAATTCCTGTGCGTTGGGTTCACTGGTTAAGTCGTTGGGTAATTCAGATCTGGCTTTATCAATCGCATCTTTCACTTTCTGCTTGGCCACATCTGTCTTTACATCTGTATCAAACTCCACAATGATCAGGCTGTAGTCGGCCTGCGATGTACTTTGTATTTTATTCACCTTCGCACCGCTGATCCCTTTCAGTTCCTTTTCAATAGGGCGGGTAACCAGGTTCTCGATATCTTTTGGCGAGTTACCGGCATAAACAGTGGTAACCGAAATAGTTGGTACCACAATATCCGGGAACTGCTCCTTGGGCATGCTGTTAAATTTCATCAGCCCATAAATGGTAATAAGAATAGCAATAATATAAACAGCGGTTTTGTTATCTACTGCCCAGCTGGTTGGTTTAAACTGCTTAAACTTATTCGATATTCCTTCCAATGCTTTCATGTAAAATAGTTTTAGTCCTGGTCGTCAATGATTATTTACTTACGCTTACAGTCTGCCCGTCATACACAGTCTGGTATCCTTCGGTGATGATGATCTCACCACCTGACAGGCCCCTCTTTATTTCCATTTTTCCGCCATAGGCTTCGCCTGCAATCACCACTTTCTTCCTGGCTACCCATTTATCACCCGACTTTTCCATCACATACACATACTTATCTTTTTCATCCGACTGCACCACGTTAACTGGCACCGACACAGCAGCTTTTGCTTCGTAATCGAGAATTTTGATTACCACGGTTTGGTTTGGTCTTATTAATGGATCGGTAGGCAGCTTTGCTTCGACATTGAAAGAACGGGTGCTTGGGTTGATAGCCGCACCAACCACACTGACTACAGAAGGAAATGCTTCCTTACCTGTCTCTTTTATTTCAACAAGTACCTTATCACCCTGTTTCACTTTGGCTGTATAGGTATCTGGCACATCTACCTGCGCTTTTAATCCATTACTGTTGTTAACAATGACAATCTGTCCGCCTCTTCCGTCAGGAGTAGCACCGGAAAAAAATTCACCTACCCGTACATTCACCTGTTCTATCACGCCACTCATACCTGCCTGTACATTGGTCATGGCTACTTGCTCCTGTGCTTGTCGTACACCTGCTTGCGCCACTCCCACCTGCGCTTCGGCAGCCCTAACTTGTGCAGCCAGTGCATCCACATCGGCTTTTGCATTGATTACCTGTATCTCTGCGCCGATTCCCTGTTTCCAGAGATTTTCATAGCGGCTAAGAATAGTTTGCGCCTGCGCCAATCTTGCTTTCAGTTGCCCTGTTTGTTGCTGGGCCGCTATTACACCTTGTTGTGCCTGTGCCACACCTTGTCTTTGCAGTGCGTCATCCAGCTTTGCCACAATCTGCCCTGCACCTACTTTCTGACCAACTTTTACATAAATAGCCCGTACCAGGCCGCCTTGTCCCTTAGGTGCCACATACCCTACACCATCATTAGCCACCTTACCCTGCAGTTCGATATAATGTGAAAAATCCTGAACACGGATAGTGTCAACGGCTATCAGCTTGGCGATTTGCTTGGCCGCGTCCGGATCTGCTTTGGCCAGTTTGTCTTCCAGCGCCCTGATCTCTGCATCTATATTTCCTTTTTCTTTCTTCAGTTTTTCGATTTCCTTACGCAGGTCGCCAGCAGCGCCTTTTTGATCTTTGGCACCGCCCCCGCAAGCTACCAGGAAGAAGCTGACAGAGAGGATTGCGAATGTTGCTTTTGTAATCTGTTTCATCTTGTATGTATTAATTCCGTTATTGATTTTGGTTTATAATTTTCCGGTTGCCCGTAAGAATTCAACTTTAGCGATAATGGCATCATATAAAGCCGCTATGTAATTCGTTTGTGCAGACTTCAGTTCAGTTTGTGCCGCTACGATTTCAATTTGTGTGCCTGTACCCACCTCGTATTTTTTCTTGGTCTGGTCATATACTTTTTCCGCCAACTCCATATTCTTCTTCTGGTAATCCATCGTCACAATAGCATTTTTATAGTTATTCTTTGCAGCAGCCACATCATTATCAATCATCAGCTTCATCCCTTCCAGCTGATTATTTACTTTCTGCACCTGGATTTTAGCTTCCTGTATTTTAGACCTCGTCATAAAGCCATTGAAGATGGGAATGGATATGTTCAGATTGACGTTAGCAATATCGAACCAGTCGCCGCGGCCAAAGAAATTCCATTTATCCCGTTGTGCATTTTTAGCATACAGCGCCGAAAGCGAAACTGTAGGGATTTGTGACAATTTGTACCGGCGAACATTGAATTCCTGCAACTGTTTATTAATCTGAAGCTGCTGGTAATCTTTACGGTCATCATAGGTATAGGCTACTGCATCCAATATGCCATCCTTTACATCAGTATCGGTTACCTTATCCGTCAGCACCAGTTCATCCTGTATCGGCATACCCATCAGCAATTTCAATCCATAATAACCATTGGAGAGCTGGTTCAACAGTTTCAGCTTTTCCGTTTGCAGGTTGGCGAGCCGGACTGTCTCTTTATCTACATCCAGTTTTTCGCGGAAACCATTTTCATAAATAATTCTGGTATCACGCAGATTTTTTTCTGTCAGGGCAATCATCGCATCCAGCATTTCCACCTGCGTTTTACCAACGACGAGCTGGTAATACACTTTCTGTACATTGGCTTTGATTACTTCGCTGGTTACTTCTGCACCTTTCTCAAATAATTTTATTGCCGCTCCCCTGGCCTGCAGGCCAACAAATACCTGCCCGTCAAACAAAATCTGGTTCAGGCTGATACCCGCATTGGCACTGTATTTTGTACCAAACTGCGCAGCAATAAAGCCGAAATCATTTGGCATCTGAATGGGATTACCATTACCATCCTTTACACCCTGGTCTATTAAAACCTGGTAGGTGGCCGGTGAAATAAAATTGGGGATTACCTGTGTGGCGATAGCCGGGTTGTACGTAGTACCCAGGCTGGCGTTGATATGCGGGTAAGCATTGGAAGTGAATTGCCGGTTTACTTCCTGCTGTACTTTAATGTCGAGTAGAGCATTTTTTACATTTACATTATTCTTTAACGCATAATCCACAGCCTGCTGCACAGAGAATTCATACCGGTTGATTTTTATACTGTCCTGTCCAAACGAGAGTGCCGGCAACAGTGCCAGGGCCAATACCCCGGTCTTACTTTTTAACCATGTCATACGAGAGATTTTTTTTGCGTTGGTCATTGTATTTCTGTATTAGCTTATGCCCTTTGATGGTAGCAAGGCCATAAGTGAAGTTTTCAATAATGTATTCGGACACAGCGGCGAGGTTATACTTGCCGGGAGGAAACACAGTTACGTTAAACGGGATCATCATGGATTCAATCCGGTACTTCGCCATTACATCAATATTGATGTCGCTGCGGTACAGTTCATCTTTTATACCCCATTCTATATTCCGCCGGATTGATTCCAGCAGGAATTTGTTTTTGTGTTGTAAAAACCGCTGGTAGGATTTGAAGTGAAATTTTTCCATATCAAAAAGCACCATCGGGTTCATATTGCTGAACTGCTCCACGATCCGCTCCATCACGATAAAAATTTCATCGATAGCATCGGTTGCCTGGGATGCACAGTCCGTACAGTCACATTCTGCCCGGTTGATATGCGTGCTGACCACCGCTTCCACCAGCTCATCTTTATCTGTAAAGTATTGATAGAGTGTCTTTTTGCTCATGCCGAGGCTGTTGGCAATGTCATCCATCGATACCGAACGGATGCCATACTGCATAAACATTTCCTCCGCCTTTGTCGCTATTCTTTCCTTAGGTTCCATTTCGAAGTATTGCGCCGCAAAACTATGGAAACTTTTTTTGTTACAAAAGTTTCCACCGGTTTTTTTGCCCCGTTCACCGGATTTTACAGAGGTTCATATCCATTTATTTTACCTTCGGATTCTAATGTTAGCTTATGAGTAACCCGAAGGTGCAGAGCAAAAGCCTGGTAAAGAGGATACTGCGCCTTTTTATACAGGGATTGATCATTCTGGCGCCAATAGGTATCACCGTCTATGCTTTATACTGGCTGTTTGACAAAGTGGACAGTATTTTGCGGCCCTACGTAAATATTCCCGGCCTTGGGTTTGTATTGATTATTGGGTTTGTCATTTTGGTCGGGTGGATAAGTTCCAGTTTCCTCATGGGGAGTTTTATCAATTTCTTCGATCAGTGGATGGAACGTACTCCTGGCGTAAAATTCATTTATACCTCTACCAAGGATTTTTTTGAAGCCTTTGCAGGCGATAAACGTAAGTTTAACAAAGCAGTACTTGCCAGCGTATTCTCAGAAGATGTATGGATTGTAGGTTTTTTAACGGATGAAGAAATGGGTAAGTTTGATATGGGTTCGGAACATGTAGCGGTCTATGTGCCGCAGGCCTACAATTTTGCCGGCCAGCTTTATGTATTACCCAGAAATAAAGTAAAAAAGATAGAACATATTACCTCAGGCGAAGCCATGAAATATGCCGTAACCGGCGGCGTGGTTGATTTGGATGCAGAACGTAAAAAAGAAACCGAAGAAGAAAAACACAAACCACTTTCTTTTCCGGCTGACTGATGTAATATGAAAAAGACTTGTCTTACAACTGTATGCTGTTTGATCAGCATATACTCCTTTTGCTGGGGCTTCTACGGCCATCGTAAAATAAACCAGCATGCCGTGTACCTGCTGCCACCAGAAATGATGGCCCTTTTCAAACCCTATATCGGGTTTATCGAAGAACATGCGGTCGATCCTGATAAACGCCGCTATGCCATACCGCAGGAAGCACCCCGCCATTATATTGATATTGATAAATACGGTGTTTATCCCTATGATTCGCTTCCAAGAAAATGGAACGATGCCGTGGCAAAATTTACAGAAGATACACTGACTGCGCATGGTATCGTACCCTGGTGGATACAAACCATGCAATACCGGCTAACAGAAGCCTTTAAAGAAAAACACCAGGCAAAAATTTTAAAGCTCTCTGCTGAAATCGGTCATTATATTGCCGATGCACATGTACCCCTGCATGCATCCAGCAACCACAACGGGCAATACACCGATCAAAAAGGCATTCACGGTTTTTGGGAAAGCCGCATACCGGAATTATTAGCTGATAAAGAATGGGATTTTTTTATTGGCAAAGCCGACTACATTAAAAATCCAGGCGAATTTATTTGGGCCCGGGTGCTGGAGAGTGCCGCTGCTGCAGATACCGTATTACGCTATGAAAAAGAACTGTCGAAAAAATTTCCCGGCGATCAGAAATATGCTTTTGAAGAAAGAAACGGAACAATCATTCGTCAATATTCCTCTGCCTTCACCATTGCATACGACAAAATGATGCGGGGCATGGTAGAGCGCCGTATGCGCCAGTCCATCTACGCTATTGCCAGTTTCTGGTACACAGCCTGGGTCAATGCCGGGCAACCCGATTTGAAAAGCCTAACCCATAAAGAATTCAGCCCGGAAGAATTAAAGGAGTTTGAAGCGCTAAACCAGGCCTGGAAAAGTGCACCTATCCGGGGAAGAGAACATGAATAACACCTGGCAGGCTTCAGAAATAACAAAATATCGCTGCCTGCACTGTACCCTCTGCGTACCAGCCAGTCTTTTCCTACATTTGCACCGCAATGAAAATATCCACGCAGACCGGTGTGCTGCATAATTTCAACGCCGGTCCATCTATATTACCCAAAGAAGTTTTTGAACAGGCCAGCCAGGCTGTTTTAAATTTCAATGATACCGGTTTGTCCATTCTCGAGATCGGACACCGAACCCCGCTCTTTCAGCCAGTAATGGATGAGGCAAGGGCACTGGTAAAAGAACTGATGCAGCTGGATGACGATCATGAAGTGTTGTTCCTGCATGGCGGTGCCACCACACAATTTATGCAGGTACCCATGAACCTGCTGAACGAAAATGAAATAGCCGCGTACACAGAAACTGGAACCTGGGCCAATAAAGCGATTAAGGAAGCAAAAATCTTCGGGCATGTAGAAATAGCCGGTTCCACAAAAGCAACTAACTACACATCTATCCCGGAAGAATTATCGGTATCCCCCACTGCTGCCTACCTGCACATTACCACCAATGAAACCATTGCTGGCACGCAGTGGCATGCCATTCCGTATGATTGTGGCGTTCCGTTAATTGCTGATATGAGCAGCGATATACTCAGCCGGCAACTGGACTTCAACCGTTTTGATTTAATATATGCAGGCGCACAAAAAAATATGGGTGCTGCGGGCGTGAACCTGGTGGTGGTGAATAAAAATATGCTTGGCAAGACAGAAAGAAATATACCCACGATACTCGACTACCGCAATCATATTGCTGAAGGCAGTATGCTGAATACACCACCTGTTTTCGCCATCTATGTTGTGCTACTCACCCTTCGCTGGTTGAAAGCACAGGGTGGTGTGGCCGCTATAGAAAAATTAAACGATGCGAAAGCAAAATTGTTTTACGATACATTAGATGCCCTGCCCATTTTCAGAGGGCCGGTGGCTGCAGAAGATCGCAGCAAGATGAACGCAGTGTTCATCATGGACAATCCGGAACTCGAAAAGGCTTTTCTTGAATTGTGCAGGGCAGAAGGAATGATTGGCGTAAAAGGCCATCGCAGTGTAGGCGGTTTCCGTATATCCATGTATAATGCATTAACTATCGAAAGTGTAAAGGCAATAACTGATTTAATGAAACAGTTTGCCGCAAAACACGGTTAAATATTAAATATCAATTTACAACAGTCAATATTCAATGGCAACCATTCAACCTTTTTCTGCCCTTCGCCCGCAACAACAAATGGCCGCACAGGTGGCATCACGTCCGTATGATGTACTGAACAGTGAAGAAGCACGCACCGAAGCCGCCGGTAATCCTTTTTCATTTCTGCATGTTACTAAATCAGAGATCGATCTGCCACCCGGTGTGGATATTCATAGCCAGCTGGTCTATGATAAAGCAAAAGATAATTTGGTTGACTTTATTAACAAAGGAATCCTTTTCAAAGAAGAAAAAGCCTGTTATTACATATACAAACTGGTGATGAACGGCAGAAGCCAGACCGGTTTGGTTTGTGTTTCATCGGTAGACGATTATTTTAAGGATATTATCAAGAAACACGAATTCACTCGCCCGGAAAAAGAAAAAGACCGTATCGATCACATGCGTACCATCGAAGCGCAAACAGGCAATGTTTTTTTGGCATATCGTGATGTGGCCGAAGTAAATAGTATCATTTCCATGTGGCAGTCAGCGCACCAGCCGGCTTATAATTTTACGGCTGCCGATGGTATCCAGCATGCAATCTGGGTGGTAAATGAAGAAGAGTCCATCAATGCTATCACGGAAGCGTTTGCTAAAAAAGTACCTGCCACATACATTGCTGATGGTCACCATCGCTGTGCCTCTGCTGCCAAAGTAAGCAAGGAGTTGCCAAATAGTGAAGCGGCTAAATATTTCCTGACAACTATTTTCCCGGCCAGTGAACTGGCGATTCTTGATTATAACCGGGTGGTCAAAGATCTCAATGGATTAAGTGCTGAGAAATTTCTGGGTTTGTTACAGGATGATTTTTATGTAACGCTCAGCGAAGAGCCTGTGAAGCCATCGCAATTGCACGAATTTGGTTTATATATAGAAGATCAGTGGTATATCCTTACTTCACGCAAAGGTTCATGGACAAATGACCCGATCGGTGTACTGGATGTTACTATTCTCTCCAACAACATTCTCAGCAAAATTCTCGGTATAAAAGATCAGCGTACCGACAAGCGAATTGATTTTGTAGGCGGTATCCGTGGTATCGGCGAGCTGGAAAAAAGAGTGGACAGCGGTGAAATGAAACTGGCCTTCAGCCTTTACCCGGTTACTATTGAACAACTGTTCCAGATTGCGGATAGTGGCAATGTAATGCCACCAAAAAGCACCTGGTTTGAGCCTAAACTTCGGGACGGCCTGCTCACCCACCTGATTTAACAAATCATCCCCCAAATAATTGTTACTTTGCGAGGGCTTTTTAGTGGCTTTTCTGCCGCATATTGCCTAAACTGGCACTTTGATTGCAGTAGTGCAGCAACCTGCCATCCGGCGCATTACCAAATAGCTTTAAAAAGAAATCGTTTAATACAACCGTATGAAGAAATTTCTCTATCTCTTCCTTTTATCGGGCCTGAGCATTGCAGCCCTTGCACAACCGGCTGATCCGAAAGCCCTCCATGAGACTGCCCGTACTTTTATGCGTTCTGGCGACTTTGACAATGCTATCATTGTTCTCACCCGTGCATTACAAAATGACAGTAAGAACCTTGAAATGCAAAAAGACCTGGTGATGAGTTATTACCTCAAAAGGGATTATGCAAAAGCAAAAGATGGCGCTGAGGCATTAGTAGACAGGAATGACGCAGATGTTATCTGCTACCAGATTGCAGGCAACGTATATAAAGCATTGGAGGAAGTAAAAGATTGCGAAAAGCTGTATAAAAAAGGGTTGAAGAAGTTTCCGAAAAGCGGCCCCCTGCTTAGTGAATACGGGGAGCTTTTATGGGCAATCAAAGACTTTAATGCTATCACCTATTGGGAAGAAGGTATAAAAGTTGACCCTGCCTATAGTGGCAATTATTATAATGCCGCAATGTATTATTTCTATACAAAAGACAAAGTATGGAGCCTGATCTACGGCGAAATATTTGTCAATATGGAAAGCCTGGGCGAACGGGGCGCAGCTATGAAAGAATTGTTGCTGCAGGGCTATAAAGAAAAGCTTTTTGCAGAAGCGGATATGCTGGCCGGACAGGAAAAAACAAAAAGTGAATTTGCCAAAGCGGTACTAAACGGCATGAGCAAACAATCAGCACTGGCCAATACTGGCCTTACTACTGAAACACTGACAATGATACGTACCCGCTTTATCTTAGACTGGTATGAAACCAATGCAACAAAATATCCTTTCCGGTTGTTTGAATACCAGCGTCAGCTATTAACGGAAGGCATGTTTGCCGCTTATAATCAATGGTTGTTTGGCCCGGTTGAAAACCTTGCAGCGTATGATACATGGACAAAAGCCCATGCGGAGGAATTTACCACTTTCACCAATTTTCAAAAAGGAAGGATATTCAGGATGCCTGCTGGTCAGTACTACCAGGTAAACTGATAAAAACATATTGATTTATAACCCCGCATATGCGGGGTTTTCTTTTATATAGATTGTTCTATATAAAAGCCATTTGCATGGTATAGGCCAATCTAAGAAGGATAATCGTAAAAATTCCGGGCAATACTGAATCGGGAACACGGATTGAACGATTTGGATAGACTAATACGGATTAATATCCCTTCGGAACATTTTCGGATTTGTTTATCCCTGCTTTGATGCGAAGCATCAAAAAATTCCTGGGTATCCGCTTTACCCATTCAATCCGTGTTCCTAAAATTGACCGCTCCGATCTATGTAAACCATTCAATCTATGCTCCTTAAAAGCTAAATTTTTAGCGGGCTATCTCTTTTATACCCGGTTTTCCTTAATTTGTAACAGAAAGTATTTCTACACCACTTAAGCTTGCTATATGGAACCTAAGCGCCTTTTTGATGCCATTGCTTACCAATTGGAGAAGAAACCACTGGAAGATATGCTGGCCGGCAAAACCGGCGGGCAATGGAAAAAGTACAGCACAAAAGAGGTGGGTGACATTGTAAACCAGCTGAGTGCGGGCCTGCTTGGCGAAGGCATCGGCCCGAATGATATGACGGTGGAAGGCCGTGATAAAGTAGCAGTACTTTCCAAAAACAGGCCTGAATGGGTCATGCTTGATTTGGCTGTGCAGCAAATTGGCGCCCTCCTTACGCCTATCTACCCTACCATTAATGTAAATGAGCTGGAGTTTGTGCTGAATGATGCGCAGGTAAAAATTGTATTTGCAAATGATGAAGATACCTTTCACAAAGTGGTAAGTATAAAAGACCGGGTACCATCGCTAAAAGAAATATTTACGTTTGAGCATGTGGCGAATGCCCGTCACTGGAAAGAAGCACTGAGCAATGATGCACATTTGCATGCGCAAATAAAACCGATTGCTGATCGTATTGGCTATGAAGATGCGGCCACGATCATTTATACATCAGGCACTACCGGTACACCGAAAGGTGTCATGCTCAGTCACCGGAATATTTTATCAAATGTCATGGCTTCCAGCCCCTGCTTTCCGCCGGGGCATGATATGCGCTCATTAAGCTTTCTGCCACTCAACCATATATTTGAGCGGATGGTGACTTACCTGTACCTGTTCAACCTTACTTCCATTTACTATGCAGAGAGCCTGGAGACTATTGGTGACAACCTGAAAGAAGTAAAGCCGGATATGTTTACCACTGTGCCGCGGCTACTGGAGAAGGTGTACGATAAGATTATGCAGAAGGGCAATGAGCAAAAAGGCATTAAGAAGAAACTGTTTTTCTGGGCACATGGACTGGCAGAAAAATATGAGATCAATAAGAACCAGGGAGGCTGGTATAACATGCAACTGGCACTGGCCAATAAAATAGTCTTTAGCAAATGGCGTGCAGGGCTTGGCGATAATTTGAAATGTGTGGTAACCGGCGGTGCTGCCTGCCAGGTGCGTTTGATACGCATATTCACTGCGGCCAAAATTCCTATCATGGAAGGTTATGGCCTTACAGAAACATCGCCGGTGATGAGCGTAAACACCTATGATGAGAGCGGACGCATGTTTGGTACCGTTGGCCCGATGATTAAAGATGTGCAGGTAAAAATCGCTGAAGACGGTGAAATACTGTGTAAAGGGCCGAACGTGATGATGGGTTATTATAAACGTCCGGATCTTACGGCTGAAGTCATTACAGCTGACGGCTGGTTTCATACGGGCGATATCGGCACCATTGTAGACAACCGTTTCTTAAAAATTACAGATCGGAAGAAAGAGCTGTTTAAAACCAGTGGTGGCAAATATGTGGCGCCATTACCAATCGAAAACAAGCTGAAAGAGTCTATGTATATAGAGCAGGTGATGGTGGTGGGTGCGGAGAAAAAATTTGTAGGTGCTTTAATTGTTCCTTCCATACCCAACCTGAAAGAATGGTGCAGGGCACAAAACATTACCGTTGATTCCACAGATGAATTGCTGCGCAACACACAGGTAATAAACATGTACAAAGACCTGGTGGAAAGTTTCAACAAATATTTCAACCATGTGGAGCAGGTGAAGAAATTTGAACTGCTGGCACATGAATGGAGTGTGGATACGGGTGAAATGACGCCCAAACTATCGCTGAAGCGGAAAGTGATTATGGAGAAGTACCGGGATGCGATTGAGCGGATTTATGATTAAATACAATAAACTACTAAAAAAACGGTCCGCCTGAGGCGGACCGTTTTTTTTATTTCTTTCCACCACCCTTCCTGCTTCGCAACATCATCTTTTTCACAAGGGTATCATATTTCGATTGTTGATCGGGCTTCAGCCATTGCCTTACTTTTTGAAAGTGGGCCATATTCGTTTTCTCTATCCGGGCCTGTAATACGCCAATCTGCTGGCCAAATGCGTTTAAGGCACTGTCACCCGCTGCTCCATCCTTATACTGCATATAAAAAGCCAGTTTCGCCTCACGCAGGCTGTCCATTAATGGCTTGGTATTTTTTAAATGCTCATCACCCATTTTGCGGTGCTCAGCAGCCTGTGTTTCTGTAAGGCCAAGTTCCTTCGCCATCATAGTGTATGGATCAGTCTTACTCGCCTCTTTTCCTTTTTTGCCCCATACCATAAAACCGACAAGGGCAAGGTTAGCGATAAGCAGCAGAACAACTGCCACCTTCAATGTTGTATTCGTTTTTTGCATGTTACTTATCTATGGCTAAATCGTACATGGAATTTGCTTCAGGCAGGCTATACTCTGCTGCAATCGTTTGGATGGTATCGGCATCTCGGGCTTCCGGCTTATTACGCTGCAGCAGCACTACAGCATTCAGGAGTATAATGGCCGCCAATGCACCAAGTACAAAAGCCGGACGGAGCAACCAATTGTTACTTTTTACTGCAACTGGCTGTTTTTCAGCAAGCATCCTGGCTTTCAGGCGGGTATAGAAGAAACCAGGGGCTTCGGCACGGCGAACACCGTCCAGCCCTGCCAGTATTTCGTCCACATTATGTTTTCTATTTTCCATGTTCCTGAATTTTGACGGCAGGAAGGGATAAAACCTTCGAGCCACATAGTTAATCAATCTGGTTGTTTTTCCAATATTTTGCGCAGGTTCAGTTTAGCCCTGTGCATCAGGGATTCCACCGCAGGTACCGTTGTCTGCATCACCTCACTCACTTCCTGGTAGCTCAGATCCTCCAGTTTGTGCAGCACAAACGCTGTTTTCTGATTTTCAGGCAATTGTGTGATAGCTTTCATCAGTTTTGCTGCCTGCTCTTTCTTTTCCAGCGCCACGCCCGGGTGATTAAAATCCGGCAGTTCCACTGTTGGCTCTCCGCTGTCACCAAAAAGACGCTGCACAAAGCCAAATCGTTTCTTGCTCTTCCGGCTTCTTAGCAGGTCCAACGAACGGGTGGTGGCTATCCGGTATATCCAGGTGGAAAGTTTGGACTCCCCTTTGAACTGCTGTATAGAGCGAAAAACCTGTATAAACACCTCCTGGGCCACATCCTCGGCATCGCCAGCATTTTGCACAATACCCAATATGGTATTATACACTTTGTCCTGGTGTGTTTCCACCAGGTACTTAAATGCGTTCTCATCACCTGCCTTCAGGCCCTGTATCAACTCTTGCTCGTGCAAAATTGGAATCGGTTTGGGTTTTGACGGCGTAACTTACAAAAACTGTTGTGATTTTTTATGGATGTAGGGCCATTAACCATTTATTATGCTTTGTTTTTTGCCACGAATTATACGAATGAACACGAAAAATTAAATACAAATAACACAAAATAATTGCTTGCAGCAATTGGAGAAACAGAAATTCGTTTTTCCACGGATCTGTCTGCCGGCAGGCAAGTTACACAGATTGATTTGCCTGGCGGCAAATGGGTTTGCCACGAATAAACATGAATTAGCACGAAAAATAAAATGCAAGTAACACGAATGACGATGGATCCTTTGGATCCATCGTTAGATTCTTTGAAGATGAGTTTGTTTTTCTTGTAGTAAACGCAACATGGTGAACTGATTTTTGGCGCGGTAGAAGTTGTGGCCGGGATAGGATGCACCGTAATAAATATCATTATTAAGATAATCCGTCAGAAAACGAAGGCCCTGCATATATAACATGTACATGCCAGAATAAAAAAACTGTTTCTTTTCCTCTTCTCCTAATTCACCCCTCATCTCATCCAAATAACCTGCATAGATGGCTTTGTAAAACTCGTCCCGTATTTCCAGTTTAGTCATATCTGTTTCTTCTTCACTCACCGGGCTGAGCATGGTGCGGAGCATGTCGCCTGTATCGCTGATAAAGTATCCGGGCATGACTGTATCCAGGTCAATTACACAAAGACCATTACCCTTATCATCAAAAAGCACATTGCTGATTTTTGTGTCATGATGTGTGGGCCGGGTTTTTAATATGCTTTTTGCCACCAGATTTTTATAGGTAGTAACAATCCCGGCATTTTCTGTCGCTGCTTTAATTAGTACTGCCGACTCCTTTATACGATCCGGGTTACCTTGTTTTACTGCGTCAGTAAACTGATTGTGCCGAAGCGACAAATCATGAAAATGAGGCAGGGTGATTTGAAGCTGTTCCGTTGCCAAACCGGCTAACCGTTTTGTAAATCCTCCAAACAGTGCAGCGGCCTTGTATGCCTGTTCAGGTGTTTCCACCACATCGACCGAATGTGAATTTTCTGTAAAAGAGAAAAGCCGGAAATATTCGCCCGCCACCGTCTTAATTAATGTGTGGTCGTTAATCGTTTTTTCCGGGGCCGTAAATAAATAACCTGGGTGATTTCTTTTCAAATAATCGCCCATGAGCCGAAAATTGCTGTCGATGGCTTCCGGGTTTTTGAATACAGCGCAATTGATTCGCTGAAATACATAATCGCCCCCCCCGGCTGCTTACCTTCCATGTATGATTAATCAGGCCATTGCCCAATGGAACTATAGATAGTCCTTCAGCGCTTATGCCGTACTGACTCACCAGTATCTGTATTTCATTATCCATCATCAAAACTGATCAGTAAAGGCGAATACGGGTTTTCGGTACATCCATTGTCCGCCGGTAAAGTCAGGAAACTCGACCGTTGCATTTCCTTTCTCAATTGATAGTTCACTGAGTGGTGTAATAGCGCTCCAAGCTGCGGCATCATATACATCCATTTGCGGGGCTGTTTTTTTCTTAGCCGACTCGATGAACATATGAATCACATAAAAGTCCATACCACCATGACCACTACCCTGCGCTTCCTGGCTCCAGCGTTTCCACAACGGATGATCATATTTATCCAGCCATGCTTTTGCTTCGTCCCACTGGTGGGCTTTTGTCTGCCCTTCTATATGAATGCCTTTGTTTACATCCATCCACAGGCCATTGGTGCCCTGTACACGAAAGCCCAATGAATAAGGCCGCGGCAGGCTGGTGTCATGTTGTAATAATATGGTTTCGCCATTCGCACAACCAATTGAGGTAGTCACCACATCACCCAGTTTGAACGTTACCTTGGCACTCGGATGTTCCGGCCCGCATTTTTTTAAAATATGATCATGCAGCCCTCTCGCTTTCGATGAAAAAGAACTCAGGTTGACAAAACGATTACCCCGGTTGATATTGATATAATGTGCGACAGGGCCGATACCATGAGTTGGATATAAGTCGCCGTTACGATAAATAGAGTGATGCGTACGCCAGCGGGCTTCTGTCCATGCTTTGTCACCAAATTCGCAGCCACCACCATAAGGCTGTAGTCCATTATTAAATTTTACTTCACGCAGGTCGTGCTGGTAACCACCCTGCAGGTGTACAAGTTCGCCAAATAAGCCCTGCCTTACCATATTCAGCACCGCCATTACATCACGCCGGTAGCATACATTTTCCAGCATACATACATGCCCCTTGTATTTTTCTGCAGCCCGCACCACTTCCCAATGATCTTCCAGGGTAATACCGAGCATGACTTCGGTACCCACATACTTTATCCCTGCTTCCAGCGAACCAATGATCATTTCCTTATGCCATTCCCAGGGCGTGGCAATAATGATGGCATCAGTCCCCTTTTGCTCCAGCATTTTTTTCCAGGCATATACATCGCCGGTAAAAACGGGTGGCATCTTTTTACCACTTTTTGTAATCATCTCTTTAGCTGAAGCCAGCATGCGGTCATCAATATCACAGATAGCCGTTACTTCCACATCATCCCTTCGAAGCAGCAGGTCTAAATGGTTTTGGCCACGCAAACCTGTGCCGACAATAGCTACTTTAATTTTGGGATCAGTGTAGCCGGCAAATAAATTAGTTGAAACTGTTAGTGCAGCAGCGGCCATACCGGTGTTGCGGATAAATTCTTTTCGGTGCATAACATTGTTTTTAAGCAAGCGATGAAGGATTTAAATGTATGATTTTATGCCCTAAAAAAGAAAGGGGCTGTACTGTTTGTACAACCCCCCGCCCTAACTGATTCAGTTTAATTATTTCAAGCTGTAAGCCCGCAGTTCTTTTCCATCTACGATTACATACACTTTGTAATCGGCTTCATCCACCACATACTGCGGGGTTTTGTCGTTGAATACAATTCTTTTGATTTCCGATCCATTGTCTTTATCAGAAACGATCAGGCCGTTACCTGCGTCCCATTTGCTGAGCACATATACAGTGTTCTTTGCCGACTGAGTGGCAAAATAACGTGCCTGTGCAAACTGGTACATCGCATCGCCCCCTTGTGCGGTATAGCTGCCTGTTTCAATTTGCTTGCTGGTAATCTCATAAGTGTTAGGGCCCGTTTGTGTCGCTTTCCAATCCTGTGGTTTGGCAACGCCGGCAAGCCCATAAGCAGTACCACCCACACTGGCAGCAGCACCCAGGCCTTTTAATAATCCCCTCATTCCTTTTGACAGGCCTGCTTCGGTAAAATGTTTGTTATATACAATGGAGCCATCTTCTTTTACCAGGGCAATATTCTGGTTAGTTTGTATGAATATACCACCAGCCCTGGCTTCTACCCTGGCCATTTCCTTTTCATCGTCATAATCTTTCAGCTTCAGCTCTTCAGCTATTTCTTTAAAGCTGCCATCGTTCAGATTGAAAGTGCTGAGGGCTTTGTCGCTATATACATAGATGGCCTTTTTCTCAGGATTGGAACCGAAGGCTGGGTTGCCCTTTATTTTGATACTTTTTTTCCAGGCGTCTTTTCCTTTATCATAGCTGAGGATGTTTGCTTTTTCCGTGGTGATATAAATTACACCCGTAGAAATAGGCTGCACCGTATAGATTGGCTCATCAAGACTTTCACTCCATTCTTTTTTACCAGCATCAGTAACCTTACTGATTTTTCCGCCTTTTTCTTCCTGCTCCAGTGCTACAAAGCCACCGGGAGCCGGCCATACATAACTGATATTACCCACTTCTGCATCTTTTTTCCAGCGGAATGATCCGTTTGCTTCCAGGATATTAAATCCGTCGCTATGCATGAGTATATAGGCATTGTCAAGTGGCAGCATACCGTTTACTTTGCCCCCAACTTTAAGCGGCTTATCATATACGGCTTTGCCGGTAGCTGAAGTTACTTTCTCCATCAGGTCGTCATATACTACATACAGTTCATTTTTATCAGTGGTAAGGATAAAGTCGGTTATATCATCTTTGTATTCCTTTACCCACATATCTTTTCCTGTTTTACCGTTTACGCAATAAACAGTTTCCTTATTATTAAAAATAAGATTACCTGATGCATCTATTACGGGGTTTATTTCAAATACACTTTCCGTATGTGACTTAATCGCCCTTTTCAAAGCACCGATACCGATACCACCTGTTTTTACTTTCCCAAAATCCTTTGTCCAGGTAACAGCAGAGCTGGCAAAATCCAGAAACCCGAGAAAATATTTACTTTCTTTTACACCTTCAATCATCAGGCCTTTTAATTCAGGCATGATGCGTGTATTGCGCACTTTGATATCCTCATCGCGGCTGTTATAAGCAATTTTTCCGGTGTAGCTGTCGATAATCACCACTGTTTTATTTTTTGCAAGACTGGCCGCTTTTTGAAACTCCACCATAATGTACTGCGTCCCGTCAATCACTTTAAACTCATCGTCCTGGATATTTTTAACTACATCTGTTTCCCATGCCTTCGTCTTTGTTCTTGGATCGATGCCTACAATATTGGTAGGTGTGCTTATGACCAGCATACCAATATCTGATTGTTTTAGAAAGATTGCATTGGAGAATGTTCCGCCAACAGGAATAGTCCAGTCAGCTGTTGTCTGTTGTGCCCTTAAAGTAGTGCTGCATACGGCAGCAAATACCAGGATAGTCAGGTGCTTTAGTGGTGTGTTCATGTTAATATATTCCTTAATTTGTCGCAAATGTAGGTGAGTGGGATGAATAAGCCCCAAAATTTCATGGTATTCTGGCACATGATTTAAATCAATAAAATCCGCTGACTCTTTCCCGATCTATCCGGCAATACTTGCTGGATAAAAAAAGATCAACGCCTGACACAGGGCAGTATGCCAGCCAGTTTGTAGAACTAATTCCTCAGATTTTATTTGAAGATGCTGATATGCGCCAGCATAAACCGGGCACAGTTTTATCATATGTAGAGAAAACCTGCAATAGAAATATGTCAGCTGCACATGCCGTAAAACTCCCAAAGAAAAAAATTGCCAGCATTGCAACAGACCCGGCTAAATCCGCGGCAGCAGTTAAGTTGCGATATGTATCGTTAACCGAGCCCGGCATAGAGCGGCTGAAGAAAGGCAAGAACTTTAAATACCATTTCAAAACAAAGCTTGTTACGGATCCAAAAAATCTGCAAAGGATAAAAAGTCTCGCCATTCCGCCGGCATGGACGAATGTGTGGATATGTACTGACGCCAATGGCCATGTACAGGCAACAGGTTTAGATGTACGGGAGAGAAAACAATACCGGTACCATGCACTTTGGAACACGGTACGCAGCCAGACTAAATTCTGGAAGCTCCATGATTTTGGGAAAGCACTTCCAAACATGCGGCGGCAATTGGAAAAGGATTTAGCCCTGCCCGGATTGCCCCTTCAAAAAGTGTTGGCTATAGCAGTAAGCCTGATGGAGAGAACACATATCCGTGTGGGCAACCATGCCTATGAAAAGTTATACGGATCGGTTGGCCTCAGCACCTTAAAAGACAAGCATGTTGCTATAAACGGTTCAAACCTTAAATTTTTTTTTAAAGGGAAGAAGGGCGTATCACATACCATCAGTATTAAAAATAAAAAGCTGGCCCGCCTGGTAAAACAGTGCAGGGATATCCCTGGTAAAGAATTATTCCAATACTATGATGAAGAGGGCAAACGCAGATCCATTGATTCAGGCATGATCAATGAGTACATTAAATCTATTTCGGGCAATGATTTTACCGCAAAAGATTTCCGCACCTGGGGTGGTACCGTTCAGGCACTGGTGGCTTTTAAACAGGTGGGCGGTTTTGAAACGGTTACAGAAGCAAAGCAGAAAGTGTTGATGACACTGGATACGGTTTCGCAAGAGCTGGGTAATACAAGGGCGGTCTGCAAAAAATACTATGTCCATCCTGAACTGATTAGCCTTTACGAGAATAAAAAACTGGAAAAGTATCTGCAAAGTGCAGGAGTATCCGGACAGGTTCATGCCACAAAAAAACTGACAGCTGAAGAAAAAGCCCTCATGAAAATATTAGAGCGTTTTTAATCAGCTGTCAGTTACTTAATACTTCAGTTATACTTATAATTTGTCTGTTCGGAATTGGCGCATTGTATGCTCTTCCTCTACTGCATCGTTCCCCGTACCAGTATAGAGTCTCTTCTTGTCCTTATTATTTTTATAGAACAAGCCGACCAGTAATAAAAGTCCGCCGACAATCATAAATATAATTGCTAATTGCTTATCCATATAAATCGTTTTAGTTCGCTGCATATGCAGTTATAGTGAGTAAGACAAAAACCAGGCCTGCGCACTATTACCTGCAATCCAACCTGTTAGCGTATCCGTTATATTCCACACTTTATACCAATCGCTCCACAGTTCCTAAAAGAATGTTAACGCAATTCATACTAACCACTTTACAGTTCATGTACAGACTGATTGTGCCGGGCTTTCGATAAAAATACTTTTGCCCTGTCAATCAATTAACGAAAAACAAAAACCTTATAGCCATGAAAAAAGGAAAATACATCAACACATGCATCTTGATGGCCTGCTTGTCTGACAAGAAGTAAATCAATGACCAGGACAGCTTTTATTGTACTGCTTCAACCTACAGTTCAAGCATCCAAATGCACAAATCAAACAAAAGCCGCTTTACATGCGGCTTTTTCTTTTTCAGTTTTGTGCATCAATTAAAAATCAACAAGATGAAAAAAATAGTATTTCTTTTAATAAGCTTAGCCCTCGTATCTGGAGGATTTGCCCAGCAGAAAAAAGCTGATCACTTACTCTGGTTTACAGGCCGGCTTATCAAACCCAATGTATTGCTGACGCCAACCGGTGACACTGTTTCGTATAACCCGAAAACACGGCAGATAACCCGTGTAAGCAAAACCGGTACTGGTAAAAAGTTTGACGCCATGCTGGCTGAGTTGAACAAAACACCGCGGCGGATCGATGCAGCTATAAAAGAAATCCAAAAAACAGTACCTGCGCCACTGGTGCCTGCTATCAGTACTGCTGTATCGCAGGCCTTTACCGATGCAGAGCAAAGCTGGAAGCCACTGTTAAACAACACCTACACCTTACCAGCCGGCAACTTTGCTATTGAACCTAAAAAAGCAATTACCGGTAAGGGAGGTATACATGAATGGACAGAAGAAGAGGATGAATTTGAAGCATTACTAAAAAAATTAAGGGCATTTATGGCAGAACATGCTAGCGATGATCTGGATGGTATGTTGCCCGTACCTCCCGTATACAACTTCTCTTATTGTTACCCGTGCGACAGTGCGGCCAAACAGCGCTACGAACAAGAAAAAGAAAAATTTATTTCCGAAATAATGGCTGTCGATACTGACTTGCATACGGAAGCGCTGAAAATGTGTCAGTATATCCAGGTCAATTATCAAAACACTCTGGACAATCCGGAGAATGAAAAATTAAAAAAGCAGCATGATGAAGCCTGGGCCTTTCATGAATTTGTTATGCAGCGGGGCACTAAACGAGCCGTATTACTCCTGAATAAATATAAGAAAGACCCTTATCGTATCCCGGCTATGTTTGAATTTGTGCTGATGGCCGACAGGCAGGTTCAAATACTGGGCGTACGGGAGGAAACAGCTTTTGCCGGGGTTGATTATTGGGAAGAAGTAATGGCAACTATGGACAGGTTTTATTTAAATGCCTTCAAAGAAAAAGACTACACCATTGGCCTCAACATACGCACCATCTTAAAACATGAACGAACAAACCAGCTATTGGGAATAAATAAAAACAATGGCTTGCTGGATGCTTTATTACTATTCAACCAGTTTAAGCTGAACAGCAACATTACTGCGAAGATGGGCAACGATAATGGATACATCATGGGCCATGTACGGGGTGATAACTGGTTTCATGCCATACCCGACAGGGAAACCTGCCGGCTGAACTGGATTCTGGCAGTTGCAAACATTGACAGAACTGCGAAATATAAATTGCTGGCAGCAGAGCTGGGCGGTGCACCTGTGGAATATGTAGGTACCAGGGACTGGCAATCGCAGCCGCCGGTATTCAAAGTTGATTTCTGTGACAAAGAAGGCGAAGAAATTCCAGACAGTGTCATAGCCCATACGTTTCATCCGGAAGGTTTCCGGGAAAAATGGAAGTATCCTCCGCCAGCAGGTGTAATAGAAGTGGAGCAGGCATCCGGTATCCTGGCAACCTCCTTCATCGATGTAGAACGGGCAAAGAAAGAAGCCGAATCGATCAACCAGGAAAAAATTGACAAACTGAAAAAAGATATCCAGACTAAATATGCCGGACTATCCAACGGGAATGTGAAAAACATGAGTGAGTTGTCGGTCAAGATGCAGGAAGACATGGAAAAACTAAACCGGGAAATCAAAGAGCTGATAGTTAAGACAAATCCGCTAACCTATATTTTCACACCTGTAACACACAATAAGACGGAGCTAATTTTTAAAGAGCGGCTAAACGGCAAAGAGATATTTCCTGAAAATGGAGCTATTGAATATGCCTGGTTTCATCTCACCATGGAACACGATCCGGATGGCCCTCACCCGCTGAACGCAATTCTGCTAAACAGGGTACTTAGTTTCTGATTTTAAAAAGCCCGGCTTAAAGCCGGGCTTTTTGTATCACGATTAATCCAAAGTGCAACCTGTACAGCCTTTTCATCAATTCACTACGCCACCAGTTTACAAGGGATGATACCGTCAATAGCTTTGCTGTATCAAAAAACATTAACCAGAACAATTTTTTAAAAAAAGTATATGCGTAACAATTTATTCATCCTGCTCATTTCCTCATTTATAGTATTGCCTGGCTTTTCCCAGCAATACAAACTGAAACAAAGCACTGGTATTATGGGCATGAAAACTGAAACAACCATTTATGTGAAAGGTATGCGTAAGCGCACCGAAACCGGCAGCACCATGGGCTTACCACCGCAGCCTGTGCAGATCCAGCAGTGCGATCTGCAGCGCACCGTAAAGCTGAACCCAAACAAGAAACTCTATTTCATTGAACCATTCCGCAATGATGAGCAGGTAAGCGATGAGCAGATTAAAGCTGCCAAAAACAAATTGCCTGCTGACAACAAACAAACACGGAAGGGCGGTACAATCTATAATTATTATAATATCACTGATACCGGTGAACGTAAAAAAATACATGGCTTTACGGCCCGCCATATCTGGACCACCCGCCGAATGATTCCCAGTGCAGATGCCTGTATGATGAAGGACAGCATGATTATAAAAACAGATGGCTGGTATATAGACCTGCCGGAATTTAATTGTCCTGTTTCTGCCTATGGTGGAATTCATGGTGGCATGGGCAAAATGGATTGTATGGACCGGTTTGTAACAAAACAAACAGGAAAAGGAAAATTAGGTTTCCCCCTGACAGAAACTACCACCATGATAATGGGAGGGCAAACGAGCGAATTCACCAGCAGTATGGAAACTATTGAACTGAGCACAGCCAAACTTGATTCCATGCTTTTTGAAATACCACCGGGTTATACACAAACGATGAATGAAGAAGACCTGCAGGACGATATGGATATGAGCAGCATTATGAAGCAATACGGCGGAAGCAATAGTGATTCTCCATCCGCCACTGCGATAACAACTGCCGACGGCCCCAAGCCAGCCGGTATGATCCGAATCGGCGTATATCCTGTACAAGGTGAAGGCGAGATCAATTTGAATGATGTGCAACATCACCTGGCAGGCACATTGGATGGCGCTATGGTACAGGCAGTGGTGGCCGATGATGAAGCCGATGCCAAAAGCAAAGATTGCGACTATGTACTGGATACCCGCTTTACCCGCATCAAACAGGGAAGCAAACTCGGCGGCTTATTAAAAGCCGTGAAGAATGCAGACCCGGGTGCCAGTTCCTCGTATACTATAGATACCGAAATGACATTGACAAAACTGCAGGATGGCAGTATTCCGGCCCGGCCACAAACAGGTGGAAAATACAGCGGTAAAATAAACGAAGCCGCAAAGCTGGCGGTAGAAGATGGTGCCAGGCAAATACTGAAAGTACTCAGCAAATAAGATCGAACGCTGCAAACCAACAACCATGAAACGTTTATCATTCCTCGTAGCATTATTAACTGTCTATGTTAGTGCCTTCGCCCGCACAGGCACACCTGAAGAATTTCTTAGGGACAGCCTGTTCATAATTGAAAAGAACCCGGCAAAAGGCTTTCACCACAGTTATGTTTTATTTATTCCAAAAGGAACTGTACTGCATAACAAAACCTACCTGCTGGTGGAACCGAATAACACGGGCCAGTTGTCCGACAGCATAGCCGTGCACAAACGTGCGGCCATATACCTGGCGGCTGTGAACTCTGTCGGCAATAATATATCTACCGAACTGAAGATTCCCCTGCTGGTTCCCATTTTTCCAAGACCTGCATCCAGGCCCTTGCTTTATACACATGCGCTGGACCGGGATATCATGACGGAAAAAGAAACTGCTTTGGAAAGGCTGGATTTGCAGTTACTGGCCATGATAAAAGATGCAGACAGTATTTTACAACTGATGCATATTCGCATTCATCCGCAGTTTTTCATGAACGGATTCTCGGCTTCTGCCACATTCACCAACCGCTTTTCCTTTATTCACCCGGATAAAATAAAAGCCCTGGCCATTGGAGGCTTTAACGGTGAACTGATGCATCCGTTGGGGAAAATAAATGAAGCCACACTAAATTATCCGCTTGGCACAAATGATTTTGAAACCTTGTTTAATAAACAACTTGACCTTTCAACATACCGATCCATCCCCCAGTTTATCTATATGGGAAAATTGGACGATAACGATGCCGTGCAGTTTGATGATGCATATGATGAAAAAGAACGGGATATTATCAACAATAATATTGGCCGACAGGTGCAGGAGCGGTATCTGAACTGCCAGAAAATCTACCTGGAAAACAATATCCACCCCGTTTTTACTACTTATGAAAATGTGGGCCACTGGACCACTCCGGCTATGAACTTAGCAGTCATTAAATTCTTTTTAGCCCAAATGCAGGCGGGAGAATAAAACAGGCCGTCATCCCTTTGTATGAATTGAGCAAAACGCTGTATGAATTGCAAAAACCGGCCCCTGGGCCGGTTGACCTTTTCAGCCCCATGAATTACATTTGAAGAAGTCAAATCATCAAATGTTGTACAAGCTATTGCTTTCATTGATTCTTTTTTGCTGCATGCAATGGTGTACAGCGCAGCCCTCCAATTATAACTTCCACTATCTCGGCATACGGGATGGCCTTAGCCAGCAAAACACGTATGCTGTTTGCCAGGATAAACGCGGCTTTTTATGGATGGCAAACCGAAACGGTATTCAGCGTTATGACGGTACACATTTCCTGGATTTTTTTATGGGGAAAGGCGTATTACCTGCCGGTGTGCTTACCTCTATGAGTATGGATACCAAAGGAAGGTTATGGATACTCTCCGGCCATGCAGTGGCCGGCTATCTTGATACAGAGAAACTGATCTGGCACCCTGTAAAAGTCACTATTCCCCCGGCCTTTGAAGGGACAGGGGCGGGTATGCTTTTTGGCAAGGGAGGGAATATCCTGCTCATCTATGTTGGTCGTGGTTTTTTAACCTATAATGAAAACGCCAATGAGATTGCTGAGAAGTATAATACATTCAGCTTTCCTGCCGGTTACGAACCGCGGCATATGATACAGGATGATGACTTAAATTATTGGGCGGCCACGCCAGGTGGATTTATAAAATACAGCGAGAAGAAAAAGCTGTTCTCCTATAGCGGTCATAACGCAGAAAACGATCCAGTAATCGCTGCATTAGCATCCGTTAAAAACCCGGGGGTCATTTATACCGATCATGCAAAAAGAATCTGGGTAACCTACCGTGATCCGCAATACAGGGTCAAAAGTATTGATCCTGCGAATGGGGAAATAAAGTCGTGGGAAGCGGTCGTAAAAGATGTTTCAACCGAAGTATGGGGCATCCAAAGTTTCAGCGATGGCAGTATCTGGATGAACGGACCTGGCTTGCTGGCAAAAGTAAATTATGACCAGCACCGCATCGAACCCATTACATCCGATCCAAACAGTGAATACGGCATCCGGTATGACCTGGCCGGTAGTTTATTTGAAGACAGGGAAAAAAGTATTTGGGTGTGTACCAATAAGGGACTCTATCGCTTCAACCCTTCGGCCCAGTTTTTTCAAAATAGCTATAACCGGGTGGCCGGAGATACAAAGTTGTACGTTAGCAGCGTAACCGGCGTGCTGGAAACAAAGGATGGGGAAGTACTGGTAAGCACCTGGGGCGAAGGGATATTCAGTTACGACAGAAATTTTAATCCCATCGTTTCAAAATACGTGCAGCGCAAAAAGAACAATGAGGCCATGGTCTGGTGTATGCTGCAAACCAGGAACGGCGATATATGGCGTGGGGGCCAGGAAGGTGATCTTTTTATATATGCAGCCGGAACAAAAAAGACTACTTATTTAAAACCTCCTGAATGCCTTAACAAGACAATCCGCCAACTGGCAGAAGATCAAAACGGAAACATCTGGCTGGGTACACAGGGTGGCCGGTTAGTACAGTGGAACAGGACGGATAAAACATTTCGCATGGTACATCAATTCAAAAACCATGTGTATCGCCTGCGTTTTGATAACAAAGGCCATCTCTGGGTTTGTACGGCACTGGATGGTGTGTACCAAATCAACAGCAACAATGGAAGCATACTGGCGCATTATACCACAACAGGCGAGGCTAATAAGAAATTATTGATCAATGATGCAGTGGATATAGTGCAGTATGATGATACCACGATGGTGATCGCCGCAAATGGTCTGAATATTCTAAATATGAAGAGCGGCACATTTACTTACCTGGATGAAGGGGCCAATATCAGTAATATCATGAAAGACCGGCAAAACCACTTATGGCTATCTACCGATAAGGGGCTTGTGTTCCGTGATCTTGGCAAAAAGCATATCACCGTAAATTTTGAAGCCCGCGATGGTATTAAGAACACAGACTTTAACCTGTCCGCCGCAGCTTTACTCAGCAATGGAAATATTATAGTAGGAAGTGATAATGATTATCTCATCTTCAATCCTGCACAGGCACTAACCTTTGCCCAGACACTACCAGAAGTACAACTGGCAAGGGTGTCTGTCATGGATATGCCGTTTTCTGTTGATTCAATTCTGCAGCTTGGAAAATTACAGGTAAAACATAACGAAAATTCCATCGCTTTCCAGTTCACCACGAATAATTTTCAGAATCTGTTCTCTATCTATTACAAGCTGGAAAATGAGGATAAGGACTGGAAGCTCATCAACGGTGACTTATCGCTCAACTATTTAGCTCCCGGACATTATACCTTAAAAGTAACCACAAGGGATATGAATGGCGATACCGGCAAGATATTATCACTGGATATTACTGTGGCTGCACCCTTTTATCGTACCTGGTGGTTTTATTCCATTCTTGCTTTGCTGGCAGCGGCTGGTTTTTTCTGGTTCGACCGGCAACGGATCAAACGAAAGGAGTCTGTTTATAAAATGCGGACGGATATTGCCAACAACCTGCACCAGGATGTAAATACAGCTTTGCAGAACATCAATATCCTGAGTGAAATGGCGAAAATAAAAGCCGATAAGGATATTGATAAATCAAAGGAATTTATAGAGCAGATACATGATAAGAGCCGCAATATGATGATTGCCATGGATGATATGCTCTGGAGTATTGACCCGGCCAATGACAATATGCAACAAACCATTTTGCGGATGCAGGAATTTATTGAGGCGCTTAATAACCGGAACAATGCGGCTATTTCCATGCTGGTGGACGATCGGATCAAGAAACTCAATTTGTCCATGCAGTTGCGGCATGATGCGTTTATACTTTTCCGGGAAAGCATCCGCCTGGTTGTGGCCGCTGGTGTGCGGGATGCGAAAGTCCATATCACCACGGAGCGAAACATGCTGCTGTTTATGGTGGAATATGCAACGGCTGATGTTTCCAATACCACGCAGCTGAACAACCAGCTGCAAAGCAATGAAATGGAACAAAGGCTGAAAAATATTGAAGCAACACTACGTACAGCCGTGGGTAAGACGAATACGGTACTGACGATAAGCGTACCTGTATAATGGATTCCGTAAATAACAGTTCAAGCGGTTGTTTGGGTGGTTCATTACAACATACTTTTGGGTGTATGCGTATGGTGCTGAATTTTGAAATAGCAGAACTTTTATATTTTCTATTATCGCAATGAAACTGGCATTACCACAATACTCGGGTAAAGATCAACTGGTATATAAGACCATTATATTGCCGTATACGCTCTGCCTCAACTTCATCATCTTCGGCTGGCAGTATATCAGCAATATTGGTTTTTTCCTGGCTGTATCGGCTGTCACTGTTCTTGCGTTTACTGCATTTTATATCATCTGCGGGTCGGTGGCTGTGCTTATAAAAAACCGTTTCCAGGCAGAGGAGCAGTGGGGCGTTCGCCTCGGTATTATCATCGCCGTTAATATGCTGCTGAGTGCCTTATTCATATTGATCTTGTTCAGCTTTTATGCAGCTGCTGCCTATTTTGATTTTACACCCAATAACGAACGATTTGTATGGACATTCTTTGCCCTTGGCCTCAGCCAGGTTTTTCTGGCCTTCCTGCATGAGGGTATTTCCCGCTATCTGATCTGGAAACAAAACAGATCTGAAACAGAGCAACTGCGGGCCAGTTACCAGCGCAGCCGCCTGCAGGGATTGCGCAGCCAGGTAAACCCGCATTTTTTATTCAACAGCCTGAACTCCCTATCCAGCCTTATCAGCCAGGAGGGCGAAGAAGCAGAAAAATTCCTGGATGAAATGAGCAAGGTCTATCGCTATATCCTGCGCAATGAAACGGATACGCTGGTAACACTGGAAGAAGAGTTGAAATTTTTCCAGGCCTATCAATACCTGCTGGATACACGCTATGGCAGTGGCCTGCAATTCCGGCTTGATATCCCGGCAGTAGCCCGGCAAAAAATGGTGACACCACTCGCCCTGCAAACCATTATTGAAAATGCTTTTACACTGAACATTATCAGCAAGAGTAAACCGTTGATCATTACCATTTCAGCCAATGAAGACAACCTCGTTGTGCAGCACAACCTGCAACCAAAAACAATCCGGGATGATTTTAATGCGGAAGCGGCACTGGATAATTTGATCAATAAGTATAACCTGATTGCTGCCAATGGCGCTACGGTAACAGAAATAGCAGGCGAACGTATTGTCCGCCTTAGTTTACTGGCTAAACAAAATGAGGTTGCGCTATGAAAATAATCAGGCCACCCAAGCTGGAGCTTTACACCTTTCTCATATCCATGCCATTGATTGATGTGGGCTTCAATCTCATATTGTTTAAAGAACGCTTCTTTTCCGATGCACAGGTTTGGCTTATCTCCTTCCCGCTCCTATTCGCCATTGGGATTGTGTCCTGGTTTTCGCATGTACAATACGCCCATAACATCGAGCTACGTTTTCCGGGGCTTGATCAAACCCGCCAGCGCATCACCTGGAAAGTACTGATCTTCCTGCTGGTGATGACACCCAGCGTGGCCCTCATCTTTTTTGTGTACGACTATTTTAGCATTGCCGGTTATCAATTGCAAAACAGCGATCTGCCAAAAGGTTTATTCCTCGGCTTCGCCGTGAATATGATATTTGAAACACTGTATGAAGCAGACTATGTGTTTTCAAAAATGAAGGAAACGAATGCAGAAAAAGAAACCTTGCTGGTGCTTTCCTTACAAACAGATTTTGATTCGCTGAAAAACCAGGTAAACCCGCATTTCCTATTCAATTGTTTTAATACCCTTTCCTCGCTGATTAGTGAAGACCGGCAAAAGGCTGAGCAGTTCCTCGATGAACTCAGCAAAGTGTACCGCTACCTGCTGCGCAATAATGAAGAAGGCCTGACCACGGTAGAAAATGAAATCCGGTTTATTCATTCCTATTTCCAGTTATTACAAACAAGGCATGGTGAAGCCGTGCAACTGAATATTGAAATAGACAAGCGCTATAATACTTACCTGCTGCCTTCGCTCACTTTGCAACTGCTGGTGGAAAATGTGGTAAAGCATAATGCCCTGTCGAAAAATAAACCGCTGGTGATTGATATATTCACCACTACGGGCAATACGCTGGTGGTGAATAACAATTTACAACGAAGGAGTGTAAAGCCACCGGGTACGAAAGTGGGGCTGGACAATATCAAGCTGAAATACCAATTGCTGAACCAGCCTGGCTTCCAGGTCATGGAAAATGAGAAGAACTTTACGGTAGTGCTGCCGCTGATATGGAACCAGCAGGCGGCAAAAGCAGGATTAACCTGATGTCAACCCATGCGGGTAAATACACAATTCATACCCCGTGCGGCCCAACCGGGGCAAAATGGGCTTTTGCATCTATGGTACATCAATTATTTTTATACAACTTAAGAAGCCAAATATGAAAATTCTGATTGTAGAAGATGAGGAACTGGCAGTGAAGAAGCTGCAAAAAACGCTGGCCGCAGTGGATGACAGTGCGGAGGTGGTGGGTACAGCGGATAGTATCCAGTCGGCCGTAGAATGGCTGAACAGTAATGCCCAACCCGATTTAATATTGATGGATATAGAACTGGCCGACGGGCAGAGTTTTGAAATCTTCCAGCTGACGGATGTAAAAAGCCCCGTCATCTTTACCACATCCTATGATGAATATGCACTGAAGGCTTTTAAAGTAAACAGCGTGGACTATTTGCTAAAGCCTATCCAGAAAGAAGAGCTGGAAGCAGCACTGACCAAGTACAAAAAAATAGCCGGTAACAACAAAGCGATAAGCATTGACGGTTTGGTAAAAGAATTGAAGCTGCAACTGGAGCCAAAAGAATTTCGCAAACGCTTTTTAGTAAAGCATGGTCAGAAACTGGTGAGTGTGGAAGTAACGGATATTGCTTATTTCTACAGCGATGGCCGCCTGAACTTCTTTAAAACAAAAGACAATAAAAAGTTTGTAGTCGATTATACCATGGATGAACTGGAAGATATGCTCAACCCCGAGGAGTATTTCCGCATCAGCCGCTCCTTTTATGTATCTGTCGGCAGCATTGATAAAATTGATGACTACTTCGGCAACCGCTTAATCCTGGGCCTGCGGCCGGAAGTGGATAAAGAAGCCCTGGTAAGCCGGGAGCGGGTCACTGATTTTAAGAAGTGGATGGGAAAATAGCCCCCCGCAGTTTTATTCTTTTTTAAACCACAGAGACAGGAAGTACACGGAGAAGCACAGCGCATTCTCCGTGTATCGTTATGTGATTGTCCGAAAAACTCATTGTGACTGCCTCCGTCTTTCAATTTCTTTTGTAGTTAAGGTTTTTCACTTCATCCTCCCTTATCCTCAATTCAACCTGCCTGCCCTTTACACGGGTGTTAATGCTATGCATCTTTACACCCTAATCATAAATACAAACCAAAGACAATGAAAAAGACATCATCATTCAAGATGCAGATAGCCTGGTTTAAAGCCGGTGTCATTGGCTCCATGCTTACACTGGGCAGCCTGCTATTATTTTCGTTTACCGCCAAACGGTTGGGAGAAGATTTTCTGAGAGAGCTTGGCATAACCCAGGTAACAGCCGATGAAAAGATAAGCAGCACTATGCTGCTGGGTTCATTTGATACCTATGGCATTAAGAAAACAAAAGCCATACCTGCAGCTGTGCGCACTGCTGTGGCAAGACAAGCATTTACCTATGCAAAAAAATATGTGTCCGGCGCAGCATACATCAAACAGTATAACACCATGCGTGAGCAAAAGAAACCCGTGTATGAGCCGATGAAAACACCCGACCAGCTAATGCAGGAAAACATTGCCAACGCTAAAAAGGGTGTGCTGGATGCTGAGGCCAGTTTGAAGAAAGCAGATGCAAGCATGAAGCCTGTATTTGAAAAAGTGCTGGCCGACGTAAAGAAGCAGGCAGCCGAAGCAGAAAACCCAAATGCCAAACAATATGTGAACTACCGGAAAAACTATGAAGCCGGAGAGAAAACAAATAAGCAGAATTACGATCGTATGCTGGGCGAATGGGAGCAAAAATATCCCGCCAATCATTTGCTGTTTGTAAAGCAACGGCTGCAACAGTTTATAGCAGAAACCGAAGGCGTTGATTTTACAGCCACCACCACCTTAAAAAATGGCAAGCAGCTATTTGACAACCCTGCTTACGAACGTAAAAGCAACCGCTGGAAGATGGCTTACCGTGCCGGTAAGGATGTGGTGGAAACATCGAGAACCTTTGTACAAGCATGGATACAGGAAATAAATTAACCATAGCAAAAAACCAACACAAGCAATATGAAAGCAAAAACACTATTAGCATTATCTATCGTTGTGGTAGTGGCCGGCGTTTGGTCGGTGGCCTGCAACAACACAGCTGGGGACAAAACGAAGACCGTAACAATGGACAGCACCGCATTTGTAAAACGGGGTGAATACCTGGTACTGGCGGGCGGCTGCGATGATTGTCATTCGCCAAAAAGAATGGGGGCCCGTGGGCCGGAGATTATTCCTGAGCTGCGTTTATCAGGTTTTCAGGCAACAGACAAACTGCCGCCGGTAGATACCACGGAAATCATGAAGGGCTGGGCTTTATTTGGCCCGGGGCAAACGTCCACCATCGGCCCTTGGGGTGCAAGCTTTGCCGCCAATATTACCAGCGATGCATCGGGTATTGGTAGCTGGAGTGAGGCACAGTTTATCAACTGCATCCGCAAGGGAAAATACAAGGGGCTTGATGAATCGAGGCCGTTGCTGCCACCCATGCCATGGACAGCCCTCCGCAATTTGACGGATGATGATTTAAAGTCCATGTACTACTACTTAAAAACAACAACGCCAGTACGCAATGTGGTGCCGGGACCGAAGGCGTTGAGTGAGTTGAAATAAATAACCCTTATTTCTTATCCTATACCTATTGGCATTATTAACCGCAAAGCCCGGTCATTACGACCGGGCTTTATTTATATCGATTCGCCCTATGTTTACTAAAACTTCTCGTTTGGGCTATGGAAGCAGAACGACTAATAAATTATGCCATTATTATTTAGGGAAAGAAGCACTCACTCCAAACCCGAACCACGGCATTTTGTCATAAATCCAATCATTCCCAAATTTCCCAAATGCGTTATCAAAACCATATGCCAAAAGAACTCCCAGTCCGTTTCGTGCGAGAATTATAGTTATCCCGTATGACAAAACGGGATTAGTTCGCCCTGCCACAAAGCTACCCGGAGTCTTTACTGTTTCTTTTTTCAGGTCAACGCTAGATGGGCCTATAAATCCACCCAGGGTAAAAGAAAAATCGTTTCTTGCCCGAGTGGTAATATGCGACCACCCCCATGTTTGACCAACACTGATTGCCAAACTAAAAGCAGTAGTGACCGTACCTGTAGCGTGAACTGTATCCGCTAACAACCTCTTCGCCCGGTATCGAAAAGGTATCGAATTGATACTAGATGTTATATGCCTGTATGGCACCCATAGAACTTTTGTAGGGTCGCTAATTTTTTGTCTGCCATCTTTGAGTTCCAAGGGGATGGGGGTATTAACATCAATCGCAAGACGATCTGCCGGCACAACAGATGGAAAACTTGTTATTTGCCACGGATCAAAACTAATTTTGCCATTAGAAACCGCAATAAGACCTTTTGTTGTAGTTGTCAATCTGACAATCGTAGTTCTAAGTTCTTTTACTTCACAATTATTTACTGCTGGAGGCACGGGAAAGGCACCAGCGATTACTATTGTGGCATCTTGAGTTTCATTATAAATATATGCTTCTCCCACTAAAACATTGATTAATGTAGCCGCCGGAACAGTGAATTCCGTGTCAGGGCCAATCACAGCACCTGCCCCGGCTATTAATACTAAATTAAACTCTTTTGTAGTTCTTATCTTAAAGGCAGAAAGAGGTGAGACAATGGTAATTGGGACTGTAGTTTTAATTGTGTCAACAAATCCCTTTGTTATCGTAAAATTCATTCCGTTTACCAATGGAACAGCTGCATGAAACTGTTTTGGTGTTTGACGATTCAATGTAAAATTTGCGCCATGTATCGCATCCTGGCTGAGATAATGGCGAAACTTAAAAACCTGTGCATCACATGTACCTGCAAACCATAGTAGCAGACAAAGAAAAAGGCTTTTACGATAAACTCTAGATCGAATACTATTTATCAATTTCATTTGATCAATACATGTGCATACCTTAGTTGGTTGGTTGGTTGTTACTTGCATAGCAGTTGAGGTTTGTCTGTGAAAAATATGAAAACTTATATCATAAGACAAATCTCATTAACGGTTTTTAATTTGCAAAAGGGTGATTACACCCCTTTTTAGGAAATTTTTCCAAGTAAGATTAAATACAGATTTTCGTTTTGAAGTAAAGAAATTGGCGAGGATATGTTTACTTATACAGCTTCTGCCTGTGCTGACTAAAATAAATTTTTCGTTTAGTCTTTGGTAAAAAGAGTGGAGTTACCCCCTGCCATGTGCGGCATATTCCTGTTGATACACCTGGAACTAAAAACTTGTGTAATCATCCTTATGGCTTGCACTAGCTTTAACAAGCTTCACAGTTTCGTCTAACAGTTTGTCAATCTTCGCTGGTGGCATTGGCTAACCATACCGGCACACTGTTGGCGAAAGTATGGAAGACCCTTCAGCAAGCCTTAAAAAACAGTTGACGGAAACCTGGAGAAAGAAATAAGATTTTGGCCAGATGCTTAAAGAGCGAATGTGAAAACAATAGCTGGTTTTTGTCAGCATGGCTAACTCCATTGCCATGCTTTATTACGACATCATACAAACTATAATACTCAGGAGCGGTACTGTCTGGGCAGCAGGAAGCCATAACTGCCTGCCAGGTAATTGGTTTTGCACCTGCCTGTATCATTAGTTGCCTGGCATCGTTGTTGGCTTCGATACTAAGTCCGGCACTGGAATCGCTTAAAATAATAATCTGGAAAAAATAGATTACCCGCTTACGCACATGCGTATAATCGGATTAAAAGATCAACTCCTTAGTCAGGATTTTTGTGTACTAACACTTAATTACTATCCAAAGAAGGTAACATTAACGATTAAATCTGGTTGCATAAACACAATGATACCCAAAAACAGAACAATAAAGTGTGTGAAGCAAAGGACGATCATCCGTGTTAATATCGGCGGTAAACAAAATTGTATTTCCAATTTTCGGTTACTATAAAACTTAAAATAGTTTACTTTATTTATTTTCCTTTTCCCATTATCTTCAGTATTAAATTTTACCCCTTGAACTTATCCGAGGAACAAATACTTACCCTTGCCCCCGACGAGTCCTCTAAAAAATCGGGGAAAGAATTGGCCAATCCTGCTAAATGGGTAAGCAAGGGCGTAAACGAAATAGCCCTTTGGGGCGAATGCCATGGAAGTGGAAGCAAACCTTACCAAACACAAATTGACATTACCAATATCGCCTTTAAATGTTCCTGTCCTAGTCGCAAATTTCCTTGCAAGCATGGGCTTGGTTTATTATTATTTTATACTCGTCAGAAAAATAGTTTTACTGACTCTAATGCCCCTGCATGGGTAACAGATTGGCTTAATAAGCGAACTGAAAAACAAGAAAAGCAAGCCGAAAAGAAAGATAAACCCGTAGATGAGGTCTCGCAGGCAAAACGCCAGCAGTCTAGACACTTAAAAGTAAATGATGGAATAGAAGAATTAACTACCTGGCTAAAAGATATTATCCGCAATGGCATTCTTACAATACCCGAAAAAGGGAGTTTGTTTTTTGAAAACATGGCTCGCCGTATGGTAGACGCCCAAGCACCAGGCCTGGCTGGTATGGTTCGTATGCTTGGCGAAATTAATTTTTTTGCAGAAGGATGGACTACCATTTTCATGGATAGATTGCTCCAACTCTACCTGGTAATGGAAGGATATAAAAACAGTCAGACTTTACATGAGCTTTTACAGCAGGATGTAAAAACGGCTATTGGCTTTACACAAAACCACGATGAGCTGAAAGAACAACAAGGTATCAGCGACAATTGGTTAGTATTAGCCAAACAGGTAAATGATGCAGATGCAGTAACAACAGAACGAAATTGGCTATACGGCACACAGAGTAACAAATATGCACTGGTGTTACAATTCATTGTTCGGGGCCAGGGTGCTCAACATACACTTACACCCGGAATGTTTATACAGGCAGAATTAGTCTTTTTTCCATCTGCCAATCCGTTACGGGCCATTATCAAACACCAAACAGCTACGAATGCTATAAGTCAATTCGGAAAGTTTACTACCTGGCAACAGGTAATCGAAGCCGAAACAGCAGTTAACAGCAGCTTGCCATTTCGTAACGAACGTCCTTATATAATTAAACAATTAAAACCTGTCCAATATAATAAGCAATGGTGGCTCCAGGATAGCAATAATAATATGATGCAGTATAAAAATGAACAGAAAACCATCTGGAAACTATTGGCGTTGGGCGGCGGCGAACCATTGGATATCATAGTGATAGGAAAAGAAGACCAATTCGAACCAGTGGGAATATGGCAACAAAATGACTATAAAATTCTATAATTTTTTCATACATGCAGTTTTGGGACAATATCATTAATGTGGCCATGATAGGCACTGATAAAAGATCGATAAGTATGGAAGAGCTTCCCGTTGGACTCATCGACCCATTTAATGTTATTAATACAAATGAAACAACTGATAAAGAAATAAAATTCCTGCAACTGGCTGCCGTTGCATTTAATTACCGGCAAAGCGGTAACCTTCCTCTACAAAAAGAAATTAGTTTCCCTCCTTGTCCGCCGGAAGAGAAAAAGTACTGTACTGCCGCTGCCGCACAAATATTGAATGATATACTTAGTGAGGAAAGCCTTCCCTTGCTAAAACTCTGGCTGGAAAAATGTAATAGTAAACATCTAATTGTTCAGCCAGGCACTATTCCAGCTTTGTTGGAAATTGCATCTGCTCATAAATCATTTCAAACTTTAGTAGCTTCCTGTTGCGGCAGGCGGGGCGAATGGTTGGGTACCTTCAATGAAGGATGGAAATTTTCCATGGCGCAATCATTAGAAGAAATCTGGCAAACTGGCACTCCTGAACAGCGAAAAAATGTGTTGCTAGAACTGCGAAAAACTGTTCCTAAGAAAGGAAGGGATTACCTGATGCAAACATGGGCGCAGGAAGATGCTAATTCAAAAACAGAATTTCTGGAATTGCTTGCAGAAGGTATCAGTAAAGATGATATTGCTTTTATTGAAAGCCTGGCTACAGAAAAGAGCAAAAAGGTAAAAGAAACAGCGCTGAAACTATTAAAGCAAATTCCGGAATCAGCTATTATTCAGCAGTACCAGGAAATTATCCGTCAGACTGTTTCTATAACAAAGAAAAAGGCTATGCTGGGCCTAAGCAACAAAAGTGTTTTAACATTCAAACTACCCGACCAAATTCCTGATTTTATTTTCAAATCTGGCATTGAGAAGTTAGCAGGCATTACCGTACAAAAAGATATTTCTGATAATGATTTTATTCTTTATCAACTAGTCGGGTTTATTCCGCCAGCTTTCTGGGAAAGCTATCTTGATGCTTCACCCATAGAAATTATAGATCTTTTCCAGGCTACAAGTCAAGGAGAAAAATTAATTCCTGCTATTGGAATGGCAGCAGGCAGATTTAAATCTACACAATGGGCTATTCTATTTGCAAGCGATCCAAATAGATTTTACCTGGATATCGTACCCTTATTACCAAAAAAAGAAAGAGAAGAATATTTAATAACCCAATTCCGTCAGGCAAGTGCAGCTGAAACTATAATAAATCTGGCGGTAAAAGAAGAAACAGCATGGAGCAATGAGCTTGCCATGAATATTTTGAGACATACTTCTAAAAATCCCTATCAGTATACCCGTGCTTTTTATAATCAGCATATAAACCTGATACCAGAAAGTATTATCCACAAACTTGAACAAATGGCTCCAGCCGAAGAACATTTACAAAGTGCATGGATAAATATTGTGGAGTATATTAAAAAAATAACAGGCTTAAAATCCCAAACAGAAAAAGCGTTCAACTTATAAATACATAACTATGTCACAAACCTTACGTCAGCATGCAGAACAATTATTTGCCCAGGAACTTGAAGAGTTGCAAAAGGAGGATAGCGATAAGCGGCCTGCCAACTGGAAACTATCACCACAATCTGTGGTACAATACCTAATGGGGGGTAAACTAAAAAATGGATTTGAAGTTTCGCCAAAATATATTGGCAATAAGCGATTGATGGAAATTGCTGTGGCCACCCTTACTACGGACAGGGCTTTATTATTGTATGGTTTACCAGGCACTGCAAAAAGTTGGGTGAGTGAACATTTAGCGGCTGCTATCAGCGGAGACTCTACCCTGATTGTACAAGGTACTGCCGGTACGGGCGAAGATTCAATCCGCTATGGATGGAACTATGCCAGGTTATTAGCCGAAGGCCCGTCTGAAAAAGCATTGGTAGAAACTCCCATAATGAGGGCTATGAAGGATGGAAGAATTGCAAGAATAGAAGAACTCACCCGCATTGGCGCTGATGTGCAGGATGCACTAATTACAATCCTTTCCGAAAAAACATTACCCATACCTGAGTTAAATGCTGAAGTTCAGGCTATAAAAGGGTTTAATATAATTGCCACTGCCAATAACCGTGATAAAGGTGTGAATGAACTATCGAGTGCGTTAAAACGCAGGTTTAATACAGTTATCCTTCCTGTACCGGATTCAATTGATGAAGAAATTGACATTGTAAAACGCAGGGTAGAAAGTTTTGAAAAAATAATGGAGTTACCTGCCGAAAAACCTGCGTTGGAAGACATACGCCGCATCGTAACCATCTTCAGGGAATTGAGAAATGGAGTTACACTCGATGGAAAAACTAAAATAAAAATGCCAAGCGGAACGCTTAGTACTGCGGAAGCAATATCAGTTGTAAATAATGGTTTAGCAATGGCAGCATATTTTGGGGACGGGCAATTGAAGGCGAGTGACCTTGCAGCAGGCATTATAGGTGCAGTAATAAAAGACCCTGTACAGGATAAAATGGTGTGGCAGGAATATTTAGAAACGGTAGTAAAACCAAGAGATGAATGGAAAGATGTGTACAGGGCCTGCAGGAATATGAGTGCATAAAAGAATTTTGATACCAGCATTAGTAACCCGGATGATCTGCTGTTGCGTCGCACTCTTGTACTGTAGTAACACCGATGAACAGCAGACTCTCAGCAAGCACGACTTGGTAAAACTTCGTCAAAAGGAAATAAAAAATAATTTGATTTTACAGTAATACGGTATGGCAATACATATATTAGGCATACGGCACCACGGACCTGGTTCTGCAAGAAATGTAAAACATTTTTTGGAGCAACTAAAACCGGATATTGTATTGGTTGAAGGTCCACCCGAAGCCGATGAAATATTGCAATGGGCATCGCATGCAGCGTTAAAGCCACCAGTTGCCATTCTCTGTTATCAACCAGATAATCCGCAACAATCTTCTTTTTACCCTTTTGCAGAATTTTCGCCAGAGTGGCAGGCTATTAAATATGCCCGCCAGCAAAATATCCATGTTCGTTTTATGGATTTACCCGTTGGTAATCATTTTGCAGTGGAGCAGGAAGTAAGAGCTGAAAAGGCTAACCCTGGTGATAAAGAGTCAACCGCTATTAACAACTACAGTATTAATAATAATGAAGTAGAAGAAAATGAAGAACTTGAAATTATTATTGATCCCATGAGCCACCTGGCCGCTGCCGCCGGATATAATGATGGAGAAAAATGGTGGGAGCACATGTTTGAGCATCGCACTAACAATGATGAAGTTTTTACAGCGGTGAATGAAGCCATGCAGGAATTGCGGGAACAGTTTCCTAAGAAAGATAACCGGCTGGAACAATTACGGGAAGCCCATATGCGAAAAGTAATTCGCCAGGCAGAGAAAGAAATGTTTCAGAACATTGCGGTAATCTGTGGAGCATGGCATGCCCCTGCCCTGCTCAATATGCCTAAACAAAAAGAGGATAACGACCTGCTGAAAGGGTTGCCCAAAGTAAAAATAGAATGCACCTGGATACCTTGGACATATAACCGGCTTAGTTTCTACAGCGGTTATGGTGCTGGTATTACATCTCCCGGCTGGTATCATCATATCTGGCAACATCCAAAAGATGATGGCACTTTGTGGATGGCTAATGTAGCCACGCTTTTTCGTCAGAAACAAATGGACACTTCAGTGGCACATGTTATAGAAGCGGTCCGGCTCGCTGAATCATTGGCTGCATTAAGGCATTTATCAAAAGCAGGCCTGGAAGAACTGAATGAAGCAACACTAAGTGTATTATGCAATGGTGAAAACCTAATGATGGGATTGGTCAACCAGGAATTAATTGTTAGCGACAGAATTGGAGAAGTACCTGTCGATATTCCCAAACCGCCTCTGCAACTGGATATTGAAAAAACACAAAAACGATTACGCCTCCCGGCCACTGCAGATTGGAAAGATTATACTTTAGATTTAAGAAAGGAAAATGATCTTGAACGAAGTATTTTTCTCCATCGCTTGCAATTACTGGATATTAAATGGGGAGAAACAGCTTCGGTATCCGGCAAAGGAACTTTTAAAGAACAATGGCGGCTGCAATGGGATCCTGCCTCTTCCATAGATATAATTGAAAAAGGGAGTTATGGAAACACCACAGATGTGGCCGCAACAAAATACGTAACAGAGCTTGCCCGCAAGGCCACTACCCTACCCTTGGTATGTCAGCTATTGGAAAAATGTATACCAGCGGAGTTGCCTGGTGCAATAGAAGTATTAATACAGCAGATTAATAACCTGGCTGCTGCCTCTGGCGATGTAATCGAGCTCATGGAAGTAATTCCCAACCTGGTAAATGTGTCCCGCTATGGTAATGTAAGAAAAACAGATGCTGATCTGGTATTAGATATCGTCAACAGCATGATAACCCGTATCTGTATCAGTCTTCCTTCGGCTTCCACCGCAATAGATGATGAAGCAGCTCAACACCTGTTGGAGCTTTTCTTTAATATGAATGATGCAGTTAATGTGTTACAGCAGAATGCTATAACTGAACAATGGCAGCAAACATTATTAATAATAGCCAATAGTAAAAACAGTGCCCCTGTAATTGCGGGATATGCAAATCGCTTATTGGCTGATTATAAATTACTGATAGGTGATGATTTGGTAAAAGCTTTTTATTATGCCATGTCATCCGCTTCGGCACCAGCTATTGCTGCCGCCTGGCTCGAAGGGTTTTTAAAAGGAAGTGGAACCTTATTATTATTGGATGTTGATATATGGTCAATCATTAATAATTGGGTGAAGCAATTAGATGAAGAAACATTTAAAGTGGTACTACCATTACTAAGAAGAACTTTTTCTAATTTTTCCACTTCAGAAAGAAGAAGGTTAGGTGAAAAAGTAAAAACAGGTGGTACCGCAATAATTATAAAAACTGAAACTGGCTTTGATGAAGAAAGGGCAAGAAAAGGAATACCGGTGGTCATGCAATTATTAGGGTTCAATTAATAAATAAGTATGGAGAACGAAGAACATATACGTAAATGGCGGATGATCCTGGGTGGTCATCAAAATGATGGAACAGGATTTCAATTATCGGGAATAGACTTGCAAATGGATAAGGCAATGGAAGCTTTATATGATAGTGACCGCAAAGGTGGGCTCGGTCCATCATCACCAAATGTAAGCCGTTGGCTGGGGGATATTCGTTCTTTTTTCCCTAATACCGTAGTACAGGTAATGCAGAAAGATGCATTAAAAAGATTGAACCTGACAGAAATGCTGTTCGAGAAAGAAATGCTCGAAAATATTGAAGCTGATGTTCATCTTGTAGCCACATTAATGACATTAAGCCGGGTAATACCTGATAAAACAAAAGACACTGCAAGGCAAGTAGTAAGAAAAGTAGTAGATGAGCTGATAAAAAAATTATCGCAGCCTACCCAACAGGCCATCACAGGAAGCCTGAACAAAAGTATCCGAAACCGACGGCCGAGACATAATGAAATAAACTGGCATGCCACCATTCAAAAAAATCTGAAACATTACCAACCAGCATATAAAACTATCATACCTGAAACAAGAATAGGCTATGGGAAAAAAAGATCATCATTAAAAGATGTGGTACTATGCCTGGATCAGAGTGGTTCTATGGGAACATCAGTTGTATATTCGGGTATTTTCGGATCCGTAATGGCTTCACTACCTGCCATAAAAACAAAGATGATAGTTTTTGATACTGCTGTGGCTGATCTTACCGAAGAATTAACTGACCCGGTGGAATTATTATTTGGAGTGCAATTAGGCGGGGGAACAGATATTAATGCAGCGCTTACCTATTGCCAGCAGATAATTACCAAACCATTGGATACTGTATTGGTATTGATAACAGATTTGTACGAAGGCGGAGATGAAGCTTTGATGCGTAAACGAGCTATTGAATTAACAACCGCCGGCGTCCAGGTAATTGTCTTATTAGCATTAAATGATGACGGTGCGCCAATGTATGATCATGGCAATGCGCAATTCTTTTCCAATCTTGGCGTACAGGTTTTTGCCTGTACGCCCGATAAATTCCCCGATTTGATGGCCGCTGCATTAAGCAAACAGGATATTACACTGTGGGCAGCAAAAGAGGATATGGCATTGAAGAAATGACTGAAATTAATCACCGGAAATCTTTCTTTTCAAGAATTCATCCAGATCGAAACTCCTCCAATCCCATTCCATCCTTAAAGGCAAAAAGCACTTTTGCGCCGTAGTCGGTGTTTTCTTTCTGCCCCTACACTGGCCGGTAAGGCGGGAAGACGGAAAATACAGAT
>CAYLRV010000016.1:80857-86405 GCA_964386395.1 uncultured Chitinophaga sp.
ACAGATTACTTTATTTCTTACCGCCTTACAGTCTTCCCGGCAAATAATGCCGTAGCTGGTGTTTTCATTCTGCTCCTACCATGGCCGGTAAGGCGAGAAGACGGAAAATACAGATACAGATTACTTTATTTCTTACCGCCTTACAGTCTTCCCGGCAAATAATGCCGTAGTTGGTGTTTTCTTTCTACTCCTACCCCGCCGCCGGCTTACTGCAGTGCAGGCTATGCACCGCCTCCATAAACATCTTGGTAAACTCGTAGTAGAACAACATATCTGCCCGGGCATTGGCGGTTTTGTTTTGTTCCACTTCTTCGTTGGTAAGGGTGGCCGAGGTAAGGAACCAAAGCTCTTCTTTCGCTTTTTGCACACCAAAGAAGCTGAAGTATTCGGCAATAATCTCGTGCGCCACGGGACTGCCGGGATTTTCCCGCAGGGCTTGCTGCCAGGTTGATAAGGGGGTGGGGAGAGGTGACATGGTGATTGATTTAAGATTTAAGATTGAATATTTACTTAGTTATAGCTGATTGACACAAATATAAGGATTTCTCACATTTGATGCTTAGTTATAGATAAGTAGTGA
Organism: uncultured Chitinophaga sp.; assembly: GCA_964386395.1. Taxonomy (GTDB): domain Bacteria; phylum Bacteroidota; class Bacteroidia; order Chitinophagales; family Chitinophagaceae; genus JJ008. The sequence continues at coordinate 81,438 of CAYLRV010000016.1, forward strand.
AAACAAAAATTGACCTGTACGTTATAGAGCAAGTAAAGAAGAAGCGGGAGGAAAAAAACCTTACCCAGGCTGACCTTGCGTTTGAGCTGGGCGTATCAATTGGTTTTATCGGTCAGGTCGAGAGCCCTAAGTATCCCGCACACTATAATTTGAAGCATTTGAACCTGTTAGCAAAGATTCTTAAATGTAGTCCGCAGGACTTTCTGCCTAAGAAAGCACTATAATCTTTTCCTTCTCCAATCCCGGATATTCAGCCATACACTCAGTACAGCTGTAAGCAGAAAGACTATCATAGTAACCGTATCCACCAGTTGTTTATCGAAGTCTTTGCCGGTTAGCTTTAGCAGCAGGAAATGGATATACGAATCTGAGCGGTCGTGATAGCCCAGGGCCTCCCTGGTCTGCCAATGCCAGTCGGTACAGGCACAATAACCCCAGCCCTTCCAGATGCCCAATACAAACCAGGAGAATGCGGTCAGCAGGATGGTGATTAAATGCAGCTTTCTTGTTTTCGGAAAAGCCCAGCCTACTATATTAAACAGCGTAAAGGCTGTGTGAAAGATGAAGAAGAATATGTTGAGGAATTGGGGGGACATGTTATATACTCTGACTACTTTTAAAGTACAACCTGTCGAAAAATAGGTAATGGGTTAGTTTGTAATATTCTCACCTTTTTCGATAAAAAACTCTTTAACAGCTTCACTGGTTTCGTAGTCTTCATTCTCTAATGATACTTCATATAGTTTTCGTAGAGCAGATATTGGCGCATTTGAAAGCCTAAGTGCTTGAAGTCTTTCTTCCTTTGTTTTAAAGCTACGCATAGCCTTGGACATCTTGACTGCAAGTGTATGGTACAGTTCTTCGATCTGTTTTTTCAATTTTTCAATCCGTTGCTGATTATTCATTTTAATTCACATAGCCTTTTTGGGATCTGCTATAGCTAAGTTAACAATATCTTCTACAATCATAGCTCCTTTAATAATGAGTTATATGTTCTCATCCATACCCAGTTAATCAATTAGTAAATACCACTTATTCAGCTCTTCATGCCACCCTTAAAAATAGGTTGGCATTATTACTATTCAATAGTTTGATGACTAGCAGAACACCAAACCAAACACCAGTCATTGTGACAGGGGGAGCCGACAAAGTGTGCAAGTAATTCTACAACTTTATTACTTTGGCAGAGACGAACAAATTGGCAAAGGCTGATTATTAATGTTTTGTTAACGAACTGAGCCATTATATTAGAACGGCATGATTTTACGTCTATTAGTTTGAAAGACTTATAACAGATTAGTTCGACTCCTACTTGAGATCAATCTGTTTTAGTAAGGGATTTTGAAACATAAATCCCTTATTTCATTCTTAGCAGCTCCTCATCCAAAAATAATTTAACGTTTGTAATTGTTCCAGCAGCTGGATCAGACTTAAGTCTTTCAGAGAGTCGGCCAATGATTGCTTTAACTCGACCTGGATCTTTTGAACTATGCTCAGCTATTGCTTTTTGAATATACTCAGTGACTTCTTTTGGTAGATGAAAACTAAGATTTACGCCAAGTAAGCTAGGGAATATATTTTTATACATAAGGTCTATTTCTGTTTTCTTCGGGGCTAATGCTATATGATTGTATAAAAAATCTGGCCGCATATAGCAATTCGTATATTTATCTTTAAACAGCTTATACACCGCTTTGTATGTTGAAGTGTCCTTTGAAAGCCACCATGTTTTGTAGCCAAAAATCCCTGTGCTAGACATTTCATTGTGTTTTTCTCGTAATCGATATATTGTTAAAATAATTTTGGCGTCAGTCTCAGCTTTTTGTGTGGCCTTACCCTGCTGGTGCAGTTTTTCAACAAGCATTGCCTTTTCATGATTATTAATCTGAACCTTCAGAGAGGCGTCGCTTTGATATGTAATTCCAAATTTATTCTTCAGAAATTCAATAAGTTCTTCCCTCACATTCTGAATAGAAGGATCACAAAAATTGTTTATAAAATCCTTAAAGGTATCAACTTTCCCATTTGCCTTCGCATGAAAATAAGCACGAATCAAGACCTCATCTATAAACAATGTATCAAGTTCACTTGATAAGTATATATCTTCAGTAAACTCAAAAAGTGTTTCATATTTATTCTTAATCATTCTAAAGTGCGAAATAAGCTCATCAAGTATGGGATCACTTATATAAAGTGCAATACCTACATCATTAGACGCCTTGAGTAAATTCCAATGCCTCTTGTTCTCATCCTCTAAATAATACTCCGAGAATGCTGGTATAATGATAGAAGTGCATACAAAAATTTTAAGGTTTGCCGCCATTGATTCAAAGTAGAGGGCAACTTGTGGGTTCCATTGAAGCAAAAACATCATCATGTAGGTATTCGATAATGCTTTTAAGTATTTTCTTTGCTCTGGAGTTCCGCGATAAACAATACTCCTAATAGCAACCTGAAGACAGTTTTTTACCTTTTCCTTATTTTTTTCTATAACTGTACTTTCATCAACAGCCTTATTTATAGTTTCCTGAAGATCCTTGTCTACTGTTTTTTGACTTTCCCCATGTAAAACAAAGTTGGAAAATTCAAGCCCTTGTTGATGGAATATCTTTTGTATAATTTCATCAATAAGCTTTGTTGAATCTCTTATTATTGCATCCCCTTCATGAAGATATCGTTTAATTACAGATTCAGTTTGTTCATAAAATACTCTTTGCAATTCAATATCTGATAAATTCCTTTCTTGAATTTCTGCCCTTGTTTCGAAAGGCAAGCAATACCCAGTTCCGGGATGAAAATTTATTTTTCTGGGCTTTGTCGACAATACCTCAAGTCGGTTATTGATTGTTTTATCCAATAAGCGAGGATCAAATTTCACAAACTCTTTAATAGCATTTTTTATTTCTTCCTTTTGCATAAATATTCCCTTTTCAGGATCTGTTCCTTCAAGAGAAAACAAAATCAAACTTTCTGCAAGAAGTTCATCAATTTTAACATTAGTACCTTTGCTTTCAAGTTGCTGCCGTAAAAAAACAAAGATTCGAGAATCGTTTTCTAAATCGGATACAATGAAGGATTTACCAGGTACATTATACTCGTGCAGGTTTTGCTTTACAAAAGTCAAATATGAATTTTGAGTTCCTACATTTGCATTCGCATTGGCAGTGAACCAAAGGAGATCATTGATACTAATTGGAATTTTATGGAGATCAAATATCCGATCAATTATGCTATCCTTATTTTTCACCTCCCTATTAGTCACATAGGTAAATCTTTCAATTTTGATGTTGTTTGCCCTTAGGGCAGCAAACGTCCTTTCAATTTTTCCGAAAACATCTTTTTCGGTTGACATTTGGAAAATTTGCTTTTCGAACCCTTTTCTATGAAATATGTGATTTAAGCCATCAATACCCTTATCCTTTGTTCCACCTACAGGCATATATTCATAATTAAATACTGCTGATAAAAAACTTTGAGAAAATCCTTCAAAGATCCAACCATCATCAATTATACAAAGGGCATATCGGAAAGCATCAAGATTAATTGGAGCCATTGGTTCTCGGTTTTGAGGTGGTAAGATATTATTACGTAATAAGAGACCTTAAGCGTTAAGTTTTTTACCTATCGCAAGATCTACTAAGTGTAAAATTTATTTAATGCTCAATTTTGAAGGTATACTGTTTGTGAAATTCAGTTAAATGCTCAATTTGACATTTTATTTAAGTCACCTTCACTCCTAGCTGTTAATGTACGAATACAAGATGTTATTACAAATTATAAATTTAAAATTTTGTTGTATAATCGCAACTGCAAAAGAGGTATCACATAAATACAGCCTGACAATTAATAAGGAAAAGCAAATTCTTCGTAGTAGGAGAAGATATGATATAAACCACCTGTATAAAAAAATAACCTATGTGATCTAGCTTTGAATTAGAAGTGTAGATAGACTCTTTAGGCCACTGTTGGCTAAGTATTAATACTGAAAATGAGCGGTTGGGCTATAGCTATTGTTGGACGTAGATACAGACCCAATCTCATATTTTTTTTAATTTTTATGCTGTAACGCTGGAGCTACTCAGTCGAGAAGGGGACTTTACTAGCATTGACGTCCTTACTGTTCTGCAGTCGCAAATTAATTTGTTACAATACTTAAAGAAATCAAAGACCATCACTTTCTTGAAGTGACGGCAGCTAAAAATTATGGGAAACTATCATCAACTTGAGATAGATTTTGTAAAAAGAACTCTCGCTTTAATAGATCAATATGAAGGCTTTAAGGACTGTTTTCCGTTTGATGAACAGTACAATCATACGCTTCTTGTAAACTGTCTACTTGGCCTTATTGTACTTCCAAAAGAAAAAATTTTCTCGTATGTCCCTAAGACCAGAATAGCCCTTATAAAAACCCTAAAGGATTCGGGAATCCATAGATCAATATTTAATCCTGCCATAAAGGATACTTGCGAGCTCTTTGGGAGGCTAAGAAATGCCGTAGCTCATTTTGATATCGAGTTTGTTTCAGAAACCCCCGAAAATCTGATTGATAAAATAATCTTCCGTGATGTAGAAGCAGACATTCTAGTTGCTACATTTTATTCGGACGAGTTCTTAAAATTTATAAAGTTTTATGCAGCAACCCTACTGAAAAATATGGATGAGCATCTATAGCCTGTCTAATATGAAAAATATATCTTAGACTATGCAGCCTGCTAGGAAAATTAAGGAGATTTAAAAAGCCTTATAAACTAAATTATAAGGCTTTTTATAGTGTAGTCCCGACAGGAATCGAACCTGTATCAAAAGTTTAGGAAACTTCTATTCTATCCATTGAACTACGGGACCTTGCTTCGCTGAAGCTACGCAAGGCAGGCCCAGCTACGCTAAAGCTTCGGTGGGCAGGCCCAACCTCGTTTTAGCGGGCAGCAAAAATAGCTGTTTAGCCGCTAAAATCACTACTTTACAGCT
>CAYLRV010000017.1:0-85312 GCA_964386395.1 uncultured Chitinophaga sp.
TGGGCGCTATATAGCCCCTGCCCAGCACATGCCGCGGGATGATAAAAAAACCGGCACCCGTAATAGCTGTATTACGAATGAATTTCCTGCGGGAGAAACCGCTTGCATCTTTTGGGCTATTCATTATGGCAATTTTTCATCAAGTTTACAGTAAAATATTCAGAATGGAAATTACATGGGGCGATTTTGAAAAAATAGATATACGTGTAGGCACTGTTACCGCCGTGCATGATTTTCCTAAAGCCCGCAAACCAGCTTACCAGCTCACGATTGATTTTGGAACTGCTATCGGGCTACGAAAATCATCGGCGCAAATAACCGTTCATTATGCCAAAGAAGACCTCCTGCACAGGCAGGTTGTTGCCGTTGTCAATTTTCCGCCGAAGCAAATTGCTGACTTCCGCAGTGAATGTCTCGTACTAGGCGTGTATGACAGTAATAATGATGTAATTTTATTGCAACCGGAACGATCTGTCAGCAACGGGCATAAGATAGGCTGATGTCAATAGCCAGTACATATTATCAATCTCCAGTCGGCCTGCTTAAAATAAGCGGGACGGATGAATACATTACAGAAGTTACTTTTCATAGTGACCCGGATGCATTACCAGCCAGTGAGAACGAAATCACTCCCTTATTGGTGCAATGCGTTGAGCAGCTAATTCAATACTTTAACGGGCAACGAAAAAATTTTGAGCTGCCGCTGAACCAGCCTGGTACGCCTTTTCAACAGGAAACATGGGGCTACCTGGTTGGCATACCCTATGGCAAAACCATCAGCTATCTTGACCTGGCATTAAAAACAGGCGACCGTAAAGCCACCCGGGCCGTTGCCAATGCAAATGGAAAAAATAATATCGCAATTATAGTACCCTGCCATCGTGTGATTGGCAGTAATGGTGAACTGACTGGCTATGCGGGTGGTTTATGGAGAAAGAAATGGCTGCTTGACCTGGAAGCAAAGTATACGTATGGCGTGCAAACCCTGTTTTAAGGACACTGTTTTATAGCTACTGTATCCCATGGCACAAGGGTATTTTTAATAACGAATATTTTCTGTTGTGATAATCCAACCTGCGTGGCAAAATAGCAGGCACTGTCTGCCAGTAAATTCCAGTTCACCCCGCTGCTGTCTGCAACAAATACACAAATAGTATCTGAAACACGGCCAGGGTTGCACCGGTTTACATTATATACATAGGTACGGTTATTATACAACCGGTTAGCCACATCCCCTAACTTATCACAATCACTATCACACACAGGTTCCTTTTGGTAAGACGTAGCGATATATATCAATGAATACGCCGTGATAACAGCCAAAAGTAGAATGCCTTTATACTTGCTCATTTTGTGGTTTTAGCAATAAAACAGACAGTAAAAAAGCCAGCACCGCTGCGCCGATATCCCAACTATCGAATGTGAAATGGGCCGGGAACAGCAGTTGAACCAGTTCTGAACAAATAAGCAATAACAAAACCTCAATATTAAAATAGTCCGAACGAATCCCCAGCCATTGTTTTAATAAAATAAGTGATGATGCGAATGAAAAACACCAGCAAAAATCCGGCAGGGTATACACAACGATATGTCCAGCCAGCCCCGGTGGTTTGTCCAACTTCGGGCCTGTGCCAATAAACATATGCTGATGAAGCCATGTGTTATCCCGGTAAAAAATATAGATAAGTAAACCCGCTAACAGGGGCAGGATGACGAACAGTACTACTTTGAATACTGTACCAGCTTTCATTTCAGTTCACTGCTGGTAAAAGCAAATGGTAATAGTTGTGCAGCCGTATTTATTATGTATACTTCGCCGCTTTGCCCGGCCAGTATCAGTCTTATGGGTGATGATACCCTTGCTTCGTATTCTAATAACGCCTGGCGGCACATACCACAAGGTGAGATGGGGTGATCGCTTTTTACTGTCTCACTGGCATAACTGATGGCCATGGATCGGATGGCTTCGCCGGGATGCAAACCGGCTAATGTACCCAGCAATACCCGTTCAGCACAAGTACCTACGGGATACGAAGCATTTTCCTGGTTGGTACCCGTTACCACGTCACCGTTTTGCAGCAGCGCAGCTGCGCCCACATAAAATTTCGAATAGGGTGCATAGGCTTGTACTGTTATCTTGCGGGCTTTGTCGAGGAGCATGGCATCCTGGCTGTCCAGTTCCGCAGCATCAGCATATACTTTATATGAAAATTCAAACTTGTTATCTTGAACCATAGAAAAGTAAGTTAGTTTTTTTCCTTCGGAAATTCAAAACCCCTCCTGCGGAGGGGCTTGTTGAGGGTTATTATTTTACAAACTTAAAGAACCGCTTCCATCGCGGGCCTCCATCCCAGCTAAACCAGATCATCCAGGCCTTACCTACAACCATATTCTCCGGTACAAAACCCCAGAAGCGGCTGTCCTGCGACTGGTGACGGTTATCCCCCATCATCCAGTAGTAATTCATTTTGAATGTATAATCTGTAACAGGCTGGCCATTCAACATGTATTTGCCATTCTGCGCATAAAACTCATTTTTTTCATACACACGGATGGCCCTTTCGTAGATAGCATAGGTACTGTCGTTCAGCACTATCTTCTCTCCCTTCTTGGGTATCCAGATAGGGCCGTAATTATCGAGCTTCCAGTTATTTTTTAATACATAGCTTTCTACCGTATATGGATTATACCAGGCCGACTCCAGAATGGGTACGACTGATTGAACCCTTGCGTCTGCTTTCAGTTTTTCTGCTGTGCTGAAAGTCAGGTTCCATTCAAATGTATTCGGTGGTAATGCCGTTGTTCTTTCCTGGTTTTGATAAATGTCTTTTTCTGTATCTACGCCGAAATCGTCAAAATCGAAACCGGCTTGTTTGAGTGTAACGGTATAGGGCATTACTGAATTAGGTGGTGTTTTTTCTTTTACACCATTGATATGCACATCACCATTAATTACCTGCAGCAGATCACCGGCCACACCTGTACAACGCTTGATATAGTTGTCTGTTTTATCAACCGGGTGAACGGCCAGCGGGTATTGATCGGGATCGGCGAATACAGCCTGCCGGCCTGCATTCATATCGCCCCGGCCCAATTCACGGCATACCTGGTAGTACGGTATTTTGGATTGAAATTCCGGTAAGTTGATCACCGTATCCCCTGCAGGAAAATTAAACACCACGGCGTCTCCCCTTTTCACCGGCGAACCAAACCACCGGGTATAAGGTATCTTAATCATTTCCGAGTAGCTCTTACGGCTGGAACCAAAGGGCAGGTAATTATGTACAAAGGGAACAGACAATGGTGTATTCGGAATACGGGGCCCATAACTGAGCTTGCTTACAAAAAGAAAATCTTTTACCAGCAATGTCTTTTCCATCGAGCCTGTCGGAATAGTATAGGCTTCAAATACAAATGTGCGGATTAATGTAGCAGCTACTACGGCAAAAATCGCAGCGTCCACCCACTCCCGCCAGCCTTTCTTCCTGTGTTTCTTTACGGCTTCCGGTCCAATGTATTTGGGATCTTTTTTATAGGCTAAATACGGAAAGTAAACGGGGCCTGCCAGCGCTGCACCTGTATGTGCGCCGAGCGAAAACTGTCCAAACAATTTTACAAACTCAATAAATATACCCGGACTGATGAACCAGCCCACAACTGGTATAGCCTGCCAGAACACCCAATGCTTGGGGCGCTGTGTCAGCTTTTGCATTTCCCAGGTATTGTAAAAAGGGACATAGGCTTTCCAGGCAGGTATGCCCGCTTTTACAAACAGCTTGGCAAAACCCGGCGAGGGAAGAAAAACGATCAGGGTTCCTATGAGATAAACAATGAAAATATGGGACAGGGGCATAGACCTTTTTTTAGTGCGGACAAAAATATCTGAAATAAATGCTTCTCAACGTATTAAAATGAAAAGTTTTGTGAAACGGCGGCAGGTGGCCTTTTACAGCCGGTAAACAGTCCTCTTTATGTAAGAATGGTAACTGCCTATTTCGGCATCACATAACTGTTTACATCTTCTGCTGTTATGCTTTTGCCCGACAATATTACCAACCGCTCCACCACATTGCGCAGTTCCCGGATATTACCCGTCCAGTCGTACTGCTGCAGCAGTTTAATAGCACTGTCATCGATCGTTTTTACAGCGATGCCATAATCCGCACAAATATCCACCAGGAACTTATCAACCAGTAACGGGATATCATCCCTTCGCTCATTCAGTGATGGTACATGAATCAGTATAACACTCAGGCGGTGGTATAAGTCGAGGCGAAAGTTCTTTGCTTCCACTTCTTTCAGCAAATCCTTATTCGTGGCTGCAATTACCCGCACATCCACGCTGATATCTTTATCGGCCCCTACCCTTGTTATCTTCCCTTCCTGCAAGGCACGCAGCACTTTGGCCTGGGCGCTTGCACTCATATCACCTATTTCATCGAGGAACAAGGTACCGCCACTTGCCGATTCAAATTTGCCAATACGCTGTTTGATGGCTGAGGTAAATGATCCTTTCTCATGACCGAACAATTCACTTTCGATAAGCTCTGAGGGAATGGCCGCACAGTTTACTTCTACCAGCGGGGCCGCAGCCCGGTTACTTTTCTCATGAATCCAGCGGGCCACCAGTTCCTTGCCCGATCCGTTTTCACCGGTTATCAATACCCGTGCGTCGGTAGGTGCCACTTTTTCAATCGTGTCTTTTATTTTTTGGATCGGGCTGGAGTCACCAATCATTTCCTGCACTTTGCTCACTTTACGCTTCAGCACTTTTGTCTCGGTTACCAGGTTGCTTTTGTCCATCGCATTCCGGATCGTAATCAGCAACCGGTTCAGATCTGGTGGTTTCGATATGTAGTCATAGGCCCCTTTCTTTACCGCATCTACGGCTGTTTCTATATTTCCATGTCCCGAAATCATGATGATGGGCACATCAGGATTTACCTCGCCTGCTTTTTGTAAAAATTCGATGCCATCCAGTTTCGGCATTTTAATATCACAGAGTACGAGGTCAAATGTCTTTTCACGGAACTTGCGCAGCCCTTCTTCCCCGTCGGCTGCTTCATCTATTTTATATCCTTCAAAAGATAGTATTTCGGAAAGGGTTTTACGGATTGCTTTCTCATCATCAATTATCAGAATATCAGGCATATAGTTTATTTGAGGTCGCTAAATTACTTGTTTTGAAGGGAAGGGTGACATGGGTATCCATTAAAGTTAAGAAAGGATATTCGCCTTCAGCGAATTGGTTTCCCGCAAAGACGCAAAGGATTTTCGCTGATTATTTTATTGTCACTTTTCTCAGAAGTATTTGGTTGGAAAGGAAGCCAGGTGTCCATTGGTTTTTATATTGTGCTTTTTCACAGGATTGCTTTTAGATAGAATTTTTAATTATTCACCCCATTGTGGCTTTGCGCCTTTGCGGGCAATTCGGTCGCTCTAAAAACAGGAACCCTCCTTCGCTGATGCTACGGAGGGTAAAAAAATAGAGGCCGGGTAGAAACCCAGCCTCGTTTTAAAATCCAATATCCTATGAAAAACCATTGCAAAGATGCGGTTTATCTGCCAAATAGCTGCATCAATTATAAAATAAATTGCTACAGCGTAATTTTACGAAATGCAATGGGTTGCAATCATCGTATTGATTGAAAACAAGTGTAAAAAGATAGTAAAACGGGGGCTTATTTCTGCTGATACATCACTTCTTTTACCAGTTTTACCGTACGCGGCACATCCGGTAAAGCAGCAGCCACCAAATTTGGTGCATAGTGCAAGGGTGCATCAGCTGCAGTAATCCGGCGGATGGGGGCATCTAAATAATCGAAGCCTTCTTTTTGTATGCGGTATGTTATTTCTGAAGATACAGAAGCAAAGGGCCACTGCTCTTCCACAATAACGAGCCGGTTTGTTTTCTTTACGCTTTCCAGGATAGTCATCCAGTCAAGCGGGCGGATGGTACGCAGGTCTATTACTTCAGCGCTGATACCTTCTTTTTCCAATTCACTGGCAGCACCCATGGCCACCTTCATCATTTTGTTGAATGAAACAATAGTCACATCGCGGCCCGCTTTTTTGATATCGGCCTTACCCAGTTCGATGTAATATTCTTCTTCCGGCACTTCAGATTTGTCGCCATACATCACTTCACTCTCCATAAACATCACCGGATCCTCTTCATAACGGATGGCCTGTTTCATCAGCCCTTTGGCATCATATCCATTGCTGGGTGATACTACTTTCAGCCCGGGAATATTGGCATACATCGCTTCAAATGCCGTAGAGTGCTGCGCTCCAAGCTGACCGGCTGAACCATTTGGTCCACGGAATACAATCGGACAAGTAATTTGTCCACCGCTCATTGCCAGCATCTTAGAAGCAGTATTGAGAATTTGATCTAAAGCCAGCACAGCAAAATTCCAGGTCATGAATTCAACGATTGGACGGAGGCCATTTTGTGCCGCGCCTACCCCAACTGCTGCAAAACCCAGTTCTGATATAGGGGTATCAATCACCCGTTTTGGACCAAATTCAGCAAGCATTCCCTGGCTTACTTTATACGCACCGTTATACTCTGCCACTTCTTCCCCCATCAGGAATACCCGGTCATCCCTTCTCATCTCTTCTGTCATTGCTTCACGAAGTGCTTCCCGGAATGCGATTGATCTTGCCATCTGGTTTGTTTATTTTAAGGTTGGCAAATTTAGGTGAGATAAGGCAAAAAACCTGAATGGTGAGTGGCGAATTGTGAATGGTGACTTGACACTAGTGAGCAGGTGCGCACAATTGACAGCTCATTACTCACCCTTAATTACCGATCGGAAAACGTTCGCCACTAACAGTGGCCCGGTAGAATTTACCATTCTCAATCAGCAAGCCCTGGGGTACCTGCTTGGTATGATGTATATCCGTGTTGAATACTTTCCCATTGTATAAAAGACTAATGGTATCGGCAATTACGGTGTGCCCGGTTGCAATATATTTTACCCGGTACTGCGACAAAGTGCTATCCACCTGGCGTTGCGTGGCTTTCTGTGCACCTGCATAATAGCCGCGATACCAAAATGGCCCCAAATCACTGTACAAAACTTCCGTACGCATATCCGGGTACTTGCCTGTACTGTCGGCATAATGAGGCCGTACCGCTTTGTTGATTTTCGGGATGGAAAGGTCCATTTCGTTCAGCAATTGTGATATACCACCATGCACATAGAGTACATCACCAACGGTCTCCGCCACATTCTTGGTGCGGAGCCAGCGTCCGAGTTCACTGTTTTCGTCATAAAAAGAGAGATAAGAAGTGCCCATCAAGGCAGCCACCTGCATATATTTCGGGTGAACATAGCGCAGGTCATTGCTGAGGTTCATAATCTCATGGTTACCGAGAATGTAGTGCACATAACCTCCGGCAGCTTTTGCCTTTTCTTCCAGCGAGTATATCAACCACAGCAATTCTGTTTGCTGGAAACCACGGTCGAAGAAGTCGCCGGTAAGTACCAGGTGACCGTCGCCGAATGTCCATTCAAAACTGGAGTCTATAATCTGGTTGGCCTGTAACAGCAGGCGGAAGGCCTTGAAATTCGCTTCCATATCCGATACCACAAACTGCTTGCTGACCTTGCCCGTTTCATTCTTCTCGTTTTGAAGCGGCGATTGTTTGAGTTTCACCTGGAATGTCTTACCCGCCTCATCAGTCGGCACATTCAAAATAATATCATTCTTCTTTTCTATTAAAAAACTATCTGAAATAACTTTTTTTAACCCTTCACTATCATGCACATAACAAACATAAATTTGATCCTTACAATACTTCACATACGGCCCGTCATAGATGATCTCAGTCGTCCGCCTTTGCCCCATAAAGGACAAAATGAACAGTGGTAAAAAAAAGGGGAATAGTCTTTTCATAAATCTTAATTAATGGCAGCAAACTAATGACAATAACAGGCTTGCATAGGTTGCCCGTTATATACTAATATACGCGGATTAGCAGAATTTGCTTACCCTCCATTGTTCCTTTTGGAATAAACGACCGTATCATAAAAGCGGTTGTTATAAAAGAAATCTTCTTTAAAATGTCCTTCCTTTTCAAACCCGGCTGCTTCCAGGAGGGCTACTGACCCCTTATTATCCGCATGCACCCTTGCCTCCACACTATGCAGTTTAATCTTGCTGAACCCAAAATCAAGCACTTTCAGCATGGCTTCCTTCATCATTCCTTTTTTCCAGTATGCAGGGTGCAGCACATAGCCTATCTCTGACCGGTAGTTCTCTTTCTGCATATTCCAGAAACAGATGGTTCCAATAATAGTGCCCGGTTTATTGCGGAGGCAAATGCCCCACATAATGGCGTCATTATTCTGCAGGTTCTGATTGACGGCTTTTATAAACGCATCAGCCTCCTGCACCGATTTGGCCGGCTCTTTTCCCAGAAATTCAAGCACAGCTTTATCGGAACGTAAATAGAAAACTTCAGGGGCATCGGCAGCATTGAGTTGGCGGAGCAGTAACCGGTCAGTAATTAGTTCCGGAAAGGGCTGGAAACGAGGTTTTAGCATACAGTAATAACAATTGTGGGAAAATACAATTTAATTTCTTTCAGCAAATGGCGATTTTTGCAGTGCATTGCACGATGCTGCACCAAAAGAACAGGTTACTTTTTTTCGAAATGCGTATTAAGGGTAACCGATTCCATTTTACGATGGCTGCCTGCTGAAAATGATGGTGAATTATAAATCGTAAATCAACAACAAAGTAACATGGTACAAAAGACGTATTACAAGACAAAGGATTATTGTAAAGTAAAGTTTTCATTTACCCCTGAAAGTGCTGAAACAGTGGCCATTCTGGGACTGAACAGCAATTGGGAAGATTCAATAATAATGAGCCGTAAAAAAGACGGCAGCTTCACAGCTGATGTAAACCTGCCAAAAGAATCCACACACGAATTCAAATACCTGGTGGATGAAGCTACCTGGGTAAACGAGCCTGAAGCAGATGGTGAACAGCCAAATATCTATGGCGGCACCAACAGTGTTATCACACTATAAGCTATTATCCCTATACACCGTTGCAGGCAGTAAGCTGATTTGTACTTGCTGACCTGCTTTATACTGGCCGGTATTAATCCGTACCCTTATTTTTCCTTCCGGGCCTGCCAGTTCCAGCAGCGAATAAAATCCCATAAACAGGACTTTATCTATTACCAGGCTCAAACCCGTGGTGCCCCGGGCATGTAAGTGAAACATTTCAGGGCGCACTATGATATGTCCCTCCCCGCCTGGTGCTGTTATGCCTTCCAGTTGCCTGTACAGTGCCCTGCTGATGAGGTTATATTCTCCGAGTAAAGACGCACAATACCTGTCTGCCGGCTGGTTGTAGATATCTTCAGGTGTTCCTTCCTGAATTATCCGGCCATCTTTGAGGATAAGCAGGTAATCCGCCCAGGGTAATATGTCATCGGCATCATGCAATACCATCATACAAGTTATGCCAAGTTTCATGCTGATGTCTTCAATAACCGATTTTATCAGTTGTTTATGCGGCGTATCTAAATTGGAGAATGGCTCATCCAGCAATAAGAGTGAAGGTGATGTTGTAAGCAGGCGGGCCAGGGCAATACGCTGCCTTTCGCCGCCGGATAGTTCGGTTGTTTTCCTTTTTAATAAATGGGAGATGCGGCAAACGGTATATAACTGCCGGGCTTCATCGTCTGTAAGCAGGTTTTTACACTCCAGTTCTTCTTCTACCCGGTAATTATTACGCAGTTCAAAATGCTGGCCGAGATACGCAATCCTGGGATGGCCGGGAAGCAGTTTTTCATCCGGCCCTTCCACCCGCTGGTTATTAAAATAAACATGACCAGTAGTGGGCTGTACAAGGCCGGCAATGATTTTGAGCAAGGTGGTTTTGCCGGAACCGGTTTCACCGGCTATAGCTATCTTTTGGCCTGCCTGTAGTTGCAGATTAATATCGCTGAGGGCAGCCAGCCCGCCATTGAGCCTGCCAATATTTTTTACTTGTAAGAATGCCATCAACGGGATCAGGGTTCGCTCCCGGGTTTAGTGGCTTCAGCTTTTTTTACCGGAAGCAACTTAAAATAAGTGGCCTTAAAACGGTTATCCACTACAGCGCCCTGTACCTGTGCTTTGCGGATAGATTCACAAAAACCATCAGCAGCATGTGCATCGCCGTGATCGTCGATGGTAGTACCATCCACAAAATAGGCTTTCCCGTCAATGCGAACGGCAAGGGCACAGCCGGGTGCTTTCAGGCCAAAATTGCATTGTCCGCAGGAAGCTTCGGCTGTTATCAGTTTTTTTGTACTGTCAGCCACCTGTTTCACTTGCGCATCGCTAGACTGCAGCGCCAATGAAAAGGCAAGAAGGAGAATAAGTTTATACATGCAGGGATTATTTAGGCAAAAATAACCCTTTAGCGGATTACAGCATGCAGCCAAAGCAGTTTAGACAGCATCCCTTATTTTTGACCATTAATTTTTAACTATGAAAAGAATTGTTTATGTAATTATGATGATGGGTGCGGTGGTTGCCGCCTATGCCCAGCCCGGTGTAAAAAAGCCGGCAACTAAAACCCCTGTGAAAGCGCCTGTCACACCTGCGCCAGTATTGAAAACCTTGTCAGACACCATCAGTTATATATTGGGTGAAAGTGCAGCCTACAATATGGAGCAAATGGGATTCAATAATGTGAAGCTGAACATGTCGCTCTATACACGGGGTATGAATGATGTGCGGGGCAAGAAAAAACCGCTGATTGATGATGCGGTTGCGAATGCAACAATGAACCGCTACTATATGAAAACGCAGGAAGAGAAATGCAGGCCCACCATCATTGCGGGTGAAGAATTTTTAGCCAAAAATAAACTACGGCCTGGTGTCAAAACAACAGCAAGCGGCTTACAATATGAAGTAATCGCTGAAGGCACGGGGCCAAAAATGCAGGAGATCGATACGTTTGTATGTCACTACCGCGGCACATTGATAGATGGTACAGAATTCGATGCCTCGTACAATAGGGGCCAGCCGCTGGTAATGCCGGCAAGGGATGTGATTCCTGGCTGGACGGAAGCATTGACCATGATGCCGGTAGGATCAAAATATAAAATTTATGTGCCCTACCAATTAGGTTATGGCATAGCCGGCCAGGGACAGATACCTGGTGGTGCAGTGCTTATATTTGAAATGGAGCTATTGGATTTTAAGAAACTCGTTATGAATTAACGCATTTAAAAAATCATACAACAAAAGAGGCTTTGATTATAAAGCCTCTTTTGTTTTTTATAGCTGTTCTGTTTATAATAAGTGTTGTTGCCACTTATCCTTTGCAAGTTTTGCGAACGGGATCACCGGTGCTGGCTCATCGTCAAATTCGTTGATGATTAAACGCCACCACCCTACATTTTTCCATTTACCCAACTTATAGCCTACCTGTTCATAGGTCGCAAACCAGTTAAAGCCCAGTTTTTCGTGCAATGCCACGCTTCGATCGTTGGGCAGGTTGATAACGGCATACACATTCCGGTAGCCCTGCAGTTTTAATATATCAAAAAGTGCAGTGTATAATTTAGCCGCGATCCCTGCCCTTAAGAAATCATCATGCACATATACCGAGCATTCCACGCTCCATTGGTAAGCGATGCGTTCACGGTAGCGGCTGGCATAGGCATAACCGGCAATCTTACCATTCACTTCTACAACCAGCCAGGGCCATTCTGCTAAATAATGTGCTACCCTGTCAGCAAACATTTTCTCCGTCGGCACTTCTGTTTCAAATGTAATAGAAGTATCCGCCACATAGGGCGCATAGATTTCCAGCATGGCTGCTGCATCGGCGGGTGTGGCGGGGCGAAGGGTTGGTTGCATAATGAAGAAAGGCAAAGATAAAATATTGAACCTTGCACATACACAAAAGCTACGTAAAAAGACTGACCAGCAAAGGCTCCTATACTCTTTTTAGTTTTTGCATCATCGTTTTAGTATATTTAGTATAACCAAAACACCGGCTATGAGAAAACGAATCATTCTTATTGCCATCCTGATTCAGTCTTTTAGTGAATCAAAAGCACAATTGTCAAAATTTGCCGTAGTCAGACCTGACGGGGCTACATACATTTACTCATCCTGGGACTCAGCTTATATTAACGCATTGAACGGCGATCACATTTATCTCCCCGGAGGCACTTTTATAACAAGCCAGGAATTTACTATAGCGAAAAAGCTTTTCATATTTGGCTCCGGCCATCACCCGGACTCTTCATCGGTAACAGGGGTAACAACATTTTTACAGCCAATAAGGATAATAAAGGGAGCCGATGAAGGTTCTTTACAGGGTGTAAACTTCATAAACGCCATTTATTTCGGTACCGGAATAACCGGAAATAACAAAGCCAATGTTCAGCAATACACTATAAAGAACTGTAATTTGGCAGCTTTATACTTTTCAGCCGGGGTTAGCAACTTGCCCGTTGACAGTTTGCCGTCGAATATTTTAGTGACCGACAATATACTCGGCTCCGCTTATCCCTCTCCCGGCCCAAGGGCTATTAATAATTTCTTTCTCAGGAATATTATTACAGGAGCGTTAAGCTCTTTTGAAGGCTGTTCTATAAATAACAACATATTTCTTTCAAACAATGGGGTTCCCTTTAACGATATTGTAAACTGTAATTTATTGAATAATATTTTTTGTTCTCCTTCAACGTTCAGCAACATGTGCGGAAATACATTCTGGAATAATGTGAAAATCGGATCTTCTAATTTGTTATTCAGCTGCTCTGTTGGCCATGGCAATCAGCATAACACTATCCCAGTGGCAACAATTTCTGATGTTTTTATATCATACCCTGGAAATGGCTCGTTCAGTTATACAGATAATTTCCATTTAAAGTCTACCTGCCCGGGCATTAATGCCGGAACTGACGGTACTGATGTTGGCATATACGGTACCGCAACCCCTGCCAGCGACGGATGGGTGCCTTCCAACCCCCACATATATTTCAAATTGGTTTCTCCAAATACAAATGCCAGCGGACAGCTACCTGTGCAATTTAAAGTGAGGACTAACAATTAAACTATTACAAATGAAAACAATTGCATTATGGCTTTTGGGGCTGATTGCTCTTTCAGTCCAGTCGCAAGTCCCGCAGTTTGCCGTTGTACGGCCAGACGGTACAACCTATATCTGCCCAAGCTTTGACAGTGCACATAACAAAGCGGTGGATGACGATTATATTTATCTTCCAGGAACAGTAATCACTGGCGACAAAACAATTACAAAAAGGCTTACTATTATAGGAGCTGGTCATTACCCGGATTCCACGCAATATACCGGGCGAACTTTCTTTACTGGCTCGTTTTTCCTTGAAAAGAAGTGTACCCTTGAAGGATTTGAAATCGGCAGTCAAATTGCCATTACCAACCCGGCTGCCAATAATTGCTCTTTCATAAGGCTAAGAACAGGATTAATTGCACTGGGCAGCACAAACGATCATTTTATTGACGGGTCAGTCTTCTATACCCTTACCGGCGGATATTACAATAGCTCCAACTGCACGTATTCATCAAATATTTTTGTCCGAAACAGTTTTCTTCAATCAATAGAAAAAATCCAGTACTCAAATTTCAGCAACTGTCTCTTTCTGGGAAGCACTGGTGGATATATTTATTTTAAAATTGCCAATACACAATTTGACAATTGTATATTCCGCGGATTGTTTGCTGCCGACTGGCTATTTCAATCTGCCTGCTTTCCGATTGTAGGGAATTCCAATAATTTTTGTTTAATGCTAAATGGACCGGGTTTTCCGGGGGTGAATAATCTAACAACGACTCAGCCTGATACTGTAATGATAAATTCGGGAGGAAACGGCTCTTTCTTCGACTATCAAAATAATTACCATTTGAAACCCAACAGTCCTTATTTAACTGCCGGTTCAGGTGGAACTGAAATTGGGATTTATGGTGGTAACGCTCCTTATAAAGAAGGGGCTGTACCCAGCAACCCGCATATATATTTCAAACAGGTATCAACGCAAACGAATAGTAGCGGGCAGTTGCCCGTGCAGTTTAAAGTCAGGACAGAGAATTAAGTCCTGCGTGTAGCAAAACGATGAACTTAAAATACCTCTATATTATTATATTGTGGTTATCTACTTGTTCTACCATGGCTCAAACCACGTCTAGAAACAGATGTGGGTTTGATGAGTACTATAACTTAAAAATTAAAGAAACAGCATTTAAAAATAAGCGGCATGAAATAGAAAGTTATACAGAGGAATTTATTAGAAATGGAGGAAGCAGAGGCATATATAACCAGAGTGGGAGAAATCCGATAATAACCATTCCTGTCGTTGTTCATGTACTATGGAATCAGCAGATTGAAAAAATTTCGCTTGCTCAAATCCAATCACAAATAGATGTGTTAAATCAAGACTTTCAGTTATCAAATTCCGATACAGCAAATACTCCGGAACCTTTTAAACATCTCAGGGCAAATTGCCAAATTTTCTTTTGCCTTGCGAAAAGAGATCCGAACGGATATCCGACAAACGGAGTAGTGTATAAGCAAACCGAAAGGGAATGGTTCTGGCAAGGTAATGACAATGCAATGTTTAGCGCACTAGGAGGCGACGATATTTGGGAAAGAGATAAATATTTAAATTTTTGGGTTGTGCCTGGCCTAAAAAAAATCGATTTTAGTGACGTCGCAGGCTATGCTAACTTTCCAGGGGGTAATAGCAATACCGATGGCATTGTTATAAAACATAATGAATTTGGTACAATAGGCACAGCCTATGATTTAGGAAGAACAGCTACACATGAAGTAGGTCATTGGCTAAACCTAAAACATATTTGGGGCACCGATCTGCCTTTAATCGACTGTATAGACGGAGACAATGTTGACGACACTCCGAATCAGGGCGGCCCTAATGAGAATTGTGAAACATTTCCTCATATATCCTGTAACAATGGGCCTCATGGTGACATGTTTAATAACTATATGGATTATTCTGGTGATGGCTGCATGAATATGTTTACAATAGGACAGAAAGACAGAATGCTGGCATTATTTCAACCGGGAGGAGATAGATTCCCTCTGCTTAGTTCACAGGCTTGTAACGGGGACGCAGATTTAATCATTAGCTTTCCAACAACTAATATTACAACCCTTAACCCCGGAGAAAGCTTGACAGGCTCTTTTATAGAGGAAAATGAAGGCTATGCACTGGCATCATCGAACTATGTCAGCTTCCATTTATCATCCGACAACATACTAACTCCCGGACAAAACGGGGATGTATTTCTTGACGACTATTATGTTGCACAACCGCTGGCTGCCCAATCACAAACAATTCTCCTCAACAAACAGATAACCATTCCGGCCTTTGTATCGCCCGGTGCATATTATCTTTTCTTTTCTGCCGACGGAACGAATATTGTAAATGAAGGTGATGAGACCAATAATTTTGCTACAGTATTAATTACAGTAACCGGGAACTGCCCTGATCTTGTCATTGTTGATCAACTAGGTACTCCTTCCTCAATTACCGCCGGTAATAGCACTACACTCACCTTCAAAGAAAGTAATATTGGAAATGCTCCAGCAGCAGCAAACTATGTAAGCTTCCACCTGTCGGCTGATAATATCCTTACGCCGGGCCAAAACGGTGATATTTTCCTTGATGATTTGCTGATAAACGAAACCATAAATGTACAGTCACAAACTTCGACACAATCAAAACAAGTAACCATCCCTTCTTCTGTTCCGACTGGCAGCTATTATCTTTTCTTTTCTGCCGACGGAACAGGTGTAATAAATGAGTGCGACAATCTGAATAATTATGCAACGGCGATAGTGAATATTTCCGGCATTCAATCAACACAGCCTGCCTATCGCTACTGGTTTAATAATAATTTTGCTAATGCTGTAACTGTAAACGGAGCCTGGGGAAACAACTACACCATTCAGACCAGCCTTCCCACAAATCTATTGCCTCACGGCCTTCACACATTTACCATTGGGTTTAAGGATGCATCACAAAAATGGAGCAGTTTTGTTTCATCTTTCTTTTATAAAACAAACCAAAATTCCCCCTCGGGCTATTCCAAATATGAATACTGGTTTGACAATGCTTTTGTCAGCCGAACTTCGCGGAATATTAGCAGTTCCACTAATACATTGTTGTTGGATAATTTGAATACAGGGACTATCAGTTCAGGCCTTCACACATTTCACATACGCTTCAAACCAGATGCTAAACACTGGAGCAGTATAGTGTCATCATTTTTCTACAAGCCATTTTCTACAGCAACCGGCGCCCCCCAATACGAATACTGGTTCGACAACGACTATACCAATAAAACAAGCATCAACACAAGTTCATCGGCCAATATGATATTGCTGAACGATCTGCCAGTCAGCGCACTTTCCAATGACCTTCACTCCTTGCATATTCGCTTCAGGCCGGATGGTAAAACATGGAGCAGCTCCGTTTCCTCTTTCTTTTATAAAACTGATTTTTCCGCTGCAGGCAATGCTGAATATGAATACTGGTTTGACAATAACTATGCCGGGCGAAACGCCACCACCATCGCGGGAACAAGCCAGTTTATCATGCTGGACAGTATCCTGACGAATGGGGTAACCAACGGACTGCATACACTTCACTACCGTTTCCGCCCGGACGGTAAAGCATGGAGCAGTGTAAGCAGCAGTTTCTTTTATAAGGAAAACAATATGCTTACCGGCATCAACAACCTGGCCCGGTACATTTATTGGTTCGACAATAACTGGCAAAACCCGCAAACAATTACCATTACCGGTGTGCAAAACCTGGCGTGGACATTAAACACCAATGTGGACAGCCTTAGCAATGGGCCACATACACTATCGCAGGCTTTTAAAGATGATAAGGGACAATGGAGCAGTATCGTCAGCAGTAGTTTCGATAAACAACCAGCAACTATCCCAGCCTGTCTTTCTGCAAGCAGGCAATTTGCAGCAGGTATTATTGCTGGTGGCAATGCTTCTTATCAATGGCAGCTGGATACAGGCTCCGGTTATGCGGATATCAGCAACAACATATTTTATACTGGTGCTACAGATGATACATTGTCACTCACTGGTATTCCTACGGCCTGGTATGGTTATACATTCAGGTGCAGGGTTACGAATGGCGCAACTGTTTTATACGGGCCTGTGTACAGGTTGAAATTTGCCTCCACCTGGACAGGAGCTGCGGATGATACATGGGAGAACCCGGCAAACTGGAGTTGCAACAGCCTGCCTGATGCTAATACAGATGTCTATATAAATACTGGCATGGCACTGTATCCACATGTAAACTCTGTTACCGCCACCTGCCGCAGCCTTAACCTCCAACCCGGAACATCATTTGAAGTGAGGCCTGGCTTTAAAATTGACATTACCGGTAAATAAGAAACCTAGCGTGGCGGCTAAACAATCCACTCACTATTCACGACTCACAACTGCCTACCCTATCTTCAACACCCTTCCCGCCCCCGCATACTTCACCGGGCGTATATCATCCGGCGCTACCGGTATACCAAACTCAATACCCGCGGCCAATATTATCACCATTGGTTGTGCCGCATCCCAGTTGGCTAAAGCAAGTTGCAGGGTGGATGCAGCTGTATTCTCTTTATAACTTTTCCATTCGGTGGCGGCTGTAGCGCTGGCAATTACTGTATCCGCAGCCGGTATATACATCCCTTTCTGCTGATCAAATATAATATCTGCCGCCGTGCCCAACACCGTTACGACACGGTACATCGGTTGCCGTTTTGGATTATGGAGATTGATACCAGGTATTAATGCGGGTACCTCCACCGCAGCTGTCCCGGCTGCACGATTGATATTGTACTGCAACGGATGTATGACGATGGATTCAAAACTGTTTTCTTTATTGATACTGAAACCCTCGAGTTTGAAATAGTATTGCGTAAGCAATACACCCCTCCTGCCGAGTTCACTGACCGTATCATCTTTTTGTATGGATTTACAAATCGCATTCAACTGGCCGGTATAGTTATAATCAGCCAGGTGCCTGATGGGAAATATGGCCCGGTTTATTTGCCGTGCTGCAGCGATACAGGCTTTCCATTCTTCATTGTAACGCCTTGTCATGGCAAATTTTGGATCCTGCTGAATTCGTTTCTTGCTCACCCCTCCTTTCTTCCGCACAATTATCTTATCCGAGCCCTTCATCGTATAGGCGGTCAGCCCGCCAATGGTTCCCGTAAAACCGATCTGTCCTGACAACTTTGCCATAGCTTATACTTTACTGTAATTTATACAATTATTTTTTAATTTAATTATTTTTGTAATGTATTTTAACTACTCTTTAGCTATGGATAAACTACTCCTTTTTGGAGTAGCGTATCAGTATGGTATGAGTGGGTTAGAAGTGGAGTAAGAGTAGCGTAACTGGCTTTTAGTAGTATGTTGTCTTATACTGAAAAAACCGGCGGTATACCATGTTTTTGGTATTGCCTGGCCGTAATATATGCCCTATTTTAAAGGAGCATTTCACCTTGAAATAAAGGATGTATGTACTATTTTGCGACTAAAAGGCCCCACCATTGAACCAAAACCCGGAACAACTGGCCCGCGACCAGATTGACGCTGCCCTCAGGCAGTGCGGATGGGTTATTCAGCCTAAAAACAAAATCAACCTGGCTGCAGCCACAGGCGTTGCCGTTACAGAATACCAAACCGATATCGGCCCCGCCGATTATGTTCTGTTTGTGGATAAAAAACCGGTAGGTATTATTGAAGCCAAACGGGCAGAAGAGGGCGTACGCCTTACCGTACATGAAGATCAAAGTGAAGGGTATGCTACCGCCAAACTCAAATACCTTAACAACGAAGCCCTCCCTTTTGTATATGAAAGCACGGGTGAAATAACCCGCTTTACCGACTACAGGGATATAAAACCAAGAAGCCGGCCTGTCTTTAGTTTTCACCGGCCCGACACTTTCTTAGCTTTTTTAAAACAGGATAAGTCATTGCGGACTAGGCTGCATGATCTCCCGGCACTGCCAACCGATGGTTTAAGGGATTGTCAAATCCATGCGATTACCAATCTCGATGAGTCTTTTAAAGAAGCAAGGCCAAAAGCACTGATACAGATGGCAACCGGCAGCGGTAAAACCTTTACGGCTATTACTTTTATTTACCGTCTTTTAAAATACGCAAAGGCAAAACGAATTTTATTCCTTGTGGATACAAAGAACCTGGGCGAGCAGGCCGAACAGGAGTTTATGGCCTATGTGCCCAATGATGATAACCGCAAGTTTACCGAACTATATGGCGTAACAAGGTTGAAAAGCAGCGCTGTGCCCAATGACAGCCAGGTTTATATCTCCACCATACAACGGATGTATAGCATTTTAAAAGGTACAGAACTGGATGAAAGTGCGGAAGAGGAAAACCCAAACGAACGCTTTACACCCAAAGAGCCACTACCCGTTACCTACAATGAGAAACTGCCCATCGAGTTTTTTGATTTTATCGTGATAGATGAATGCCACCGCAGCATTTATAATTTATGGAAACAGGTGCTTGATTATTTTGATGTTTTCCAGGTGGGGCTTACGGCCACGCCGGATAACCGGACCTTTGGTTACTTCAACAAAAACATTGTAAGCGATTATGGTTATGAAAAAGCGGTGATTGATGGTGTGCTGGTGCCATATAATGTTTTTACCATAGAAACAAAAATTACAAAAGAAGGCAGCAAGATATTGATGGGCGAAAATGTAGACAGGCGTGAACGACTGACCCGGAGACGTTTTTGGGAAACGGTGGACGAAGACCTGGAGTACAGCGGCAAACAACTGGACAAAGACATTGTAAACCCCAGCACTATCCGCACCATTATCAGGGCGATGAAAGATAACCTGCCGGCTATGTTTCCTGACCGTATAGGAAGTGACGGAAAATTTGAAGTGCCCAAGACACTCATTTTTGCCAAAACAGATTCGCATGCCGAAGACATTATAGAGATTGTGCGGGAAGAGTTTGCCGAAGAAAATAAATTCTGTAAGAAGATTACGTATAAAACGGAGGAGGATCCAAAGACCGTACTCAGCCAGTTCCGCAATGATTATTATCCCCGCATTGCGGTAACGGTGGATATGATTGCCACAGGCACAGATATACGCCCGCTGGAAGTGCTGGTATTTATGCGGGATGTAAAGAGCCGCAGCTATTACGAGCAGATGAAGGGCCGTGGTACCCGCACCTGCAGCCTGGAACAATTGAGGGCCACCGGCACTCCCGCTGCTAAAATGACGAAGGATCATTTCGTCATCATTGATGCCATTGGCGTGGAGCAAAGCCAGAAAACCGATAGTCGCCCATTAGAGAAAAAGCCCGGTGTGAGTTTGAAAGACCTGCTGCAAAATGTAGCCATGGGCAATACGGAGGAAGATATATTGACCACCCTGGCTAACCGGCTGATACGGTTGGAGAAGCAGATCAACGAAAGAGAGAGAACGGCGTTTGCTGAACAGGCAAGCGGTAAAAACATCAGCCAGGTAGTAAGGCTCCTGTTGAATGCACATGATCCTGATACAGTTGAAGGCATACGGCAAAAAGTAAGAAGTGAAAACCCCGGTGCTTCACCTGTCGACATACAATCACAATTCACTATTCACCACTCACAGCTAATTGAGGAAGCTGTAGCTGTATTCAACAATCCCGAACTACGGCAGTACATTGTGGATGTACGGAAGAAATATGACCAGACCATTGATACCATTAACCAGGACCAGATAACGAATATAGGCTGGGTAAAAGACCAGGAAGCGGCCGCCGCATTAACGATCAGTAATTTTAAAGCATGGATTGAAGCGCATAAGGAGGAAATAACAGCACTGCAGATTTTTTACAACCAGCCTTACCAGCAACGGGCTTTCACCTTTGCTATCATTGATGCGCTCTGCCAGAAAATAAAAACGGAGCAACCCCTGATGGCGCCGCTGCAGGTATGGCGTGCCTATGAGCAACTGGGCAATGTGAAAGGCTCACCCAAATCAGAGCTGGTGGCCTTAGTAAGTTTAATACGGCATATTTCCGGTATAGATAAAGTACTGACCGGTTATGATAAAACAGTGGACAAAAATTTCCAGGACTGGGTGTTTAAAAAGCAGGCCGGCACATTAAAATTTACCGAGGAGCAAATGCAATGGCTGCGGATGATAAAGGATTATATCGCCGGCAGCTTTCATGTGGAGAAGGATGATTTTGAACTGGACCCGTTTAATAAGAACGGCGGGTTGGGAAAAATGTGGCAATTGTTTGGGGAGCAGACAGACGAGATTATTACTGAATTGAATGAAGTGCTGGTGGCATAGATTACCGTTAAAACACCTGTGTGTTTTTGCCCTTGCTGATGGAAATTAGACCAAAACCGACTGTATGATTGAGTTTAATCTTTTTGAATTCTTCGGCATTCTGGGCGTCGGCACTTTTGCCATCCTCTCGGCTATCTATTTCATCTTTGAGTACCAGCGTTTGTTTAACACTAAAAAGCATAACGAAAATGCTTTTTACAAATGGCTGAAACAAGTATTAAAGAGCAATTACAGGGATTCTCTTCTTATTGTTGTGGCTGCTGTTAGCGTATATAGTGCAGGCATATTGGCACAGGACATAACAGATAAGTTGACAGATACAGCTGACAATACAAATCTTGCCAGGAAGTTGCCCTTTATTAAGAAACTGCTGCCAAATGAAGGAAAACTGCGGGTTGAATCATTAGTGAAGAGCGACACCAGCTTAACACATCTTGGTGGAGAGGTTTTTGACAGTGCTCATAAAATCATGAATACGCCGAAAAACGGTCTTCCGTTTATGAATAATAGCAGTATCAAAGCTGATAGTTTTTGGAGAAAAGAAGGCAGGTATATCATGGATAGTATTAGAAAATGGGACCCAAAACCTAAATTTGTTGATTTTGTAAACGGCATATATTACACATCTAAAAACTGGTGTTATCTCCGTTCTGGGCCTGTACGCAGCGAACTGGAAGGCATCCAGGAAAGAATAGATTTTTCCAGAAGCCTGCTATTAATTGCTTACCTCAATTCACTCTTGTTAATTCTCTTTTACCTGGTATACTATATACCGGAGTTTCGAAAGGGTAAAAAAAACCGGTTTATCGTGTGCAACCCGGGAGCCTTTGAAATACCGTTCAAAAAAATATTTTATCCCACAGCCTTGTTAATTTGCGCTTTTATAATACTTATTACAAGGATAGGATATATTGCTGCGGAGAAAAATTTTAACGAACGGGCCATGGGATATTATGTTAGCCAGTTTAAATATCCGGTTGAAAATGATGGCTCTAATATGGCAGCAAAACAGGAAATAAAAGACACCGCTTCAAAAAAATAATTGCATTAATGCGAACTGACAAAAACAAACACCTCTACGATAAACTGAAGGAAAGCCGCCCCAGCATGCTGCGGATGTCCATTCTTACCTGGCTGCTATGGCTGGTTGGCAATCTTGTGGCATTGGCCTGTGTTATACTGGGTGCAGCTATATATATTGACACAACAGCGGGAAAGAAAATTCTTTCCTATATCAAGAACACTGACACAGTAACAGAAGCCGAAACCGGCGACCGTTCGCTTAGTCTTTTCCTGGCCACTATATTTATTATTGCCGGCATATTGTTCTATACAATAGCCTTCCTCTCCCGCCGCCTTACGATACGGAATAATTATATTGGCGAACTGGAGCAATTGATGGACGATGAAATGAACAAACCATTACCTGTACCTAAAAATGAAAACATTGCAGACAAGTACTGAATTGCCGAAGGGTTGGAAGTGGGTGAAGCTGGGAGATGCCTGTAGTGTAATCATGGGACAATCTCCTCCATCAACGTCATATAATACTAAAAAAGAGGGGCTTCCATTTTTTCAAGGTAAGGCCGAGTTTACAAACCTTCATCCTGTAGCTGAAAAATGGTGCAACGCCCCAAACAAAGTGGCCGAATTAAACGACATTCTTCTTTCGGTCAGAGCTCCAGTGGGTACTACAAATATTGCTGACCAAAAATGCTGTATAGGAAGGGGGCTTGCTGCGATACGTTTTGATAATCATAAATACGTTTTCTATTTTTTAAGAAGCAGACAGCATGAACTAGATAGCAAAGGAACAGGCACAACATTTAAGGCTATATCGGGAGAAATTGTACGAGAAACATTGTTCCCACTTCCTCCTAAAGCCACCCAACAAGCCATTGTCTCCAAAATAGAAGAGCTTTTTAGTGAGTTAGACAAAGGCATAGAACAATTAAAAACTGCACAGCAGCAGCTAAGAACTTACAGGCAGGCTGTTTTGAAATGGACGTTCGAGAAGATAGCAAAAAAAGAAAACAAAACCGTCGAAGATTGCTGTAGCCATGTAATTGATTGTTTGCACTCCACAGCAAAATTTATTGACGATGGTTATTTTTGCGTAGATACAACTTGCATAGAAAACGGAAAAATTCTGTTTGATAAAATTCGATTTGTAAGTAAGGAAACTTATACAGAACGCATATCCAGATTAAAACCAGAGGAAGGGGACATTCTTTTTTCGAGGGAAGGTACGGTAGGAACAACCTTGATCGTGCCACACAATACTGAGTTATGTTTAGGACAAAGGATGATGATGTTTAGATTAAAGAAAAATATCAGCCCCAAGTATTATATGTATTATTTGCAATCACAACTATTCAAATCTCAATACCGACCATTAATACTGGGAACGACTGCACCACATCTTAACATTAGAGATATACGAAAATTCAATGTCGCAATCTGCTCAATTGAAGAACAAAACAAAATCGTCCTAGAAATCGAAAGTCGCCTTAGCGTAGCCGATAAAATGGAAGAAGGCATAACCCAAAACCTGCAACAGGCAGAGGCGTTGAGGCAAAGTATTTTAAAAAAGGCGTTTGAGGGAAGGTTAACATGAAATAAATTGTAACAATAATCGTATTATTTGTACCTGATAATTTTATGCCAGTAAAAAGACCATTTGTAACTTTTAATTTTCACATGCCAAGTTTCTTAAGAAACAATAAGAAATGGCTAAAATATGAAGTGGACAATATTCTTAATAAAAAATGTCAGGATCTAAATTTCAATCGTAAGCCACGATTTCAAAATGTATCAAATTTTATTTTTAACAGAGAGCAGTGGTGGTTAATTATTTTAGGAATCATTTGTTTTCATTTAGCAGGACTTGTAATTAATTTCAATTTTTTAAATAAACTAGACTTAAAAATTGACTCTGCTAAACTAATTATTGACAATAGAGCTGCAAATACCGTAACGATCATCAGTATGACATTAGCTGTTGTTGGGTTCTTATTAAGTAACATAGCCACAAAAGAAAATTATGCGTATAAATTATTATTTAAGCACTCCAAATTATATAGCATTATTTATTTCACCTTAGGGACAATAGCGTCTTTAATCATAATTTCACTACTTAAGGATACCATAACATCAGAATATCATTATTCTAGACTTGCAATCTCAGGAACCTATTTAGTTGTAATGGTTTTATTTCTAATTGGGTTTCTTTTTAGGGCAATAATTCATTTTACAAACTCAAATAAAATTCAAACGCTTTTGCATGATGAGTTAATAGAAGAGAGTAAAAAATATCTTAGAGAAACGTTATTTAGGAAAATAAGTCAGAGTGAATTCAATTCGAGAATGAAAGATGCAGGTGCTAAAGAATATAACTTTTTTAATACACTGGATTTTTCATCCAATTCATCTGTCACTGAATTAGACGGCGCAGAGATTGAAAACCAATTACCATCACCAAAAATCATTGTTGACATTAATCTTAAAAAATTATATAGATTTATACATAAAAAGAAAAAAAGCGGCGGCCTGTATTTTAATGAAATACGCTTAAATGAACCATCAATTCAATTTGATGGTTATTTGCATTTTGGAACTATCGTAAATACAAAAAAAGAAAATAGGTATTTAAGAAATTGCCTGATTTTAAAGAATCCCCCAACAAAAGAAAAACTCTCAAATGAGGTTAGAATGTATTTTGACTCCAAAATAGAAGAATATTCTGCAGATAATAAGTATAAAAATTTGGAGACCCTTTTAACATCATATACAAGTCTATACGAGCTGGAAATGAAAAATACTATTTATGGATAATTTAAATACAGAACTAACTGCTGGGATTGATAAGTTAATATGGCGAAATATTGATAAATCAATTGAAAAAAATAACAAAGAGTCATTCGAGGTTTTGAAAGATTTTGTTCAAAAGGTTTTGCACTTAAGTATAAAAAATAAATCACTCACTCACTTTAAACAATACATTTTTGCCCCTTCTTATATTTACGCTATTTCATTTGAAAAAGGAAGACAAAATATTACACTAACATATCTACATAGATATTGTACTGAACAAGCACTTGCCATTTTAAAGGAGATAAATTGGCTTCACCTTGGATTTGGTTATCGAGGATTGAAAACTTTTGAAGAAAAAAAAGAAATAAATGAATTTATATATTGGAGCTTGAACGGTTTTAATAGATTATTGTATTTCACTATTAAAAACAAAGATTATTATTATTTTGATAAAACAATAGACAAACTAGAACTTCTATCAAATAACACAAACAATCGTTATTATGAGCTTAGGCAAGAGAAATCACTTTTAGAATTTGAAGTTAGTGATAATAGCAAGGAAAGGATTGAAGAAATAAATAAGGAAATAATTGAAGAAAAAAAATCTGAAATATACAGACTCTACTTAGTACTAGGCATTAAATATTGGCTACTTTACTTATTCAGTGTAAATAATTACAAGAAGAGAGATGTTTTAAAGTTTATAAACAGGATAAGCACTCCAAATGTGGAAGCGAAAGAAATCCTCAAAGCAATTTTATTTGTTAGAAGTGGCTCTGCACAATGGCATTTTGAATGGCACAGTTGGGATTATGTCGAAAGAAAAGAATGGGTTTTATACTCTCCACCTAATCCTCATGATTGGATGACAATGGGTTTTTTGATTGATCAGATTTCTACAGACAGGTTTTATTTGAACCTGAATGAATTAACTGCTGAAGAAATTAAAGACGTTCAATTTTTGTACAATGACTTAGAGAAATATTCAGAAATTCTAATAAAGGATTTTCCGAAATGGAAAGATGTTTTGAAAGTGAAAGATGAGGCTGATCTGAAAACAAAAACAGAAAATATTCTATCATTATTTGCTATAGTAAAAAGGAAAAGTAGCCAAGAACGTGAAAAAAACATAGCTGACACTCCTATATCAGTGGAAAAAATCAGCGAATTTAAAAAAACAATAGGTAATGCCTGGATTGATCAAGCACAAATACATAAAATATTTAAGAATTTTGGAAATGCAGTTGATGTAACTGCTGAAGATATTAAGCTTCTACATATTGGTCAGCGAACATTTTTTGATAAAGCAAAAATGATGTTTATCGATGGTCAACATCATAACATAATTTATGGAATTGATAGAATTGGAGGTGAAATAGGCAGGTGGGAAGACGACACATTTTTCAGTTCAATTCTTAAAGCAAAAGAAGCAACAAAAATTAGTGGATCAGATATGTTAGATCTGCTAGAGAAATCCATTAAGTTGCTAACAGATGTTGGTGTGGTCCCAACACTAATATTGATGTCACCTGAATATAGTTACAAAGATGAGAATCTATTAAAAAGTAGCCGATTTCTCCGCTCTACAAATCTAATAAAGCAGGACGATTTATCCCTTCGTACAATTGGATCATTTGATAAAATTCCAATTTATACTTCATTTAGTAATTTATTGGATAATCGACTTGTCGTCTGTGACTTTAAAAATGCTTTCCAGATGAGATATAAAACAAACGAAAATTGGTTTAATAATGAAATGACCATAGATGTACATGAAGTTTCTGACAATGAGGCTAATGAAAGGCTACTAAAATATCCACAAAAATGGAGAGTTAACGAAGAAGGAATTTTCCTAACTGATGGTGAAGCTATTACTTTAATTAAGACTTCGGTCCTAATTGATACATGGGTTACAGTAGATTTTCAGGTTTTAGATAAAGAAAAATACATTATTGGTCAATTAGAAGATAAAAATAATGAACAACAATAGTTCTACAAATACATCTAGTATAGTCTCCAAAATCTGGGCCTTCTGCAACACCCTCCGTGATGATGGCGTAGGCTACGGCGATTATTTAGAGCAGCTAACGTATCTGCTGTTTCTAAAAATGGCAGATGAATACAGCAGGCCGCCGCACAACCGTAAAATGCCTATTCCTAAAACATACAACTGGGAAAGCCTGACCACCAAAAGCGGCGATGAACTGGAGACACATTACAGTAAACTGCTGCGGGAACTGGGCAACGAAAAAGGTATGCTGGGCCAGATATTTACCAAGAGCCAGAATAAGATACAGGACCCGGCCAAGCTCTATAAACTCATCGCCCTCATCAACGCCGAACAATGGGTGCTGATGGGTGTAAAAGACAAAGGCGATATTTACGAAGGGCTGCTGGAGAAAAATGCAGAAGATACCAAGAGTGGTGCCGGCCAGTACTTCACCCCTAGGCCACTGATAAAAGCCATGGTGGAATGCCTGCGGCCAGAACCCAATAAAACCATTGCCGACCCGGCCTGCGGTACCGGTGGTTTCTTTTTAGCTGCCTATGACTGGCTCACGGATAATGTACAACTGGATAAAGCACAAAAACAATTCCTGAAGTACAAAACATTTGCCGGCAATGAAATAGTAGCAGGCACCCGCCGCCTGGCACTGATGAATTTGTTCCTGCACAATATCGGCGATATAGATGCCGATTCCATGATATCGCCCAACGATTCATTGATTGCTGCCAGCGAAACACGTTATGATTATGTGCTGGCCAATCCGCCCTTTGGTAAAAAGAGCAGTATGACCTTTACCAACGAAGAAGGCGAACAGGAAAAGGAAGACCTGACTTATAACCGCCAGGATTTCTGGGTAACCACCAGCAACAAACAACTGAACTTCGTACAGCATATAAAATCCATGCTCAAAACTACCGGCATGGCCGCGGTTGTTTTACCGGATAATGTGTTGTTTGAAGGCGGTGCCGGTGAAACAGTCCGAAAGAAATTACTGGAAACAGCCGACCTGCATACCATACTGCGTTTGCCCACCGGTATTTTTTATGCCAATGGTGTAAAAGCCAATGTACTCTTCTGGGATGGCAAACCAGCAAGCAAGGAACCCTGGACCAAAGAAGTATGGGTGTATGACTACCGCACGAATATTCACCATACCCTAAAAAAGAACCCGCTGAGGCTGGAGGACTTAAACGATTTTATTGATTGCTATAAACCAGCTAACAGGCATAAACGCAAAGAAACCTTTTCGGATAAAAACCCTGAAGGCCGCTGGAGAAAGTTCAGCTACGATGAAATCATGGCCCGGGATAAAACATCATTAGACATTACCTGGCTGAAAGATAAATCGCTGGCCGACCTGGACAACCTGCCCGACCCGGATGAACTGGCGCAGGATATTGTGGAGAACCTGGAGGCGGGGTTGGAGAGCTTCAAAGCCATTATCGCCTCATTGAATAAAAAGTGATTGAGTTTTGTAGCCAAACACAGCAACTCCCCTACCTAATCAACATCACCGTCCCCTTCTGATAACCTGGTGCCTGGCCGGCAAGCTGGTAGCGGCATTGCCATACATATACACCGGAGGGTTGTATTATACCCAGCACATCGCCCTTCCAGCCCAACACCGGATTACTGGTGCTGAAGACCCGTTGCCCTGCCCTGTCGTATACGTCTATAGTATAGTTTAAGAGGGTGCCATAGACGATGGGTTTGAAGAAATCATTCCTGCCATCGTTGTTTGGTGTAAAGGCGGTTGGTATGTACACGCCATTCAAACATTGTTTGGTTAGTACCGCAATTGTATCAGTGCCGGTACAGCCATTAGCATCCGTTACCTGCAAGCGGTAGCTTCCTGCATTGCGGACATATATACTCCTGCCGGTTCCACCTGTAGACCATAGATAGCTGCTATACGGCTGACTGGCGGCCAGCTCAATGTCTTCATAGCCACACACACTATCCTTCTCCTTGAGGAAATTGGCCGGGGGCTCCATGATGCCTGTAATTTTTATTGTATCTGCCGCAACACAATTAAAACTGTTGGTAACCCGTACCCAATATGTACCCACATTCCTTGCTATGAAAGTTGATTGCGTACTGTTATCCTGCCAGGCGTAAGTGGTATGATTTCCCGGCGTAAGTGTCAGCTGCGTGTTTCTGCATAATGCCTGATCAGGTCCCAGGTTTGGCGAAGGATTCGGGTTGACGGTAAGATGTGTAATCACAACTGAGTCACATCCCGCTGATGTTTGTAAGGTATCGTAATAGGTACCTGTTGTATTTTGATTTTGCCCACCTGCAAAAAAGGTTTCCCCGTCACAAATTATTTTCGTTTGCTCCATGCTTTTTTTACCAAAAGACAGGTGCAGGGTTATGACGGAATCGCAGCCGCTGCTGTTAGGGATGGTTTGCACGTAGGTACCGGCGGTGGTATAAGTTTGGTTGTTTAATGTATAGGCATCACAACTGGTGACGTTCAGCGTGGAGGTTGTTACGTTCAGACAAGGACTCAGTTTCAAAACAAAGGGGGCATACCCAACATCAAATGGGTATACACCCGGTCCGGGATCAAAGTCGTTGCTACCCGCGACATAGCCGGATACGTAGATATTACGGACAGGATCAATTGCCATCCGCCTGAAAAGCCCCATGCCATAACTCAGGCTTTGGAAAGGTGCAGCGTATGTAAAATCTCCTGTAGCCGATAGTTTTACAAGGACAGGCACGTCGTACTCAGGGCTGGTAATGACATGTGTACCCGGACCTGGATCAAAATCGACAACTTTGCCAAAACTGCCAATAGTGTATATATTATTGGCTGCGTCTACTACTACATCATTGCCGGTATCGGAATCAAGAGCGTTACCGATGACTTTCACCCAAACAAATTCGCCTTGCCGGTTAAGCTTCAGTATAAAACAATCATACGGATTGCTGTAAATTATGTGCACCCCAGGTCTGGGATCAAAATCAAAGTCACCAATAAAAAAACCTGCAGTAATTATATTGCCCTCACCGTCAATATCAATTCCATATGGCCTCATGTGGTGGTTATTTGATCCATGCTGGCCAAAAGTTTTCACCCATGAAAAATTGCAATCAGCATCCAATTTACAAATGTACCCATCACCTGCCCCACCCGCAGAGATGCTTTGATTGTAAGTGCCGGTTCCGGGATCAAAATCAATTGTTCCGGCAAAAGTGCCGGTAAGGAAAATATTATTCTGAGCATCACACTTAATGTCTGTAATCCCGGCAAAGTGAGATGACTGAGGCGAATAACCAAATATCCTTGCCCATACCAAATCACCATTGTTGCTGAGCTTCACTAAAAAGGACTTAATATGGCCAGGTGATGTAAGGTTGAATACACCAGGCCCGGGATCAAAATCCACTGTGTTATTAAAGGTGCCCCCTATAATGATATTCCCAGCCCGATCAAGCTCCAGCATAGTTGACTGCGGACCCGTATCACCTGGTCCCCCAAACTGTTTTGCCCATACCAGTTCTCCATTCGTATTCAGTTTTATCACGAAAGCATCCCTGAAGCCTGTAGGGCTCATCATCAAAACACCTGGTCCCGGATCCATATCGGCGGGATTGCGCAGGTCTGATGCCAGGTAAACATTACCAGCTCCGTCTACTTTGAGTTCAATTTGTCCAAACTCTACTAACGTAGGGACTTGCCCAACCCATACAAAGTTTCCATTTGCATCGAGCTTCGAGATAAAGATGCCATACTGGCTGGGACTGCCACCCACCATTGTATACACCCCGGGTCCGGGGTCGAAATCAACTGAATAGGAAAACAATCCTGCAGAGTACACATTTCCCAGGTCGTCCACTCCTACGGTTCTGCCATTGCTATATATGGAAGGATTCCATACATTATTTTCTTCAAAACCTTTCACCCAGTTCAGTACGGGCATCTGCGCCACGGTCGACAAGGCTGCAAATGAAAAAAAAAGTGACAGGGATAATTTAAACATGTATAGTGTATTCTCTCTAAGTAGCTTGCAAAACAAAGATAAAGAGCAGACTTGAACTAACGCACGCCGCGGCGGGTATGAATCCGATGCTCCTTTGAGTTTGTTTTACGCAAAATAACAAAAGGCCCCGAGGGCCTTTTTACTTGTACCGGAGAGCAGACTTGAACTGCCGACCTTCGGGTTATGAATCCGATGCTCTAACCAGCTGAGCTACCCCGGCCTGTCCACCGTAGTTTTAACGAAGGTGGGCTGGTCGTCAACCATTAAGGTTAACGGGCGGCAAAAATAGTGGTTTTCAGGTTATTTTTTGGCCTTTATGGTAAGGATTTTAGCTGAAAACGCAGCACCGTCCAGTTAGAAACAGACTTATCCAGGTTACGGGCACCCCGGTTGCCCATATTCAGTAGTTTTTCGAGCGGGGAAGATGCCGCCCGCGGATCCCGCACCCCCGCCTGATTAAACACCAGCGTATGGTTCGGTATAGCTTCATCCGTTACCAACAGGAAGTAATTATCTGTACCCGCCGGATCAGCTATCCGCCCACTATGCAGCAACACATCCTTCACAATCGCATTTTCTTCATCCTGCTTGGGAAACTGGTTTACCTGGTTGCCATCCTCGCCCCTTGGGTATACTAATATCATCTTGCCATCCTTATCCACTAAAAACAGGTACACAAATTTCCTGAACAACCGTTCCCCATCGTAGGTACTGTCCAGCACCAGGTGAAAAGCCACCCTATCCCCTATCTTCACCTCAGGAGCAGCAAGCCGTTGCCCGGTCGTCCTGTTTTCCACTTCAATGTGAAAAGGAAACCGGGTAGTGATATTCGCCGGCGGTGCCAATTGCAACCAGCCCCTGATTTTCGATAAACGCATTGACATTTCATACAAACTGTCGGCCACCTGCTGCACGTTGTTTTTATCATCTGTAACCAACGGGAAGGTTCTTGTTTGCAAAGGCATACTTCCCATACTATCCGATGCCGATGCCTGCATGCGCCGAAGGCCATACACCGGGTTACCTGCATCATCCACAGAACCAAACAGCATGTAATGCGCTTCGGTTGCATTCGTTACCACTTGCATGTTTTTATTGGTCAGCATCATGTTTCTATAGGCCTGGCTAATGGAAGCCGTAGGCGGTATTTCAAAATAAAAACTGGAATCTGCTTTGCCATACTGCATCAATGAAACAGCGGTTATTGTTTTTGGCGCAGGCAGTTCTTTTCCATCTGTATTTACCCGGTATTTTGTCCCATCATAAAATATACTCGTATACGGATCGGCTTTACTTAAATCATTCACCCATTTCACTTTGGTGGATTGCCGTATTTCATTGTTTACGGATGCCAGCCTGGACACCTGCGCATAACTCATGCTGCCAGTGGGAATATATACTTTCAGCAACGGCATTTTTGAAGATACCCAATTGGTTATTTCCAGCATTTCCCCGGGTGCCAGTTTAGTTGCATCGCCTTTAATGACTGTTGCCAGCGATTTATTGACACCCATTACTGTATCAATCCGCAATAAAGCCACTGTGTCCCCGTTCACAATCTTTGCCAGCTCATTTTCCTCATACAACCCAATGGCAAAACCACCCTGCAGCGATACCTGCTTTCCTTCACTGCCTGTAACAGCTACTAATACTTTTTCCGGCAATGCACCCTTTTCAAATCCGAATAAGGTTTGCTGAATACGTTCGTCGCTGCCGGCTATTACTGGTTCCTGGCGCAATCCGTTGCTGCGCACAATTGCCCGCACACTGGTAAATAAGGAAAGGGCCGATGCATTTACAGACTGCTGTTCCAATGCCTTCATCAATGCCTGTGTAAAACCACCGAGCACAAAATTCTTACTTACCGGTTTTTCTTTGGCCGGTTCATTATCCTGCGAGGCCGCAAGTAATAGAAATGATCCATCGGCTCTTGTTTCGGGTGGCACCGGGTTCGATGCATCTTTTGCATCATAACCCGCATCGGGCATGAAACGGCTCTTTGTTTCATCAAATGGCCCGCGGGACAAAGAGCCGCTGTGGCAGCAATCCATGATCACTGTTAACTTCACCCCTTTGTCAATAAATTTATTGAATATGGCCGACAGCTCTTTATCCCGTATATCCGGTACACCAGGCTTATAGGCATCAGCCGGAACAATAGATTCATCTTTATGGTCCGGTTCTTTAGAAAGTGTATTGATCACCTGGCTACCATGGCCTGCATAAAAGATCAGGGCGTAGTCGCCACTGTCACTTTTTTCCAGCAATGCATTCATCTGCCGCAGTATGGCATCCCTGGTTGCGGCTGTATTTATCAGCGTATCGATCTGTTTATCCGGGAAATGAAATTTAGAAAGCAATACCGTACGAAAGGCCCGTACATCATTCACCGGGCCTTCCAGGTTGAAAAAACGGAATAAGGCCGTAGGCATCGGCGATTTATACCCCTTCGGCGCTTTGTATTGGTTGATACCAATCAGCAATGCCCGCCTTTCCTGCGCCTGCAAGCATGCCGTAAGCAATAACACCAGGAAGAACAAACAACCTTTTCTGATCATACCCAATCTTTGCTATAAAGTTAAATATCCCATGCAGATACATCATACCGTTTGCAGGGTATTCGGCAGAAATGTTTTTATTTTACTTTTAAGCCACTATTGAACAAACAGGTTTTGAGGCAGCACTTCCTATTTATATTATTTCTTGCATATTCCCTGGCGCAATCCGTTGCTGCGCACAATTGCCCGCACACTGGTAAATAAGGAAAGGGCCGATGCATTTACAGACTGCTGTTCCAATGCCTTCATCAATGCCTGTGTAAAACCACCGAGCACAAAATTCTTACTTACCGGTTTTTCTTTGGCCGGTTCATTATCCTGCGAGGCCGCAAGTAATAGAAATGATCCATCGGCTCTTGTTTCGGGTGGCACCGGGTTCGATGCATCTTTTGCATCATAACCCGCATCGGGCATGAAACGGCTCTTTGTTTCATCAAATGGCCCGCGGGACAAAGAGCCGCTGTGGCAGCAATCCATGATCACTGTTAACTTCACCCCTTTGTCAATAAATTTATTGAATATGGCCGACAGCTCTTTATCCCGTATATCCGGTACACCAGGCTTATAGGCATCAGCCGGAACAATAGATTCATCTTTATGGTCCGGTTCTTTAGAAAGTGTATTGATCACCTGGCTACCATGGCCTGCATAAAAGATCAGGGCGTAGTCGCCACTGTCACTTTTTTCCAGCAATGCATTCATCTGCCGCAGTATGGCATCCCTGGTTGCGGCTGTATTTATCAGCGTATCGATCTGTTTATCCGGGAAATGAAATTTAGAAAGCAATACCGTACGAAAGGCCCGTACATCATTCACCGGGCCTTCCAGGTTGAAAAAACGGAATAAGGCCGTAGGCATCGGCGATTTATACCCCTTCGGCGCTTTGTATTGGTTGATACCAATCAGCAATGCCCGCCTTTCCTGCGCCTGCAAGCATGCCGTAAGCAATAACACCAGGAAGAACAAACAACCTTTTCTGATCATACCCAATCTTTGCTATAAAGTTAAATATCCCATGCAGATACATCATACCGTTTGCAGGGTATTCGGCAGAAATGTTTTTATTTTACTTTTAAGCCACTATTGAACAAACAGGTTTTGAGGCAGCACTTCCTATTTATATTATTTCTTGCATATTCCCTGACCGGCCTTGCACAGGTACCGAGACTGGTTTTGCCTGAAGGGCATACAGACGGTGTTACAACCATCAATTACAGCCCCGACAGCCGCTATTTACTCACGGCTTCCAACGGTTTTGAAGACAGAACAGTAAGAATGTGGGAAATAAAATCAGGTAAATTAATTTATGCATTAAAGGGACATTTTGTACCAGTTTCAGATGCCAACTTTAGTCCCAATGGAAAATATATTTTAACGCATGCCTACTTCAACCACTTATGGGATGCGAATACCGGTGAACTGGTAAGTATGGTGGATTCGATCGTTAGCGAAGCCACTTGTTTTTCGGCCGACAGCCGCTATCTTATTATGACACGGATAGCAAAAGACCAGATTCAATTCTGGGATATTGCTAACCGTAAAAAGGACAGAATTATTGAATGCGAAGGCATGGTGTACGACCTGCTGGAAGTAACCAAAGATGGCCGCTACCTGGTGGGGTATGCAAAAGGTGGTGGTGAAGGCAATGGAAAGTCCGGCTTTACTATTTGGGATATCGCTTCAGGGAATAAAGTTCTATCCAGGCATTGCTTGTTTTCCAAAGAAGTCGCCATCAAAACATCCCCGCTCAGCAAGAAGGTCTTTATTGCCACCCAGCAGGAACGCTTTCTGGTTGATCTCCCGTCGAAGACGGTGCTGGACACCAATTATACCTCTTTTGAACCTGATGTCAAACGATGCTATTTCTCGGATGATGATCAATATTTATATCTGGCCGAAAGTGAATATTTATACCAGTTAACCACCTACGATTTTCGCTATAAATACCGGATGGGTAAGAACCCGGCGAATATCACGGCCATTACTGTTGTACCGGGCAAGAAAGAACTGATTGCGCTCGACAGTAAAGCCTATTTCACGGTCTACAATATTGGTGATACACTCCGTAATTCCGGTTTTTATGAAACACAATACGGCCGTACCAGCAACCTGAAGATTAGCCCGGATGGAAAGACCTTTACTATCAGCACATTCAACCAGTATACGATTATTATTAATTACCCGGGATTTACCCTTTCCTCCTATCTCACCGGCGAAGCCGCCAGTATGCAGGAAGTAAGTGCCACCGTCAAAAAAGATAAAATAGCCCTCACCAGTATTACCGGCGAGGTACGTATAGCCGATGGCAAAACCGGTAAAGTGCTGAACTACTTTTATGATACCGCCGGACGAATAGAGGATATAGTTGTCTCTCCGGGCGGGGAATGGCTGCTTGGAAAAATAAACAGCAACTTCTCCCTTAATGGCTGGGATGCTGCCACCGGAAAAAAACTATTCACTATTGCTGATACCAGTTTCAGACTGTATAACTATGTATATAGCCCCGCAGGCAAAACCTTTGCTTCATGGGAAGCGTTTAAGCGATCACTTGATATACGGGATGCTGCAACGGG
Source organism: uncultured Chitinophaga sp. (assembly GCA_964386395.1). Lineage (GTDB taxonomy): Bacteria > Bacteroidota > Bacteroidia > Chitinophagales > Chitinophagaceae > JJ008. The sequence continues at coordinate 36,340 of CAYLRV010000017.1, forward strand.
CAAACTGCTGGCTGAAAACAAAATGCCTGAGAAAGGGAGGTATGGCAATGCGATGGTTTATACAAAAGACGGTAAATATCTTTTTTTCACCAATAACTGCCATATTGAAATAAGGGATGGTGTTACCGGCAAACTGGTACGGACCCTTACAGGCCCGCTCATTCCCAATCATGCCATTAAATATATCGATCTCAGCAGCGACGAAACGAAAATCTGCGCGGCTACCGACAGCCTGATTCTTGCCTGGGATATTGCCAGCGGCCGTAAAACAATACAGCAATACTGGAACGATGATGCAGCAAAATCAGATGAGGAGTCTTTTCTCAATATTCATTTTAACCCTTCAGGTGATAAAATAATTGCCCCTGTACAAAATGGCCAAACCGTTGTCCTGGATTATGCAAAAGATTCGGTAGCATTTTTATTGACTAACCACTACCCGGAAACACTGGGTGATGCAGCTTATTCGCCCAACGGCAAGTATTTTGTAACCATTGGTGAAAAACTCGGCTACCTGATCAGCCATGATGCGGTAACCGGTGAAGCACTGGCAAGATTTGGAGAGCAATCAGAAGCGGTTACGAGTTATACCTTCGCTGAAGACGGCAATAGTATCCTGATTGTTTCTGAAAACTCGCTGCACCGCTACAACCTGCAAACAGGCAAACGTCTTTACCGTACTTTATTTATTAACCAAAATGACTGGCTTACCATTGATGATGCTGGCCGGTTTGACGGCACAGAAGCGGCCCGTAAATTATTATACTTCACCTGCGGTAAGGAGATTATCGAACTGGAACAGGTAAAAGATAAGCTGTGGGTACCTAACCTGGCCGAACGTATAAACCGTGGCGATTCGCTTACGGCCAGTACTATCAAAGATCTCAATATATGCGGGCTTACACCACTGGTGCAAAGCAAAGAGGGACAAGCTGATCTATACCAGTTTCAGATTACAGCCCGTAAAGGGGGGCTCGGCGATATCATACTGCAAGTAAACGGTATTGAAGCCAGGCGATATCGTCCGGCCGAATTAAAACGCACTGACAGCCTGTATGAACTGGTGGTAAATAAAAAAGAACTGGAGCCTTATTTTGCCAGTGGATATAATAATAAAGTAACGGTTCGGGCCTTGACCCAAAACAATGACATTACTTCAAGGAGCCTGATCGTGGACGAGGACAGTGCCAAAGTGTCTTCTGCCCCGCCCCGTTTGTTTGCCGTTATTGTTGGCGTCAGCGATTACAAAGGCGATGATCTCGATCTGAAATATGCAGCTAAAGATGCTGTGGATATTGGGGCAGCCATAAGTGCAGCTTCAAAAAAGCTGTTGAATACAGATACCAGCAACCGGGTTTTTGTGTACAACTTCAATTCCACCGAAAAAGCTGGTCTGCTGCCAGAGAAAGCCAACATTAAAAAAGCATTTGAGGAGATTGGCAGGAAAGCTTCCGCCAATGATATCCTGCTTATTTTCTTTGCCGGACATGGTGTTATGGAGGGAGAACGTAAACAGTTTTATTTTCTGACTGCCGATGCATCCAAAACCTCGGCTACAGCCGATGTGGCATCTGTCGGTATCAGCACCACTGAACTGGCCGATTGGATGAAGCCTGAAAACATTAAGGCACAAAAAAGAGTTTTGATTTTTGATGCCTGCAACAGCGGACAGGCCATCAAAGATTTTGTGCGCCTGGGCAGCAGTGGACAAGGTTATCTTGCGGCAAGAAATGACGATAAGGAGCAAATAATTAAAGCCATTGATAAACTCAATGAAAAATCCGGACTCTTCATTCTGTCTGCTTCGGCCAGCAATCAAAGCGCTTATGAAATGGGGCGCTATACGCAAGGCCTGCTCACCCATGCATTGCTTAAAGTAATGAAAGAACAACGGGATGTACTGGAAGATGAAAAGTTTTTAAACCTGAGCCGCTGGCTCAATGCTGCAGAGAAAACAGTCACTCAGCTTTCTAAAGAAAGCGGGGCCCGGCAGGAGCCGCAGATTGTAAGTAATACCAACTTTAATATTGGTGTGGTGGATGCTGAAGTCCGCGGCAAGATTATTCTGCCGAAAGAAAAACCGGTTTTCACCTTCAGCAATTTTCAAAACAGCAGCGAGGCTGTTGCAGACGATGATTTGGAGTTCAGTAAACTGCTGAACCAGCAATTAAATGACATCTCATCCCGCAATACCGGTGGCAATCTCATCTATGTTATTTCAACTAATGAAGCCGATGCCTATTCACTCACGGGACGCTACACCGTGAAGGCGGGTACGATCACCGTCAAAGCCAACATCAAAAAAGGTAATAAAATAATACACCGTTTTGAAATAAGCAAGCCGCTGACCAACCTGGGTGAACTGGCGGCCGCGGTGATACAAAAAGCTACAGAAAAAATACAGTAGCAGGTTAGCCAAGAACAGCACGAATAACACAAATTGAGGTTGCCTTCGGCAATTGAATTCAGCTAAGCTTCACACAGGTTCTGATATATAAGTATAAGTATAAATATGCTTCGGAGAAACCTAATCCTTGTACATCTGTGTAAACCGTGGCGAACATTTACCGGATGTCAATCATTTGTAGTTAATTGTCGTTTAAAAGGCCGTCGGGCCGGTTCGTGATATTCATGGCAAAAAATGGCCGGTATGTAACACAACCTTTACCCTTTTTTATTGTTTCTTTGTTCACAATCATACTATAAACTTATGCCGATAGAAATTGGACAAACAGCCCCGGATTTTACACTTTACGACAGTGACAAGCAACAAGTAACGCTTTCTGAACAGCGTGACGGCAACGTTCTGTTGCTTTTCTTCCCGCTGGCTTTTACCAGTGTGTGTACTACCGAGCTCTGTGGTGTGCGGGACAACCTGGCCTGGTACAACGACGTTAATGCAAAAGTATTTGGCATTTCCGTGGATGCACTGCATACCCTCGACAAGTTTAAACAGGATCAAAACCTCAATTTTACCCTGCTGAGCGATTTCAATAAAGATGTTTCCCGGGCTTACGATACCATCTACGAGCAGTTTGGCTACAATATGAAAGGGGTGTCCAAACGTTCTGCATTTGTCATTGACAAACAAGGAACCGTGCGCTATGCTGAAGTATTGGAAAACGCAGGCCTGGTACCCGATTTTGACCAGATCAAAAGCATCCTGTCCCAACTGGCTTAAACTTTAGTTAAAGCAGGCTGGTTTTGCCCTTTCAAATCACTGATTTACAATTTTTTTGGCCAGATCGTAAATTTACGTTGCCGGTTAAAAATTTTTGGCCTACTTTTCGGATAATAAAAGTAAATTTGTTTCGTTGAGACGAATTCTACCCATACTATCCTTTATTCTGCTGATTACCGTACAGGTATCCTCGCAGGCATCCGACAAGCATCTTGGCGGACATGATCCCGTATCAAGGATTGTAAATACTTATCCCAACCCGGCAACAACCTACATCACCTTCGAAATAAGAGATGGCTATCAGCGTGGTTTGACACTTCGTGTATTCAGTGGCCTGCTGGGAAAAAAGATGAGTGAGGTGAGTAATATGCCTTCCAAGCTTACTATCAACCTGAATGATTATACCCGTGGTATGTATATCTATCAACTGGTTGATGCTTCCGGTAAGATTGTTGAGTCAGGGAAATTCCAGGTGTCGAAATAATTTGTAAACAATATTAACTGTTTATATAAGAAAGGCTCCAACTTAGTTGGGGCCTTTTGATTTTAGCTTTAGCTGGTACGTAATTGCCTGGCCTTATCTTGGTATAATACTTACCGGTAAAATAAATTCGTAAAACATACTGCCCTTTGCATTGCCACCGATAATATCCCTGTCAAGCAGGCGGCTGATACGCAGGCCAAATGTAAGCGGGTGCTGGTTCCACCACCTTGTGTCCACATACAATTCTGCACCGGTACTGCGCAGGTCAATGGTGTTGACCTTATTATTAAAGAACAGGCGCTGGTAATCGTAAAACAGGTTGGCACGCAGGCGGTGTATGTACAGTATATTACCAAAGCCCCAGTCAGGAATAAACAAAGGCAACTGGTAGTTAGCCGATAAACGAAACATTCTTGAACCGGCATTCGTGCGGTAATAATCTGCAAAGCCCCTTGCATTGGCAATACGGCTGCTGAATACGGCCCGCATGGTATCCCGTTGCTGAAAGGCACCGGTAAATGTTATGCCATGCGTTGGGAAAAGGCTTGGGACATAAATGGCAGCACCGGCATAAAACTGGTTGGCGTCAAAGAGTGTAAGAGCATGGCGGTAAGCAGCGGAAAGGGAATAACCCCATTTTGGCTGCAGTTGCTGTACAGCCCGTTCTGTCTGCTGGTTCCAGGATATAGCATGCGACATATAACTAAACGTGGAAGTGCCTAATGAATCCTTATACAGTCCTTTATTAAATTCATTGCGCAGTACAAAGAAACTGCTGATATTAAAGTTGCGGTATGTCCTGCCTTTTACCGTATTGAGCGGAATGTTCAAACCAATGCGGCTGTCTAACTGGTTCCAGTAGCGGGTGTTATTCCCCGTTAAACCTTTACGGTTGAATGTATACTCCGACCCCACGGTGATATAGGGAAAACTGCCGCCAAACACCGCATCGGCACCCACTGCGCTTACTTTCTCATTTTCATTGTATACATAATACACGGATGATTCCAGTGTGTTCAGCACATTCTGACTATACAACGAGAAGTAAAAGAACGGGTCTTCATAATACGGACGCCAGCTATGAAAGTTGAAAAGCTTTGTACTTTTTTTATAATCCGTTATTGCAAAGGAACGGGGCTGCACGGCGGACAATAGGATATCGCCTGGTGTGTTTTCATTAGCTACCGGCAGTTTACTGATTATCTTTTCAGTCGCCGATGCTTCCAGCGGCTGCCATACAATATCCTTTTCTGCTACTTGCATTAATTGATACCCCCCGCTGGTAAACGCAGACCAGGTTAACTTTCCATCACCCGCATTTACAAAATAATTACCCAATGGCCCGTTGCTGATTTTATAAATTGCCCCTTCTTTTAATGCAAACACATCATCATTGCCCTGGTATGACGCAGTGAAATAAATGATACCCTTGTTTACACTGGGATAACCCACCACATTGAATGAGGGCGGTGTAAGGCGTTTGAGATTGCCTGTACTTATTTCTGCGGCCGCAAGTGCCATCTGCCCGTCATGCAGCCGCACGGCTGTCACTAATTCGTTTTCATTAATAAACTTCGGGTCGCTGAACGTTTTTATTTCTGTAGCAGTAATCGCTTTCACCAGTTTACCATCGGCCGCATCCAATATATGCAATTCACTTTTACCATCCGGGCTGTTTTGTACGGCCACCACCTGTTTGCCATCGGCGGATATATCTGGTGTAAAGTATTTTGATTTGGATGTAATGGTCTTTTGTTCGTTAGTAGCCACATCCAGTACTTTGACAACGCTGTAATCCCGCCAGCCCCAACGGGCATCATTCTCATAAGCTGCATATACAATTTTACCATTGCGGTAGCTGTATTGCTCATCTAGGGCAATATCTTTTATCCGCAGTTTATGTTCCCCGTTTTTATCCTTAATATAAAATGCCGGCCGGTGACGGAAGCTTGTTTTCAGGTACAATAACGAATCGCTGCCTGCAGCATACGGAAAATAATAACTGGTAACATAACCCCTGGTCGCTTTTGAAATAGTGATGGGAGCAGCACCCTGATCAGGCTTTTGTTGCGCTACAGCCGGTTGCACATCGCTAACCAGCCTTTTGTACGAGTCAAACGCATCATCCACAAATGTTTTATACGCTACTCCCGCATGTTTCTTCACGGCAGCTTGAAACGGGTAAAACAATCCTTTGAAGGCACTCGCATCTTTTGTTACTTTCTGCCAGAAGTCAGCACCATATTTTTCATAGCCATGATTCACCAGTACATAGCCGAGATAATAATGATTGGGCACATAGTCTTTATAAGAGCCATTGCGCAGCTTCATCCAGGAATAGCTTTTACCAGCCTGCCACAATGCGGGATAGGCATTCAGGAATTGCGGTAACCTTCCCCGGCCCTGCTTGCTTAATATGGTTTCACTGTAAACTGCATCACCCTCATAAAACCAGTTAGGCACAGAAGCATTAATCGCTAAGGCATACCCCTCCTCGCCAAACAATATTTTGACGACCCGGCTCAGCCCGTTATTGAAATTATTGAACTGCTGCACATGCCTGTATTCATGTGTGGCCAGTTGATCTGCCCAGCTGATGCTGCCCTGCCCGAAGTTGTTGGGATCCGGCGTCATAAAAAATTCGCTGCGATAGGGCCCAAGGCCTACATAGCCATTGGGTACTACCGTCTGGCTTTGCAGTACGATATTAATTTTCTTCAGCTGATTGCCTAACGACACAGGTTGCTGCCCGGCCATATAATGTACCACAGCGGCCACCCTGCTGGCCTGCGAATCCATGCCCGGTGCAAATATGATACGGGCTGTATCTGTATTAATTTGCTTCCATTGCTGCGAGGGGGGTGTGCCACCAAATACCTGTGCATTCACATACTGGGTACAACAAAAAAGTAAAACGACAAAACAGCCTTTTCGCATAGTGGTGGATTGTATATATGACCGCAAGCCTTTCTGCAGGCTTATTTTTTTACCATATGAAACACCTGGCTGCCTTTCTCCATTTTCACAACCAGTGTATCTCCGTTGAATTTATAGATGTAATTAAATTTCAGTTCGTTGCCATCGGCCTGGAAACTGAATGTGCTGTCTGTTACTTCTGTTTTACCGGGATTGGTATAGCCGCCTTTGCCAAAACTCAATTTATTGCCGGAAAAAGTATACACCGTGCCAACATTTTCCTCGGCCATCATGCCCTCTGCCCTTTTTATTTCCCAGCTTCCTTCAAGCTTTGTTGCAGCACCTGCCGGTTCATCTTTCTTTTCTGTTTCCGTGCCTGCTGCAGGTTTTTCATCGTTCTTTTTATCACTGCCGCCGCAGGATGTACATAAGAGGCTTACTGCCAATGCCAGTGTTGTAAGATTCAAAACTTTCATGTTTAAATGGTTTTTGGTTAAACTGAAAGATACATTTAATAATTAGTGTATTTTCAATCTATGAAAAAAAACCTGCTCCTTGTTTCACTGTTCGGTAGCCTGCTTTTTTCCTGCACGAACAAACCACAGGCCGATTTGCTCATTCACAACGCCATAATTTACACGGTTGATTCTGCTTTTACCACCGCAGATGCCATGGTGATCAAAGATGGGAAAATACTGGCAACCGGTAAACTGGCCGATCTTGAAGCAAACTACGAAGCGAAAGAAAAAACAGACGCACAGGGCAAGTTTATCTATCCTGGTTTTATTGATGCACATGCACATTTTGTGGGCTATGCACAGAGCCTGCGTGCTGTAAACCTGGTAGGCACGCAAAGCTGGTCAGCATGTGTTGAAAGAACTATCGCTTTTGCGAAAGCAGACAGCATCAAACCCGGCGAATGGATAACTGGCCGCGGATGGGATCAGAATGACTGGGATGTGAAAGAATTTCCCACCAGCGATTCACTGGATATTCATTTTCCCGATAACCCGGTTCTGCTTACCCGTATAGATGGCCACGCTGCCATTGCTAATAAAAAGGCCATAGAGATAGCGGGATTAAAACCGGGCGATACACTAACCGGAGGGGAAATCGAAGAAATGGAGGGCACCCTGACCGGTGTACTGATCGATAATGCGATTGATCTTGTAACAGCTAAAATACCTGCTGCTACAGAAGAGCAGTTAAAGAAAGGCTTATTGCTGGCACAACAGAATTGTTTTGCCGTTGGACTTACGACTATTGATGATTGTGGCCTTGGTTATCAAACAGTAGAATCGATCAGAAAATTCCAGGACAGCGGCGATCTGAAAATGCGGCTGTATGTAATGCTCAGCGATGAAAAAGCCAACTATGATTTTGCTGCAAAAACCGGGATGATTAAAACCGACCGCTTACATGTGCGGAGCTTTAAAGTATATGGTGATGGTGCATTGGGTTCACGCGGCGCTTGTTTGCTGGAACCCTACAGCGATAAGCCAGGCCATCATGGTTTTTTGCTCAGTAAGCCTGAGCATTTTGACTCTGTGGCCAACTGGATGGCAACAAACAAATGGCAGATGTGTACCCATGCGATTGGTGATAGCGGTAACCGTACGATATTAAATATTTATGCTAAATACCTGAAAGGAAAGAATGATTTGCGCTGGCGGATTGAACATGCACAAGTAGTGAATCAAAATGATTTTAATTTATTTGGCGTCAATTCAATAATTCCATCTGTACAACCAACCCATGCTACAAGCGATATGTACTGGGCCGGCGAACGCTTGGGTACAGAACGGGTGAAAGGCGCTTATGCTTACCAGCAGTTATTAAAACAAAATGGCTGGCTGCCATTGGGAACTGATTTCCCGGTGGAAGATATTTCCACGTTCAAAACATTTTTTGCTGCCGTTATCCGTAAAGATGGAAAAGGCTGGCCGGAAAGTGGTTACCAAACCGAGAATGCATTAACGAGGGAACAAGCGCTTCGGGGCATGACTATCTGGGCCGCTAAAGCAAATTTTGAAGAAGCAGAAAAGGGCAGCCTGGAAAAAGGCAAGCTGGCTGATTTTATTATCCTGGATATGGATATAATGAAAGCAGAAGAAAAAGATTTACTCAATATCAAAGTGCTGAAAACCTATTTGGGCGGGGAAAAGGTTTACGAAGCTAAATAAGCCGAACCACAGAGACAGAGAGACACTGAGTTTCACGGAGAGAACACTGTGCTTCGCTGTGCCTCTCTGACACCGTGGTTCAAAAAATCTTATGCGAACTCCTTTATATCCCGCATCAGTTGCATGGCAATATTATTTGCCTTGGTTTCAAAATCACTTTCTGCATAAATACGGATGATGGGTTCTGTGTTAGATGTGCGGAGGTGCACCCAGTCATTATCAAATTCTATTTTCAGCCCGTCCTCTGTATTCACCGGCTGCTTGCCGTATTTCTTCTTTATTTTTTCAAAGATGGCTTTTACATCTGTTCCTCTCTCCAGATCAATTTTATTCTTGGAAATAAAATAATCGGGATATGTATTGCGGAATGACTTAATGCCTTTTTTATGCGAGGCCAAATGGCTCAAGAATAAACCAATACCAATCAGTGCGTCGCGGCCGTAATGAAAATCAGGAACAATAATACCGCCATTACCCTCGCCGCCAATTACAGCATTCACTTCTTTCATTTTCTTTACCACATTCACCTCTCCTACTGCTGATGGAAAATACTCGCCGCCATGCTTTAATGTAATTTCCTTCAGTGCCTTTGTGCTGCTCATATTGCTCACCGTATTGCCCTTTATTTTTCCAAGGATATAATCGGCAACAGCCACCAGGGTATACTCTTCACCAAACATACTACCATCTTCACATACAAAGCAAAGCCGATCCACATCCGGATCGACAGCGATTCCAAGGTGCGCCTGTTGTTTTACAACTTCTGCGCTTAGCTGGGCCAGGTGTTCTGGCAATGGTTCCGGGTTGTGTGCAAATTTTCCGTTTACTTCTTCATTCAGCACGATTACCTCATTAATGCCCAGGGCATGCAATAATGCCGGAACAAATATGGCTCCTGTTGAGTTTACTGCATCCACTACTACTTTGAAATCCTGCTTTTTAATCAGGCGGGTATTCACCAGCGGATATTTCACAATGGCGTCAATATGCTTTTGCATATAACTCTCATCTACCGTCACTTTACCCAGTTCTTCCACTGATGCAAAAGAAAATTCTTCGTTGGCGGCGAGTTCCAGCACTTTAGCGCCTGTTTCAGCCGATATAAATTCCCCTTCGTTATTTAATAGTTTCAGAGCATTCCATTCTTTAGGGTTATGACTGGCTGTCAATATAATCCCCCCATCTGCCCCTGCCATTTTAACGGCCACTTCCACCGTGGGTGTTGTGGACAGGCCCAGGTCAATCACATCAATACCAAGTCCCACCAGTGTATTGATCACCAGTCCCTGTACCATGGCACCACTGATACGGCCATCGCGGCCAATCACGATTTTTGTTTTTTTCTTTCCTTCCGAAACGATTGTACCAAATGCTGCTGTAAACTTCACCACATCCACCGGTGTCAGGTTATCGCCCGGTTGCCCGCCGATAGTGCCCCTGATGCCCGATATACTTTTAATTAGTGCCACGCTGTTATTATTTATTACGGCCGCAAAAATACAGTATTCAACATTCTCGTAAAGCAGTCCATCGGACAATCACCGTTACGGCTTATTTTTGTCGCATGCCTGAGAAAAGCTGGTACAAAAACTGGTTCAATTCGCCTTTCTACCATAAACTGTATTTCGACAGGGATGAGCAGGAAGCCGCTGCCTTTATCAAAACATTACTGGAACATATTAAGCCTACTGTTCCGTCCCGGATGTTGGATGTGGCCTGTGGTAAGGGCCGGCATAGCAAGACCCTTGCTTCCTATGGCCACCAGGTAACCGGTATTGATATTTCAGAAGACAGTATCAGCCTTGCAAAAAAACACGAATCTGATAACCTCGATTTTTTTGTGCATGATATGCGCCTGCCATGCTGGGGCAATTATTTTGATATTGCTTTCAACTTCTTTACCAGCTTTGGGTATTTCAGAACACGGCGGGAACATGATGATGCCATACGTACCATTGGTAAAAGCCTGAAGAAAGGCGGCTTATTCGTCATTGATTACCTCAATATACATTATGCCGAAGCCCACCTGGTACATGATGAAATAAAAAAAATCGGGCAAACCGCGTACACTATTCACCGCTGGGATGATGAAGGGCATTTTTATAAAAAAATAACAGTTACCGATCCTTCCCTTACCAAGCTCCTGGAACATACGGAGAAAGTTGCTAAATTTTCATTGGGTGATTTTACAGAAATGCTGGCTTACCAGGGATTGCAGGTACAGGAAGTGTTTGGTGATTATCAGCTGGGCACGTATGATATTTTAAAAACCCCGAGGTTGATTCTTTTAGCAAAAAAAATATAACGTTTTCTATTACCGATATTTTATTTTGCTAATAGTTGGATTAGATGACGAGTATATGATTGTTACAGCATCTCCAATGCGGTGTTTTGCCAGGAAAGATGTATGCACTTTAGTTTTCCCCTTATACGATTGAAGTCCGTCTGAGAATTGGTAACAGGCATGACGTTTACTTCCCTTTACTTCTACCAAAATCGCTGTTGTTTCTTTACCGTTTTCAATTAATTCATCTATTCGCTGTTCCCAGGAAAAATAACCAAGCAAAATAATAACTAGCAGAAATGTAAAAGCTATTATTCCTTTATACCAAGGTTTCACCTCAATCCTCTTTATTATTCATTAACAAATACTTCGCCGTTTCAAAATAAGCAGTAGCAAACGCCGATAATTTCTTCTTTATTGAATCCATCGCTTCTGCTGAATATACCGGCCCCACACCCGGATGGTGCATGGATTGTATTTGTTCTTCGTTGGAGAATATATTCCGGGTATAATAAAAGTCATTGGTTACAATACCCACCACATCCGATGTATTGGTGATAAAGGCAAAACTGTTTTGCTTATCCGGATCAAGCAGGTCGCGGCCCAGCGTGGTGTTTACATAACTCTGGTGCACCATACCTGCAATTGTAGGCAATACATCTATCTGCGATACCACTTCACTCCTTTTCTGCGGCGTTAATAAACCCGGTGCATAAAAAAGCAAGGGCACATGCTCATCTGTAAGCCGGTTGGCTGTCCATACCGGCGGGTACATGGCATCGGCATTGCCTGCCAATCCATGATCGCCGACAAATACGAATATTGTATTGCTAAAATATTTTTCTTTTGATGCAGCTTCAATAAACTTCTCTATACAGAAATCGGAATAGCGAAAACAATTGTACTCATCGATCGATTCAAAGCCATAACGCTGCAACTCTTCATCCGGTATGGATTTCTTGGTAAACCCTTCTTCATTCTCCGGTATCGTTTTATTGTATGGCCGGTGGTTACCCGAGGTTTGTATATATGCAAAGAATGGTTTTACCTGCCGTCTAAATACATCATTTGCCTCGAGGAAGAGGTCTTTATCGCTGATGCCCCACACATTCACTTCAGGAATACCCTCACGCTGACCGGTATGCATTTGTAACCCCCTGATATTTTCAAGCAATCCATCGAAATTGCTGAATTTCGGATCGCCACCCAGGAAATAATGCTTATCGTAATCCGTAAAACTGTTGACAATCGTATGCTGTTTTACTGCTTCCGGATTGCGGCTTGAAAACTTAAACAATTGCGCATCGGGTATGCCTGATAATATGGCAAACAGGGCACGGGCTGTAGAGAAATGGGGCGTGAAGCACCGCTCAAAGAATATACCATTGCGGCTGATAGAATCAAAGAATGGGGTCGCATTCAACCTGTTGCCGCTCATGGTACTTTTATACATGCTGAATGATTCACATTGAACCAGCACAATATTGGGTTTGCTCTCCAGTGAATTACTTCTCGGCCCCACCACCCTGCGGAAATTAAAACTGTTTTTATCCGGCCATTGCATCCACTCCGCCATTACCGGATATACTTCTTTGGCTTTTGCTTTATTATAATCCGGCTTCCGCATTTTTAAGGTGGTAAAGAAATGCTGAAAGGGATTTAATGCCAGGTATGATTTAAAACTGCTGCCAAAATGAAAAGATCGATCCCATTTCAAGGGTTTAAATGACACTGTGCCCCATGCAAAAAACAACAACACAAGCCCCAGCGCTATGAAATGTTTCCGTGCATAAGGGATTCCCATGCCATCTGTCCTGGACGTAACCTGCCAGTGGCTGCGGTGGTACATCCAGCGGAAAAACATGACGGCTGCAACAAGGCCCAGTAACATCCACACCATGGGATAAGTCTGGAACATCATTTTTATGGATATACCCGGGTCTTCTACAAAGTTCATGGCCCCTGCATCCAAAGGTGTACGGTTATATGAAAAACTGCCAAACCAGGCTGCGAAGAAAAAGAATACGATAAAGGTGATGATGGCCAGGTACCAGGTCCACCATTTTTTATTCTTAGCAGAATAAAATGGCGATAACCTCGGCCACAAACTCAGCAGTACAACAGGCAACAGAATAAACGCTATCCAGCGCAGATCGTACCGGATACCCATGAGGAAAGAAGGAATGGCATCCCCAAAGGAAAGGCCCTTTGGCCGGAACCAGAAAAATGTAATCAGCCTGAATAATGAAAAGATTGCTGTGAATATCAGCAAGAGGTTGATAACCCAGATAATCGTTTTCGATATTTTATACTTTCGCAGCACTGATGAGGTAATTCATACAAAGAAATGGATTTAATGGCATTGTGCAAATCTGCGGTTATTTGCCTTTTTTCTTTTTGTTATTGAATAGCATATAGCGGGCTGTTTCATAGTACGCCTTCGTGGTATTCCGCATCTGGCTCTTTATACTGTCGGCAGGCTCATTGGCTGCCAACGGGTTATTATTGATAACTGAGTAGAAGGCTTCTTTCTTGCTGACTAAATTATATTCATAATAATATTTATCACCCACCAGTCCGATCGTTCTTGTATCGGGATCAATCACAAAGCTGCTGCCTGTTGTCGTATCTGCAAATACATTCCGGCCCAGCGTGGTATTGGTTACGGGCATGTTGGCCAAAGCTGCGATGGTCGGCATTACATCCAGTTGCGATACTTTTTTATCATACACAGCCGGTTTTAATAGTGCCGGCGCATAAAATAGTAAAGGCACATGCTGTGTGGTAAGCCCTCTGTCTGTCCAAACCTTCGGCAATATATCACCGGCATTGCCACGTATACCATGATCACCGATAAATACAAAGATGGTATTGGCAAAGTATTTTTCCTTTTCTGCTGCAGTGATAAATGTTTTAAATGTATAATCAGTATACAGGAATGCGTCCATTTCCGCCTGCGGATCCTCTGCATCAAAGCCAAAGCGGCGCAGACTGTCGGCCGGTACGGAGCGCAGGTTCATTTGCTTTCTGTCTTCATCCGGAATGGTGTATGGCCGGTGGTTATTGGCAGTTTGAATAATGGCAAAGAAAGGTTTATCCTGTTGCTTTAATACTTTGTTAGCCTCCAGGAATAAATTATTGTCACTAATACCCCAGACGTCCACTTTAGGTGAACTATAATCTTCCTGCTCATATAAATGCAATCCCATGATATTGCCGGTAAGTACGCCTCTTATATTGGCCCAGCTGGCACTGCCACCCAGGAAATAGAATTTTTCATAGCCCTGCACATCGTTCATAATAGTATGCTGATCTACCAGGCTGGGATTACGGCTGGCTGTTTTCCGTTCGGTTACATCTGGTATACCCGTAATAGTGGCCCATACGCCCCGGGCCGTACCATAGGCTGGTGTAAAACAATTACGGAAGAAAATACCTTTTTTACACAGCTCATTGAAATACGGTGTTGTATTCAGCGGATTGCCCCACATGGAACTTTTATAAGCACTAAAACTTTCGCAGATAACCAATACAATATTGGGTTTGTTGGTAACCGTATCCATTACCTGGTTCACCCGATCGTAGCGAAGCACATTACTATCCGGATTGCGTACATGCAGTTCAGTTGCTATTAGCGGGTAATACTGTTTGGTTTTTGCAATATCAAAACCGGCACCGCGGAATTTCAAACTGCTGACAAAACTCTGGAAAGGGTTTAATGCCAGGCTGGCTTTATAATCGCTGTTCAATCTGTATGCATCACTCCAGCGAAGCGGGAACTGCCCTACCCTGCCAAATATGGCAATAGCGAAAACAAGAAAAGCTACCAGGTAAGTAATCACCCTGTTTCGTTTGGTTGGATTATCTGGTGGTGCGCTGCTAAGACGATAAAGAAAACGGGTGGCAAAGAATAAGAGTAAAAAAGCAACCACCCAGCCAAGTACAATTTTAATAACGGGGTAGCTCTGCCACATCATATCCATGGATATGCCTGCATCTTCAGCATAGCTGAGCACACTGGCATTGAGGCGTTGGCGCAGGTACGCAAAATGCCCGAAGTCGAAGGTGTAGACTAGGATTATAAGCAGACAGAAGAAGCGGGTGAAGCCGAGCAATAGCCGTTTCGACCATTTCTTTTCAAATGGCCGGAAGAAAGAAAACAAACCAATTAGTAAGACAATCAGCAAGAATATGCAAACCACCCTGGCATCATACCGGAAGCCCATACGAAATACCCGCCAGGTAAACGCTTCTCCAACCGGGGCAAATGCTTTATGAAATACCCACCGAAGAAAAGACAGCAATGCCAGGAAAAAGAAGCCATTCCAGAGCATCCACCGAACCAGTTTAGATTGTATAAGCCTGTGCATATTTGTTTGATTGGAACGCTGATTATCTTCAATTAACCAGAACGCAGATGACGCAGATGTAACGGATTTGAGCTGATTTTTAAATAACCCGTTTTAACCAGCATAGTCAGCTTTATCTGCCCTCCCAATATCTTACTCAAAACTGCGAATATATTGGAACGCAAATAATGCAGACCCAACGGTTCTAAGCTGATTTATAAAATTATCCGTTTTAATCAGCAAAATCAGCGTTATCTGCGTTCCCATCATTTACTAAAACTGCTAAAGTATTACTTTCGCCCACAGGTTTTGCCACGGCAGCCGTAAATCTTTCCCAAAATGGAATGGCTCACCAATCTTGACCGGAAACTTTTTTTCTTTATCAACCATGATACAGTCAATTCATTTTTTGATGCGGTGATGCCCGTGATGCGTACAGCCAATACCTGGCTGCCCCTTTATGTGTTTCTTATAGCATTTGCCACTATCAATTTTGGCAAAAAAGGCTGGTGGTGGGTTCTGTTTGCCGGCTGTGCTGTGTTTCTCTGCAATTATATCAGCAGTGATATGATTAAAGAAAATATCTGGCGGATGCGTCCATGCAGTGATACCGTTATCGGAAAACAGGTCAGGTTTATTGTGGAATATTGTCCAACAAGTTCCAGTTTCACCTCTTCCCATGCCGCCAACCACTTTGGCATGGCTGCTTTTATCTTTTTTACCGGCAGGCATATCGCCGGAAAATGGCTGGCTCTTTTCTTCGCATGGGCTTTTATCATTATTTATGCCCAGGTATATGTTGGTGTACATTACCCGCTGGATGTGCTGGTGGGCGGCATTATCGGGCTGTCTGCCGGTTATACCATCGCCCATATTTACAATAAACGGTTTGGAATGCTTACCTTCGATAATTAACCAACTCCGGTTCTTGAATGGACATTTTCATACTGTGTTCTCTCATCCTGCTTAATGGTATTTTTTCCATGTCTGAAATTGCCCTGGTGTCGGCCCGTAAAGCCCGCCTCGAGCATATGGCTGAGAAAGGCGATAAAAAAGCGAGACTGGCACTGGAACTGTCAAACCACCCTGAGCTTTT
Organism: uncultured Chitinophaga sp.; assembly: GCA_964386395.1. GTDB lineage: Bacteria > Bacteroidota > Bacteroidia > Chitinophagales > Chitinophagaceae > JJ008. The sequence goes on from CAYLRV010000017.1 coordinate 52,833, forward strand.
TCTATCTGCAGTACAGATTGGTATTACTTTAATCTCCATCATTACGGGTGTGTACTCCGGCGAACGGTTCAGTAAGGATTTGCAGCCGGTTATTGAAAATATTTCTTTCCTCGCCCCTTATGCCGAAACGATTTCCACTACCCTCATCATTATTGTTGTTACGTTTCTCTCAATCATATTTGGCGAACTGATACCCAAACGGATTGGACTGCTCCGTTCTGAGTCCATTTCAAAAGCGGTGGCCGGACCTATGCGTACGTTTGCCCGCATCACCGGCCCGTTCGTCTGGCTGCTGAATAAGGTTAGTAACCTGTTCTTCCGGATTTTTAATATTAAACGGAGCAGCGATGATGCGGTAACAGAAGAAGAGATTAAAACACTGATTACAGAAGGAACCGAAGCGGGCACTATTGATGAAGCCGAACAGGAAATCATTGAGCGGGTATTTCATCTCGGCGATCGCAATATCACTTCACTGATGACGCACCGCAGCGATATTATCTGGTTCAACCTGGATGACAACGAGGACAAGATCAAAGAAAAGATTCTGGGTGAGCCTCATTCCTCGTATCCTATCTGCGATAATACTATTGACAATATCAAAGGTGTTGTCTCTATCAAAGACCTGTATGTAAGTCCTGACAGCACTTTGTTCAAAGACATCATGCAACCAGCCCTGTTTATCCCGGAAAACAATTCCCCTTACCAGGTGCTGGAAAAATTTAAACAATCGAAAATACACTCTGCGTTTATTGTAGATGAGTATGGCAGCATCCTTGGCCTGCTTACGCTCAATGATATACTGGAAGCTATAGTTGGTGATATTCCCCAACCTGACGTGGCAGATTACGAAATTGTAAAGAGAGATGACGGCACTTACCTTGTTGATGCGCAGATACCTTTTTACGATTTCCTCACCCGTTTTGAAAAAACGGAGTGGATGAATGAAGGAGAACATGATTTTGATACCATGGCCGGTTTCATTTTGCATGAACTGGAACGGATACCCAAACCCGGTGACAAACTGGAATGGAAAGGTTTCAAAGTGGAGATTATCGATATGGACGGGCATCGTATCGACAAGCTGCTGGTAACGCTCAGCGAAGAGTTGAAGGAAGAAATAGAAGAATAACTTTCTATACAAAGATCATTTTACCGAAAACCACCACACATGAAAAAGCTGTTTTTTCTTGCTGCAGCAATTGCCCTGCTATCCACTTCCTGTAATTCGGGCAGCAATAATTCAAAAGAAGAAGTTGATACTGGCGCTGTAAAAGTTTCGCAGGCGGATACTTCGGCCAATAAAAATTCTATGGACGCAGACCCGGCCGATACGGCTGTTGCCGGTAAGGTTAAAGTGATCCGGGACAACTTTAACCGTATTAATTCCATTACCAAATGGAGTTCTGTTCTGACAAAGGAACTCAATGAAACGACTGAAGGTGGTGAAGCAACAGGTTATATCAACCTGGACGGACTGGAAAAAATCAGTACAAAAAACTATGGTGAAACCTTCCAGGTGGTAACAGAGTATTACCTGCTCAACCACCAGCTATCTTTTGTCTACAGCAAATTGCTGCGCTATAACCGCCCTATCTATTACGACTCAGCGGCTATGAAAGAAAATAATGACAGCGAAATGTTTGACCTGGATAAGTCAGCGGTTTTTGAAACCCGCAGCTATTTCGATAAGCAGAAAATGATTCACCAGGCTGCCAAATATGCCACACCCATTGCAGAACACGATGCTGCTGGCAATACAGAAAAAGCCATACTGGAAGATTACAATAAACTGAGGAAACTCTTCAAATAGTATTGATTAATACTCCATCGAAACCGTCTTGTCCGGGTAGTTCAGTTTGCTGCTTTTTCGTTTCCCGTTTACGGTAACATGAAAGATATTCATCTGGTCGTCAAACAGGTCGTACATAAGGTTTGATGTAATATCTATTTTAGATGCCGCAGGGATATTGCCTGCTTCAATGTAACCAAATACCGCTTCGTTTTCATGTTCAAAGCCGAGGTAGGAAAACTGGACGGCCTTACCATTCACCTGTATGCTTAAATGGCTGAGCAGGTATTTTTTCACCAGCGAATCCATCGCCGCATGGCTGGGCGGGTTGATGAGGTCAACCTTTGTTTTGTAATTCTTGCCCAGTATCTTTTCAAAATCGTCGGTAAATATTTTGCAGCTTATCTCCAGGGTCTTTTCCGGGGAATTGTGGTTAATCTCCACCACACTTACATGAAAAGGGTGCAGCCCCCTTGCCCTCGGCAACGAGGGTTCAGTTTCCGAAGGAGTAATATTTCCGTTCAATAAAAAAAGAATTGCTGCAATTCCTGAAAAACTAAACCATTTATTTAACCATGCTGCCATTAGAACAATATATTTTATTCTTTGCAAAAGTCTGGATTATTTTGATGCCCGGGAAGCCATCCGACCGCTGCAAATACCTTTTAACAAGAATTATCGCTTTGCGGCGGCCTGATGTATACCAAATACCGAGACGAAAACGATTATACATACGATGCAGGACTTTGGATTTTATTTTGGGCCGGGCTGGCGGCATATTATCAGCACAAATGCCCTGGACCACCAGCTGTTTATCGTGGCACTGGCCGCCATTTATATGCTGAAAGACTGGAAGCAGGTGCTAATACTGGTAACTGCGTTTACCATCGGGCATTCGCTTACACTTGCCCTCAGCGCACTCGATATTATTAAATTAAACAGTGAATGGGTTGAGTTTCTTATACCCTGTACTATTATTATTACTTCAGCCAGCAACCTTTTTCAAAAGGACTTTACACCAAAATCAGTCCGTATCAATTATTTCCTGGCCCTTTTCTTTGGCCTGATACATGGTATGGCGTTTTCCAACTATATCCGCTTCACCATGGTGGACGGACAAAGCCTGGCCTGGGGTTTATTTGGCTTTAATGTGGGGCTGGAAGCGGGGCAAATTGTGGTGGTGCTTACACTTTTATTGCTGGCAGAGTTGTTTGTAAATAATTTAAAACTCGACCGGCGCCATTGGGTTATGGCCCTTTCACTGATAGCAATTGGCTTTTCATTAAAAATGCTTTTAGAAAGATTTCCATCATAAAAAATAACACATGAAAAACGTACAACTACTGTCTCTGTTGCTGCTTTGCACTGTGGTTTCGCAGGCGCAAAACATCCAGAACAATGCAGCTTCCAACCACGGAAGCAAGTTTGAACAACTGGGCACTATATTGCCCACACCCAATGAGCAGCGTACTGCCAGCGGTGCACCCGGCACCAAATACTGGCAGCAACGGGTGGATTACGATATCAAATGCGAACTGGATGAAGCAAATAATAAACTCACCGGCAGTGAGACGATTACTTATTACAACAACTCGCCGGATGTACTTAGCTTTTTCTGGATGCAGCTGGACGAAAACCAGCACAGCACCACCAACAATGCAAACTATCAAACCCAAAATCCGATGGGCGCACAGTACACCGATAAAGTACTCGATCGTTTTGAAGAAAGAAGAACGGATAATGGCTTTGGTGTAAATATTGTAAAACTGACCGATGCTGCTGGTAAACCAATCAACTATACCATCAATAAAACGATGATGAAAGTTGATCTGCCAATGCCGCTGAAGCCCGGACAAAAGTTTGTTTTTAAAGTTGACTGGAACTATAAAATTGCTAACCGTGGTGATTTTATCCGCTTTGGCGGCGCCCGCGGTGGATATGAAAACTTCCCGGAAGACAATAATAACAACTACACCATGACCCAGTGGTATCCCCGCCTTTGCCGCTACAGCGATGACCAGGGCTGGCAAAACCACCAGTTTACCGGCACGGGTGAATTTACCCTTTGCTTTGGCAATTTTAAAGTAGCCATGACGGTTCCCGCTGATCACATCGTTGGCGCCACCGGGGAATGCCAGAACTATGCGCAGACATTATCTGCCACACAAATGGCCAGATGGCAAAAAGCACAGACAGCAAAAGAGCCATTGCAGATTGTAACACTGGATGAAGCACTGGCTGCGTCAAAGAAAAAAAGCACTGCTAAAAAGACATGGATTTACAAAGCTGATAATGTGCGTGACTTTGCCTGGACATCCAGCCGCCGCTTTGTATGGGATGCCATGCCTGCTGTTGTAGAAGGTAAGAAGGCTATGGCCATGAGCTATTATGCAAAAGAAGCTTATCCTATCTACAGTAAGTATTCTACAAAAGCAGTGGCACATACCTTGAAAACATATTCAAAGTTTTCTATTCCCTACCCCTACCCTGTAGCTATCAGCGTGGAAGGTAACCAGGGTATGGAGTACCCGATGATTTCCTTCAACCCCGGCCGTGCTAACCCGGATGGTACATACTCTGAAGGAAATAAGAATGCAGCAATTTTGGTAATCATACACGAAGTAGGCCATACATTTTTCCCGATGATTGTAAACAGTGATGAACGCCAGTGGACATGGATGGATGAGGGCCTGAACTCGTACCTGCAATACCTGACACAGGAGTTGTGGGATAACAAATTCCCGTCTGATGGTGGAGTGCCTTCTGCAATAACTGATTATATGAAGTTGCCGAAAGACCAATTAGAGCCAATCATGACTAATAGTGAGAACATCAACAATTTCGGCGCAAATGCGTATGATAAAGTAGCCACCGGTTTAAATATGTTGCGTGAAACGATTGTAGGCCGTGAATTGTTTGACAATGCCTTCCGTGAATATGCCCGCCGCTGGGCTTTTAAATCACCTACACCGGCAGATTTTTTCCGTACCATAGAAGATGCAACCGGTGAAGACCTGGATTGGTTCTGGAGAGGTTGGTTTTATGGTACCGATGCTTGCGATATTTCTATTGATACTATCCGTCATTCAGTGCCTGATGTAAATGCAGTACCTGCACAGCCCAGGGATACAACGGTGATGCGTGCACTGGCCCGGCCAAACGTGAATGAGTTTGAAGACCTGTCTAAGATCCGCAATAAACAGGATAAGAATATTGTTTTTGAAACGGATAAGGATACTGCCCTGCGTGATTTCTACTGGAGATACGCCAGGGATATGGAAAAGTATGATACTACTAAATATCCCGTGCTCGTGCGTGCACAACAAGAACAAATGGACGAAGCCGGTAAACAAAAGTATGGCAGCAAAAACCTCTATGAAATTACTTTCTCCAACAAGGGCGGCCTCGTGATGCCAATTATTATTGAGTGGACTTATAAAGACGGCACTAAAGAAATAGAACGCATCCCCGCACAGGTATGGCGCAAGAATGAAAAGAAAGTGATTAAAACATTTATGAAGGATAAAGAAGTGGCATCTGTAAAGCTGGATCCGTATAAAGAAACAGCTGATATAGATGAATCGAACAATACCTACGGTGATATTAAACCACCGAGCAAGTTCAAGCTCTTCAAACAAAAACAGAATGTAGCCCCTGTACCAGGATTGAACCCGATGCAGAAAGCACAGGAGAAGAAAGGGTTTTAATCGCTCAACCCAGTTCTTAAAAAGTCACCCCGAAAAGGTGACTTTTTTGTTTACAAAGAGTTTATCCCCCGTTTATTTTTGATTTGCTGGCTTTTCTTACCTTCAACCCACAAAATTGAGCATGAACAAACGATTACTGGCACTGCCGGCTATTGCCGCCTTTGCGTTTGCCTCTTGTAAAAAAGGTTCTGACCCGGCACCCACTCCACCCACCCCGCCGCCACCACAAGTGGCACCCGTGGTAACTACAGACAACGATCCCATGCTGCTGGGCAATCCGACCAATGCAACAACAGATATATTGTATCCCGGCAATTATTTCCGGAATACTGGTTACTTTTCTTTAGCCTATAATAACAGCCGTGGCAGTTCCAACTGGGTAGCCTGGCATTTACAATCAGAAGATCTGGGCAGTGCACCCCGCCAGGATGATTTCAGGCACGATGCTTCGCTTCCGCCTTCTTTCAATTTTATTGATGCAAGTGCTTACAGTGGTTCTGGTTTCGACCGTGGCCATAACTGTCCCTCGGCCGACAGAACGAGCAGCGTGCCGGCCAACTCTTCAACTTTCCTGATGTCAAACATGATTCCACAGGCGCCCAACCTGAACCAGGGTCCCTGGGATGAACTGGAAAATTATACCCGCACCACCCTTGTAGGCGGCAATAATGAAGCCTATATCTATATGGGTGTTACCGGCTCAGGCGGCACCAGCCCGAATGGTACATTCACCACAGTGAATGCCGGTAAGGTTACGGTACCGGCCACCATCTGGAAAGTGATTATTGTTTTCCCGAAGGGTAATGGCGATATGGCCAGGCTGAGCAGCAATGCCACCGTACTGGCTGTAAGTATGCCAAACGAAAATGGTTTATACACTACTTCTGGCCCCGGCCGTGATGCATGGAGAAATTATATTACCACTATTCAAAGTATAGAAGCTTCTGTAGGTGGCAACCTGCCTGCGCTGAACATCCTCAGGAATGTACACGACAGCATACGCAACACGCTACGGAATAAACGATTTATTTAAACCTGCTTTATTATAAACAGAAAGGGTGTCAATTGTATTGACACCCTTTGTTATTTAATGCAGTTTTATTTTATTTCAACGTAGCCAATGCCTTTTTGATCCTGGCCCAGCCTTCTTCAATTTTTTCCATGCTGTTAGCAAAGGAAAAACGTACACATTTCGGCTCACCGAAGGCATCGCCCATTACCGAGGATACGTGGGCTTTGTTCAGTACAAACATGGCAAAGTCCGCAGCATTGCTCACAGTAGTTTCGCCATCGCTTTTACCATAGTAATAACTTACATCCGGAAATACATAGAAAGCGCCGTCGGGCTCGGGACAGATAATACCAGGAATATCAGCCACCAGTTCCAATACCCTTTTTCTTCTGCGGGTAAACTCTTCTGCCATTTCCTGCGATGGACGCAGATCAGTCGTTAACGCCGTTACACCAGCCTTCTGTGCAATAGAACAGGTACCACTGGTAAACTGGCCCTGTATTTTCTCACAGGCTTTCGCCACTTCTGCGCTGGCCGCTATATAGCCAATCCTCCAGCCTGTCATTGCAAATCCTTTGCTTAAACCATTTACAATAATTACCCTGTCTTTGATGTCAGCAAACTGTGCTATGCTTTCGTGGTCGCCAATGAAATTGATATACTCGTATATCTCATCCGATAAAATATAAATCGCAGGGTGCCTGGCAAACACTGCTGCAAATGCAGCCAGTTCTTCCTTGCTGTATACTGTACCACTCGGGTTGCAGGGTGATGAGAAGAGGAATACCCTCGTCTTAGGAGTAATAGCCGCTTCCAGCTCGGCAGCTGTGATCTTGAATTTATTTTCCGGCTTGCTTTTTATTTCCACCACTTTGCCCCGGGCAATTTTTACCAGTTCGCTGTATGTTACCCAATACGGTGTGGGGATGATTACTTCATCTCCATCATCCACTAATGCGAGTATGGCATTAGCCAAACTTTGTTTCGCACCGGTTGAGACGACAATATTTTCTGGTTTATAATCAAGGTTGTTATCCCGTTTCAGTTTTGTGCAAACCGCTTCACGCAAGTCGAGAAAGCCAGGTACTGGTGTATAATGGCTCCAGTTATCGTGAATAGCTTTTACAGCGGCGTCTTTGATATGTTGCGGTGTATCAAAATCAGGTTCACCAAGGCTTAGATCAATTACATCAATACCCTGTGCACGGAGCTCACGGCCCAGCTTAGCCATTTTCAATGTTTCGGGTTCATTAAAGCGCTGCAAAAAAGAAGATAACTGCATGAGTTGGTCGTTTACATTTTTCCGGTTAAGAAATAAGGTGCAGGCAAGCAGTAAAAAGGCGCCCGAAGATAATTCATTCAACCTATTTATTCCCGGTAGTTGAAGGTATTGTTGGGAATTTGTTGCTTTCGCTTCCTGACTATTGTTCGTTCATATGCATACACTGCTTTGCCCAATTCTTTCATAAATGGCAGTCCAACGGAATTGTATTCATACTTATCATCATTGTATATGCCATCGCTGTTGCAATGGATCACGGCACTCAGCATAAACTCAATATTGTTTTTATAATCGGCAAAGTATATAGCATCGATCATGAACCCGTAGGCATCACCCGGTTTATTAAAAATCCGTATGGCCGGATCCATCTCCCCTTTTTCGGCCCCATAATACAGAAACTTTACATAGGCCGGCCAGTAATCCGGCTCTTTGTACACCGGGCTTTTCGATTCCCCCGGCTGCATCGACATATATTTTTGCAGGAATGCGTAATCCTCAGCCCTGAGGTTAAACCGTTCTTCCTTTGGCACAGATTCCGGAAACATAATACTGCGCACCATTTTATGCAGATCCATCAACGGCAATCTGTTCTTTTTTGAAAAATCAAAGGGCTCATTTATCAAAACACCACCGCTGTAAAAGCCTTGCCCGAGTTGTATGTCCCGGACAGCGTGCACCAGCTGACTTTTCTCGGCAGGTTTTGCATAAAGCAGTTTGCCTGTTTCATCCAGGAAGCGAACAGGGTTAGTATGCCGGTTTTGTTCCTCTGTGAGCGATACATCCAGCCGGTGAATAATCTGTACACCAGTATAACCCATTTTGTGCAGGCTGTTGTTGATATACTCCTGCCCCAAAAATTCGTAGAGCCGGTTGTAGGCATCATTATCGCTCACCAGCAATATTTTTTTAATGTATTGGGCGATGCTTGGTTTGCCCGAGGCTGATGCAGGATCTGTTTCGGCAGCGGTTTGCCTGTCCCCATTCTCACTGGTGAGCATAGTACTATTCATATCCAGCCCGGCTATCTTCAATTCATTGAGCTTTTGCAGGGCCAGGATTGCTACCGGCAGTTTGACTGTAGAAGCCGGATAGAAGTACTGGTTACTGTCCAATCCCCAGCAGTGATCCATAAACCGGACCTTTCCGTTTTTCTTCCGGGTGATTTGAGTATAAAGGATTTGCACCCGATATTTTTCTTTGTCGGCTATTACTGAGCCAAAAGCTGCCTGGTCTGCCGAAAGAATGGTCTGGAGAATAGCCGACGGTGGTGCCTGTGCCAGGTTCTTGGAAAAAAGCGTTGTCATGGTCAATATGCTGAGTAAAAGGGCCGGCAAGCTATAATTTTGAGCCTAAGCTACTGAAAGCCACTTAAAAAAGTGGCCGAAACCGCCCAAAAAACTGCCGGAAATCCTGTTCCTGTTTCAGGGGTAAACCCCTATCTTTGCCGTCCTTTAAAAAAAGTTAAGAAGCCATCCTGACTCTTATGGAGTGCGGGCATGGCTATAATTTGTAAATCAATCATTGTATGCAACTGAAAGGCCTGGTCCGATTTTTTACAGTTCTCCTGATTATTTATTCCCTGTACCAACTCTCCTTTACCTGGTTTGTAAGACAGCATGAAAAGAAGATGGAAGCTAAGGCACGGAAAGCATTGAATGCTGCTTTTCCGGATGCAAAGAACTACAAGTCGTTCGATGAAATGCCTGACACCATGACCACTTTCTACAACAACAAACTGAAAACTTTGTTGGATAGTACGAAAGACAATACCGTCACCTATGGTATCAATGGTGCTGTATCTTACCAAAAAGCAAAGAATGAAGAGCTGAACCTTGGTCTTGACCTCCAGGGCGGGATGAACGTAACCATGGAAGTGGAAATGACAGGTTTGATTAAGTCGCTGTCGGGTGACAATAAAAGTCCCAACTTCCTGAAGGCAATTGATAATGCGAATACCCGCAAGGCAAACAGTGATGCAGATTATATCACCTTGTTTATTGAAGAATACAAAAAGCTGGAACCTAACAAAACCCTTGCTTCTGTTTTTGCAAGAGGTAGTTCAGGTGTAAGCATTGATGCGACAGACGCCGATGTGAAAAAATACCTGAAGGACCAGGCTGATAAAGCATTTGAAAATACACGCCGCATACTTACTACCCGTATCGACCAGTTTGGTGTGGCACAACCAGCTATCTATCCCGATCCGCAAAAACAAATCATCAGTGTTGAATTACCTGGTGTGAAAGACAGGGAAAGAGTAAGAAACCTGCTGCAAAGTACGGCGAACCTGCAATTCTGGGAGTGTTATAAATTAGAAGAGTTGGGTAATGCGCTCGCTGGTTTTGATCGTGACCTGGACGGTTATATCAAAGGTACCCTGAATGATACAATAGTTCCTTCGCCACAACCAACACCTAACCCTGTTGAGACTACTGGTACTAAACCAGTAGAAACTGCTGGCGGTAAGAAACCTGAAACTTCTAAACAGCAGCAACCACCTGTTGCCAATACAAAAAAAATCACTCTGAAAGATTTCCAGCGTGAGCCGATGGGTGGCGGACTCTTTGGTATTGAGATAAAAGATACAGCCCGCTTCCGCCGCTACCTGGAAGCACCACAACTGCGCCAGTATTTTCCCGGCGATGCTGTTTTCGCTTATGGTACAGTTACCAAAAAAGGACAGAAAGTTGTTTCCTTATATGTACTGAAAACTAACGGCAGCGAAGTGCCACCACTGGAAGGTGATGGTATCAGCAGCGCCAGTGCCCAATTCCAGAACGGTGAGGCCATTGTTACCCTTGAAATGAATGACCAGGGCGCAAACAAATGGTCAAAACTGACAAAGAAAAGTGTGGAAGGACAAATTCCTATTGCCATTGTGCTGGACGGACGTGTCTACTCTGCCCCTATTGCACGCCAGGTGTTGAGCCGCAACTCACAAATTGAAGGTGGCTTTACTACTGAAACAGCAAAAGACCTTGCCAACATTCTTGAGATAGGTAAATTACCAGCCCCTGCGAAAATTGTACAGGAACAGCAGGTAGGCCCTACCCTGGGTGCCAAAGCCATCCGCTCAGGCAGCATGGCTTTTGTTATTTCCTTCATCGTTATCTTCCTCCTGATGCTGGTATATTATAACACCAGCGGATGGGTGGCCAATATCGCCTTAATCCTGAACCTGCTTTTCACAGTAGGTATCCTCGCTGGCCTTGGTGCTACATTAACCGCACCTGGTATTGCAGGCCTTGTATTAACCATCGGTATGGCCGTGGATACAAACGTAATCATCTACGAACGTATTAAGGAAGAACTGAACCGCGGTAAAGGATATATACCGGCCATTAATGAAGGTTACAGGCGTTCATTACCGCCGGTACTGGATGGTCACATCACTATCCTCCTTACAGCGATTATCCTTTTCTATTTCGGCCTCGGACCGGTAAAAGGCTTTGCTACCACACAGATTATCGGTATCCTCCTTTCTTTATTCTGCGGTATCCTGGTGAGCCGTTGGGTTACAGAATGGTTTACTAATAAGAAAAAACACCTCGAGTATTTTACCGGCGTTTCCCGCAGGGTATTCAAACATGCAAAATTCAAATTCATTGAATACAGGAAAGTAGCTTATGCTATCTCTTTTGTTGTACTCGGACTGGGTGTGGCTTCTTTCTTCAATGGTTTTGATTATGGTGTGGAATTCAATGGCGGACGCAGCTACACCGTACAGTTTGAGAAGAACCTGAACCCTGATGAAGTGGAAAAAATAAGGACTGATTTGAACAAGTCATTCGATGGGGAAAATACCATTATCAAAACAGTGGGTGGAAACTCCAGGTTAGACATCACAACCGCCTACCTGAAGAAAAGCACCGCCCCGAATGCTGACTCCATCGTTGAAACAGCATTGTTCAATGGCTTGAAAACACACCTGCCACAGAATATGACTGCAGAGAAATTCAGGCAGGGAAGTACTAAGATTGGTAAACTGAGTTCTAAAACGGTATTACCTACTATCTCCGATGACCTGAAAAGAGGTGCCGTAAAAGCGACCATCTTTGCGCTGTTAATCATCTTCCTGTACATATTGATCCGTTTCCGCGACTGGAGGTATTCACTCGGTACGGTTATCGCCTTGCTGCACGACGTATTAGTAACGCTGATCGTCTTCTCATTTGCCCGCAGCATCGTACCATTTCCGCTGGAAATTGACCAGCACTTTATTGCGGCGGTACTGACGGTAATCGGTTTCTCTATGAACGATACGGTGATTGTATTTGACCGTATCCGGGAATACAAGAAAAATATGCCGGGTGCTCCGCAAACACAGATTATCAACAGCGCTATCAACGATACCCTGAGCCGTACCATCATGACCTCACTCACAGTATTCCTGACCATCCTTATCCTGTTCCTGGTGGGTGGTGAGGCTACCAAGGGTTTTGCGTTCGCCATGCTGGTGGGTGTTATCACCGGTACCTACTCTTCTATCTTTGTGGCTGCTCCAATCCTGGTTGACCTGGGTGGTGGCAAAACAAAAAAAGGAGACACCAGATCGTCATTCGACAAGAAAGCTTAACACAATATTCAACAGAATAACAAAAGCCTCCATATGGAGGCTTTTGGATTTTATAGGCGATACTATCAAATAAATTAAACCGCGAAGCTTGTGCCACAACCGCAGGTACTGCTGGCATTGGGATTTTTAAAGGTAAAGCCGCGGTTGTTCAATCCATCCTGCCAGTCAACCTGCATACCGTAGAGGTATAATTCATGCGACTGATCCATGATACATTGAATACCTTCGATGTCAAACTGTTTATCTTTCTCTGTTTCCTTATCAAAGCCCAGTACATAGGTCATTCCCGAGCAACCTCCCCCTTTTACTCCAATACGTAATTTCTGGGATGGATCAAATCCATCGGCCTGCATCAGTTTCTTAATTTCCACTATGGCTCCGGGCGTAAGGGTTACTGGCATTATAGTTGTTTCCATATAACAAAGCTACAGAATCCGGCATTTGCTGCATAGCCGCCGGTTTTCGCAAAAAGAAAAAAATGATATAATTACATTAACAAAACAATACATCGATAAAAAAAACGGATTATTATTTTGCACTAAACCCATGTATATGAAATACAGTATCAAAGCAGTTTTCGTTCTTTTATTAGCAAGCCTCACCCTGACCGTAACAGCCCAAAATGCAAAAGACAGAAAGATAATTGAGGATGCAGCGACCGCTAAAGCAGCATTTATTGAAGCCGACGGCATGATGAGCAGCCTTTTTTCCAATGCTTACGGCTACGTTATATTCCCCAATGTGGGGAAAGGCGGCATCGGGATTGGTGGCGCAGCAGGCAATGGTGCCGTTTACCAGGGCGGTACTTTAGTAGGTATGGCAAAAATGACACAGGTAACTATCGGCTTCCAATGGGGCGGCCAGGCCTATCGTGAAGTCATATTTTTTGAAACGCAGGCCGACCTTGATCGGTTTAAGGAAAATAAAGTTGAGTTTTCAGCACAGGCTTCTGCCGTGGCTGTTACAGCCGGTGCTTCCGCTAATGTGAAATATAAGGACGGTGTAATGATATTTACACAGGCAAAGGGCGGACTGATGTATGAAGCTTCCGTAGGCGGGCAGAAATTTAAGTTTTCACCATTATAAAGATTCGTCTTCAGTGCCGCTATTACCCTTTAACGACTGATAAACCGGCGGAGGTATTTTCTTCGCCGGTAATATAAATTCCCGTGGATGACGGAAAAAATAACCAACGATAACCCTGAATAGTTTAGGGTATTGTGACAGGTGTATACCGCGGGATTTAACGGCCACGATAAAGGCAAGTGAAAAGCTGACAAGGAAATTGATAAAGCCTATTCCCAGCACCCCGAAGAAAACGGCAAGCATAAAGTATGGGGGAATATTCTCAAGCCCAAGTCCATAAGCGCCGATAGCCGTATTGCCGGCTGAAATGGTAATATGGCGTATGTCAAATGGCATCCCGATTATCTTGCCAATAACACCCGAAAAGCCCAGAAAAAAGCCGAGTGCAATGCTGCCAATGAGGGCACCAAAATTTCGTTCAATATAACTACCCCATCGCTCAAGCCGCTTTGCTGAAAAAGATAATTTCAGGGCGGGGTGTTTTATCAGGCGTTCCTTTATTTGACCGTAGCGGATTTTATTTTGCCAATACCCGGCAATGATACCGCTGGCAAACAGAAAGAAGCCTGTGAAAGATGCATATAATAATGCAGGACTTCGCCATGGGTGCTGATCCTTCAATAATTTAAATGCGGCTTCTCCTGCTGCAATTGGCGTCCCAAAGAATTCATGATAGCCCCATGCAAGCAGGAATGTAAGCGGGAATACGATAATCAGGTTACCGAAAAAAGAGGCGATTTGGCTGCGTGATACTTTCGCAACGGTAGCAGCCAGGTTTTGTAAATCCGGCTCGCCAACCTGTTTTTTTTCATCTAATGAACTGGCAACCGCACTTGCAGTAAATGCGGGCTGCTTGGTGGCCAGCGTGGACTTCGTTTCATCAATGAGAATAAAGCCAATACTATAGTTTACACTGAATAAAAAACCCAACGGGAAAGGGGCAAGCTTTAGTTTACCAATCAGGTTTTTTACAATGGCAATAAAAGAAATGATGAATCCGCCAAACATAGCCGATCGGATCATCCGGTAAAAATCTTTTCGTGTACTGGTTATGTATTTATGCCCCTTTGTTCCTTTATGCTCTGCAATCTGGTAGGCCAGGTAACCAAGGCCCTGCGACATAAACTCACGAACTGAGTTTTTCCTTTTTTCATTTCGAACCAACATACGGAATACATCAACAAAGCGGCCTGTATCAAATTCCTTATCCGCATCCAGCACATCAGCGATCAGCTGCATACGCTGCAGGCGGTTGCCAAGTATCAATAGTATATATGTTTGTTGTATACTGGCGCCCTTTTCTGCATGACCATCCCTTATCTGCTCAATCAGTTCATAACAGTTCTGTATTTCGTTTTTGAGCTGTACAGATACCGGTTTTAAATCCTGCTCCCCGGCATTGTCCATCACCAACGTTTCCAGTTCATTTACATGGTAGTTTTGTTTAACGAATGGGGTTATTTTTTCCTGGTCTTCCTTGCTCAGGTAGCCTATCACCACTTTTTCCAATCCTAATTGTGCCACCTGGAATGACAGGTATTTCATGGACCGCAGCAATTCGAGTTTCATATCCCTGCCTGCAATGCCGGAACTGAAGCCAATTGCTTCAAAAAACTGTACCCATTCCTGCCGCTCAATGTTCTCCACCCATTTAAAATCTTCTTTCCGGTAAAATACACTGTTCAGCACATAGAGGAAATCATCTTCATCCTGCAGTGGTGGCAGTATTTTATGTTTGAGCCTGTTTGCAAGCTCCTGCCAGAAACCCCTTGCTAAGGGAATACCACTCTCTGTGATGGCAGAAGTAAGTTTTGTATTCGCTAATTGTGAAAGCAGTGCATGTTGCGTATTCCGCAGCAGCAGCGGGTGTTGCCTTAACTGTGCTGTAACCTCATTCAGATTTTTGTCCGGATTTCGTTTTTGTTTGCCTGCACCCGGTCTTATTTCATTGAAAAGAGCGATAAGAAAAGCAAGCCCTTCCTGCCTGTTATGTGCAGAAACCCTTGTGTTGTCAGTCATTATTCGTTCAAAAAATCCGGGCTTTTTCTTTCGCAGTCTTATCATCTGGCCGAAATTACAAATTGTAATTTGTAGTTTACAGCAAGTATCGTTATAAGTATGTAAAGAAGATATACTGTCAGGCCCATTCCCCGGCAATCATCACCTTATCCACCATATTACTGCCAAATGCATACGGCAGGTAGGCCAGGGAAGGAACAGGCTTTGTAAAAATCAGGTTGGCTTTTTTCCCCACTGTAATGCTGCCAACTTCCTCCTCCAGGCCCATGGCATAAGCCCCATTTATAGTAGCCGCATTGATGGCTTCTTCCGGCAGCATTTTCATTTGAATACAGCTCATGGACACCACCAGGTTCATATTGCCGGATGGTGAGGAGCCCGGGTTAAAATCTGAAGCCAGTGCAATGGCACAACCGGCGTCAATCAGTTGTCTTGCTGGTTGAAAAGGCATACGCAGGAAAAATGCTGCAGTTGGTAGTAAAGTTCCAATGGTGCGGGAAGCAGCGAGGGCTTGTATCGCTTCTTCATCCATCGTTTCCAAATGGTCAACAGACAGTGCACCCAATTTTACGCCGGTTTGCACCCCGCCCGAAAGGTTGAGCTGGTTAGCATGTATTTTCGGCATCAATCCATATTGCATACCGGCGCGGCATATTTGTGCGGTTTCCTCAGGAGAAAAGAATCCGGTTTCACAGAACACATCGATATAGTCTGCCAGTTCTTCTGCCGCAATGACGGGCAGCATCTCATTGATGATACTATCAATATAGCCCTGGTGATTATCTTTAAATGCCTGCGGATAAGTATGTGCGCCCAGGAAAGTAGCTTTTACCGGGATGGGCGAAATAGATTTAAGGTTTTTTATAACCCGCAGCATTTTCAATTCACCCTCAACAGATAAACCATAACCACTTTTAATTTCGATGGCACCTGTGCCCAGTTGTATTAGTTCATTAAGGCGGTTCAATGCCTGTCGCAACAATTCTGCTTCAGTGGCTTCCTGCAACTTACGGGCAGAGTTAAGTATCCCGCCACCTTTGGCTGCAATTTCGGCATAGCTCAATCCGTTTAGTTTATCTACAAACTCCTCTTCCCTGCTGGCGGCAAATACTAAATGTGTATGGGAATCGCACCAGCAAGGCATTACAAATTGGCCAGATGCATCAATTGTCGTTTCTTCAGCATGGTCCGTCGCAGTGTATTCGCTCATGGGGCCGAAAGCCGAAATGATCCCGTCTTCAACAATAAGGAAAGCATTTTTCAGCGAGGGAAGTTTTGCAAGTTCTTTACCCCGGAGCAGGGCATTTTCTTCACGGGTATTAACCAAACAGGCGATGTTGATGATATCATTCCTCATTCACCCATTCAATTTTTACTTTACGGCGCATAAGTTCTTTTACAGGTGTCCCTGCTTCATCATAGGTATCTACCGCAATGAAGAAAAGGTACAGCGGCGATTTCATATCCCGGACCTTAATCATTTTTTCCTCTGCTATATCATTAAACTGCCTGATATATTTGGTACATACATAACTGTTGGTATCCAGTTTGATTACTTTACGGGAAAAGGGGTGCCAGTGATCTTCTGATTTATAAAACCAATAACCCCATCCTGTTTCAGAAAGGTTCAGTTCTTTGTTCATGTTGTACTCGTCTTCCCGCAGTTGCAACAGGGGCAGGTACTTGAAGTCACGGATAGGACCGTCTTCTGTAAACCGGTAGACGGAATCGCGGTAACTGGCAAATACGTATACACCTTCTATATTCTGCAGCATGATCTGGAATTTAAAAGGCTTTTTCTTAAGCTTTATGCTCTGCTGAAAATCACCCAGCAATTCGGCATCATCCTGGGAGATGCGAACAATCACCCTTTTTTGCTGCGCCGCAATGGCTGTAAAAAAGAAAAAGGAGATGAAGGCAATGAGGCTGTGTTTTGCCATGTGGTTGACTTAAGGTACTAAATTACAGGAATATTTACACAAGTCGAAGCAAACGGTTATTAAGGTTGCATTTCCTTCTTCATCAGCCAGTCCGTTTGCGGGTCATCACCTACCCAAAAAACATGTGTGCCAAATTGCACAAAACCCCATTTTTTATAGAATTCAATGGCCCGTTTATTTTCTTCCCATACACCCAGCCAGATAAGTTCGCAGCCTTTTGCAGCAGCAGTTTCCAGTGCTTTTTGCATAAGCGCCTTCCCCACCCCTTTACCAATTAAAGCCGTATCGGCATAAATGCGGGCAATCTCAATTGCTTTTTTTCCATCCAGTTCACGGGACTCTTCCGTCTCGCTCAGCTTCAGGTAGCCTGCCGGCTGATCATCGGCATATGCGATAAAAAAAGAGAAGGCCTTATTCTCTACCTCCGCTTCCAGTTTAGCGGTGGTAAACTGTTCGTTCATAAACTTATCCATGTTCTCCTTCGAGTTCAGGTGTGCGAAGGTTTCGTAAAATGTTTTACGGCTGAGTTCGGCTATCAATACAGCATCGGCTGATGTTGCAGGACGTATTTCTAATGACATGTAAAATTATTTAACCTTTCGAAGGGTGAAATAGTCAGCAGTAAAATCAGCATGCTCTCCTTGTTCTGCTGACGGTGGATACATTTTAACCACGTTGCTGTCAAGGCGGCAGGACTGCATCGTTGACTTACGGGAAACATATTTCTCTTTCCAGGTGTATAAATCAATGGAACTGTCAGTTTTTATATATGCCCCTGTCCTCACTTTAGGGATACCGAGCATATCATCCCTGATCACATAGCGAAAAGTGGAATCGGTATAAAGCGTAAGTTTTACATCCCATTTATGACCGCCGCTGTATTCTTCCTTCACGGTTTTTTCATCCCAGTTTTTAAAATGCTTCCCCGGCATACAGGATACCAGCGTGGCCACACAAACAATCAACGCTATAGTTGTAATTTTTATCATGATTAGTTTTCAGTCGGCAGTCTACAGTCAGCAGTACGCAGTCAGCAGTCAACAGTCGGTAGTCCACTGACCCACTAGCCACTCGCTACTAGCCTCTCCCTACACATTCTCAATCACCATCGCACTGGCACCGCCACCACCGTTGCAAATACCAGCTGCGCCATACTTCGCATTATTGGCTTTCAATACATTTATCAGCGTTACAATAATCCTGGCACCGCTTGCACCGAGAGGATGGCCTAATGATACGGCACCGCCGTGAACGTTTACTTTGGCCGGATCTAATTTCATGCGTTTTGTATTCTCAATTCCAACTACGGCAAATGCTTCATTCAATTCCCAATAAGCAATATCGTCCATTTTTAAACCGGCTTTAGCTACTGCCTTTGGAACAGCAATCGAAGGTGTGGTGGTAAACCATTCAGGGGCCTGCTCAGCATCAGCATAGGATTTTATTTTCGCAATGGGTTTTAATCCCAGCTCATCTGCTTTTTCTTTACTCATCAATACCAATGCGGCAGCACCATCATTCATCGTCGATGCGTTGGCCGCTGTTACTGTGCCGTCTTTAATAAATGCCGGACTGAGTGATGGTATTTTATCAAATTTTACATTGAATGGTTCTTCATCTTTTGCAAATACAACAGGTTCGCCTTTACGTTGTGGTATTTCTACCGGCACTACTTCATTGTTGAATTTACCACTCTCCCATGCCGCCTGGCTGCGCTTATAGCTTTCTATTGCAAATGCATCTTGTTCTTCGCGGCTGATACCACAATCTTTGGCGCATAGTTCAGCAGCATTGCCCATGGCTTTGCCATCATATACATCGGTCAGCCCATCTTTTGCCAGGCCATCCACCAGGTTTACATTACCATATTTGTTGCCCCAGCGCAGGCTGTCGCTGTAAAAAGGAACATTGCTCATACTTTCCATACCACCGGCCACCACGATGTCTGCATCGCCCAGCATAATGCTTTGCGCTGCTTGTGCAATGGCTTTCATGCCGCTGGCGCAAACTTTATTGACGGTAGTACAGTTAACCTCGTTGGGCAATCCTGCAAATTTTGCCGCCTGCCTGGCAGGTGCCTGTCCCAGGTTGGCCTGGATAACACAGCCCATCAATACATCCTGAACCTGTTCCGGTTTAATACCTGCCTTTGCTACGGCACCTTTGATAGCTGCTGCACCCAACTGGGTGGCTGTTAACGCTTTCAGAGAGCCGCCAAAACTTCCCATCGGTGTACGAACAGCCGAGATAATATATACTTCCTTCATATTGCTTTTTTTGTGGCGCAAAGGTAACGATTGTTAGTGTGACAGTTGCAGGCCATATTTCCCGTCAAATCGTTAATTTAATAACCTAAACCCCGCTATATGAACCAGCAAATCATCAACCTCTATGATGAGTACACTCACAAACCGCTCCCCCGCAGCGAATTTATCCGCCGGCTCGTATTGCTGACCGGCAGTATGACGGCAGCGATGTCGGTGTTACCGCTGATAGAAGTAAATGCGTCGTCGGGCAAGGTAACGGGAACGGAAGATTTGTTTACGGAGCGGATAACTTACAAGGGAGTGCCGGGCGATATGCAGGCTTATGTAGCCAGACCAAAGGATGAGAAAAAATATCCCTGTGTCATTGTAATACATGAAAACCGGGGACTTAATGCACATATTGAAGATGTGGCGAGGCGTGCGGCCAAGGAAGGGTTTTTGGCTATCGCACCAAATGCACTTTCGGCCATTGGAGCAGCACCGTCCAATGAAGATGAAGCCCGGACCAAATTCCAGGAACTGAAAGCAGAGAACAACCTGCAAAATTTCCTCAATCTTTTTGATTACCTCCCAACACGTAAAGATTTCAATGGCAGTACAGGCTGCGTGGGTTTTTGCTGGGGCGGTGCTATGAGTAATAGCCTGGCGGTGAAAGTTCCTTCGCTGAAAGCAGCTGTAGCATTCTACGGACGCCAGCCAGCAACAGAAGATGTACCGAACATAAAAGCGGCCGTGCAATTGCATTATGCAAGTCTTGATGAAAGAGTAAATGCCGGTATCGCCGCCTATGAAGACGCATTGAAGAAAAACAATATCACGTATGAATTATACATGTATGAAAACGTGAACCATGCTTTTCATAATGATACTGCGCCCACCCGTTATAATGAGGAGGCTGCTAAACTGGCATGGGGAAGAACGATTGATTTTTTTAAGAAGAAGTTGGCTTAAGTTCATATCTTTTACTACAATTTTTTTCTATGGCCCGTTCACATCACCGCAAATCGCATAAGCAACACCTGCAGCAGTTTAAGCACAAACAGGATACTGGAAAAATTATCAAATCAAAAGCAAAAGCCGCCGGTGTATTTGCTATCATTGGTGTGGTGGTAGGTCTGGCCATAGGTTATATTGCTTCCTCCGCCTCTTATGTGTGGATGGCTGTAGCGGCTGTTGCCTTTGGCGCTGCAGGTTATTATGTTGGCCAGAAAGTGGACAATGGCTAAAAAATCAAATTCGTCGGCATTAATCTGCCCCCACTCGCCATTCCCCACTTGCCACTCGCCACTTGCCAATCCCTACCAACCTATCCCATAATCCTCTCCATGATTACTGCTGCCGCCCCAAAGGCTGCCATGTTTCCAATCAAACCAGATTGCATTAATGGGCCCGCTGGTGCGATCATCAAATGAGAACGTATAACCCATCCGCTTTAAATCGTTGCGAACTGCTTCGCTGGTTTTATCCTGCAATAAAATACTGCCCGGCCTTGGCTTACGGTCGCTCAGTTTTGTTCCGCCCAATGAAAGCCACAACTGGTTCGTATTAATATTTGCGGCTTCTGTCGCCTGTTGTACGGTCATGCCAAATTCCACTATATTCAAAAAGAACTGTAATAAATTCTGATCCTGTGTATCACCGCCCTGCACACCAAATGCAATAAATGGTTTACCATCTTTCATTGCCAGCGAGGGGGTAAGTGTAACTCTCGGTCGCTTGCCCGGTGCTACCACATTAAACGGATTGAGCGAAGAGTCCAGTACAAAACTCTGCATACGCTGGCTCATACCCACACCGGTATTTCCGGCAATACAGGCAGGCATCCAGCCACCACTTGGTGTGATGGATACCACCCAGCCATCTTTGTCTGCAGCCTCAACGGTAGTAGTGCCTAAAAGCAGCCGCTCCATATACGCATCATCAATTATGGCAGTGCCGGAATTATCATGCGCAGGCACAAACTCCCTTCTTGCTGTATCATAGGTATAGCCCCGCTCCTGCAATAATTTCTTAAACGGGTTTTGTTTTCCTTCAAATGCATATGGATCGCCGGGCCCGATATCCGGGTTGTTCTTTTCCGGGTTTATCAAACCTGCCCGTTGTTTAGCATACTCCTTATTCAGCAATCCATTAATCGGAATATTAGCCGAGAAATAAGGATCACCATAATAAAAATCCCTGTCGGCAAAGGCAAGGCTCATGGCCTGGTACACCGTATGTATGTACTTTGTAGTGTTGTAGCCCATTGATTTCAGATCAAAATTTTCCAGTATGTTCAATGCCTGCAGTAGTGATGGCCCCTGGGTCCATTCCCGAAGTTTATATACATCGATGCCTTTATAATTTACTGACAAAGGTTTCTCTTCAATGGGTTTCCATTTGGCCAGATCGTCCATCGTTATCAGTCCGCCCTGTTCCTGGCATCCGCGTACAAATTCTTTTGCGATATCGCCTTTATAAAAACGGTTGTATGCCGCCATGATCGCTTCCTTACGGCTTTTCTTTTGTTTCAATGCTGCCTGCTCGGCTTCCACCATTTTCGTCAGTGTTTGCAACAAATCCTGTTGCACAAAAATTTCGCCCGCTTCCGGTGCTTCCCTTTTTTCACCGGCGTGAGTCAGGAAAACTTTCTTACTGTAGGGCCATTCTTTTATTCTCGCCTTTCCCCTTTCAATACTATTTGCTGTTTGTGCTTCTATCGGGTAACCGGCGGCCATCTGCATGGCCGGTGCAAGTACATCTTTCAGGCTCATGCTACCGTATTCGGCCAGCATATAACAAAGTCCGCCAGGTGTGCCAGGTGTGACTGCTGCCAGTGGTCCATACTCCGGTGGAAAATCATATCCCTTCCCTTTAAAAAATGCAGGCGTAGCGCCGGTGGGTGCTACCCCCAGTGCATTGATGCCGATTACTTTTTTTGTTTTCGGATTATAAATGATGGCTTGTGTTTCACCACCCCAACTCAGCACATCCCACATAGTGCAGGTGGCCGCCAGCATAGCGCAGGCCGCATCTACTGCATTCCCTCCCTTTTGAAATATCATGGACCCGGCTGTAGCGGCCAGTGGTTTGCCGGTTATAGCCATCCAGTTTTTACCATGCAAAGGCGGTTTCTGGGTTGACTGTGCTGAAGCGGAGAAATGGAGAAGAACAAGGAATAAGATGGAGGTAAGCCTTGACATGCTCGTTGTTTTTTTAAAGATACACTGAACACATCATTTGCGTAAAAACAAAAGAGCCACTTCCCTGTGGAAGCAGCCCCTTTGCTGTTTTTCACGTATTAATTCTTAGCTCGATTTTTCAAATTTCAATAACGTGCCGCTGGTATTGTAGGTTGCCTCGTACTTATCGGCGCCCCGCATAAAATGGGCTTTCCATGTACCATCATTACGGAGTTTCCATTCATACACACTGTCGCTGGGAAAACGTTGGCGAAAAGCATTCAGCACCACTTCAGGCACAGGGCCATCTGTACAATTGATAGAATGTGAACGTTGATTACCATTGTCATCAAAGCCGGCAGAATGGCGCTGATTGCTATGGTTGAATTGTGCTTCAAAACTGCTGCTGCTGTGTCGTTGCCACTCAATAGCCGTGGCGCCGCTGAAATTGGTAGCCAGGGCTGTACGGGCTGCCGCAGGCACGGAAGAGGCGTCTACGATTGTGGCCGTTCCGGAAGAATTATCGTCCAATGCGGATTTTGAGCAGGCAGAAAGGGTAAGAATACCGGCGAATGCGAGAACAAGGGTGCTTTTCATAGCTTCATTATTTTGATTTACAAATTGCTTTTACACATAGTTGTCAATCCTGGAAATTATTTTGTAACCACTATCCTAAAAAAAGATATTTTTGCCTGTAAATCACTTGAAATGAAACTATTTGTTGCCGGATTACCCTATGATATGGATGATGCAGAACTGGAAGAATTTTTTGAAAAATTTGGAACCGTAGCTTCTGTAAAAGTGGCTATGGACCGGGACACCGGTAAAAGCAAGGGCTTTGCCTTCGTGGATATGCCATTGGAAGCAGAAGCCCGTGAAGCCATTGAAGGGTTAAACAACCTGGCTATTGGCCGTAAAACCCTGGTGGTAAAACAGGCAGATGATAAGCAGGGTGGCTCTGGCGGTGGTGGAGGATACCGTGGCGGCTCTGGTGGCGGCGGTGGCTACAAAGGCGGTGGCGGAGGATATGGCGGTTCTGGTGGAGGCGGCGGCTACAAAGGTGGCGGCGGTGGCTATGACCGTGACAGAAGAAGATATTAATAATAGCTTGTAACAATATAAAAGCCCACACCAAACGATGTTTGGGTGGGCTTTTGTTTTAGATCATTATTTGAAATAAATGCTGCAACTGTTTGGTCCGGCAATCTCCACATAAGTATTGTTATCAGGCTTAGCCGTAATGGTATTATTTTTTATATAACTCCTCCATTGCCCCGCCGGCAATCCTTTTTTACATGCGGCATTTGATCCATTGAATACTATATAGATACTCTTCCAGCTATCTTTCACCGCCAAACCATTAAGCTGGTAAGAAATAATCGAACAACTACCTGTACCGAGACGAATATGCTTCTTCAGCATATCTGTAGTTGTCATCCGGAACGCCGGATGCTCTTTCCGCATTTTAACTAATGCCCTTGTATAATCAAAAACATCCTTGTTCGTTGTTTTCAAATCCCAGTCAATGGCATTGATGCTGTCGGGTGAATCGAAACTATTCTCCACCCCTTTCTTACTGCGCAAAAATTCTGTTCCTGCATGCAGGAATGAAATGCCCTGCGATGTAAGCACGACAGCCAAAGCCAGTTTGTGCATATTTCTTTTTTGTGCATCCGTATTATCCGGTGCTGATATGTTCAGCTTATCCCAAAGCACATGATTATCGTGGCACTCAGCATAGCTGATGGTTTGGTATGGTTGTGCCGCCCAGGGTTTTTTGGAATAATTTACTTTGGTGTAATCCACCTGCGGATGATTGGTACCGGCTACGATACCAAACTTTATACTCTCTTCCATACCCGGTTTACCACTTGCGAATCCTTTATCCGCATGATCGAACACACTGCCTTTGATACCATCGCGGATATCATCGCTGAACACCGCCACCCTGTCCAACTGCGCAGCATTAGCTTTAACTGCACGTTTTGTTTCCGGCAATGGCGATGCACCTGCTGTCCAGCCCTCCCCATATATCAGTATATCGGGTTTTATTTTGTGCAACTCTCTTGATATTAGATTAATTGTTTCAATATCATGAATGCCCATCAGGTCGATACGAAATCCATCCACGTGGTATTCCTCCACCCAGTACTTCATCGACTCCAGCATGAATTTCCGGAACATGGGCCGCTCACTGGCTGTTTCATTGCCGCAGGCAGATGCATTGGAGAAGCCACCTTTTTCATTTTGCCGGTAATAATAACCTGGTACCAGCTGGTTAAAACTCGACTCTTCTGTCAATGCAGTATGGTTATACACCACATCCATCACCACCCGCAATCCATTTTTGTGAAATGTTTGTACCAGTTGTTTAAATTCCTTTATCCTTGTCACTCCGTCATAAGGATTCGTGGCAAACGATCCTTCAGGCACATTGTAGTTCAGCGGATCGTAGCCCCAGTTGTATCGCTGATCTGGTTTTGTTTCATCTATCGAGTTAAAATCAAAAACAGGTAACAAGTGCACATGCGTTACACCCAGTTCTTTAATATGATCTAATCCCGTTGAAAGACCTGCTGCATTTTTTGTACCCGTTTCTGTCAAACCTAAAAACTTCCCCTTGTTTTTTATGCCTGATGACGGGGAAATGCTGGCATCCCGTACATGCAGTTCATAAATAATAGCATCCGTCTTATGCTTAAATACCGGGCTTTTATCAGAGGACCATCCTTCCGGGTTGGTCTTTTTTAGATCAACCACCATAGCCCGCTTGCCATTCACCCCTACCGCTTTTGCATAGGGATCCGGTACTTCGTTTTTCCATTCGCCATTGATCATTGTACGGAATGTATAGAAGGTACCGATTGCATCCGCTTTTAATAGTGCAGTCCATGTACCCTGCACATCCTTTTTCATTTTGGTCCGGCTGATCTCTTTCCCTCCCTCCCCATCTGTATATAAAATCAGTTCCGCTTCTTCAGCTACGGGGCTCCATATCCTGAATGAAGTAGATTTTGGTGTATATACAATTCCAAGATCAGCACCATTGTACACCGGGTATTTTTCATAACTGGTGATTTGTGCTTTACCGGCGAATAACTGTGCTAAAAATCCAAACAGCATAAACAAGCGCTTCATTAAGAATCTTTTTCTAAAGATAGCCAACTGCATGTGAAGAATTCCTTGCTAAATTTTTCGTTTACTGCCGGTTAATCCGGTAAATTGTTGGCTCAAATAAAACGGGATTGCTATATGGGAGATTTCCAGGTAAAAAAACAAGCCAAGAAGTATGACGCAGTCATTGTAGGCTCCGGCGCCGGTGGCGGGATGGCTGCTTATATGCTGGCTAAAGCCGGTTTAAAAGTGTGTATCATTGAAGCCGGGTTCATGTACGACCCGCAAAAGAATATTACCCAATTAAAAAACCCATGGGAGTCGCCCCGCCGTGGCGCCAGCACCAAACGCCGTCCCTTTGGCGATTTTGACGCCTGCTACTATGGATGGGAAATTCCCGATGAGCCATTTACCAAAGAAGCGGGCACCGAATGGGCCTGGTGGCGGGCAAGGATGCTCGGCGGACGTACGAATCACTGGGGACGCATATCACTCCGCTTCGGGCCCAAAGATTTTAAAAGAAGAAGTATTGACGGGCTGGGTGATGACTGGCCAATTGGCTATGAAGATATTAAGCCATACTATGACCGTGTAGATAAAATGATTGGTGTTTTCGGAACGAATGAAGGATTAGAAAATGACCCGGATGGTTTTTTCCTGAAACCACCTAAACCGAGGCTCCATGAACTTTTTATAAAGAATGCAGCGACGCAGGCCGGAGTAAAAGTTATTCCCTCCCGCCTCTCAATTCTTACTGAAAAGATAGAAAACGATGCCGATCGGGGTGCCTGCTTTTTCTGCGGGCAGTGCAACCGTAACTGCAGTATGGCCAAGGCCGATTTTTCGTCGCCCAATGTGCTTATCTACCCTGCCATGAAAACCGGCAATGTGGATGTGCTGGCTAATTGTATGGCAAGAGAAGTGATGACGAATAAAGAAGGTATCGCCACCGGCGTTTCCTATATCAGCAAAGATGATATGCAGGAGTACCAGGTAGAAGGCCGGGTGGTAATACTGGCAGCCAGCGCCTGTGAAAGTGCAAGACTGATGCTCAACTCCAAATCTCAGCGGCACCCAAATGGTTTAGGCAATAACAGCAATGTAGTAGGCAAATACCTGCATGACTCAACCGGCGCCGCATTGGGTGGAATATTACCGCAGTTGTTTGACAGAAAAAGATACAACGAAGATGGTGTGGGTGGCATGCATATCTACTCACCGTGGTGGCTGGACAATAAAAAACTGGATTTTCCAAGGGGTTATCATATAGAATACTGGGGCGGTATGAGCCAGCCTTCTTATGGATTTAGCTGGGGCATCGAAAACCTGAATGGCAAGTATGTGGTGAAAGGAAAACAAAAAGAAGCTGGCGGTTATGGTGCATCATTAAAAGAAGATTACCGCTATTTCTATGGTTGCGGCGTAGGAATGGCCGGCCGCGGCGAAGCCATCCCGGTTGAAACAAATTTCTGTGCTATCGATCCAAATGTGGTGGACAAATACGGTATCCCTGTTTTGAAGTTCAATGTAAAATGGAGTGAGCATGAGATAAAGCAGGCAAAGCACATGAAGGAAACATTCAAAGAAGTGATGCACAATATGGGAGCTGTAATTACCTGGGGTGGTGATGATGATGAGAAAAATCAGTGGGGCCTTGCCAAACCCGGGGAAATTATTCACGAAGCCGGTACTGTACGCATGGGCAACGACCCTAAAACGTCGGCGCTCAACAAGTGGAGCCAGGCGCATGATTGCAAAACACTGTTTTGCGTGGATGGCGGCCAGTTTGTAAGCCAGGCCGATAAGAATATCACATGGACGATACTTGCATTGAGCATGCGTGCAAGTGAGTATATAATTGATGAAATGAAGAAACAAAACCTTTAACAGATAATAACTGATAACTAATAGTTAATAGTTATTCGCTACCAACAAATACCAATGTTATGGACAGGCGTAAATCGTTGAAATTGATTGCTGCCGGAGCGCTGGCCACTCCGGTTGTTATTGCAGGGTGCAAAACGGATGATAAGACTGCAAAAAAAGATGTGGCGGCCGAAGGGGAATTTCAACTGGACAGAAACCCTGATGAATTAAAATATGAAAGGGAACTGCTGGCCAAAGAAAAATTCTTTACCGATCATGAATTTGCAACCATCACGGTATTGGCTGACATCATAATTCCCAAAGATGATGTGAGTGGCAGCGCCAGTGAGGCCAAAGTTCCTCAGTTCATTGAGTTTATTGTGAAAGATATGCCCCAGCACCAAGTGCCGATGAAGGGTGGTTTACGCTGGCTCGATCTTTATTGCATAAAGCAGTATGAGAAGCCATTTAAAGATTGTACAGCAACGCAGCAGATTGAAGTAGTAGACCAGATTGCTTATCCTAAAAAAGCAAAACCGGAAATGAGCCAGGGGGTAAAGTTCTTCAGCCTGATGCGTGATTTGACCGCCACCGGTTTTTATACTTCAGAAATAGGTGTAAAAGATATTGGGTATAAAGGAAACCAGCCCAATCAATGGAATGGTGTGCCGGAGGATGTGCTGAAACAATACAATTTGGCTTACACTGAAAAAGAACTAAAAGAATGTGTGAGTTTCGTGCGGTAGGCACCCCTTTTGGATAAAACCGGAGTAAGGATTTGTCAAATTCGCTGGTTTTGTACCATCTGAAATTTTAATTTCACACCATAAACCGTTTTACCATGCGCCTTACCTTATCAATGTTAGCAACCGTTTTACTGGCCGGCTCTTTACATTCGTCGGCACAGAATTACGTTACCTTATATGAAGACTGTAATTATACCGGCAGAAGTTACACACTGGAAGCTGGTAATTACCGGGCCTATCAAATGAGGATTGACAATGACCGGCTCTCAGCCATACAAGTGCCCTATGGCATGAAGGTTACGATTTATACCAATGACAATTATTCCGGCAATGCTAAAACATATACAACGAATGTTTCCTGCCTGGATAATGACTTTAATGACAACACTTCTTCAATCGTTGTAGAGAGCACCCTTGGGCCTGGCGTGCAGTATTCGCAAAACGATTATGTTACATTTTATACCGATTCGTACAGCAAAGGTTATTCGCAAAGCCTGCGCCCGGGTAACTATACGGGTGCCCAACTCGGCCAGTTGAAAAACAATATTTCATCTTTTACGATCAGTGGCAACTTGCAATTAAAAGTATATGTTGGCAATGAAAACATGTCTGGGTACAATACTGTTTACACTACCAGCCAAAATTACCTCCCCTCTTCACAGAATGACAAAATCAGTTCGCTGATAATTGAGTACCGCCCCACTGCACCGGTATATAATGGCAATACAGGAACAGGCAATGGCAGTTATGCCACTTTCTATTCCGAGTGCAACTATGAAGGGAATGCACTTCGCCTGATGCCGGGTTATTACTCCGGGGATAAACTGGGCATCCTGAAAAACGAAATTAACTCCGTACAGGTCCCTTCCAACCTTCGCATTAAAGCATTTACCAGCAACGATAACCTGTATGGGCAATCTACGGAAATCACGTCAAACAGCACCTGTCTTGACTATAGCCTGAAAGATAGGATCGCTTCCCTGGTGGTTGAGGAAAGAAGCGGTTTTGGTTATAACAATAATAACAACCAATACGGTAATGAATCCGTGATCATTTACACGGATGATAGTTACCGCGGACAGTCTGCTACCTTGCTACCCGGCACATACAGTACAATGGCACAGTGCAATGGCTTCCCGGATAATGCACTCAGTTCACTGCAGGTACCTTCGGGCTATACCGTTATCTTATATGAATATGAAAATTTTGGCGGTAAAAGCTATACCGTTAGCGCTTCAAAATCTGGGTTTTCATTTTCCGGCTGGAATGACAGAGCATCTTCCATCAAAGTATTCAGAAATTAAACAACTCACCGGCAAAGATTAGCAGGATAGCTTCTAAAATTTAAAATTCCAGGTCACGGCAGGCAGTACCGGAAAAAGGGAAACCTGCCGGGCTTCTATTTTTAAATCTCCGTTCAACGGGCTTCCTGTCTGATCAAAATAAATGAAGTAGGGATTCATGCGGCTGTATACATTATACACACTGAAGACCCAGTAGCTGGTCAGTCTCTTTTTCTTTTTCGGAACAGGCGTATACGTGGCAGAAAAATCAAGACGATGATACGAGGGCATCCGGTACTGGTTCAGTTTACTATATTCCTGTGTAAGCACTCCATTGATGATATAAAAACGTTCGGGCAGCGTTATCGCATTACCGGTGCCGTATACAAATACAGCCCCGAATTTCCATTTCTTACTGGTTTCATAGTTAGCGACTACTGATATATCATGCCGACGGTCGTAGCGTACCGGGTATCGTTCTCCTTCATTGAGGTCAGGAAATTTTCGCCATGTCCAGGATAGTGTATATCCAATCCAGCCGGTAAATTGCCCTTTTGCTTTATTGACAAAAAACTCGGCACCATAGCTCCACCCGCGGCCAAATACGAATTCATCTTCCGGATCTTTTAATGACGGCGTATACCCTTCCTTATATTCCACCTGGTTTTCCATGTTTTTGTAATACACTTCCACTGAGGTTTCATACATATTATCCCTGAAATTCTTGAAGAAGCCCGCAGCATATTGCCAACTTTTTTGCGGCTGAACTAAATACGTACTCGGTACCCATAAATCCGTTGGTAATGTTGTACCGGCATTCGTGACAAGGTGTATGTATTGCAGGTTCCTTGTCACTGCTGCCTTTATGGAAGTGGTGGCGTTAAAGGAATAACGCATGGTAATCCGTGGCTCAAAGCCTCCATACGTTTTTACGGGTTTCATCCGTCCGTATACCGTGCTGTCTAATTTATTGCCATCGGCATCCCTCACATACAATGTGTAGGGGCCTGTTTGCGTAAAGGAACTGTAGCGTAACCCATAGTTCAGCTTCAATTTCTCTCCTATCTCCCAGTCGTCCTGCAAATACAGCGCCGTTTCAAGGGCAAACTTGGTACTCTCATTGTTTGGCTTAAATACAACAGAATCCTGCCGTCCACTGGCGACATTCGGGATAAACTTATGATAGGTAACAAGGCCACCAAACTTCAGTTTATGACTTGGAAAAGGATAATAATCGAAATCTGTTTTTAATGAAACATCACGTATACCTGAAGAAAGGCCGATTTCTAAATTCTCCTGCCTTGCCGTAAAGTTGAATTTATAATCGTTATAAAGTACTGTAGTGTTCGCAAACATCCGACGATTAAATACATGGTTCCAGCGCAACGAACCTGTGGCGTTGCCCCAGGGCACATTGGTGGAAAAAGAACGTTTATTGTTTACAAAATCAAATACATCACGGCCAAAATATCCGCTGAGGTATAACCGATCCTTTTCAGAAAACCGGTAGTTCACTTTTGCATTCAGGTCGTAGAAATAATAACCGGATCCATAGAAACCGCTTTCCTTTTTTATAAATGGTTTAGCAATCGCATCGATATACGTACGTCTCGCAGAAATTATAAATGACGCTTTATCTTTTTTTAGCGGGCCCTGTACGGAAAACCGGGAAGCAATCAAACCAATACCGCCATCCATTTGTACTTTGTTGATATTGCCATCTTTCATGGTGACATCCACCACGGATGAAATACGGCCACCATACTGGGCAGGCATCCCTCCCTTTATCAGGGAAACATTTTTAATAGCATCGCCATTAAACACGGAAAAAAAACCAAACAGGTGACCCGTATTATATACCACGGCATCATCCAGCAGTATCAGGTTTTGATCAGGTCCACCCCCGCGTACATAAAATCCTGCATTACCCTCTCCTGCATTGCGCACACCCGGTAAAAACTGGATGGCTTTCAACGGGTCCACCTCGCCCATAAAGGCCGGTATATTCCGGATCTGGTTCATAGACAAATCCACCCGTCCCATTTGTGCATTCTTTACATTACCATCACGGCGCCGGCTGTATACCACCACCTCACCAATGGCAGCTGAACGGGATATCATTTCGAAGTTGTAGGACTGATTGGCTTGTAAATTCAATTCCATTACTTTTCCTGCATAACTTACATGTGAGGCAGTAATGGTATAGTTTCCCTTGTCTAACGTAATTGCATAAAATCCATATTGATTACTGGCAACGGTATGCTGTTGCCCGCTGGCCGATACGGCTGATATTGTAGCACCGATGACAGATTCGCCGGAAAGGCTGTCCTTGATATAGCCATTCAGTGTATAACGCTCCGTTTTTTCGGTACCCGCCTGCGTATAGCCGGTTAGTGCAGCGAAGAGAAAACAAAGGGCAGGAATTAATTTCAACATACTTGTTCTAACAATATTATTTCTTTTTGGTTGTGTCAGCCGGTGGCGTTGGAGCGGGGGCTGGCACAAAATCAATAGTGGTTTTCAGTTCTGCACAGTCTTTTTGCCCATAAGGATTTTGCCCCTGCTCTGTTTTACTTATCCAGTTACCCGGTTTATCATCCCCAAAGGCTTTGTCACATTCCAGCCAGTA
>CAYLRV010000018.1:0-83263 GCA_964386395.1 uncultured Chitinophaga sp.
ATTATTTGTTCAGTAAAGGCCTGACTGTAATACTGGCTGACGAAACGTTCAGGGTTGTTCAATTTGACCTGGTATATGATTGTCCTTCCAAAACGCTTTTCGACTTTGATGTAAGAAGGTACCAGGGCAATTGCGTTGATGCCAAAGACGAGTATTTCCGGAAAAGAATTGTGGCAGGAGATGTCATGGACCTTGTCAATACAGTAATTGAGAAAAATGGGGTACGCTACAGGATGAAAGACCGCTCGTTTATTGTAAGATGAATACAGACGTACTAAAATACATGCCCGGAAATTATGATATTAAAACAATGGAAAAGTATACCCATGTAAGCCGGTATAGATTAGTACAAATAAGAAGTCCCCTGGATGATTTGTGGCTAAAAGGCGAGATATTGTAAATACCAAAAGGCGAAATAACAATACGCAGATGCGACATAAAAACATCTGAATACCAAGGAATTAGTTTTCCTTTTGAAGCAAAAAGGTTCGTATATTTATGTGTTGGCTGTCATGTTAAAGCGACCATGAAACTACTACTAACTACGACAATATTAATCCTGCATCTCTTAACTTTTGGACAGACCAAATCTAAGCCAGACATATATGATTTGCCAATTCCTAAAACCCTTGAAGAATGTTTTAAATTGCTTGACAAGACACTTCCTGACGATGAAATTCATTTGGTAAAAACTCTTCAAGAGGACAGCATCTATTTCAATCCAGCCTTTCAGTATCGGGCTGACTTTTTTCATGCTTGGAAAATTTATAATGGTTCCAGGTTGACAGAATACTTTAATAAAAAAGGGCTGCAAGGTTCATTTGAAATCTATGAAGCAATTTTAATTTCTTATCATCGCTACCTAAACAATGACAGTATTAAGCTTGACGAACAAATCAAAAAATATCAAGACAAGCAACAGAAAGATTACGCCGACTATATTTCAAAAACTGAAAAGGACAGCCTGAATGGTATATATATTCCTAAAGACTTGCAAGACTGTTTCATTCAGTTAGACAAAACCCTTTCTGAAAAAGATAGGACTGAAATTAAAAACTTAAAAAGTAAAGACGAAACAATAAAATATCATCATGGACTTGGGATGTGGCTAAGAAATAATTGGGGACTTTGGGGTGGTTCAAGACTTCAAAAATATTTCCTTGACAAAAAAATTAATCATCCAGACAACATGTCTTCGTTGATACTTGAATTTTACTATGACTGGCTTAACAGAAAGAATGAAGGCTGGCAAAAGTGGGCGAAGTAAACACGAACAGCCAACATTCAGTTTTGCGTCAGCAGGGGCGACGAATAAGTCCTCATCTTAGTGCTACTATCAGCTGCATATCCGGCTGACTGAACACAGATGAGCAATAGAATATATTTTCAACTTTAGTATCTTTAATCGGCTGCAGTTCCGGGCTGGACGTTTTCCAAATGCCCTGCCGAACGCAAAGCTGTGGCCGTTACCTGCAAGCTTAGACAGACCGTATGCAAACAAAAAAAGTTGAAATAGAAGTTTACGACAAACGAGAAAAAATGTCAACGACAATGTACGTTGAACAAGTTTCAGACAATGTTTTTAGAACGACAGAAAATGAGATTTTCAATTGTAGGTTGACACTTGGAACTGAATTTGAAACACGACTTAACAAAGACGGGAAACACGAGATAATAAAAATCACAAAGGAATCAAATTTTGTTACAAGACGATTTTTTCTTACTTCGCAATTCAAAGAATCTGAATACAGACTTTTGGGGGACGAAATAATGAAACAAGGTGGTTTTTGGCAGGTTGACTTTGGTGGCATTGCGACAATAAACCTACCCAAAGACTGCAAACTGAATATTGATGAAATCTTTAAAATTTTTGACTTTAATCCGACTGAAATAAAAGACTAAATGTTAGACCAAGATTTTTGTGAATTTTTAGAATACGAACTTTGTAAAGCGTTTGAGCATTCAGACAATGAACAAATCAAGGGTTTTTGGTGTGACGGAATTTTGTTAGACAAACCTGATAGTTACTATTCTCAAAAGTTTGTAAATGACAACAGACAAGTAATATTAAAAGCATTTATCGGCAAAGACGGACAAACAGAATACGAATTGACAATGAAATTTGGCAATAAGGCATTAAGCCGCTATACAAGAAACTTGGACATAAAAGAATGTGTGCCAAACCCAGACAAACAAAATTGGTTTGACATTGATACTAAACAAAATAAAATTGAGATGCAACTTGATTAACGACAGAAAGCCAGCAGGTAACATCGTATTGGCAATAGCGGGGCAGACAGTTGTAAATTCAACATTTGTAATTCTATTGGGCATTTGTGCAAATGCTGAGCTGACGTTTTTCAAATGCCCCACCATCGCCAATACGTAGCCGTTACCAGCCATATTATGACGACCATCGTATCAGACAACTTTGAAACAAAACTCGGAACAATCCAAACCTGGATGGAGGTAGAAAATAATCCTAACCAACAACTGCAAGACAAATTCACAGTTACGACACTCGGACACAATATTCGTCTTATGCCTTTTGACCTAAAACAAATTTGGTCGCCTGAGACGATGGAATATGAAAGTGCACATGTTTGGCGGTGGTTCATCGACAAGACGAATAATGAGAACGAAAAGTTGACAATTTTCTGCAAATTGATTAATCCTTCAGCTGATATTGAATACGGAGGTAATCCAGGTGAACATCTTGATGCCATTGAGATTGAGAACAAAACGTATCATCTTCATATCGGGACAGAAGACGGAGAGATAATGCAATACAGGGCAGAAGCCAATGACTTAATGCCCGAACGATTTAAAGAAGAAATAGGTTTATATAAATCTTTCACTGAATATACCGACTATGGCTTTAAGACAATTGTTCCAAAATTGGACAAAGGAGAAAAAATCTATTTCCATTTTATTATAGCGACAAATCCTATCAAAGCAAGTAAAGACTATCCAAATGAAAGAGATGCTTCAACTTGGTTTGCAGTTGACCAATCAAAAAAATGGTTAGACGAGAAACTGGAAAAATACGGCAGGTAACATTGCATTGGCAATATGGCGGCTTCCGAATATATTCTGATCGACATTAACACGGATGAACTTTAGTTCCCCTTTCCGGATCACAGATGGGCTTTGGAATATAACCTCAGCTTCATATCTTTATTCAGCCGACGCCCCAGCTGGCGAATCACAGAATATCGCCACATCGCCAATGCAGGGCCGTTGTGGGCAATTTTATTGAAACCTTCATTCATTTTGAAATGAAAAAAACATCCATCCTACTTCTTGTAATTGCATTTTCAATGAAAGTTGCTGCCACGGAACAAGTGCCCGACAAGGTGCTTTATAACAATTTATTCCTTACGTTAAATACTGGTTGGGGACATCCTTCGCCATTACAGACTTATTTTTATCAAAATAATATCCCTTACCCATTCAATATGATTTCGACAGCAAACTACAGAGGACACATTGCTACATGGGTAATTCAAAACGACCAATTTTATTTGAAAGAGATTGATGTAAAATCTAAGATTAGTTCGCCTGACAAATATAAAATAAAGTCTAATAGTAATTCAATCGACCAACCCTCTCTGGTTTTTGCTGATTGGTTTAGCGGTTTACTTGAGTGCAATAAAACGGACACTAAAGACAGATGGAAAACAATAAGCACATTTTATTTTCAAATCAGATATGGTAAGGTTATTTCAATGAGTGAAGTAACTAAGAATGATTTTGATAGGATAAATAAGATATCATATAAGGATACTGCTGATAAAGACCTTATGTCAAAGTACAAATTACTACTCTTAAATCAAAACTATATCGCTTACTACTATAGACTGAACGAAAATGATGCAATAAACTTTAATAATCGGGATTGTAAACTCAATACTGGTGTTGCAAAGCTTAGTCCTATTTATCGTCTTTTTAATAATCAACATCTTGACTGGCCATTCAATTGGGAAAACTTTGAAAAGAGTGGTGCACCAAATTGTAGTTGGAAAATAGTAAATGACAGTTTATTATTAACAAAATTTCAATTATATAGCGGTACTCGATTTGACTCGATTGACAAAGAGGAAATACAGATAAGTTCTATGTTTCCAATAAAAGTTTACAATAATCGGGTATTCGCTGATTGGGTAACAGGAATTCAACTCATCATTTTTGGTGTTGACACAACTTACGGGTTTGGATATAATGAATTCAGACCAAAAGAATATATATACTGTCGATTTGAAAAGGGAATTCTCAAAGAAAGCTATTCGATATCTGCCAATTATGACATGAAGAATAATGAAGAAAGCCTTGACCCACGACTTAGAAAACTTATGAAAGAGTATTAAAAACTGCCCACAACAAAAGTATTTGCAAAAGCAGGGCTTGACAATGTAACATCAGCTATGTGCAGACATCAACAGCGGTTCGGACTCGACGTTAAATGTTCAGCTTTAGTTCATAACTTCAACAACATATTTTCAAATGAGCATTTGTACCAGGCTGGACAATCAATAAATCCCCTGCCTTCGCAAATACTCGAACGTAAGACAAAATTTGCCATGCACAAGAGCTGCGCACACGGAACTTCGCTCTCCTTCGTCGAGCTACCGTTCCTAAATTTTGTCTTACGACCCGGGTTTCACCCTCTTTCACTTGCCGTAGAAAGTATGCTATCCGAAGGCCGTTCCCGCATGGCAAACTTCGTCTTACATGGTGTTTGCGCAATGGCAAGTGAAACAGTGTGATTGCTCCCGTGCCAATGAAAACCCCACCAAAATTTCTTTACTTTTATAGAAACTGCCCGGGTTTTTCTTTGCCACTTCGCAAACACCCGGGTCGTTACCTGCAAGCTTACCCAAAAACAACTTGAAACTCAAAAAAGAGGACTAAGATGATAGTAAAAAAATCTAACGAAATAAAAACAACGAAAGCACCTAAGGAATATTTCAACGGAAATGTTTGGGCGGACTTTTTGGTAAAAAATGAGGGAATACCCTGCA
Organism: uncultured Chitinophaga sp.; assembly: GCA_964386395.1. Lineage (GTDB taxonomy): Bacteria > Bacteroidota > Bacteroidia > Chitinophagales > Chitinophagaceae > JJ008. The sequence goes on from CAYLRV010000018.1 coordinate 5,022, forward strand.
ATGCAGCAATTGTTTCGTTTGAACCAAATGCCAAAAATAATTGGCATTATCATACGGTAGGACAAATTTTAATTGTTACAAAAGGGACAGGTTTTGTGCAAAAAAAAGGCGAACATAAGCAAACAATTACGGTTGGTGATGTTGTAATCGTTTTCCCTAATGAAATTCATTGGCACGGTGCTACGCCCGACAGTTTATTTTCTCACATTGCTATACAGCTGATTGACCAAGAAGGTGAAGAAACCGTTTGGTTAGACGCTGTAACAGACCAAGAATACAACTCATAATATGAAACTTAAATTTAGAAAAGCGAAAATTGAAGAACTACCCATTTCTTTATCGTTGTTGAAGCAAGCGGCTGAAACTTTAAAACGGAAAGAAATCAACCAATGGACTTTTTGGTTAAACCCCACAGACGAAAAAGTAAATTGGATAAAGGAAGGTTTTGTTAACCAAGAATTCTATTTTATTGAAAACAACGAAAGAGAAATAATAGGTATGTTCAGGCTACTTGACCAAGATGAATTATATTGGGGCAAACAGTCAGTACGAGCCAATTATATTCATTCATTGGTCGTTGATAAAAAATTTGCAGGAAAGAACATTGGCAACTCAATAATATCGTTGATTGAAACAACTGCCATAAACAACGGTGTTTTTAGAATACGACTTGACTGTAATGCATCCAATCCAGCCTTGTGTAGCTATTATGAACGACTAAACTTTATAAAAGTCGGAGAAAAACAAATGCCCCATTCATTAAACAATCTCTACGAAAAAGAACTTCTAAATGATTTTCCCCTAAAAATGCTGATTGGAGTGTGGAAAGGTTCAGGACAAGGAATGTATCCAACTATCAATAGTTTTAGTTATGACGAAAAATTAACTTTTGAGTTTTTGGCAGAGAAAAAAAGACTTTTTTATTTTCAAAAAGCCGACTTCGTTAATACTAATGAACTTGCACATATTGAAACAGGGTTTATAAATCAAATTGACAGCAACAAATTTGAATTAAATAATGCTCAAAGTGGGGGAAGAAATGAAACATTGCTTATTGAAGTTATTGAAAATAGCAGTAATAAACTAAAACTTAAATTGAAACAACTAAGCATTTCAAACGACAAAAAAGGGCTATTAGACACTGAAAGGGAAATTACTGTATCAAATGACCAATTAGATTATAAGCAGTTTATGCAGACTACAAGCCAGACTAAACAATTACACCTGCAAGCACGACTATTGCGACAAAAAAGCCAGCAGGTAACATCGTATTGGCAATAGTGGGGCTGACAGTTGTAAACTCAACATTTGTAATTCTATTGGGCATTTGAGCAAATGTTGGGCTGATGTTTTTCAAATGCCCCACCATCGCCAATACTTAGCCGTTAGCTGCAACCCTGCGACAACATTCGAAAATTTAAACCTTCTTTAAAATGAGCGATTCTGACGCTGACCATTTAAAAAACCACGAATTAATAGTCACTAAAATTTGTGAGCGATTATTAAAAGAGCGATTTATCACCGTTTCCTCGCTATAGGTTTAGGATGTAGACAAGGCTCTGGAAAACCGGAGAAATCTTCTAAACAGGGATAGAGATAAATATTTTGCACCCATTACCCTCGCTACTTTTTATCTCAATCCGGCCATTATAAGATTCAACCCTGTTTATCATATTAGAAATGCCAATGCCTGTTTTTTGGCTGCTCACATTAAATCCCTTGCCGTTATCTTCTATCAAAATATTGATCGTATTATCTTTTTCATCTGCAGAAATGTTTACATTTCTTGCTTCGGCATATTTTAAAATATTATTAGTTTGCTCCTGGATAATCCTGTATATATTTAATTTAAGATCGTCAGAAAGAGATTCATTGATTATAGAATAAGAAAAGGTTACTTTTATATTTGAATTTTTGAGAAAATCATTGACAAGCCTTTGAACTAACTCTTTCAAATTAATATTTTTAATTGGTGTTGCCATCTTCCTGCATAAAGTGCGGATTTCTTCAATTGAGGTATCAATCAATTCCAACGGGTATTGAATCAGTTTTTTCAATTGTGCATTTTTATTTCCTGCTGTACCCAGATACAACTTTGTAGCCATTAATAGCTGGTTTATATTATCATGCATTTCCTGCCCTAGATGGTTTCTTTCCCTTTCCTGAGCACTTATTACAGCTTTTACAATTTCCCTTTGCTTATTTATTTGTTCATTCATAAGCTGCTGCTGCAATTTTACCTTGTCTGATATATCTGAGATCATTGCCAATGCACCTTTATATTCTCCTTGTTTGTTAAAAATGGGATTTGCAGACATACTTGTCCAGATATGTTTTCCGCTCTTTGTAATAAATTGTTTATCTAAATTTTCGCTAACTCCTTTTCTTCTCCTATCTATTGATACTACTGATAACTTTCGGCCCTCATCATCTAAAAAAAAATCATTCTCTTTACCCATTATTTCATCAATCGAATATTCCAATATGTCGCATATCTTCTGATTAACAAAAACCGTTTTATTGTTTTCATCAATCATCCATATGCCTTCTTGTGCAGTTTCAACGATTTGCCGGTATTTCTCACGACTTTCTTCGAGTTCTAATTCTACTTGTTTCCTTACAGTTATATCCTGCATGTAAACGGACAATCCTTCCGGAGATGGGTAAAGTGTAGCATGAAGCCATGCCCCTACAGGATGGCAATAACTTTCTTCCGTAAGGGTTCGCTGTTCTGCCATTGCTGTAAAAAAAGATGTGTAGAAACTATGCTCTTTTTTTTCCGGAAATTCTTTCCATATGTTTTTCCCGATAATATCTTCAGGCTTGCGACCTATTATCTCCGCAGCTCTGGTGTTCAAATAGATATAATTCCATTGGTTATCAAAAGCTACGAATGCATCTGTAATCCGGTCAAATACATTTGTCAGTGTGAACTCCTTATATTTCAAATCAAAGTATTTATTATTTTCCTGCGGAAAATTGCCTATATTGTTCATGTTTATGCGATTTTAAAAAGAGAGCGGTTTTTTATTCCGCTATTCCGGCCGTTTCATTCTATAATTTTTACTTATGCAAAGCTGATACGGATATTCTTCTCCTATAATGACAAAAGACATCTTCTACTGGACAAATCAGACATTTTTAAATTATTGGGATGAAAAAGAAAACTCTTCCGGTTTATGATATTGAAGCCTTTCAACATTTAGGTAGTGGTTCGGATTTTTATGCAAATGATTTAAAGTCACATTTAAAACAGCATGAGCATATAGTACTATTGCCCCATGGCCACGATTTTTACATGAGCGTGTTGATCACTGCAGGCAGTGGTACTCACGAAATAGAATTCACTAATTATCTTGTAAAACCGGGCAGCGTCTTTATGTTAGCCCCCGGTAAAGTACATACCTGGGAATTATCGGATGATATCGACGGCTATGTTTTTTTTCATACAAAAGAATTTTATGACTTGAATTTTACGTATGAAAAAGTAGCGGACTATCCTTTCTTCAGCAGTTTAGGTAACACGCCATTAATTGTATTAAAAAAATCATCCCTGAAAAAAATTGAATCAAGATTCAGTGAAATAGTGAAAGAATATCATCATAATGAATTGATGAAATTTAAAAAAATATTCTCCATAGTAAATATTTTGTACATCGAACTGTCGAGAGAATATTTGCCGAAAAAAATGAGAGATGAACAAAACCTTCCCTATCTGGCCAGAGTGCAGCAACTTGAAGATTTGATAAATAAAAATTTTGTGGATATAAAATCTCCGGGTCAATATGCCCGGCTCATGTATGTAAGTGAAAAACATCTGAACCGGATGGTCAAGGTTAGCCTGAACAAAACTACTTCCGATCTTATAACGGAAAGAATTATTCTGGAAGCAAAAAGAATGTTGGTGTTTTCAAAAAAAAGCTTAACTGAAATCATAGACGAACTGGGATATACAGACAGGGGATATTTCTTTCGCTTCTTTAAAAAGAATACAACCCTGACCCCGACTGCTTTTCTTGAACAATTCAGAAGAGTTTAAAGATTTTAGGGAATGTGACTATTCTAATTTTTCAGCCTTCGCAAATTGCTTCAAAAACATTTCAAAATGAATTATTCCGAAAATGACCATTTAAAAGAGAAAGAAGTAATGGTCACGAAAATCTATGAGCGACTAATAAAAGAGTTACAAAAATTTGGTTCGTTAAAAATTGAACCCAAAAAGACAAGCATTCATCTGGGAAACAGATTTGGATTTGCCGGGGTTTATACACGAATTAATTACATCAATTTAGAAGTGCATCTAAATCATAAATTGACAAGTAAAAGAGTAAGTAAAGTTGAGCAAGCATCGGCAAATCGCTTTCATCATACGATTAAATTAACAAGTGACGAGGATATTGATAAAGAACTTTTATCATGGTTGAAGGAAGCATACGAACTTAAAAAATAATTCGCAATTTTGTTCTAAGGTCGGGCCGCAGCTAACAAAGGCATTTGCGCAATTGGGGCGTGACGGAAGTACAATGAGCATCATATCGCTACCAATCATTAGTCATTGGGTTGACCATTTATTAATCCGCCAGCAGTTTTTGGCTACGCTCTTAGTACTGCTGGCTGGCTTTGCGGTTTCAATTAAATTTACGTTCTTTAATAAGCATTAGCACCGGGCGGACACAGCATCAAATATCCCAACTGACGCAAATGCTCGACGTTGCACGCCATTAAGTGGACAAACCTCATCATCATAAAAGATAAAAATGAAAAAATATTTTTTAACCGTAGTTGCTTTGACCATTGGAGTAATCACTTTTGCTCAAAATGAATATCAGTCCCAACTGTACTCTTTAAATGACCGACTTAATTCCCTTGAAAAAAAGTATTTCCCAAAGAAAGCACCAGACGACAAATTCCTTTTGGACAAATTTGACTTAATTAAGGATCTCCTTACCTGCCGAGTGTCCCCTCATAACGCTTTCCAGGCGATGTGTCGGATGGCCTAGTGGGTAAGCGCTGTGGCACTCGCCGTCCTTCAGCAGGCCATCAGCCATACATTAACAACGCCGGGTCCACTCACACACAAGGCCAGGCTGTGAGGTTACGGCTTCGAAGTTGTAAGTTTGGTAACTCGTGTGAGAAAGAGATATACCTATTGCAAGATTGATAGATATCACAAATAATAAGATATTGAACGCAGATAATAATTTTAAACATTTGGCTGAATTAGGCAATGTTGAGTGGTCGTCTGAAAATGAACAGACCCTCAAAATAACTCATGCTGATGGTTTCCATATTATGGTTTTAATTCCCGACGGCATATTTGAATGGTTTATAACGGTGTATGATACTAACAACAATGAGATAGCAAGTGATTGGTACGACCATTACGAGGGCGATAAAACCCATCGAATGAAAGAGAGGCAGGAAGAAGTTGAGAAATTTGTAAGAGAGGTCAGCGGGCATAAAGCAAGATTTATACGGAACAGGAAACGCTTTCAAGTTGTTTCATCATTTCAAATTTTTAAAGACAATCACTGGACAGACGTTATCAGGACAACTAAACTGAAATTCTGGTAAAACTGCTGCGCCTGACATACGATTTCTTGCTATGCTGGCTGATTAAGAATTAACAACGCCGGGTCCACTCCCCACACAAGGCCAGGCTGTGAGACTGCGGCTGCAAAGTTGTAAGTTTGGTAACTCGTGTGCGAAAGAACATGTTTTCACCCTTGCTGGTCTTCCAAACAAAACAATACGCCGCTGTTGTGTCTTGCGTGCGGGTCGGTGCACAGCAAAATGACCAACAGCAGGAAATACAGCAATCTCCTATCGTCATATACAACCCTCACAAGACCCTCACGAGACCCTCACAAGACCCTCACGAGACCTAACTCCCGGTATACAGCCTGTATACACTAAGGCAACCTTACTGATCTGGCATAGTTAGCATGAGATAAATATCGCCCCTCACCTCCTCCCCCGCAACCTGGCCAAACACCCGCCAATACGTTCATGAATATTAACGACCAGCTCCTTTAGCAGCACCGTTTCTTCCAGTGCGGCAATGTACTTGTCCTTAAAATAGCTGTCAGGCTTTTTCTGTTTTCTTACGGGTTTGCCGGGGGCGGCAGTGGTTTTCTTTCGCATGGCGGTTGAGTTTTTAAAATACAAAAACGGTGTGCCCTTTACGCATGTAGTCAGCTGAATGAGGCTCTTGGAAGCCCAACAGAACTGGTACAGCAAAAGGAACACACCGTTTCCGGTGCGCCCGCAAGTGCCATACCTCGTTCTGTTAAAATTTTCCAAGATTTCATTCAACGAAGTATATACTTGTAGCACAATAAGAACTCTGTATACATACAACAACCAGCAAAGTGTTGTATGGCTGTTTCAAAATTACACCCCTGTAATCAGATACAACAGCTTATACATATTTTTTCGCCGGGACTGGTAGTTTCATCGGCGAACATACGGTTTTGGACGGATGATGGAATTGAACGGCGAAAATTATTTTAGTCAATATTCTTGTTTCATCAACGTAGTCTGCCTTTATGGAGCGGGTTGTGTGGCGCTCCCCGGCTTGAAGGCCCTGTTTTTAAATAACAATTTGTAAATTACAGGGATAAAATAATAATTGTTTTACCCCGCTGGCAGTATAGCGTAATTGCAATTGTTGGCTGGCATTTAAATTTCCATAACCAAATTATTGGGCAGACGGAATACTCATTCCCAACCTATAGCAGGATAAGACAAAGCATTGTGCGGCACCCGACATCAATAGTAATATGGATATAGATTATAGTTTTGACAAACGACCGGTAGCAGACCAGATTATCGAACTATACGACAATGCTGGTTTGCCAAGACCAACGTACGACAGAGAACGCATCCAAAAAATGCTTGACAATTCAAACCTCATCGTTACGGCCTGGGACAATGACTTATTGGTTGGCGTTTCCCGTTCCATCACAGATTGGGTTTGGGCTTGTTACCTGTCAGACCTTGCCGTCAGAGACGAGTATAAAAAAGAAGGGATTGGCAGGCAACTCATAAAACTCACTAAAGAAAAACTTGGCGAACAATCAATGATTTTACTTTTATCCGTTCCAACGGCCATGGACTATTATCCAAAAGTTGGATTCAAAAAACAAGAAAGCAGTTTTATTATGGACAGGGCAGAATGGAAACTAAATCAATAGAATTTTTTTGTAAAAGGTTTGACGAAAAACTAATGACGCAACCTGAGTCCCTCTTTTCCACAGGGGTTACATTAATCCGCGATGTAAAACGCTTCTTATGATCGAAATTTTCAGGGCAACAGAAAAAGATAGTAGTACCATTGTGAACCTTGGCAAGGTATCAGTAACGGAAGCTCATAAAGACAGTTGTTCAGCAGATATTTTGCATGAGTATGTGATAACAAATTACAATAACGACGCCATTACAAAAGAGCTGGCCGACCCAACTAACATTTACCACATTCTCAGCTATAACAATGAACCGGTTGGCTTTTCAAAAATAGTTTTCAATGCTAAACATGCCAGTATTGATAAAGAAAATGTAACCAAGCTGGACAGGATTTACCTGCTCAAAGAATTTCACGGCGCCAAATTAGGTTACGAACTTTTGACCTTCAATATAGAATTGGCAAAAAAGAATAACCAGGCAGGATTATGGCTATACACCTGGATTGGCAATAAAAAGGCAATCAACTTCTACCTGAGAGCGGGTTTCACCATTATTGGCAATCATGATTTTCTTGTTGCCAAAAATCACTACAATCCAAACCATCATATGTTCCTTGATTTGGCTAAATATGAAAATAGATAAACTCAGTATATGAGAAATCTCAATTTCATACTTTACTTATCAGTCTGCATTTCTTGTTCTCAATCAAGCGGCAAACAAAATTCGATCAACAATAAGGATACTTTAAATCAAAAAAAATCAACTAACTACCAGGCAGATACCGAACAACTTTCAGCTTTTAACTGGGCGCAATTAAAGGACACAACTAAATATGATCTTCGCTATTTGCAGTTAAACTTTTTAAACTTTCCTGCTGACCACACAATCGGGCAGGATATTCTGGGATTATCCGATTCCCTCAATACTAAATCATTATTGCTAACAAACAGACAAGAATTTCAACTATACCAGCTTATTAATAACACAGCCAATTTCTCTGAAGGTGATTGTGGTACATTCCATTTGAATGCAGGCATTTTCGTACTGGACAAAGACAAAATCTGCGGAATAATTAATATTGGCTGTGGTTATAGTCAATGGAACTTTAGTTCTGAAAATTTAAATGCAAAGTATGGCGCATTTAATGAGCTGGGTTTTAACAAGATGCAACAGCTTCTTGATGATATAAATTTGAGTAATACTAAGTAGGCGAATGACATGCAGCTCACAAATAAAAAAAATATTCACCATGTTTCATGACAAACGTTTTTAACGTTTTTGAGGAGTCAAGAAGAAATAAATAAGTAAGTTTGATAAACAGAAGGTTTTCCCTAAACCTGTAAAACTCCCTTCATTAAATGCAGCACTCCGAAATATTCGAACTCCGCAACACCGATCCAGATGACCTCGATGGTGTGTTACTTAAAATTGAAAAGTCTTTCGGCTTTAAATTCGGAGCCAATGAACTTGAGGAAACAAAAACATTCGGTGAGTTTTGCGATATAGTAGCAAAGAATGTTCCGTCAGACGATCTAAATGATTGTACAACACAGCAGGCTTTTTATAAATTGCGTGAAGCTATTGCCGGGACATTACATATTGATAAAAAAAACCTAGTGCCAGCTACAGACTTGCAGAAACTATTACCTAAACCCATACGCCGGCAGGCTGTGAAAGACATAGAACGGCACCTAAACATTCATACAGACATTTTGAGGCCCAAACAGGCCATCATTGATGCGCTTCTCGTTTTATTTATTGCTTCTTTTATCGGCCTTTTCTTATTTTGGCAAGCTGCAATTCTTGGGCTGGCTATTTCAATAACCGGAATGGCCTTTGCCTTCAGTTTAAGTAATGAACTTGATTTGCTGACTATAAGACAGCTTGCAGAAAAACTAGCAAGGGAACATTACCTGCAATCAAGGCGAACGTCAACGACCGCAAATAAAAACGAGATTGTTCAAAAGGTGAAAGAACTTTTTATGGCCGACTTGGCATTAGAAGAACATCAACTGGGCAGGCAGGCATCTTTTGTGTAATATAAAACGAACCTGGCTTCATCCTGCTGAGAAAAAATAACAGATCACAAAGGCCGCTTTTTCAGAGCGGCCTTTGTATTATACAATCAGTTTTATAATTATCATTCTCCCCAAATGTTATCCTTTCCTTCCAGCCACAAATTCACTAAGTCGGTTGTTACTGATTTCGGCCTTTCGATTGGGAAGTTCAATGCCCTGTCCCAGCAAAGGCTGGCCAGTACACCCAATGCACGGCTTACGGCAAACAGCACCGTGTAGAATTCAAATTCCTTCATGCCATAGTGTACCAGTAAGGCGCCGCTATGCGCATCCACGTTTGGCCATGGGTTTTTGATTTTTCCTAATGACTGCAGTACAGGTGGTACCGCTTCATATACATTCCATACCGTTTGTACCAGCGGATCATCCGGCATATGCTTTTTGCCAAATTCCATCTGCGCTTCAAAGCGGGGATCTGTTTTACGCAGTACAGCATGACCATAACCGGGTACTACCTTTCCTTCGCTCAGCGTTTTCTTTACGTACTCCGTTATTTGTTCTTTGGTTGGCAATTCTGTTTTCAACTCCTCCCGCATATCAAATATCCACTTGATCACTTCCTGGTTGGCAAGGCCATGCAATGGACCAGCCAGCCCATTCATACCGGAGGCATAGCTCAGGTACGGATCACTCAATGCAGAGCCTACCAGGTGCGTTGTGTGCGCCGATACGTTTCCACCTTCATGGTCGGCATGGATGGTCATATACAAACGCATCAGTTCTTTGAAGCTCTCATCTTCATAACCCATCATATGCGCCAGGTTGCCTGCCCAGTCCAATAAACCATTCGGCTGAATGTGCTCACCAAATTTGTACTTGCGGCGATAGATATACGCAGCAATGCGTGGAAGGCGTGCAATTAAATCCATGCTATCGTCAAACACAGCTTCCCAATAATCCTTCTTGTTCATGCCTGCTGCATACTTCTTGGCAAACTGGCTTTCTGTTTGCAAGGCCATCACTCCCGTTACAAACTGGGTCATGGGATGGGTGCTTATAGGCAATGCCTCAATGGTATTGAATACATGGGTGGGTACATGGCTGCGGCGCTGCCATACGGAACTGATGTGGTTTACATCTTCTTCTGTAGGCAACTCCCCCACCAGCATAAGGTAAAACAATCCTTCCGGCAATGGTTCAGAACCTTTCGGCGCTTTGGGCAGTTTATCACGCAGGTCTGGTATAGAATAGCCGCGGAAGCGGATACCATCCTGTGCATCTAGCAGGGATGTTTCGCTTACAAGCCCGGTAATGCCACGCATACCCTGGTATATCTGCGACAGTTGCACTTCACCAATCACTTTGTTACCGTGCTCTTTTAGCATGTCTTTTATAGCTGCACCTGTCTTGTCTGCTTTGGCCTTAAACCTGTCTTTGATAATACCCATGAGATACTGATTTAGTCTGTTGCGGGGATAGCTTTTGAGGAGTCAAATTTACGACAAAGCCCCCTGCCACGGCAACAATAAACGATGAAAGTTTGCCGGAATTTACTTGGGTGTACGCCGGTAAAGCAAATAGGCCACCGAAGCAAATATGATATTGGGCACCCAGGCCGCCAGTGCCGGAGGAAAATTACCCTTGGTGGCAAATACGGTCGAAAACCGGTCGGATAAAACGAATGTAACGGCGATGACTATGCCAAGCGCAAGGTGCGATCCGCTCCCCCCGCGGGTTTTACGGCTGGCCACCACCGCACCGATAAAGGTAAGCAGCAATACCGCCACAGGCGTGGCCGTACGGCGCTGCAATTCCACTTTGTACGCATTCAGCCCCTCATTGCCCCGAAATTCCTCCTTGCGGATATATTCAGCCAGTTCAGGAGTGGTGAGCTTGTCCTTCAAATATTCATCCCTGCGCAGCTCTTCGGGCCGAAGGGACATACTGATGACCAATGAATCATGAAACGTGGATCGTTCCCCCAGGCTGTCAAGATAGCGCTGCACCGCATTTATCGCTTTCCACTTTTGGATTTTAGCATCCCATCGCAGAATATCGGCACGCAGGTTATAGGTCACACGGTTGTCCTTTACCCGCTCCATATAAAACCCGCGGGAAGATTTGGTGGCCGTGTCAAACTCACGGATACCCACATAAGTGTTCGAATCGGTGCGCCGGTAGAAACAGCGATCGCAACTGCCGTAGCCCCGGTTTTTATTGGGGTCGTTTTTGTCAATATAGGTACTTTGAAAATTACTGCGTATGATAATCGCTTTCGGTATCCAATAGCGGTAGCTTACATAAAGTAATCCGGCCAGCAGAACGCCGCCTACAAGGTAAGGACGCAAAAAACGGTTGTAGCTGGTGCCACTGGCCAGAATGGCAATTACCTCTGAACGGCCCGCCATTTTGCTGGTAAAGAAAATAACGGCGATAAATACAAAGAGCGGGAAAAGCAGGCTCCAAATCCAGGGCACAAAGCCCAGGTAATACTTGGTAATAAGCTGTTTGGTGGTAAGGCCCGACTTTACAAAATCGTCTGTCTTTTCACTGGTATCCACAGCTACAGCTATTACCGTAAACAGCAGCAGGCAGAATATGAACGTGGTGAGAAATTTCCGAAGTATGTACCAGTCGATTTTGTGCATTATAGATCTCTGATTAGGCCCTCCTTCGCCAAGCCTGCCTGTCGGCAAACAGGGCTTCGGATAGCAGGCAAATGTAGAAGAAAAATTGTTGGTGCTTTGTGAAAGAGAGAAGAAGGCTGGGGACTGAAGACTGAGGACTGAGGTCAGAAATCGGACGTCTGATGCCTGATATCGGAGTGCTGAAGACTGCCCACTGCAGACTGGGTACTGCATACTGCCAACTGCGAACTACAACTTCTGCTTCAGCCTCACCACCATCTCCGCTTTCCACCCGGCAAAATCGCCTGCAATGATATGCTGACGGGCTTCGCCAACCAGCCACAGGTAAAAAGCCAGGTTGTGCACACTGGCGATGGTATAGCCTAAAAATTCTTTGGCCTTCATCAAATGCCGTAAATAGGCTTTGGTGTAATAATTACTTACAAAACAGGAGAAGCCATCATCGATCGGCGAAAAATCAAACTCCCATTTTTTATTATCAATATTAATCACGCCATTGGTAGTAAAAAGCATGGCATTGCGGCCATTGCGGGTGGGCATTACACAATCAAACATATCTACGCCCATACTGATACACTCCAATATATTCCACGGTGTGCCTACGCCCATCAGGTAGCGGGGCTTTTGCGTTGGCAAATGATCACAACACCAGTCGCATATTTCATACATCACATCTTCCGGTTCGCCTACACTAAGGCCGCCAATGGCATTGCCGGTTGCCTCTTTTGAAGCAATGTATTCGCAGGATTGCTTACGCAAATCTTTGAAAGTCCCACCCTGTACAATCGGAAAAAGATTTTGTGTGTAATCGTATTTCGGCTCCGTGGCATTGAACTGCGTAAAACAACGATCGAGCCAGCGGTGTGTGAGCTCCATGGACGTTTTGGCATACTTGTACTCACTGCCGCCGGGCGGGCACTCATCGAAAGCCATGATGATATCGCCGCCAATGGTACGCTGAATATCCATTACTCCCTCAGGTGTAAAAAGATGTTTGCTGCCGTCAATATGCGATTGAAAGGTGACACCCTCCTCTTTAATCTTCCGGGTACCGGCCAATGAAAAAACCTGGTAGCCCCCGCTATCTGTTAGAATGGGTTTGGGCCAGCCATTGAACCGGTGAAGGCCGCCTGCTTTTTCAAGCACAGCTAATGTGGGGCGCAGATAGAGATGGTACGTATTGCCCAAAATGATCTGGGCTTTTACATCTTCCAGCAATTGCTGTTGTGTAACCGCTTTTACGCTGCCCACCGTACCGACAGGCATAAAAATAGGGGTCAGGATTTCACCATGATCGGTGGTGATTTTTCCGGCCCTGGCTTTTGAACCTGTATCCGTGTGCTGTAATTGAAAATTGAGTGCCGCCATAATAAAGGCGCAAGGTACAGGGAACAGGGCATAAGAAGAAGACCTTTGCTTCGATTTCAAAATGTTTGATAGCCGTTCTAATCAAATTTCTTTATCCCTTAGGGATAATATATGGATAGATTGTTCCATCAAGAATTCCATAGCGTTCAGTAGGAACGCCACATGCTATTGCATATTACGTTCCTGCGGAACGTGAAAACCCTTCTTTGTTTTACAACCGATATGCTGTGCCGATGGAACATAAAGCAGCCCCATTATCTTTCTGTACATGTTCTGTGGAAAGCTTGTGACTATTGGCCATTGCCTATTGCTTGCTGCGCTCTACCTTCGCCGCTATGCCACTTGTGTTTTCCGAACTGAACGTTGGGTTGATCCTCTTTATACTTTTCACCGCTGTCACCTTTATCCAGCTATTTTATTATGGATGGTTTTTCAGCCGTATTGCTTTTTATAAACAAAAGCCGAAGAGCCGGTCATTACAGCATGCTGTCTCTGTAATTGTCTGCGCCCGCGATGAGGATGAAAACCTGGCCCGTAACCTGCCGGGTGTACTGGTTCAATCATATCCCAGTACCTACGAAGTGGTGGTGGTGAACGATAACTCACTGGATGATTCCAAATACATATTACAGGAACTGAAGAAAACCTTCAAAACCCTGCATGTAGTAGAGCTCACACAGGAAGCCGTGCATATCTCTGGTAAAAAATATCCGTTATCTGTGGGCATCCGTGAATCCAAACATGAAGTGCTGCTGTTAACCGATGCCGACTGTGTTCCCGCCAGCGAACACTGGATTGAAAAAATGCAGGCTGCCTACGACGACAATATTGAAATCGTACTCGGCTATGGCGCCTATCATAAAAAGAAAGGGCTGCTGAATAAACTGATCCGCTTTGAAACCTTTCATACGGCATTACAATACCTCTCCTACGCACTTGCCGGCACGGCCTATATGGGTGTGGGCAGAAACCTGTCCTATAAAAAAAGCCTTTTTTTCAAGGCCAAAGGGTTCTCCTCTATCAATCATATACCGAGCGGCGATGATGATTTGTTTGTAAATAAAGCAGCCACGAAAGAAAACACTGCAGTAGTTATCGATCCGGATGCCGTTACCCGCTCTATTCCTAAAACTACCTGGAGCAGCTGGCTGCGGCAGAAGTCCAGGCACTATACCACAGCTAAATACTACAAGCCAAAACACAAATTCCTGCTGGGCCTTTATTTTATTACACAGTTTCTTTTCTATCCATTACTGGCGGCTTCCATTATTTTTTTCGATTGGAAATTTGTGTTGCCTGTCTTTGGTCTTCGTCTTATACTACAGGGTATTGTCTGGTACAAATCCATGAAAAAAATGGGTGAGAACGACCTTTGGCCCTGGTTTATTTTCCTGGATATGTGGATGTTCTTTTATTATCTCATCTTCGCACCGGCATTATGGCGCAAGCCTGCTAAGGGATGGTAAGAACAATAACATGGATATTATCTTAAAATACTTCAGCGATTTCACAGATGCACAGTTGCAGCAATTACAGCAACTGCAGCCGCTTTATAAGGAGTGGAATGAAAAGATCAATGTTATATCCCGTAAAGACATTGACAGTTTGTATGAACGCCATGTACTGCATTCCTTAAGTATTGCGGCTGCATTTGAATTTCCTGCAGGCGCCGAAGTAGCCGACCTGGGCACCGGCGGTGGCTTTCCTGGTGTGCCGCTGGCCATTTTTTTTCCAGAAGTAAAATTTCATTTAGTCGACAGCATCGGCAAAAAGCTGAAAGTTGTGGAAGCTGTGGCTGAAGGTGCAGGCATTAAAAATATAACTACACAACACACCCGTGTGGAGGATATCAAAAACCGGAAGTTTGACTTTGTGGTTTCCCGTGCTGTGGCTCCGCTGAAAGACTTATGGCAATGGTCGAAACCGCTGCTGCATGCTAAACCCAAATCTGCTGAACAGATAGCTGGCCCCGGCCTGATTTGTCTGAAAGGCGGCGACCTGAACACGGAAGTACAGGAAAGCGGCACCCGGCCAAGAGTAATGCCCCTCACGGATATTTTCCCCGAGCCTTTTTTTGAGGAAAAATTCATTGTCTACGTCCCCCGGTAAAAAAATACCTGTTCGTGGTATTGCCCGTTTTACCGGCAAATTTGAACTTCGCAGCATATGGCTGATATTACTGTTTGCATCGTTGACGATAAAGCTGACCTGCGCCAGGCGCTGGAAGAAATTGTGAATATGGCTGAAGGCTGCCTTAGCCTGGGTACTATTGGTACAGCCGAAGAGGCCTTGCGGCGCATACCTGATCTGAAACCAAATGTGGTTTTAATGGACATAAACCTGGGCGGACCGGAAAGTGGCATTGACCTGGTAAAATCGCTCAAACCACAACTCCCCGATACAAATTTCATGATGTGTACGGTATACGAGGAAGATGAAAAAATATTTGAAGCACTAAGCGCCGGGGCCAGTGGTTACATTCTGAAAAAGACAAGTCCTTCAAAACTAATAGACGCCATCAGGGAATTGCACGAAGGTGGTGCACCTATGAGCAGCCAGATTGCGAGAAAAGTGGTGGCTACTTTTCGTCAGCAGGAACAGTTAGTAGCACAAGTCAACTCTGAAGGCATGGAAAACCTGACCCAACGGGAAAAGGAAATACTCGAACATTTATCACAGGGATTGATGTATAAAGAAATAGCTGCCAAACTCTTTTTGAGCCCTGAAACCGTGCGCAAGCATGTGTACCATATCTACGAAAAATTGCACGTCAGCAACCGTGTTGCGGCAGTCAACAAATTTTACGGCAGGTAATATTGCTGGTTTTTGCCCGTATTTGCTTTCAAAATACCACAAATGTGGTATTGCCCGTCTATATACATACTGCTATTTTTACTACACGTTATTCAGGGGTCCCGTCTTACCATTAACCGTTAACCTTCCTATCAGCAAGCAATATAGGGGCCCTTGCCATTAACCGTCAATAGAAAACCCCGCTTTGTAGATTGCGGGGTTTTCGTATTTTACCATTTCAGGTCAAGTTTATTATTCTTTCGTTCCACATCGGCCATTCGCTGGCTTGGATCAATTTCCACGGATGTAAAATCAGTCAGTTTTCTTGACGATTCAATAATATAAACAGGGCTTGTCCAGCGCCAGGGTTCATATACTGTTCTTTTTATTGCCGGATTTTCATCCGGCTTTGCACCATACATCAGGTTCATCGGAATATAATGCATTTCCTTACTGCCATCTTTGAAGGTAAGCTGCAAGTCGATCGGCATTGGCATAAGACCAGTTTTACTGAGGCGCACTTTTGTTTTTCCGCCCTCTTCCCAAAGGCTATCAATCGAATAGTCAATCGTCTTTGTTGAATTAATGAAGTACTCCTTATACCAGTCCAGTTTCATATCGCTTACTTTTTCAGCCACACGGATGAAATCACTGACATTCGGATGTTTGAAGCGCCACTGCCGGTAATATTCCAATAGGATCTTATCTCTTACATTGGCACCTGTTATATAGCCCAACTGCTCCAGGAATACCGCCCCTTTTGAGTATACAGCCGGGCCGTATGCCGCATTCAGGTTATAATGATCGGCGTGTGTACTCAGCGGTTCTTCTTTACCGCTTTTTACCAGTGCCAGGTAGCTTCTGTAGGTACCATCGAGTGCAAAGGCGCTGCTGCCTTCAAGAAATGCCATTGTTTTATCTTCTGCATAGGTAGTAAAACCCTCGTCCATCCAGGGGTATAAGGATTCATTTGTGCCGAGCATACCATAGTACCAGTTGTGCAGCCACTCATGCAACCAAGCACCCGGTCCAATACACAATGTGGCCATCGGGTATTCCATACCACCATCGCCGCCATGTATAAATGAAAATTGTTTGTACGGATAGTGTCCGTAATTTTTTTCAATAAAGGGCAGTGCTTTTTCTGCATCCACCAGTACCTGTTCCCACTCTGCAGCTGAACTGTTAGATACTTTATAAAGTAAATGCAGGGTAAGGCTGTCACGTACCACTTTACTTTTATGAATAAAATCAGGATCAGCAGCCCAGGCAAAATCGTGTACATTGGGAGCTATAAATTTCCAGGTTAGTTTGTCACCTGCAGGGCGGTTTACTTTTGCACCCAGCGTTTCGTAACCATAACCCACCTGGTTGGCATTTTGTAAATAACCCGTGCCACCGATGATATATTTTTTGTCAATAGAGATGGTCACATCAAAATCGCCCCAGACGCCATAAAATTCACGTCCTACATAAGGTGTGGGATGCCATCCTTCATAATCGTACTCACAAATCTTAGGGTACCATTGCGTCATGCTGTACCTTACTTTAGAAGTAGGGTTATCACGCCCGCTTCTTCTTACTTGCAAGGGCACCTGTGCTTCAAAGTCCATATCAAATACCACTTTCCCTTTTGGTGGAATTGGCTTTGATAATTTTACTTCCAGTATGGTTTCATCCATTTTGAAGGTTTGGGCCACTCCATTCATCTTTAAAGAAAGTATTTTCTGGTACCCTATTTCATCGGGTTTCAGTTTTTGTATGCGGTCTTTCACCCGCTGATCCCAGTCGGGACGGCCACCGCCCGCATTCATAGCACCCTGCCGGCGGCTGCGGTTATCCATCATACTGCCGGGTTGAAAGGCGTTAAAGTAAAGGTGGTAGAAAACCCTTGTCAGGGTGTCGGGTGAATTGTTCCAGTATTCCAGTTTTTGTTTTCCGGTAAACTGGTTTGTTTGCACATTCATATCAATATTCATCGTGTACTTCACCCGCTGTTGCCAGCGATCAGGCTGTGCCTGGGCCGAAGCCGTAGTAAGTAATAACAGAAATAAACCCAGCGTTTTGTTCATGTAGTATTGTTTAAACGGTAAATTTCGGTAAAGACTTGTTATGGTAAAAACAAAGTTGATTACCGGTAAAATACTATGATCACTATTTTTTAATCGAGTGCAACCGTTATTTCCAGCGCGGCATCAAAGTAAAAAGCCGGCTGCAACTGCTACCGCTTAATAAATACCTGTTTATTAAACGGTCAGTCTGAAAAAACAGAATTTTCTTGAAGTTCTGAAACACAATATATTAAGCAGGAAATACTCACACTGGCCTAAAAGTGGTATTGCAGCCTGCACATAATTTACTTTTCTTTGACTCTTAATTATTAACTATTAAAAAAACCATTTATGAAAATCACAGCAATTACAGCATTGTTTGTGTTATCTGCAACAACCATTTTCGGACAAACAAAAAAAGGTGACAAACTTGTAGGCGTTGGGTTCGGCTCAATCAGCTATACAAACAGCGACAGTAAAACCACCTATAGTAACACGCCAACTGTGTACAACAGCGATGGAAATTCTTTCAGCATCAGTGTAAACCCTAACGTGGCCTGGTTTGTACAAGACAACCTGGCTATCGGTGGTGGTGTAAGCGTTAGCTTCTATTCTTCTAAAAGCAATAGCAGCAACACGTCATCTCCAAATACCTCTGAGAGCAAATCAACACAACCTTCTTTTTACATCGGCCCCCTGGCCCGTTATTATTTTGGTGGCAGTCCTAAAGGAATGCCTTTCGCCCAGTTAAACCTGCAATATGGCATTTATGGCGGCAAAAGTGAGAGCAAAACCAGCTCTGGCGCTTCAAGCGAAACTACCACCAACCCTAAAGGAGACTGGAATGCGGGCCTTACCTTCGGCTACGAGCATTTTGTTACGCCAAACATTGGCCTTTTTGGCTCAATCGGCTTTAACTATGGAAAAAGCAAAACCGAATATGAGTACAGGCCTTCAACTGGTACTGGCTATGATTACACCAGTGAGTACTCAAGGTTTTATATCCCTGTAAACGTAGGTTTGCAAGTACACATCCTGAAGAAAAAGAAATAATTACAAGCTATTTTATAAAAAAACCGTCCCGTATCAGACAGGACGGTTTTTTTATTCCTCTTTTCCGGCGACTACAATCACTATTTCGCCCTTTACTGTTTTCTGTTTAAAATATTCCGCCACCTCTTTCAGTGTTCCCCGTTTATTTTCTTCAAACATTTTGGTGAGTTCGCGGCTTACGCTGCATGGCCGGTCTGCCCCAAAGTAGGTGACAAACTCTTCTAAGGTTTTTACAAGCCTCATGGGCGACTCGTAGAATATCATCGTCCTTTCTTCCTCTGCCAGTTGCTTCAATAAGGTTTGTCTTCCTTTTTTAAGGGGCAGAAATCCTTCAAAACAAAACCGGTTCGTGGGTATGCCACTATTCACCAACGCAGGCACAAAGGCGGTTGCACCGGGCAAACACTCCACCTTTACCCCGGCTTTTACACATTCACGCACCAATAAAAAGGCAGGATCAGATATACCGGGCGTACCAGCATCAGTAACTAAGGCCATTTTTTTGCCTTGTTGCAATTGTTCTACAAGGTGCTGCAACACTTTGTGTTCATTATGCTGGTGATAGGGAGAAAGCGGTTTGCTGATTTGATAATGATTGAGCAAGTGAGAGGAGGTACGGGTATCTTCGGCCAATATCAGATCAACTTCCTGTAATATTTCCAGGGAGCGCAGGGTGATGTCCTTCAGGTTGCCGATGGGTGTGGGGACGAGGTAGAGCATGGTAATGTGAGAATGAGGAAATATGTAAATGTGAAAATTGCGGTATGTCGAATTTTCACATTATCTCATTCGCACATTTCCACATTTAAAATTTACATTTTCTAACTAACTGATACTTCAAAATATTCCATCACCGGGTTGCTCAGCAATTTCTTACTGGCTTCCTCAGCTATTTCTTTTGCTTTTTCCGGCGAATCAGCATTTACCTGTAAGGTGATATTTTTTCCCACCCGTACATCCTCCACACCGGCAAGACCAAGGTTGGCCAGGCCGCCCATAACTGCTTTCCCCTGCGGATCCAACAATTCTTTATGCGGCATTACTTTTATCTGAACAGTGTAGGTCATACTTTTTTATTTTGGAAGGCCAAAGATATAATAACATAGGCCAACACCGCTACCGGGATTGCTAACCATTTAACCACAAAAAAGGCCGCAACAGCAATCACTATTACCAGGTATTTCGGCCAGTTATTTTTTACAGAGAAGTCTTTAAATTTCAAGGCCATGAGTGGCAGGGTGCTCACCATCAACCAGCAAAGCAGGGCTATAAGTGCATATAAAAACCATTTGTTCAGCAAGAAGGTTTCTGCCCATTGCTGATTGGGGTCCCAATACACAAGTGGCAGGGCCGCTACAAACAAACCTGCTGCCGGTACAGGCAGTCCTTTGAACGAGTGCGACTGGCTTTCATCCAAATTAAAACGGGCGAGGCGCCATGCTGCAGCACATGGAATGGCAAACGCAGGCAGCAGCCAGATGACAGAAGTATCTAGTCCTTCCTCTCCGCTTGCCACACTAAGTTTCAAAAACTGGTAGAGGATGATGCCGGGTGCAACACCGAAGCTTACCACATCTGCCAATGAATCCAGCTGCTTGCCCATAGCAGAAACTGCATTAAACATACGGGCCACAAAGCCATCAAGAAAATCAACCAAAGCGGCTATCCCAATAAAGAGGGATGCCATCCATATTTTCTCTGGTATAACTAATAATGATCTACCATTTGCATCATCTACCACAATAATACCATCCTGCAGCACCGCGACAATAGCAAGGCATCCAAATACAAGATTGAGTAAGGTAAAAAGGTTGGGGATGTTTTTCATATATAGTCAATGGTCAACTGTTGACGATCAACAGCCAGTCGTTTTATGCTTAGCGGTTTAAAAATTATGAACACTTTTTATTTCCGGTTTATTGTCTACAGTTAACAGTCCTCTGCCGGTCGTTTTATGTTTAGCCACCCAAAGAATTAATGAGTGCCTGGATCATTATTACTAACTTCTCCACTTGTTTGTACAGACTATTGAACCCCTTCTCATCCAAATATGCCCTGCGCCTTGCCAAATATAAGCAACCTGCAACTTCGAGGGCTGACCGGTTTGCAATTCGAAGAAAACGCCTGAATTCTGCATTCGACAATCCTGTTGAGCCTTCAACAATATTCAGAGAAACTGAATTAGCTGCCCGTCTTATCTGGCTGCTCAACGAATACAATTCGTGACCGGGGAAATTCTTTACTATTGATTCCACTTCATCTGTCAGCTCCAGTGATAATTGCCAAACCTTCAGCTGTTCAAATTTAAATGCCATAGTTCTCAGTCAAAGGACCATGGTCAACGGACCACAGACCGGTTATATAATTAGTACTTGTCTATTATATTATCCGTTGCCTGAGGTTGCTGCTATGTATTTTGTCCACGGACTACGGTCAAGAGACCACGGACCGGTTGTAGAATGAACACTCTCTTTACTATATTCTCCGCTGCCCTAAGTTTCTCCAACCTACTGTGGTCTATCAACTGTTGACCGTCGACCTTCTTCTCCTTTCCCTCCTATTTCATCGTCTGCCTTAGGTTTCTCCTGCATACTGTGGTCTATCATCTGTTGATCGTTGACCGAATCACTTCTTCATCAACGCCTCTATCTCATCCACCGTTATCGGGATATTCTTCATCAAATCAATATGCCCGTTCTTCGTAATCCAGAGGTTATTCTCAATCCGCACACCCATTTTTTCTTCTTCAATGTAAATACCCGGTTCTACGGTAAACACCATACCTGCTTTTATCGGTGCTGTCCTTGTACCCAGGTCATGCACATCGATACCCAGGTGATGCGATATACCATGGTACAAATATTTGCGGTAAGCCCTGTTCTCCGGGTCTTCATTTTTTACATCCGTCTTTTTCAGCAAGCCGATTTTTAAAAATTGCTGTGTAGCTTCTTCGCCAACTTTATCGGTATAATCAACAATGCTGATGCCCGGCTTTAGAATACTTTTTGCATAATCATGTAAATGCAAACAGGCATTGTAAACCGTTTTCTGCCGGCGGGTAAATTTTCCATTGACAGGAATGGTACGGGTAAGGTCAGCACAATAGCCTCCATACTCTGCGCCAAAATCCATGAGTATCAAATCCCCATCTTTACACTCCTGGTTATTGTTGATATAATGCAGGATCCTTGCATTATCACCACTGGCAATGATACTGTGATAAGCCGGGCCGGTAGCCCTTTGTGAAAGGAAAGAGTGATATATCTCTGCTTCAATCTCATATTCCATCACACCCGGCTTTATAAACTGCAACAAACGGCGGAAGGTATTCTCGGTAATATCCATCGCCTTTTGCATCACTGCTACTTCTTCCTTTGTTTTAATAGCCCGCAGGTCTTTCATAATTTTTGCTGCACGCAAGAATGTATGTAAGGGATACCGGCTTTTCATTTCATCTATGAAGCGATAATCACGGGTGCGTACCAGGCTGGCTTTGCGATCATTTTCATTGCTGTCTAAATAAATGGCGTCAGCCAGGTGAATCCATGGCTGCAATAAACCTTCCAGGCTATCGAGCCAGAGAATGGTTTTAATACCACTGATAGCCTGTGCTTCATTCACCCGAAGTCGCTTACCATCCCATTTTTCCTTCAGTTCATTCGGGCGCACCAGCACCAACACTTCACGGTATTTTGGATCCGGATTGTCGGGGAAAAGCACTACCATACTGTCTTCCTGCGTTACACCACTGAGCCAGTACAAATCACTGTTTTGCTTAAAATTAAAAAGCGCATCGCCGTTAGAGGGCACTTCATCATTGCTGGTAAAGATGGCAATCGCATTGGGCTGCATTTGCTTTACAAAGCGCTGGCGGTTCTGAATAAAAATTTCTGCGTTCAGTGGCAAATTTTTCATATCGCTGGTTTGACAGGTTTTTGATGGTGCTAAAGATAATTATTGGGTGGTATAAACCATTGTCACTCATAATAAAAAATGCAATCTGCTTCATTTTCTGTTCCGAAAAAAGGCTGTGTACCACTAACACAAATGCCGTTAAATTTTCCATAAACGCTTAATTGTGAAAGCCTAAATACTAACAGCCGTTTGTTTATGCGGCGTGCAGTACCTATTTTTGTGCCGTCATCAAATTGCTTGTTCCTATGTCAGTACCTATTGTACGATTTCCTCTTAAAAACTTAGTAAAATCCGGTTTAAAAAATACAGATTCCATCCACTACCAGTTAAGTCCTGAAGAATTAGTACAGGATACCATTCGCCTGGGCGAAGGAAGACTGAATGATACGGGTGCCCTGGTCATTTTAACCGGAGAATTTACCGGCCGCTCACCAAAAGATAAGTTTACCGTAAAAGACGATTACACGGCTGATACGGTCAACTGGAATGAATTCAATATTCCCATTGAGCCGAAATATTTTGATATCATTTTTGATAAGGTAAGAAATTACCTGGACGCACTGCCGGAGATGTGGGTGCGTGATTGTTATGCCTGCGCTGATCCCCGCTACCGCCTCAATGTGCGGGTGATAAATGAAAAGCCATGGAATAACCTTTTTGCCTACAATATGTTCCTTCGCCCTACTGAAGAGGAACTGGAAAATTTTGAACCAGACTGGCATGTAATTTCTGCGCCAGGACTAAAACTCGATCCTAAAGAATGCGGCACCCGCCAATCCAATGCGGCCGTCGTTTCATTCAAACATAAAATGATCCTGATTGCCGGTACCGGTTACACCGGAGAAACCAAGAAAGGCATTTTTACCATTCTTAATTATATACTCCCCCAGGAGAAAAATGTATTAAGCATGCACTGCAGCGCCAATATGGGCGAAGAAGGTGATACGGCTGTATTCTTCGGACTAAGTGGTACCGGAAAAACAACTTTGAGTGCTGATCCCAACCGCAAGCTGATCGGTGATGATGAACATGGATGGACATCCGACAATATATTCAATTTTGAAGGAGGTTGCTATGCAAAAACCATCAACCTGACTGAAGAAAAAGAACCGGAAATATTCAATGCAATCCGCCCCGGGGCATTGGTAGAAAATGTTACTTTCTTTCCGGGAACAAACAAGATCAATTTTGATGACGCCTCTATTACAGAAAATACAAGGGTATCTTATCCATTGCATTTCATCAGCAATGCACAGGAGCCTTCTGTAGGCGGTTTACCTAAAAATATTTTCTTCCTTACCTGCGATGCGTTTGGTGTGTTGCCTCCGATTTCAAAGCTGACACCGGGACAAGCCATGTACCAGTTCATTTCTGGTTATACAGCTAAGGTAGCTGGTACAGAATTGGGTGTTACAGAACCCAAACCTACTTTCAGCGCCTGCTTTGGTGCCCCATTCCTGCCATTGCACCCCGGTAAATATGCACAAATGCTGGGCGATAAAATGCAGGAACACCAGGTAAATGTTTGGCTGATCAATACCGGCTGGACAGGTGGCCCCTATGGCACTGGCAGCCGTATGAAGCTGAAATACACAAGGGAAATGATAACCGCTGCGCTGGAAGGCAAACTCGACGATGTAGCGTTCACTACGGATTCGGTATTTGGCGTAGCCATACCAACCACCTGCCCCGGCGTACCAGCAACGGTACTGAACCCGGTGAATACCTGGGCCGACAAAGCCGCCTTTGCCGAAAAAGCAAAATACCTGGCTGGCCTTTTTGTACGAAATTTTGAAAAATATGCGGAAGGCGTTTCAGCTGAGATACTGGCTGCAGCACCAAAGCCTTAACGAATAAACTCCGGACGGTTTAGGATTGACCCTGGCAATTGCCGGGGTTTTTCTTTTTTTTAACTTGCAGAAAACGGACTTAAAAAATTTTGGCATCAAGTTTACGTTATCAACGGGTATGCAGTATTTTCTACTCTCGTCCTTATTGTTCCTTTCAACAATTGGCGCCGCCCAAAAAGACACCGGGCAATACCTGACCTGGAATGCCAAAAAAAAGCTTACCTGGAGTGATTATAAAGCCAGGCCCGATGCCACCAGCGATGCTGCAGCATCTACCACCACGGTACTCAGTATTGAGTATAATATTTCACAAAACAATTTTGGTTATAAAATTGAATCCAAATTTTCTAAGAGCCGCAGCTGGGGCAGGCATAAAACGGACTATATATTAAGCCACGAACAGGGCCATTTTGATATTGCCGAAATACATGCCCGCATTTTGCATAAGCGTATGTCGGAATATAAATTCAACAAGCGCACCTATCAAAAGGATTTAAAAAAGATTTACGAAGAAGTATCTGAGGACAAATCAGAAATGCAGGAGGACTATGATGCGGAAACCCGTCACAGCATCAACCGGGAAAAACAGGCCGAGTGGCTGAAGAAGATTGAAAAACTCCTTGAAGAATACAGTGACTATGCTGATTATTAAACAGCTTTCCCCAATAAGACTTCCATTAAAATTGCGCTAGATCAGAACCTGGGACATCCCAGTTTTTTTGCATTAGGATCAACCGGCTTCTTGATAAAGATGAGCGATATTTCATTACCGCCACGAAGGTTGGTAGCTGTTTTTAATGAACTGGTGTTTACATCGTAGGTATAACCGAGATGCAGGTTGCCAAATTCAAGTCCGATATACGGTATCACCGCATCTTCCAGCCTGTACCATGCACCAAGGAATACATTCGTTGGGTTTTCTTCACTGCCATTTACATTGTACGCAAATGTGCCTCCTACTACTGTATTTGTAGCTTTTGCCTGCATACTATGCAAAGCAGCAAAGTGTACAGCATGGTAAGAACCCACCGGTATTTTACCACCAGCTTGTATAGTGGTGCGTGGGGATAAAAGGTACTGGCCACCCTGGAAGGTTTCTTTTGGCCTGTTGATATGGTACATAGATGCACCGATGTAGAAATTATTGTAGCCATTCGTACTGCCATTATACAGTACTCCCGCATTGATGTCTACATAACTTACATTAATCTGTTTGTTGGTAAAAATTTCTCCTGTTGTACCTGGTACAAATCCCAAAGGAGTCAGCTCATCTGCAAACACCACTTTGGTCAGGTCCAGTCTTTTGTTGGTGTAAGACACCTGGAAACCTGCACCTACCTGGTGAAAACCGTTTTCATCTAACCCTTTGTGGTAAGACAGTGAAACAGCACCGGAGTTAGTGATTAATACACCATCTCCTGCCCTGTCCGTCATACCCATTACACCCACACCCATCTGGTCAATATCAGCCAGGCGGTTTTTCATGATACCAAAGTCAGCAGAAGCTGTTTTTGTAACAAAGGCATTATTGATAGTAGGCCACTGATTACGGTAGTTACCTGCCACCCGGAATGTACCATCAAACTTACCGGTAAGGGCCGGGTTCAGGGTAAGGGGTGAGGCAAAAAACTGGGAAAAGTTAGGGTCTTGTGCACTTGAAACAGTTACAACACACACACATACCACCAGGGTAGAAAGTAATTTTTTCATCACAGAATTAGTTTATTCGCATACCGATGAGTGGGGAAGTATTTCAAACGTTCAACCATTTTTAAATATTGCCCCAACCATCCAAATCTCGGAAACGGAAAAATACAACATTTTCAAGACCTGCGTTGTAGAATTATTGCTGCTTATGGGGGAAAAGTTCTGAGTCAGTAACCGGGAGCCTGTAGCCTGAGGTTCAACCCGTAAGGAGCATCTGCCTGTAAAAACGACAGGCCCATGACTCGCTACTCCGAACTGGCCTTTTACATCTGCACCTTGGTGCCAAAGGCCAGGTCGCCGGCATCGCCCAATCCTGGAACGATATAACCCTTCGCAGTCAGTTCATCGTCAATGTCCCCGCACCAAACTGTTACCGAAGGTTCTTCACGGATAACGTATTCGATACCAACCGTACAGGCAATAGCCGCCACCACATGTATTGTTTTAGGCCTACCCTCTTCTTTCAGGTAGTGTATGGTTTTTACCAGGGAAGAACCGGTGGCCAGCATGGGATCAGATATGATCACTACCCGGTTTTCCAGCTCGGGGCAGGAAACGTAATCGAGGCTTATTTCAAAACTACCGTCCTTATTATGCTTGCGATAGGCAGAAATAAATGCATTATCAGCCTTATCAAAATAATTCAACAAGCCCTGGTGCAGTGGCAGGCCTGCCCTTAATATGGTAGCCAGTACAGGCTGTTCTTTCAGCAATTTATGCGTAGCAATACCCAAAGGCGTTTGCACTTCCTGTTCTTCATATGGTAATACTTTGCTGATTTCGTAAGCAGCTATCTCCCCTATCCGCTCCAGGTTACGGCGAAAACGCATACGGTCGCCCTGTACTGTAACATCCCTGAGCTCTGCCACCCAATTACTTACCAGTGAATGCTGCTCACTTAAATTTACTACCATGGTGTTGAATATTTAATATTGCACAATAGATACGGCAGCCTGTAAACGGTGGTACCTGCCCATATTGACGCAAATCTAAATTCTAAAATCTAAAATCATAAATATGATTTACCGGGCTATCGGACTAATGAGTGGCAGTTCGCTGGATGGGCTGGATATTGCTTTTGTAGAATTCAATGAACAAGCAGGCAAATGGAGCTATGAAATAAAAGAAACAGCCTGTTATCCGTACACGGACGAATGGAGCAATCGTTTGAAAAACGCTGTTTCACTGCCTGCACTCGACTATCAGCTGCTGCATACTGCGTATGGCCATTACTTAGGAAATGCTGTCAATACATTTATTGAAGAAAAGAACCTCTACTACCAGGTGGGGCTTATTGCTTCACATGGGCATACTACTTTTCATATACCGGCTCAAAAGATGACAGCCCAATTGGGCGACGGCGCCGCTATTGCTGCCGTTACCGGCCTGCCGGTGGTTGCAGAACTACGGGCGATGGATGTGGCTTTGGGGGGACAAGGTGCCCCCATTGTTCCTATTGGAGAGAAGTTGCTGATGCAGGAGTATGATTACTTGCTGAATCTCGGTGGCATTGCCAATATATCGGTAAACAACGACCCCTATATAGCTTTTGATATTTGCCCGGCCAACCGGGTATTAAATATGCTGGCCAACGATGCGGGTATGGAGTATGATAAGGGTGGCGAAATGGCCGCAACCGGTTCCATTGACAATGTCCTTTTTGAAAAATTGAACAGCCTTGACTATTATATTCAGCCTTATCCTAAGTCACTGGCCAACGATTTTGGTACAGGCACTATTTATCCCTTGATAAAAGAAAGCGGTATTAGCATACCCGATGCTATGAGGACCTATGCCGAACATATTGCTTTCCAAATCCAGCAAGCAATCTCCAAATCTGGCAATCTGAAATCCAAAACCCAAAATCCAAAACTACTTGCAACAGGCGGCGGTGCCCTCAATACTTTCCTTATCGAATTACTGAGGGAAAAATTAACCCCTGCAGGTATTGAACTTATTATTCCGGATGAAAATTTAATTGCCTACAAAGAAGCCCTCATCATGGCCTTCATCGGCGTGCTGCGCTGGCGGCAGGAGTATAATGCACTGGCCAGTGTAACAGGTGCTGCCCGCAACAGTATTGGTGGGGCATTGTGGAACGGACAGGACGCTTAATTATTTCCGGTTTTGGCTTAAATTACATCTCACCTTTAAGCCAACCACCATGCCTGAAGCAACGAGAGTTCAGCCATCTCATTCCGAAAAACCAGAACCCTCTCCCGGTTCTATGGAAGAGGTTTTACTGTTCCGTAAAATTCAGCACTCTTTTCCCCGGCAGTTCCGGAAAGTATTTCCGGATAAGCTCGCTGCAAAATCAGTCATCATCATTCCGTCTATTACCCTGGACCAGGAAATACTGGCTAAAGTAAGCGGTCATGTACATTACGAGGAAAGATTGCTTTGCTTACTCATGCTGCTGCGCATGCCCCGCACACACGTAGTGTATGTTACCAGTATGCCTGTGGATCCGGTGATTGTTGACTACTACCTGCATTTATTACCAGGCATCACCCGTCACCACGCATTACAACGGCTTACAATGCTGAGTTGTTATGATGCCTCTGCCAAATCATTGACGGAAAAAATATTGGATCGTCCGCGGCTGATTGAGCGGATTAAACAGAGTATACCACCCGGCAATGCAGCGCACCTGGCTTGTTTTACGGTAACCGGTCATGAACGTACACTGGCCGTAAAACTGGATATGCCTATTTATGGATGCGACCCGGAATTGTATGATTTGGGCAATAAGAGTAATAGCCGCAAAATATTTAAACAATGCGGACTGCATGTACCTCCCGGTTTCGAAGACCTGCGTAATGAGGAGGATATTGTCAATTCACTTACCGAATTAAAACTTAGCCATCCCGCTATGCAGAAAGCGGTGGTAAAAATGAACGATGGTTTTTCCGGTGAAGGCAATGCAATTTTTTATTTTGATGATTTGACCGAAACGGATGAACTGAAGAGATGGGTTACCGATCACCTGGAAAGTAAACTGAAAATAGTTGCCGCTGACTTAAGTTTCAAAGAATTCATGTTCAAATTTCAGCATATGGGCGGCATCGTGGAAGCATTTGTGGAAGGCGATATTAAAACATCCCCCTCTGTGCAATGCCGAATTAATCCGCTGGGTGATTGCAAAGTTATTTCCACCCATGATCAATTAGTGGGCGGAGAGGGCGGGCAGGTCTTTCTCGGTGCGAGTTTCCCTGCCAATGAAGCTTATGCCATAGATATTGGCGAGTATGGTTTGAAAGTAGCTGAAGTACTTTCTAAAAATGGGGTCACCGGGCGGTTTGCGGTTGATTTTATTTCGGTAAAAGAAGCAAAGGGCTGGAAGCATTATGCGATTGAAATTAATTTACGGAAAGGTGGCACCACACACCCCTATATCCTGCTGCAATTCTTAACGGATGGTGATTATGATCATCAGAACGGGTTATTCCTCACGGCAAACCGGCAAACCCGTTATTACTTTTGTTCAGATAACCTGAAGAGTGATAAATATATCGGCATCACCCCGCCCGACCTGATTGATATTGCCATGCTGCACCAGCTGCATTACGATGGCACTTCGCAGGAAGGAGTGATGTTTCACCTGATTGGTGCTTTGTCGCAATACGGCAAACTGGGTGTGGTATGCATTGGCAGCACACCGGAGCGGGCAAAGAATTTTTATGAGCAAACAGTGAAAGTGCTGGATGGGGAGTGCTGATCCTGGTTCTCTAAATAGCTTTACAAAACATTAAACCAGTTGCAGGTTAACATCACTTTGCCTTACAGTCACACGGCTGACCGGAGCAAAGGTAGGCAACTAAATACGAGTTGGCAATGTGGACACGTAGCCTTTGCCAGCACTATTAAAAAAGCTGCAGGTGTATTAAAATTTTACATATGGAACAAGATAACATCCCCCACGAAGACGAAATTTTTGGTACAGACCAGGAGTGGATGGAAGGGAAAAAACAACAGGCTGAATGTGAAGACTCGATCCATGCACACATAAACAAGGTTTGTGCAGAACTTTCCCTTGAAGAAACCGAGCATCTTCCTGTTATTTCCGGGCTTAATTTACCTGACAACTGGCCAGCGGAGAGTGATATAAAGTATTTCAAATCCACTGCATCCATTTTGCCTGTAACAGTTATTGCCTGCTACTACGATACAGATGGATCCATTTATTATGATGATGCCTCTTTATCCGGTCTTATTGAATTAAATAAAAATTATCCTTCAACATTCTTACATAAAGAGCACTTCAGAGACAGACTAGTTAGCCTGATCCATAAAACCGATATTGATTTTAAAGAACAAGCAAAATTTTCATCTGCGTTTCACCTGGTTTCTTCAGACAGCGAACTGATTAAATATTATTGGGAAAATAAGCCATTAGACTTGCTGGCAGACTTCCCAACCCTTGAGCTAATTATTAAGGACAGATACTGCTTTTACAGGCTTTATGAAAACGGACTGAATGATAAACAAATAACAGCATTTATTGCAGCTACTAAAATCCTTGTAAAAATTCTTGGATAAACAGTCCTTACAACCCCAGTACCTCTTTCAACTTCCCATATCCACCCCTGCTCACAGGCACTTTAGCGCCGGATCGAAGTATGGCAACATGATTATCCTTTTCGTATGCATCAATCCGAGTAATCTGCTGCACATTTACAATATACGATCGATGGCAACGGGCAAACTGCTGGTTGTCCAATGACTGTTCAAAGTGATTCATTGTTTTGCTCTTCAAAAAATAGCCTTCCTGTGTATGGATTTTTACATAATCATCTGCCGCTTCTAAATAAAACACATCGTGTGCCGGAATAATTTTAATCTTACTGCCATTCTTCACTACAATACGCTGGCTTTGCGTTGGGGATAATGAGGCGGACTCCAACAAAGCGCTGGTATTCTTTTCAGGTGCCGGCTTTTGTTCAGCCCATTTTTGTATGGCTTTATCAAAGCGCTCCTGGTTAAACGGCTTCAGCAAATAATCAATAGCATGGGCCTCAAATGCTTTGATGGCATACTCATCAAACGCTGTAGTGAAAATTACAGCCGGTGGTTCTTCAATCAGCTCCAGCATTTCAAAACCGGTGATCTTCGGCATCTGTATATCCAGAAAAATCAGGTCGGGCTGGTGTTGCTGAATAGCTTTAAATCCCTCAAACCCATCACCACATTCCTGCATCAATTCCAGTGAAGGATGTTTTTGCAAATACTCTTTTACGACACTGCGTGCCAGCGGCTCATCGTCTATGATTACTACTTTAGGCATGATTATACTTGTGGAATTTTTACTACTGTTGTAAAGATATTTTCTTTTCCCTCTGCTGCACCGGCTACAGTACCTGTTTTCAATAAATCATTGCGGGCAAACAACAGGTACAAGCGACGCTGCACTGATTTCAATCCAAACCCTGTCCCCTGCCTGGGAGAGGATGTTTCCGGATCAAAAGGATTGAGTACTTTAATGATAAGGTACCCATCATCCCTTCCGGCATATATGCGGATGACCGTTTCGCCGGTTGTATCATAAAGCCCAAATTTGATGGCATTCTCTACAATGGGTTGTAACAACAGGGCGGGCAGTTTAAGCTCTCTTGCCTCTTCTGCAATCTCAATTTGTGTAGCCAGCCTGTTACCGAAACGGACTTTTTCAATATCCAGGTACAACTGCAGGTATTGCAATTCCTCCTGTAAAGACACCCATTGCGTTTCTTCCTTTTTAAGTGTGCCCCTCAAAAAATCAGACAGCTGTTGCACCATTTTCCTTGCTTCCTCCGGCCTGCTCCCAATCAGGGCATTGATTGAATTCAGGCTGTTGAACAAAAAATGCGGTTGAAGCTGCTGACGTAATTTGAACAACTCAGCTTCTTTTGCCAGTTTTTCAGAGTCAGCTTTACGGCTTTCACTCTCCTTTTGTTCCTTCTGATTGTACCACACAATACTCACCAGTGTTAAGCAGCCGAGTAATAATAAACCCAGGGTGAAGCGAACCGGCATTGACTGTTTCAAAAAAATGGCATAGTCATCGTAATAAGTACTATTGGCCAATGACAACAACCATTTTGACAAAAAGACCCAGGCTACTGCCAGTAACAGACATAGTGAAAATATATTTACCTGCTGTTCATACTTAGGCAGGTAGTACCGAAGGATGGTAATGACCAGCAGGCTGGCGAACAATAAAAGAATATTACTGATAACACTGTCAATAATAGCAGGCTTCCAGCCCAGTCCAAACCAATGCAGTACAGCTGCATGATCGATGAGCATAACGAGCCAGCATACGATAAAACCCAGCCTGAACCTTTTTTCCGCTAATGGAGAATTTGCCATATTATGCCAGCTTCAGTGTCTCAAGTGTATTGCCAAACATAATCTGTTCTGCTTTCCTGTGCACGATGTGCATGTAGGCTTCTGCGTTCTCCTGTTCTTCTATCCGGGAATATAGTTCCGCTCCGTCAATCAATTCACTCAACCTGTATAATTCACTTACACTTACGAACTGCCACTGTACCAGCTGCTGCTGGTTATTAAAAAACATTTCCTCCTCTCTGCCGCCTAAAGTCTGTGCTTTATGAAACGCTTCTTCACGGCTTTGTGCACAGATAAGGCGGAGCTGCTCATCAAACTGGGCAGTGTGTTCGCCGTCACCACAAATAATGCGGAATACCATTTTTGTAAGATACCAGTTCATAGATTGTTGGTTTTGACAATAACTATTATCCTTCAGCACCGCCCGAAAAAATCGTCAGGCACCAGGCCATACATGAGCCCGGTGCCTGTTAATAACTTTTTATCTGAACGCCACCGAAAAATACGGTACCCTTCAGTACAATTAATTTATCCGGTACACCGGTTACATTTTGCACATTGCGTTTATCTTCCAGTCCGCCAAATACGGTAACCGCATCGGAACGAACAGACCAGTCTGCCGGCACAATTAGTGTGGTACCGCCAAATATGTTGGTTACCTCAAGTTCAACAGTCCCTTTAAAATCGGAACGGGTAAGGTTCAGTTCAGTACCACCAAATATGTTGACGAGATCGCCGCCTTTAAAATTTTTGGAAATGATATTTTTTTTCGTGCCACCGAATACAGAAGTGATATCAACAAAATCATCCTTTGTATCAAAGCTTTCATCTACGATGGTAGCTTCTTCTATGCCGTCGTCCTTAGATTGCTTTTTTTTTTCGTCCATACAGGCTTGCCAGCTTTTTCTGCGGGGGGCAACCATGACAAAAAAGCCTACCAGTATTAATGCAACCGGCCATATATAGCGGCCAAAAGAAATTTCGGGGTATATTTCTTTAAAAAGGAAAAGTCCGCCTATAATAATCAGGATAAACCAGGCAGCGCCTTTAAAACCATGCTTAAATCCAATAAAGAATCCCAGGCCGATCAAAAACATTTGCCAGCTGAATATCCAGTGAGGTGCTTCGGGCACAGCCACTTTTATCAGTGCAGCTACGCCAATCAACAATATAAAAATACCAGTCCACACATGGCCATGCCTGCTGCGGTGCTCCATACGGGCCTCCCAGCGCTGTTCCCAGCGGCTCTTCCCTTCTTCCCAGCGGCTGCGGTACCTGTCTCTTTCATCTTCTCGCATATCTTCAAATTTTAATCAAAACTATGATGCGGAATGTGACAGGCAAATAGCGAATGGGTGCACATACATATATTCCCGGTGAACGGCGGGAACTGCCCGGCGAACTGTATACAGCTGTGCAAATCAGTTCATTGAACAGCTCCAGATAAGCTGGTAAGGATCAGTTTTTCCTTTAATGCAGGTAAACAGAAAGCAGGTAATAAATGGCATATTGATACGCTCATCATCCATACCATCGATGGCCATGGTGCCACTTACATAAGTCTCTGTAGAGGATGTTTCAAGTGCCTTATAGCCCTGGGGTACTTTTTCGAGACCAAAGCCAAGATCGTAACGGCGGTAAGCCAGGCGCTCAACCAGGTTTTGTATAAACTCCGGTTCATCGAACTGGGCAGATATGTGTAAATTTTGTTTCATATCAAGGCGTTGTGTGAGCCCATCCAATTACACTATGTCCACCCTGCGGGCTTTACAACTATAAGATGCAGAAAGCCGGAAATTGCTTATTAAGGGAATGTGAAAAGTTTGATCAACTATAAAAGCCCTTACTCACAGCCATTGCAAGCATAGGAAAAATTAATAGTAGAAGGCTGATGACAATATCCAAGCCTGAAGGAGGATTTGACAACTTCTTATCCCATACAACCCCTCCGGTTTGTATTATAGTTGCAAACGTAAAATGTTTACCGGTGAAGCGGTTATTAGTAAAACCTAGTCTTATAAGAAAACCATTTACATTTCGATAGGATACTTTGATTATCAATAGCAATATAAAATAGAAAGAAATACCAGCCAAAATATGTGGTATAACTGATTTATGTAAATAGCTATCAATAAAATAAAAGGCAGCTACAGTAATTCCTACAAAAAAAGAAAACAAGAGTACCGGCATAAAGCACTTTCCATTCACTAGTTTTTGCGAGCAAAAAAAATACAACCCTAAAAAAACTACAAACATAAAAAGATCAATGTATACCATATAAAAGTAAGAACGGTTTTCATTCACGATTTCCCTAATCTTTTCTCTAAATTCTCCAAATAATCAATCTGTATTTGTTGTAACTCAAGCAATTTTTTATTCTGATGCACCAATAAGTGATCAATTTTTTCGCTCAGCAGTTTTATTTCAAGCTCTGCTTTCAGGTTTATTTTATAGTCTGCTTCCGCCCGCTCCCGGTCCTTTTGTTCCTGCCGGTTCTGGCTCATCATGATGATGGGGGCCTGGATGGCTGCCAGGCAGGACAGAATAAGGTTGAGTAATATAAACGGGTAAGGATCGAATGGTTTACTGACAAGCAGCCAAGTGTTGACAGCCATCCATGCAAGCAGGAAAGTAAAAAATATAATTATAAAGGTCCAGCTGCCGCCAAACGAAGCGATCTTATCAGCTACCCTTTCGCCAAGCGTTGATTGGGTGGTCTTCGCCGGTTTAATTTGCCCAGACAGAATTTCATTTTTCCGCATCGTGTTCATCACATCTTGGTCCAGTTGGTTCAGCTCCCCACGTTCCTGTTCCATCGTTTTTGCAAGGTATTGCCGGCGGTAAGTATTGAGTTCAGCAAAAGATATATAGCTACCCGTATCAAAACCGGGATGATCTGCTTTGATCAATTCAAAAATTCCGGCATTAATATCCTGTCCCCTTACGGACTCGGAAATATTTATTTCTTTCCCGGAGATAGTACTTGTTGGCATATCGTATTCTTTTAGGGCTTGTTCCTTCTTGTAACTGCCTTTAGCCATATCATCTGAGGTAAGCACCAACTTTTGCTGAGATGAACTCCTTTACACTTTCCCATGTTTGTCCTTTCAGGCTAACCGGGTCTTCACTTTCTTCTGCATCAGCAAAATAAGTAATGGCCTGCGGCACGGTTATCGGCAGGTTTTGTGTAACATACTTTTCTTTGTGCAACTGTATAAAGTCGGTTATAGAATAATACTGCAACAGTTCAGCAATATCCCAAAAATCTTTTTTCTTTCCCCGGCCTAATATCGCCTGCACTTTCATAGCGATAATATCTTCTGTTGAAAACATCCGTATGCCGGCTATGTTTATTTCAGGCCTGATTAACGGGTGGGGATGGCGTACTAAATCGATCTTTACGTCATTAATAAATCCAAAGATTCCAAATTTTGGATTGGTTGACCTGTTAATAAAAGATTTATCAAACTGCTTTTCCAAAGCACTTACAACTAGTGAATTTTCAAATGGCTTATTGCAGAATAAATCCAAATCAACGGAAATGCGATGACCGTATAAAAGTGAAAGGGCCGTGCCGCCCACCAGCGAAAAATCCTTCAGCGCATCAAGACCCAGCAATTCCTTTAGTATGGAAAAAGTCCGGGGTTCGACTGTCTCAAGATGTAACATCTGAAGTCTTTTAATGGTTTATTGATTACAGCACTGGCCAGATACATAGTATGTTCGGGAAGAAATTTAGCACTCAGCAATGCCTGCGTAACTTTTTCATCTCCATAATAGCGGCGGCAATTCCGTATATCATCCACATCGCCCCTTTCAAAAACCCTTTCAATAACAAAATTGGCTTTTGCATCATAGTCGATATGCTCGAATACCACATCCCAGAAGATGCGTTTGTTAAATATAGGTTTTGCTTTTTCTGCCATGCTATAAAGGTAGTGCAATAAATTTTGAAGGATTGGCTTTACACAAACGCAAACTTGTCCCCGTCAAACAAACCCTTATCACTAAGTTTCAAATGCGGGATCACCAGCAATGCCATAAAGGAAAGTGTCATAAATGGTGAAGCCAACGTGGACCCAAGTTCGTCTTTAGTCATGTTATCAATAGCTGTATAATCAGCTGCAATCTGGTAACCATCTCCATTACTCATCAGACCGGCCACTGGTAACCCGAGTATCATCTCCTTATTCCCGGCAACTGCACTCACCCCGCCCTCTTTTTCAATCACCAGGTTTACAGCACGGCTAATACTCACATCGTCCACACCTACTGCTACTATATTATGACTGTCGTGTGCCACAGAAGAAGCCAATGCCCCCTGCTTCAACCCAAAGTTTTTAATGAATGCTTTAGCGACGGGTGCATCAGTGTACCGGTTCACCACTACGATTTTCAGTACATCCTTTTGTGTATCGCTTATTATTTTTCCATGAGCCACTATAGGCGACGCTAAAAGGCGGTTCGTTATCAACTGACCATCCAGCGCCTCAATAACCGGTATTTCACTTTCTCCGTTCCACTGCACTTCAAAATCTTGTGGCATTGTTGCCGCACAGGAAAAATTATTAATTATACCGGACGGAGTAGTCTTGATTAGTGAGTTACCCGCTGTTGCCACCAGTTCACCATTGATATAGGTTTGCAGCACGTCAAAGCTTTTCAGATCTTTTACCAGGACAAAATCTGCCGCATCTCCTTCACGCAACAATCCTACATCCAGCTTATAATGCAATACGGGGTTCAGGCAGGCTGCTTTCAATACACTGAAGATATCAATCCCCTTAGCCACCGCCCTGGCACAAAGCTGGTTGATGTGGCCGAGTACCAAACTATCAGGATGCTTATCATCACTGCAAAACATTATCTTCTCCGGCCAGTCATGCAGTAAATCCACAAGTGCATCAAAGTTCTTCGCCGCACTGCCTTCACGAATAATAATCTTCATGCCGTATTGGAGTTTATCCAGTGCTTCTTCGGCTGTAAAGCATTCATGATCGGTATAAATGCCCGCATCAATATATTGTTTCGCTTTTTCGCCGCGCAGGCCTGGCGCATGACCATCTACCGGCTTCCCTAAACGATGGGCGGCAGCTATTTTTTTCATTACATCCGTATCGCCGAACATTACCCCGGGAAAGTTCATCATTTCGCTCAGGTATTTTACATCATCCCTTGCTAATAATTGTTCTACTCCCGCCACATTTATTTCAGCACCAGCCGTTTCAAATGAAGTGGCCGGCACACAACTCGGTGCACCAAAGTTGAATTTAAAGGGAACGGTATTTCCGTTTGCTATCATATACTCCACACCTGCCATACCACATACATTGGCGATCTCATGCGGATCACTCACAGTAGCAACGGTTCCATGTACTACAGCCAGTCGTGCAAATTCAGAAGGCACCAGCATGGAGCTTTCTATATGTACATGGCTATCTATAAAACCCGGAATGATATAGTTTGCATATTGCTCTTCGTCAGCAGTAATTGCGATTATCTTTCCTTTGTCCACCGTGACAGTTGCGGGGTAAATTTCCTGCCGGTGTATATCCACAAGATTGCCTGAAACTGTAAAGGCCGCCATATCTTTTTGCTAAAGATAGGTTACGACAAAGTAGGAACGGGTAAATCCTTCATCGGCCTGGTACGCTCCCGCATAGCAGCCATCGCTTCTTCCTTGGTGGCAAACATATTGTTGATGTTGACGAGGTTGTCAGCAAGCTTATCATAGCGTTTGGTCATGAGCCAGATAAATATGTGCAGGTAATGAATACCATCGAATGTAAACACTTTCTTTTCTGCAAATTTGTCTTTGTATTTCAAAAACTCACCAGGAATTTCTGTGTAGTGAAGGGCCGGGCGAATATGGTGTACAGCATGGTACCCATCGTTCCAGCACATCTGGTTATATTTTGTATTGATACAGTTGATGGTGTTTTCTTCCGGGTCGTCAGGCCGTACAAACGCATGCTGTGTCCAGTTGCCCAGCATCATTACAATACGGGCAAACAGAAGCGGCACTAAAAATATCCAGATGGTTGCTTTCAGGTTTATGAAACACATCACTATACAAAAAATATAGAAGCTTACCTCACCCACAGAGAGGCGCACATAAAATTTTTTGCGCTTCCGGTTAAAGAAATACAGGAATGCTTCAGTAGGCCCAATGATCAGGAAACGGCCTACATAGGCCAAAAAGCCCCGTATGCTGTCCCGCTTATAAGGAAGCGTACTGCTTGTATCGTCGTGCATATTATTTTCCACATGGTGCATACCCATATGGTGGGCAAAATATGTTTCAGGTGTATGCCCGAAAAAAGGACAAACAAACCAGATGATATAATTGAAAATCCAGGTGTATTCTTTTTTAAAAAGCTTGCGGTGACAAATACAATGCAGCATCAGTCCAAAACGGCCTTTAAAATACATCTGCGAAATGTAGAAATAAGGGATATAAGCCAGCCACCAATACCAGCCCTGCAGCACTGGCGTATATAATAATATAGCTACCGGAATGACCAAAATATGGATTGCGGTTAGCAGGTGAATAAAAGGTAAATCCCTTTTATCATTCATCCTTTTCAGCCAAAATTTTTCATAGGCTGAATAAGAGGTTCTTTCCTTGTAAACCGGGTCCGTAATAACTGTCAGTGTCTTCATGATAGGCCTTAACTAAGATAAACGGTTAAAGTGGCTGTCATCTAAATTTAAACCGCTGATTATCAAGTAAAAAAATTTTAGGAAACGGGTAAAATTAAGTTATTATACCCTAATGTTGGCTTTTTGTTTTTCCAAAAAAAATGAGTTTAATCAGGGTGTTTCCGGCACATAAATGCGGGCTTATTTTAATATATCCGGGCGGCGTTCTTTTGTACGCAGCACTGACTGCTCATACCGCCATTCTTCTATCTTTTTATGATCACCGCTCATGAGAATATCAGGTACTTTCATGCCACGGAAATCAACCGGGCGGGTGTAGACCGGGGGTGCCAACAAGTCATCCTGGAATGAATCGGTTAAAGCAGAAGTTTCGTCATTCAATACGCCGGGCAATAAGCGACCAATGGCATCAACCAGTATAGCAGCAGGAATTTCCCCGCCGCTTAATACATAATCACCAATCGAAATTTCCTTTGTTACATATTTGTCCCGGATCCGCTGGTCAATACCTTTATAATGACCGCAGATAATTAATAAGTTTCTTTTTAATGAAAGGCTGTTTGCCATTCGCTGGTTCAGCGTTCCCCCATCAGGTGTCATGTAAATTATATCATCGTATTGTCTGTCTGCCGATAATTCTTCAATAGCTTTTACCAGGGGTTCGCACATCATAACCATACCGGCGCCGCCTCCATATTGATAATCGTCCACCTGGCCATAATCGTTGACAGCCCATTTACGTAACTGGTGAACTTTTACCGTAAGCAGGCCTTTGTCCTGCGCCCGCTTCATCATACTATGCTGCAGCGGACTTTCCAATAATTCAGGTAATACAGTCAGAATGTCTATATACATGCAGCAAAGATAACCCGTGATTAATTAGCAGATACATCGGTACTGCTACGGCCCTCGTTTACTGCACGGTCCTTCGCCGTCACAGTTATTCTATAATTAGTGCCGCTTACCACATTGAAATTTTGCAGAAAACTGGCACTTGCTGCAGCAGGATACAGGTGAACATCCATCAGCAATGCCCCGGTGACACTGTTTGTAACATGTATATGTACTTCGGCGATATAATTATCATCGCTTATCGTTCCGGCAATAGTAATTGACTGGCCACCGGCAAATACCTGCCCGGCTGCGGGAGATGAAATAGCAATGACCGGTGCTTGCCTGTCGGCAGAGGTGCCGCTGTTTTTGTTGCAGGCAACTATTATAACTGATAAAAGGAAAAAATAGACTGACCGGTACATATTGTTTCAAAGGTACAAAAAGTAAAACCCCCGGAGAACCGGGGGTAATAACAGAAACAAAAACCAACATTCGCTCACTTTCGTGAGCTCAAGTAGTATACCTTCTTCTGAAGCGAATGTAAAATCCAGTTTGCTTTAAAAATATGACGCTGGTCATACATTGTTAATTAATGACAAACAACCACTTCGCCCGGGTTTTGGGGCAAAGCGGGGCTGATAAAGGGAATACCCAGATCCAAACCCCGTAGTACAAGCATTACGCCTACCAGTACCACAGCCCAGGGAACAGCTTTTTGCATATGGCGTTTTACCGATGGCTTTATCACCTGCCCTGCAAAACCTACCAGCATCATCAGGGGTATCGTACCGGCACCAAACATGGCCATGAACCCAATACTGTCACCCATACTGGTAAATGAAAGCGTGGAAATGAGCGCAATGTATACCATGCCACATGGCAATAACCCATTTATCAAACCCATGGCATATGCACCCGGAACACTGCTTCCTTTTTTCAATAGTTTAATCAGCAGGATATGTAAGCTGCTATAGAATTTCCTGAAGAAGGGTACATGAAATGTATAACGATTTAAGAAATACAACAGGGCCAGCACAAGTACCAGCACGCCCAGGCAAATGGAAAGCCATTGTTGGTAGCCCTGCAGGTAAATACGTCTTCCAACGAGTCCAACTATTAAACCGAGTGTGGCATAGGTAGTAATACGGCCTGATTGGTAAGCAAACAATAAACCTGCTCTCGCAGCCATTCCATTATTCCGTATGGGCAACGCAAGGCTTAAGGGGCCACACATACCGATGCAATGAAAACTGCCGATTAAGCCAAGTGTAAACCCTGATATTATGGCGCCTGCAGGCATCAGAAAACTGTTATACTTTTTTCGCTGTAATAAGCTTTAGATTCATCCCTCCAGTTGATCTTTACGGTATAGGTTCCGGGCTCAACAGCAGCAAGTTTAAACAGCTGCACTCCTTCTCCGTAAATAGCGATAGGCAACTTTCTATCTTTTTTCTTATCGTAGGCACAATAGAACCAGGCCTCACCGGTAATAGCTTTACCCTTCATCTCTTCCGGCAATACGATTTGCAGCCCTTCTGCTGACTGTGTAACAGTAACAGGAGCTG
Organism: uncultured Chitinophaga sp.; assembly: GCA_964386395.1. Classification (GTDB taxonomy): domain Bacteria; phylum Bacteroidota; class Bacteroidia; order Chitinophagales; family Chitinophagaceae; genus JJ008. The sequence goes on from CAYLRV010000018.1 coordinate 46,999, forward strand.
ATAATTTTCCCGCCTCCCTGGTACTGTTAATTACCTGCTGATAGCTGAGTTCCTGCTTGTAATAATCTTTCTCCACCAGTTCAAATTCGGTGCGTACAGAACGCCAAACCAGGAATACCATGCCGGCAATAAATACAATAAACGTCAGTAGTAATTTATTTCCCCAACTCATAGTGAATGATTTAATCGAACTTAAATGGTCCTGTAAAATTGGTATGCAGCGTAGTTATCCGTTTATCGCCTTTGTACAAGCCTACTGCCAGGTTTATCTTTCGCTCAGTAACAAAGGTCTTTGGCAGCACCATGAAGAAAGATGCGCCGGCCTGGTCTTCCGGTTTCAGATGTATACTGTTTAAACCAATCAGTTCAATTTTTCCTGCTTTTGCCGCTTCGCCTTCCAGCCGCAATGACACAGGCATATCATCGATCGTCTTGTTGATAATTTTTATATTGAAAAGATTGGACAGGCTGTCTTTTCCCCTTTCCTGGTAAATAGACCCTTTCGCCCGGATGATTGTACCATCAATGTCTTTACGGCTAACCAGTAAGAGCGTTAAAATACCTGATAAAAGGACCAACAAGATTGTATAAAATTTCATGCGGCCTGTATACCGGAGTTTTTTGCCTTCCGATATACCGTTCTCCGAAGCATAACGTATCAGGCCTGTTTGCCGGTTTACAGCCTCCATCATACGGTTGCAGGCATCAATACAGGCTGTGCAGCCCACACATTCCATTTGTGTGCCGTTACGAATATCAATACCGGTAGGGCAAACTTTTACACATTGAAAACAATCAATACAGTCGCCGGCATTCGGTTCAGTGACCGCATTCTTTTTATACTTCGTCCTTGGTTCACCTCTCTTGTAATCATAGGCCACAATCATGGAATTTCTGTCAAGCAGTACGCTTTGCAGCCGGCCATAGGGGCAGACTACTGTACATACCTGCTCCCGGAAATAAGCATATACGCCATAAAACACTGCTGAAAAGAGAATGATAGATAAGAACCCGACAACATGTTCACTCACCGGCTCGCTGATAATCTTTCGCAGTTCATCCATGCCAATAATGTAGGCAAGAAAAAAATTAGCGATGATAAATGAAAGCAGGAAGAAGGCTGCATGCTTCAGTATTTTCTTCCGGATTTTAGCACCAGTCCAGGGTGCATTTTTCAACAACTTTTGTTTGGCTGCATCACCTTCAATCAGGTATTCCACTTTCCGGAAAAGCATTTCCATAAAAATCGTTTGCGGACATACCCATCCGCAAAATAACCGGCCAAATGCAGCTGTAAACAATACGATGAATATGATAAAGGTCACCATCGTAAGACCGAAGATGAAAAAATCCTGTGGCCAGAATATCTTACCAAAAATTATAAACCGGGCCTCTGTAATATTGAAGAGGAACAGTGGCCGGTTATGAATTTTGATAAACGGAAGGGTAAAAAATAACGCAAAGAAAAACCAGCTTACCCAGGTACGCAGGTTATAATAACCACCCTTGGGTTTTTGTGCAAAAATCCACTTACGTTTTCCTTTGGCGTCAACCGTGGCTATACGGTCACGAAAGGATTCTGTCGGTTGTACTATTGTTTCTGTTTCTGTGGTTTTCATCATCGCCTCCTTCGTCGTTTATGTATGTCCTGCCCGGCTCTGCAGCAGGGATAGTTATTGCTTAACCGCTGTATCTGCAGGCGCAGCTGACGCCACAGCCTCCTGGTACAGTTCACCTTCCTTTATCTTTCCTCCGGGCGGATTCGTTCCATGCAATGATTTTATATAGCTGGCTACTTCCGCAATCTCTTTGGGTGTCAGCATTTCTTTCCAGGCCACCATACCCTTAGTGGAAGGCGCACCATTCTTTATGGTTTTGAAAATGTCTTTTATACCTCCGCCATAGAGCCAGTAATCATCTGTAAGATTAGGGCCAATAGTACCACCACCTGCAGGGCCATGGCAGGCCGCACATTTTTCAAATGTTTTTTTACCGGCAGCTAAGTCACCAGCATCGGTTAGCAGGGTTACTGTATTCTCATCCACGTTTTCCCCTTTCATTTTTAAGTATTCCTGTACACGCTGTTCTGCTTTCGCAACAGCGTATTCATATTCTTCTTTACTGGAAGGACCCTCGTGCGATACATGGAAGCGCCATAAATAAACAGCTGCGAATATTATAGAAACATAAAACCCATACAGCCACCATGGCGGAAGCCGGTTATTCAATTCGCGGATACCATCATATTCATGGCCCAGATCAAGCTCTGCCTCCTGGCTCACTGGTTTAAACTTATTCAGTTTATCCCACCAACTCAGGCGATTTGCCTTCTCTTCGGCAGCTACAGCTTTTTCTTCTTCAGTCACCTGTCTTAACTTCTCTTTCCGTAGCAGCAATTTTATATTCATCAACAGGCCGAGGATAACACCTAATTCCACTACCAATACACCCACCATGATATAAAAGGTGGAAGCCTCCATACCGCCAATACTTTTAGCTACTTTCTCTGTTGCTCCCCCGGTTGCATTATCCTGTGCCTGTAAGGAAGAAGAAAACAGCACAAACATTGCCATTAACCCTGCTGCTGCTTTTTTAGCGGCACGTTCTTTCTTCTGTTGATCACTTTTAATATCTGCCGCCCCGATCAGAATATTGGCCAATATGCCAATTACTATCAGTAACAGGAGCATTAATATGATAAAGGTCAGCGCCAGCGGGCTGCTGAAAATAGATGGTGGCGGTGGCCCGCCTGCAAATACAGGCTGAGCCATGCACAGTAATAGGATTGAGAAGGCAGTGATATATTTAAAAAACTTACGCATAATTTTAAACATTACAGTGTAGTTAATTCTGGTTATCAAGCGGGATCCGGCTTACATCGTTAAATTCCTTTTTCTTTGTTTTCAGCACCCATATCAGCATCCCGGTAAAAAAGAGAAACGATACGGCCAGGGAGATAAGCCCCATTATATCCACGCCACTTACTTTTTCGAGATAATTGATGAATTTCATGTTAGTCTGTTTATTTATTTTCAGCTACCGGTTTTGGTTCTCCTTCTATATCCTTTCCAAGCCGCTGCAAGTAGGCTATGAGCGCCACTATCTCTGCGTTGGCAGGCGTATTGATACCTCCGTTTGATTCGGTTTTAAGATTGTCGGCAATACCATTTGCCTGTTTCATCAGGTCCTGGTTTGCCAGCTGATCATATCCTTTTTCATAAGGCACACCCAGTTTACGCATCGCCCTGATCTTTGCAGCCGTACTTCCTGTGTCAATCTTATCACGCAAGAGCCAGGGATATCGCGGCATGATTGAGCCTGGTGATGTGGATGTGGGGTCATACATATGGTTGTAGTGCCATGAATCGGGTCTTCTCAATTTTGAACCGCCTTCCCTTGCCAGGTCGGGACCTGTACGTTTACTTCCCCACTGAAAAGGATGATCATACACAAACTCACCGGCTTTCGAGTATTCACCATATCTCGCCACCTCATCCCTGAAAGGACGGATCATTTGTGAGTGACAGGTATAACAACCTTCCCGTACATAGATATCCCGTCCCTGCAATTCAAGTGGTGTATAGGGTTTTACACTGGCGATAGTTGGGATATTTGATTTAACCAGGAATGTTGGTATCATTTGTACTAAACCGCCAATAGCTACTAAAACCAAACTCATGACCAAAAGGGTGACCGGTTTTCTTTCTATTACCCGGTGCCAGTATTCTTTTTTATGGCTTGCTTCTTTTATTAACGGTGCTGCTTCTGCAGCTTCATTTGCAATAAAGCGGCCTTTCGCCATTGTTTTCGCCAGGTTGTATACCATGATGAGGGCTCCAACCAGGTATAAAGTGCCGCCAATACTCCTCGCCCAATACATAGGCTTGATATTGGTTACAGTTTGCATAAACTCAAACTTGATTTTACCTTCCGGGGTAAATTGTTTCCACATCAGGCTTTGTTCAAACCCTGCCCAGTACAATGGCACTGCATAAATGATGATACCAATAGTGCCAATCCAAAAGTGGTTGGTCGCTAATTTCTTTGAGTACAGTGTGGTGCCCCACATTTTGGGAATCATATAGTAAAGGATAGCAAATGCCAGGAACCCATTCCAGCCGAGCCCGCCAATATGCACATGCCCGATAGTCCAGTCGCTGAAATGCGAAATGGCATTTACACTTTTTAGGCTTAACAGCGGCCCTTCGAATGTGGCCATTCCATAACAGGTAATGGCGACCACCATAAATTTCAAAACAGGATCTTCCCGCACCTTATCCCAGGCGCCACGGAGTGTAAACAAACCATTCAGCATACCACCCCAGCTCGGGGCTATCAGCATAACAGAGAACACAACACCAAGTGATTGTGCCCAATCAGGCAAGGCTGTATATAATAAATGGTGCGGGCCGGCCCAGATGTAAATAAAGATCAGCGCCCAGAAGTGGATGATGGAAAGCTTATAGGAATAAACAGGACGATTGGCTGCTTTGGGCAGAAAATAATACATCAGCCCCAAAACAGGTGTGGTAAGAAAGAATGCTACTGCATTATGCCCGTACCACCATTGTACAAGCGCATCCTGTACACCGGCATACCAACTGTAACTTTTGAATGCCGATACTGGTATTTCAATGGAGTTTACAATATGCAGCATGGCCACAGTAATCCAGGTGGCGATATAGAACCAGATGGCGACATACAAATGTTTTTCCCGTCTTTTCAGGATGGTGCCAAACATATTGATACCAAACACCACCCAAATAAGGGTAATCGCAATATCAATTGGCCATTCGAGCTCAGCATATTCCTTACCTGTTGTTTTACCAAGTAATAAAGTGATTGCTGCTGCAGCGATGATAGCCTGCCAGCCCCAGAAGTGCAGCCAGCTTAGTTTATCACTAAACATTCTTGCTTTGCACAAACGCTGCAATGAATAATATATACCGGCAAATGATGCATTACCTACAAATGCAAAAATGATGGCGTTCGTATGCAAGGGACGCATACGCCCGAATGTAGTGGGTGCATAATTCAAACTGGCTGCCGGGTAGTAGATCTGTATCGCGGCCCAAAGCCCTGCAATCATACCCACTATACCAAAAACAATGGTGGCCAGACCGAAAGCTTTTACGATTTTGTTGTCATAGTAGAACTTTTCAACTTGCATACCGGTGTTATTTATTTTGTTTTGGTTGAGAAGAAGGATTGTCTTCAAACAGGATACGTGAAGCTGGCGAGTAGTCATCTTCGAACTGGCCGGATTTTACACTCCACAGAAAGGCCAGGAGAAAAAAACCTGCAACAGAAATACTTGCTATCAGCAGAATCAGGATTACACTCATGGTTGGTTTATGTTCATTTTTCAGAACGGTGTAAAAGTATTTGGGGCATCATCGTCAGCATATAAGGAGTGTCAAGGGAAAACCTGATTTTAATCAGGTGGGTTACTCAGGCAATAAATTTCATACGCCTGGCGATAAACGTACTGCTGCCGAATGTGATCAGCAGAATGCTTAATGAACTGCAGGGCATAAGTATCGCTGCTATAAGCGGTGAAAGGTTGCCCTGTACAGCGAAGAAGAGCCCGATTATATTATATACAATAGATAGTACAAAACTCGCCATAACTATACGGCGGTTGGCTGTACAATATTTTATAAACCGGCCCAGGTATGCCAATTGTCCTGCTTCGATGATAGCATCGCTTGAAGGCGTAAAATTGTTGGCCTGTTCCGTAACGGCGATGCCCACATCGCTTTGCTTCAATGCCCCTGCATCATTCAGCCCATCGCCAATCATAACTACTTTTTCACCCCTCTCCTGCAGTTGCCTGATATAATTCAGTTTGTCTTCAGGCTGCTGATGAAAGCGCAAATTTGCCTTTTTGCCGGTCATCATTTCCAGCCGTTCCTTTTCTGTTTCATTATCGCCGGAGAGCACGGATAGCTTGTACTGTTTTCCTAATGTTGTTAAAAGTGAAAAAATTTCTTCCCGATAGTGGTTGCAGAATGAATAATAACCCATAACCGTTTTATCCATCATGACATATACCACCGTTCCGTTTACGGATTGTTTTTTTCCCGTGACATATTCTGCCGATCCGATTTTAATCCAGCTATCCTCCACAAAGCCTTCCAGGCCGCTCCCGGTTACTTCTTTAAATCCCTGTACCGGTGGCCGGTTACCCTGGGGCAGGAATGTGGCAAGTGCCCTGCTCAGCGGATGGGAAGAACAGGCAGCCAAAGCGGCTACCTGTCTTTGTTGGCCAGCAGTCAGTGGTTTTCCTGTATAGTGAATATCCTGTTGCGCAGACTGTGTAAGGGTGCCTGTTTTATCAAACACAATATGTGTTGTTTTAGCTATATCCTCAATCACCTGTGCATGCCGCAGGTAAAACTTATTTTTTCCCAGGATGCGCAGGATATTTCCATTCGTAAACGTATTAGATAATAGCAGCGCACAGGGACAGGCAATAATAAATATCGCTGTAACAGCAGGCCAAAGCCGGGCTGGGTTATTTACCTGCCAGTACACGGCCGTAACCATGGCTATGGCGAAAACGATATAGGTAAACCACCGGCTTAACAGGTGTACAAACGAAACAGACCCGGCAGTGCCGTCCTTTTTCATTTCATCTTTGTTCCAGAGTTTTGTGAGATAGCTCTGTGCCACTTCTTTTACCACCAGTATCTCAATATTTCCCCCGGTTTGTTTGCCGCCTGCATATACTAACTCACCTGTTTCCTTCAATACCGGCAGCGATTCACCGGTTACAAAACTGTAATCAATAAAAGCTTTACCCTTTGTTAGAATACCGTCGGCAGGGATGAGCTCTTCGTTGTGAATGAGCATAGTATCCCCAGGTTTTATATCTGGCAGTTGTGCAGGTTTTTGATGGCCGTTTTTAATAATATCAACTGCTACAGGAAAGTAAGAGGTATAATCCCTTTCAAATGAAAGCTGACGATAGGTTTTATCCTGCAGGATGCGCCCGGCCAGCATAAAAAAAACAATACCCGTCATTGAATCAAAATACCCGCCACCAGTACCACTGATGATTTCATATGCACTGCGGATAAATGTGATAATAATGGCCAGCGCTATTGGTGCATCAATATTTAAGAAGCGGTGTTTGAGGCTCTTCCATGATGAAATATAAAAAGGTAATGCTGCATACAACAACACAGGTATTGCCAATGCAAAACTTATCCAGCGGAAAGTACCACGAAGGGCGGTTTCGCTTTTGTCAATACCCAGGTACTCAGGAAAGCTAAGGAGCATGATATTCCCAAAACAGAAGCCGGCCACACCCAGTTGAAAAACAAGGCTTTTATCGATAGCAGGCCTTTTTTCCTTTAAATCATTCAGGCTGATATAGGGTTCATAGCCTATAGCTGTTAACGTTTCTGCCACGTTCCGTAATGAAGTGTCCCTGGTTGTAAAAACAATGTCGGCTTCTTTACGGGTAAAATTTACTTTGCTGGAGATGACTCCTTTGTTAATACGGTGAAGATTCTCAAGCAGGTAAAGACAGGAACTGCAGTGCATTTGCGGCAGGTAGAATGTGACATGCACCTGTTGGCCATCCCGGAAGCTGACCAGCTTTATTTCAGTTTGTTCATCATCAAGGAAGGCAAATTTGTCCTTCCGTACATTAATTTTCTGACTGATCCCGGGATTCTCATTCAGGTTATAATAGGTACATAGCCCAGACTCATTCAATACTTCGTAAACCATTTTACACCCCTCACAACAGAATCTCTTTTCTGCCAGCTGAATCCGGTCATTGACACAGTCTTCCCCACAATGGTAGCATATAACTTTTGGCCGGCTTATTTCTTGCAGTGAAGGCATATTTTCAGAAACCGCTAAAGTATTATGGCACTTCTCTATCTTTTTTGAGGTTCTTCAGCCCTGAAACTGATATTAATCATCTTTTTTCCTTTTACACCCCTCTTATTTTGCCTGTTACTATCCCGAAATGGCTAACCTATGTTTTTGTACAGGAATAAAATAGATAAGAATGCAGCAGTTGCTGATATTGTGAACAGCGATTACCGGACAGCAGATGTATTCCGGAAATATGGTATTGAGTATTGCTGTGGTGGCCGCTTCCCGCTGCATATGGCCTGCCAGCTTAAAGAAGTAGATGAGGAAACCATCATTAAAGAGCTGGAGAAAGCGATCCGCGAAGTAAATATTTCCAACACACTTGATTTTGCAAACTGGGATATTGACTTCCTTACTGACTTCATTGTACACACCCATCACGAATACCTGCGAAAAGCACTACCGCTGCTAAAAGACTATACAGAGCATTTCGCAGCTGGTCATCAAAAGAAGTTTACTTACCTGGCCGAGCTTTCACAAATTGTCATGCAGCTTAACCGAACCTTTATTCCACATATGGAACAGGAAGAGAAAATTATCTTCCCGTATATCCGGCAAATCAGCCATGCGTACAGCAGCCGGGAATCATATGCCAGTCTGCTCGTACGCACCTTGCGTAAGCCAGTGGAGGAGATTATGAAACACGAACACGACACAACCGGCAAAGCCCTGCAGCGGATGCGGGAGCTTACAGGCAGTTATACCCCGCCGGAGAATGCTTGCGTCAGCCATAAAGTCACTTTCATGAAACTCAAAGAAGTGGACGCTGATATTACCCAGCACCTTCATTTAGAAAATAATATCCTTTTTCCAAAAGCAATTACCATGGAGAAGGAATTGCTCCGCCATAAAGATTAAATTGGCAAATGCTGGTGCTACGGATATGTTTAATACTTTTGAAGCTGCCGCAAACGGCCCATCACCATTATGCTCGCTAATACCCCGCACCTGGTTTCTTTATTTGAAAATGCCACTGAAGGCATTATTATCACCAATGGTGCAGGAGAAATCGTATTGGTAAATCCTTCAGCAGAGAAGATGTTTGGTTATACCGGGAAAGAAATTGAAGGCAAACCGGTTGAAGTACTGATCCCGGATCGTTTCCGACCCCACCACCACCAGCTACGGGAAGGTTTCTATAAAAATCCTTCGAACAGAGCAATGGGCCAAAACCGGGACCTGTCGGGCCGGAAGAAAGATGGTACGGATTTACCCGTGGAAGTGAGCCTTAGCCATTATAAACATGAAGGCGATATTTATGTTATTGCATTTATTGTAGATATCACCCGCCGAAAGGAGATTGAACAAAGCATGCTCAGGCAACAGGATGAGCTGGAAAAAATCAGTAATCAAATACGCAGGCTTAATACAGAACTGGAAGCGAAGGTGGAAGAACGTACTATTATTTTAAAAGAAGCATTGCAGCGGCTGGAAGAATCACAAATAGAACTGAGTGAAGCGCTGGACAAAGAAAGACAGCTCAACGAAATAAAAAGCCGTTTCGTTTCAATGGCTTCACATGAATTCCGTACTCCCCTTAGTACGGTATTGTCTTCAGCAGCCTTGCTTGCAAAATATACCACAACTGACGAACAGGAAAAACGTGACAGGCATATCGATAAAATCCGGAATGCTGTCAGGCACCTGAATGATATATTGGAAGACTTTCTTGACCTGGGAAAATTAGATGAGGGAAAAGTACTGGTACAACCTGTTCACTTTGATATCCAAGACTTCACCGGCGAAATAGTAGAAGAAATGAAAGGGCATCTGAAGCCGCAGCAACAAATCGAATACCAGCACTCCGGGCCGTCTGCTGTATATGCAGATAAAAAACTTTTGAAAAATATTTTAATCAACCTGGTCAGTAATGCTATTAAGTTTTCAGGTGACAAGTCCGTTATCAGGGTTGCCAGCAGTGCTGCAGAAACGTATACCACGATAACGGTGGCCGACCAGGGCATTGGCATTTCCGCTGAGGACCAGGAGCATTTGTTCAGCAGTTTTTTCAGGGCCGGCAACGCCACCAATATACAAGGTACCGGTATGGGCCTGCATATTGTAAAGCGTTATTCGGACCTGATGGGCGGCTCTGTACAATTGCAAAGTATATTAAATGAAGGAACTACTGTTACCATTACCTTACCTGTAAATTAATTTACCATGAAGTCTGTATTAGTAATAGATGATAATCCTGATATCCGGGAAAATACGGCAGAGATTCTTGAACTCGCCGGTTACAAAACCTTTACAGCAGAAAATGGCAAAAGGGGTGTTGAAGTAGCCGTTAAAGAAAGCCCTGATGTGATTGTCTGTGACATTATGATGCCCGACCTGGACGGATATGGCGTATTACACCTGCTGCGCAAAAACGAAAACACCCTGCATACTCCTTTTATTTTCCTGACAGCTAAAACAGAACGTGGCGATTTACGAAAGGGAATGGAAATGGGTGCCGACGATTATATTACCAAGCCTTTTGAAGATATTGAGCTGCTGAATGCTATTGAGGTACGGTTAAAAAAAGCATCCATTCTTACAAATCAGTACAGCTCATCCCAACAAGGCATCAGCCAGTTTATAAAGGACGTAAAAAACACTGGCCTCCTGTCTCATCTTGCTGATCAATACGAAGTAATCAGCCTGGCCAGGAAACAATACTTATACCAGGAAGGGAAGAAACCCCGCTATCTCTATTGTCTCACCAAGGGAAAAGTAAAGTGTATAAAAGTGCACGAAGATGGCAAAGAGTATATTACTGACCTGCTCAGCCCCGGTGATTTTATTGGCTATACTGCACTGATTGAAGACAAGTATTATGACGACAGCGCCGTCGTACTCGAAGATGCAGAAGCTATCCAGATACCAAAAGAGGATTTTCAACAAATGGTTTACGGTGACATCAGCATTGCCACACAGTTCATCCGTATCATTACCCAAAATGTGAAGGAAAAAGAAGATCGCCTTCTTGGCCTGGCCTACAGCTCACTGCGCAAACGGGTAGCCAAAGCCCTGGTGGATATACATGGAAAATTTAATGCCGCCGGAGAAAACAACCCAATTGAGTTTTCAAGAGACGATATAGCCCACTACGTTGGCACAGCCACCGAATCATTGATAAGGACCCTTAGTGATTTTAAATCAGAAAAACTGATTGAAATTAAATCTGGTAAAATCGTTGTAGCACAACTGGAAAAATTAAAAAACCTGTTGTACTGACCCTGTACTAACGAAGATCCTCCACTTTTACCCGCGATGGGGTATCCTTACCGGCTACAATACTGCCGGCACTGAGGCCGATTGCCTTTATGACCATCACCATATTTTCCATATCCAGGGTTTTCACTTCATCGCTTTGCTTGTGATAGTGAGGTTCCACATCCATTTTAGAAGTAGAAATAGTATGTGCCGGCACGCCCAGCCTGGCAAGCGTTGCATTATCCGAACGATAGAACAATTGCTGCTGCGGATATGGATCAGGATAAAACTTGAATGCAGTCCCCTCGAGGTTTTTGCCCAATATTTCACCCATGTTGGTTTTTTCATAGCCGGTTATATAAGCAGAGTTGGTACCCCATTTACTTTCAGTGCCAATCATTTCAATATTAAACATAGCCACCACCTTTTCCGGATCAAACTGGCGTGAAAAGTACTGGGAGCCGAAGCCGCCGGTTTCCTCTGCGGTAAATGCGGCGAATATAATCGTCCGTTCATTATTCTTTAGAGCAGCAAAATATTTTGCCAGCATTATCACCCCTGTTGTACCTGCTGCATCATCATTAGCGCCGTTATAGATGGAATCGCCATCCACTGCCCGGCCTACGCCAATATGATCGTAGTGACCGGAAAAAATTACATACTCATCTTTTTTTGTTTTCCCTGGTAATACGCCCACCACATTGGCCATTTTCTGTTCGCTTATATCATGTACAGCTTCAATACTGAAGCTTGCAGGCGTTTTATCAGTTACCACAAATACAACGTTTGTATTTGTTTTAAACATGGACGATTTTAACCTCGCCAGGTTTCCCAACGAATTAGCGAAAGATGGATTCACCCAAACAATGGCATTTTTATTACTACGTATAATCTTACGGGCCTCCGTTTGCAGATTTGCACCTTCAGCGATGGTTATCGCCTCATATCCAGACTTCTCTGTTACTTTCAGCTGCGGCTGACAGGTAATTACCATGATGCTTTTTTGCTCAACTGGATTTCCATCAATGGTACCTGCGGCACTAATAAACTTTGGCCGTACAATACTAAACTCCTGGCGGAAAGAAGAAGTACCGGCCGCATAGCTGAGCCCGGCGGCTTTAAATTCCTGCCCAATGAAATCAGCGGCCTTATCAATCTCCGGAGTGAATACACGGCGCCCTCTCATTTCATCCGAAGCAAGGTAGCTGATGATACGATCAGCCTCTTTGGCGTTAAAAACTTCGCCAGATTTTTGCGCCCACAAAAAAGAGGTTGCTGTCATCAACAACCCCATACAAAGTAATTTCTTCATATTTCCATCTTATTATGATCCGCAGCTGCGAATAATTATTAGCTGTCAACTATTATTTATCAACTATAGACTCATCATTTCCTTAAACTTTACCGTTTGCCGGCGGCTTACTTCAATTTTCTCCCCTCCTTTCAGCTCCAGCAACAACCCACCATTGAAATATGGTTCTATTTTCTCAATCAGGCGGAGGTTTACGATATGTTTCCTGTTTGCCCGAAAAAATGTCTTTTCATCCAGCCTTTCTTCCAGCGCATTGAGCGACTTTAAAATGAGTGGCTTATTATTCCCAAAAAAAACTTTTGCATAGTTGCCCACACTTTCGAAAAGCCGTATATCACTCAGCTTTACAAACCAGCAGCGCTCCCCATCCTTTACAAATACCTGGTCATTTTCTGTTAGCAGACTGTTATTTGTATTTATCGTTTCAGTTCTTGGCTCTTTGGTTTCGATATTACTTAGCTTATGTACAGCATCAGCCAGTCGTTTTGGCTCTACCGGTTTCAGCAGGTAGTCCAGCGCATTTACTTCAAATGCTTTGAGGGCAAACTCATCATAGGCCGTGGTAAATATCACCTGTGGCGTACGCTCTAATTGCGACAGCATATCAAAGCCTGTTTTGCCGGGCATTTGTATATCCAGAAAAATAAGATCCGGCTGATGGCTCTCAATTTTTGCAAGGCCTTCTTCAGCGTTAGCGGCTTCATCTATTACTTCCACTTCAGGATAATCCTGTAATAATTTTTTTAATTCCGTACGTGCAAGGCGTTCGTCGTCGATAATAATTGCTCTCATAATTACTTGTTTTTGTTTCTCTAAGTCGGCTATTATAATACATTCACCGGTATCAGCACCCTGGCTTCCACTAGTGAACCATTTATTTGTCTTATTTTAAATTGTGCTTCATCACCATATAGCAGGCTCAGCCTGTTATTGGTGCTTGACAGGCCAAACCCTTCTGCATTATAACTGCCATTCAACTGGCCGGTATTTTGTACAATCAGTTCATGAAAATCACCCTTGAAATCAGAGGTTATTTTTACCACTCCCCCATTAATCTGTTTACTGATACCATGCTTGATAGCGTTCTCCACGAGTGTTTGCAGCATCATCGGCGGTACTGGCTGGCTCAGGGTTTCGTCATCAATTTCATATTCAACTTTCAGGCGATCTTCAAAGCGCATATGTTCCAGCGCCAGGTAATCTTTTACAATAGATAACTCCCGTTCAAGGGGTACTGTTTCCATCTTGTCAGCCTTCATGCTGCTGCGCAGGATATTGCTAAGCTCGGTCACAGCCTTGCGTGCCCGTTGAGGGTTTTCATCTACCAGTGCCCGTATACTATTCAGCGAGTTAAAAATAAAATGCGGGTTAATATGGGCCTTGATGGTTTTAAGTTCCAGCTCTTTGATGAGTGTCTCCATTTTCAGCGCATCCAGTTGTTGTTTACGGCTCTTGGATATGTAGTGGTACATAAAGTAAATGGCACTCCAGATTATATAGTACACAAAGAAGCCGATAGAATTGTTCAGTGCCAGGGTAGCCAGGTTCTTTTTTGTCAGCATATCACCTTCAGCCTTGCTCAAGAACTCAAGCCCCATTTCCTTCCGCACATACACATCCACCAGGGATCCGCCAAAAGAAAAGACCATTGCCAGCAGGGTAAATTGAAATATCTGCGCTTCAATTTTTTTCTGCAGCAGGTTCATACTGATGATACATATCCGTATCATATGCGTCAATACGATACCAATGGCAACGAAAAGCCCGAACTTGCTAAAAAACAGTTCCCTTTCATCGGCCGTTTCAATTTTCCGCAGGGTAAGGTTGAAAAAAAGGTGCAGGGATATAAAAAGCCCCCATCCTAAACCCTGGAAAAGCCAGTATTTTTTGTTGCCCAGCCACATACAATACAAATCTAACGAATCCCTAAAAGGGGGCTGCTATTAATATACCAGTGGCATATATATTGGCTAAGGGGCAAAGATTTTCCGCTTTTTTCTAAACAAAAAGTTAAGGACAACCTTTTGGCCTTTGGCTTGTTATGCACTGTATAAAAGAACCTGTGCAGGACACTGGAAAACAGTACTTTTGCGTATCCGTTGGCGCCTCGGCGAAAACGGGCCATTGACAACAATCAACACACATGGAAATAACCCCCGGGCCATTGCTCAAAACGATAGATTCCCCTGCTGATTTGAAGAAACTACCCCGGGAAAAATTGCACCAGGTTTGTGATGAACTCCGCCAGTATATTATTGATGTGGTTAGTGTGCATGGTGGCCATTTTGGCGCCAGCCTGGGGGTGGTGGAACTGACTACTGCACTACACTATGTATATAATACTCCTTACGACCAATTAGTGTGGGATGTCGGCCACCAGGCTTACGGACATAAAATTTTGACGGGCCGCCGTGATAATTTTCATACGAACAGAAAGTACAAAGGACTGAGCGGTTTCCCAAAAAGAAGCGAAAGCGAATACGATACATTTGGTGTAGGGCACTCTTCCACTTCTATTTCTGCAGCACTGGGTATGGCTATGGCTGCAAAATACAAAGGAGAAACAGACCGGAAAGTGGTGGCAGTAATTGGCGATGGTTCCATGACAGCCGGCCTTGCTTTTGAAGCGATGAACCACGCAGGTGTTGCTGATACCGATATGCTGATCATTTTAAATGATAATGGCATTGGTATCGATCCGAATGTGGGCGCACTGAAAGAATACCTGACAGATATCACCACTTCTCCTACTTACAATAAAGTGAAGGATGAAGTCTGGAATATGCTTGGCAAATTACCAGTTGGTAAAAATTTCAGCCGGGCCATGGCTCACAAACTGACTGATGGTCTGAAAGGGATGGTGAACAGCCATGCCAACCTTTTTGAATCTTTAAAGTTGCGTTACTTCGGCCCTATTGACGGACATAACGTAGCCAAACTGGTAGACACACTGAAAGATCTCCGCAATATACCGGGCCCGAAAATCCTGCACATCGTTACGACAAAAGGTAAGGGTTATGCGCTGGCAGAAAAAGACCAGACCAAGTGGCATGCACCAGGTTTGTTTGATAAAATAACCGGTGAGATACAAAAGAAAAAATACGATCTGCCGCAGCCACCGAAATACCAGGATGTTTTTGGACATACAATTATTGAACTGGCAGAAAAGAACGATAAGATATTTGGTATTACCCCGGCGATGCCATCGGGGTCTTCCTTGAAATTCATGATGGAGAAAATGCCAGACCGTGCTTTTGATGTGGGCATTGCAGAACAACATGCGGTTACAGTTAGCGCCGGCATGGCCACGCAGGGCATGAAGGTGTTTTGCAATATCTATTCTTCTTTTATGCAACGGGCTTACGACCAGGTGGTGCATGATGTGGCGATCCAAAAACTGCCTGTTATATTTTGTCTCGACCGTGCTGGCCTGGTTGGCGATGATGGCCCTACGCACCATGGCTGTTATGATATTGCTTATTTCCGCTGTATTCCCAATATGATTATCAGCGCACCGATGAATGAAAGCGAGTTGCGCAACCTGATGTACACGGCACAACTGGAAAGCAATAAGCTTCCATTTGTTATCCGATACCCAAGAGGTGAAGGTGTGATGCCGGAGTGGAAAACCGAGATGAAAGAAATTGCTATCGGAACGGGCCGTAAACTGAAAGACGGTAAAGACGTTGCCATACTTACCCTTGGCCATCCCGGCAATTTTGCTGCGTCGGCCATCCGTGACCTGAAAAGTGAAGGCATTAGCCCGGCGCATTATGATATGCGTTTTGTGAAACCGCTTGATGAAGCGATGCTGCATGAAGTGTTCAGCAAGTACAATAAGGTTATCACAGTGGAAGACGGTACTGTGGTAGGTGGGTTCGGTTCTGCGATTTTGGAATTTATGAACGAGCACCATTATAAAGCCGATGTAAAAATGCTGGGCATCCCCGACAGGCTGGTGGAACATGGTACGCCGAAAGAACTGCACCATGAATGCGGGTATGATGCGGCAGCAATCAAGCAGGCTATTGTGGAAATGACAGGGGCACCAGTTACGGTTTCCCAACTGCTGGGCTAACAACTGCTTCTTTTAAATTTCATTAACAAGTTTTCTTCAATTTCCGATATGGAAATACGTTGTGTAGGCATCTACCGCTTACAACCGCTGTTATGAAATTATCACGCCTTCTCCTTGCTGCCCTTATTGTGTTTGTTGCTGTATCCTGGTTTCCTAAAACAGCTTTTTGGAAAAAAACAAAGGCGCTGCACCTGCCCAGGTCGGCTGCCCCGGCAAAACCTGCTCTTAACACGGCCAAACTTAAAAGCAAAGCAAAAGAGGCGAAAGAGTTTGTCACAAGCAAGGGATACAACGCCGAAAAATGTTTCCTGATTGATATGAGCTTACCCTCCGGCAGCAAACGCTTTTATGTCTACGATCTGAAAAAAGATACGCTGCAAAACGCCGGCCTGGTGGCGCACGGCAACTGTTTTGAATACTGGCTGGAAGGGCGCCGCTACAGCAATGTGGTAGGCAGTGGTTGTACCTCCCTGGGCAAATACAAGATTGGTGCATCTTATACCGGTAAATGGGGCTATTCCTACAAACTCCATGGGTTAGAGAAAACGAATGACAATGCGTTTGAGCGCACAGTGGTGTTGCATGGTCATAGCTGTGTATCTGCATCTGAAACCACCGATGAAATATGCCAGAGCAATGGCTGCCCAACGGTGAACCCTGATTTTCTTACCGATTTAAAAGGCATCATCAATAATTCAAGGAAGCCGGTGTTGTTATGGGTTTATGAGTAGGCCGGTTTTAATGCCCTATCAACCCTTACCCGCTTCAACTAAATAATCTGTAAATGTGTTTTTTCTTTCAGCGCCATAACGCTGACATTGACGGCTTTGCTTTGTTTTGTACGCTACTTCATAAAGTACTCCAACACAAACCGCTATTAAAATTTTTATACGCACTTATGTCTTATCATCCTTTTCAGATTCAGCAACCCTGTTCCAAAATTTTAAAATCTCAGTCTCATTCATTCCCGGAATATTTATTATTTCCATTATTACTTCTCTTCGGTGCCTGAAATAATCCAAAGTGTCTTCTGTAATGGGATTTTTTATTAGCCGTACTTTGTAAAGTTTTGAACTTCTGACGCTATCCAGCCGCTTTGAAATGGAGTAATCTATTTTATTAAATTTGTTTGAAAAGAATAAGTATACAGAATCACTATCCCAAATACTGGACTTTTTTCTTCTGTAGTACAACTCGGAAAAACCTTCTTTTGATACCTCTTTTTTAATAAGACTGTCCGTTTCATTAAATAGTAGGCTATCTACTATCTTAAAGCGTTGATCAATATATTCCTTAGCAGTGATTTTTTTCCCGACTTTTTGGGAGGCTGAATCAAATAGGTATCCAATCGAATCAGATTTCTTATAAACTACGCTCCAAAAAACTGTATCAATTTTGATTAGTTCGCTAGTTATTAGTTCACCACTATCCGTAAACATGTTTTTTGTATACTGATGCAAACCCGGAAATTGATAGAGTACTAGATCGTTGAAATAAGATACATAAAAACTGTCCTGTACAACCAAAAAACGGTTATTTAAGTCAACTGTAGGGAAAGTGAAATGAAATTTTATGGTTTGAGGCTTTCTTTGTTGATTGCTAATTGATTTTTTACTATTGCAAGAAAAAGAATAAATCATGGTAAGCATTGATAATATGCTTACCATGAGTGAAAATAGTGACTTAGTTTTCATGCGTATACCATGAGTTTTGTGATGTTCCTGGGTCTAATCTGTCACGAATAATTTCCCCGCAGCAGTACTTGGTTCTGATAACATAATCTAATTTCATTGCCGCTATACTAATTACTGTGTTAGTTGCGCCGCCAGTTGAAAATGTTGTTATTTGTGGGGTACTGGTTATTGTACTGTTTTGATCTAATTCTGCCGACCAAAGAAAGTTTTGGCCAGATGTTGTATTAGACACTCCTTCATGTGTAATTGACGAAAATCGCCACCACTGGTCAGCCCCTTTATTTTGAATTCCAATTTCTGTGCTATAAAAATTATACCCAGCTCCAAGCCCATTATATGTTCCGGCAAATTTCCATTTATATCTCCTGGTAATAGTTTCGGGTGTTTCACTAATAGTTTCAATATCCTCCTTTATATTCGTTGATGTAGTAGTAATATCAGCTAAGGTGTTATCAGCAGATTCTTCGCTACATGGCGGCGGCTCATCCCCACCAGGATCTTCGCACCCTCCGGTCAGTGCGCACGAACATTCCGGGCTATTTGGGTTCTCCGTACAATTCGGCTCTCCCCCCACTTCCTCATCGCCAAAGCAAAAGACATTCCCGGTCGGATACCATTCACCGCACTCATACGTAAACAGGCCATCACCATATAAATGGCTTTCACAATCCCTGGCATACTCCGTAACCTCGGTACTTCCTATAGGGCAAGACTCTGTCAGGCTTCCTGCATGGTTCAATGTCTTATACATGGACAGTTTTACCTTTCCGTTTTTGAGCATATTCCTGGCCACCTCCGTTCCATCCCATTTTTTGGATACAATAATGCCAGAAAAATCCGGTTGTATTTTCCCTATTTCATTTTCAGCTATATCAAACCCTTTCTTTTGGGCATAGTCCATATCTGGTATGAATTGGATTTCACGAACCAGTATTTTTCCTGATTTTGCCTTTATAAACAGTACCCTGGAAACAGCCGCATTTGCTATTCTCTTTTTATCTGCCGCAGAAATATCACCCCGCGTGAATAATTTGAACTTTGTGGTATTGGCACTGAGGTCAAATTCAATAATTTCCTGTTCCCCGATTTTCTTATACCGGGCACTATTCCAGTCCGGCAATTTCTTCCCTTTTAAAGGCGACTGCTGCCACTCGCCGCTTTTTTTAAAGCTGCCGTAGTACCACTCTTTGGCATCGTTGGCAGAAAATGTTGTGCCTGGTGCCGGGACCTTTGTGTCCGTTCCTTTCTGGCAAGAGGCTAGAAAAAGCAGGGCTATTCCTACATAATAAAGTAAGTGTTTTTTCATAATGCTGTCTAGGGTTTATAGTTTACCGGTTTGTGACTATAATATTACAAAAAACACTACCCTGTCATCTGGTATTTCGCTTACTGCTGCTTGACTTTCGTTAAAGAAGGAAATTTTTCCGGCAAAAGCCAAGATGGTCAGGCGGAAATAAAAAGCCGCCCAATGAAGGCGGCTTTAAAAATTATTTACAGGCAATTTATTTAAAACTCTTCACCATCTGTGCATCCATGGTCACTTCACAGGCCAGGGCCTTGCTTACCGGGCAGTTGGCTTTTGCATCTTCTGCGTATTGCGGGAAATCTTTTGCTTTCAGTTTCGGCACTTTCACTTTTACCTCCAGGTGGCTGCTGGTGATGGTGCCATTTTCCAATGTTACAATACAGGTAGTTTGTATCCGGCTTGGCACAAAACCTGCAGCACCCAATACAAAACTCAGTTTCATGGAATAACAACCGGCATGTGCCGCGGCTATCAATTCTTCGGGGTTAGTGTAGGTACCGTCGTCGAAACGGCTACGGAAATCATATTTTTTATTTTTGATTACACCGGACTGCACATTCAGTTTTCCTTCACCTTCTTTACCGGAGCCTTTCCATTGGGCTGTTGCTGATCGTTTCATAATAGAATTGTTATTTAGTTAAGGTAATTGGTTTGATTCTTCAAGTTCTGCCAGGCGATCTTCTGGCTCATTGTATTCGATGATAAAATTATTCTTCCCCTCGCCGATGATAATCTTCATAAACTTCTGCTGCACCATTTCCAGCAATGATAAGAAAAGGAATATCGCATGCACCCTGTTTTCGGCCCTCTCAAATATTTTCTCAAATGATACGGTTTTTTCTTCGCGGGCCAGGTTCAGCATCTGGTCGCGGGTACCTTCCATGGTATAGTTGTACTGTACCACCGTATGTACAGGTTTGTTAAGCCTGTCGCTGTATTTCTGCATGGCCCGTTCAAAGGCCTTCATCAGTTTAAACAGGGTGATATTCTGAATTTCTGTACCCTCACTGTCTTCTTCGCCGATACCCGACAACTCTTTCTGGATGTTTCCCCTTTTCACCATGAGCATACGCAGGGCTTCCATTTCGGCCATCTCTGCTGATGCTTCTTTAAAGCGTTTGTACTCCAGGATTTTGTTGACCAGTTCCTGGCGTGGGTCAATCTCATTGCCTTGAGCATCCAGTTCTTTGCGGGGCAGGAGCATTTTGGCCTTAATCCGCATAAGGGTTGATATAAAGAGGATGAATTCACTGCTCAGCTCTATATTCAGCTCTTCGCTCTGGTGTATATAATCAAGGAAGTCGTTGATAATGCGAGTAATAGGGATATTCTGAATATCCAGCTCATCCCGCTCAATAAAGAAAAGCAGGAGGTCAAAAGGGCCCTCAAACTGTGGTAGCCTGATCTGGTACGATGTATTCTGCACTTTTTCTGGTAGTTAGTATGAAAAATAAAGTCCTGAAGGTGAGTTTGTCAGCCTCAGGACTCTACAAAAGTAAGGGAAACGGGGCAGTGGTTTTGCCCCGATTTTCCACTATTATTTCTTCAGGGAATCCCTGATTTCCCGGAGTAAAGTAATCTCTTCAGGTGTTGGGGCCGGTGCTGCGGGGGCTGCCTCCTCTTTTTTCTTCATGGCGTTCAGTGTTCTGATAATCATGAATAAAACAAACGCAACCAGAATGAAGTCAATGATTGCCTGTATCAATAAACCGACCGGGAAAACGGTTTTCCCAACCGTAACAGATACCTCTGACATGCCACCCTTACCCAGTACAAGGGCAATCAAGGGGCTGATGATACTGTCTGTAAGTGCCGTGATGATTTTTCCGAAAGCGCCGCCAATAACTACTGCCACAGCAAGGTCAACGATATTGCCTTTCATGGCAAACTCTTTAAATTCTTTAAGCATTCCCATAACTAAATTGGTTTTATGTGATAAAATGTTTGGTGCTGAATTTTCGCGGACAGCGTTAATGTTTATGCCCGATGTTTCGCTAAATATACAATCTATTTATTTTTTCAAACCGGGAAACTGCATTTTTAAACGCTTTAATAAATCAACCAGGGCAGAAGCAATGATATGCTCCTTGTACCAGTTCTGATCGGCTGGTACTACTGTCCATTCGGGATCATTACAGTTTTCAAAACAATCCTCATACATCTCCATATAGATATCCCAGAGCTTGGCCTCTTCAAAATCCTTTTCATTATACTTCCACATTTTTGCCGGGTCCTGCATCCGCTCCGTCAGTCTTCCATGCTGTTCTTCCGGTGATATGTGCAGGTAAAATTTCAGGATATGGGTATTATTATGGTCTGTCAGCAGTTTTTCAAAATCATTTATCGCCTTCATCCGTTTACGGGCGATATTATCATCACACCATTTATGCACCCTTGTCACCAGTATATCTTCATAGTGGCTGCGGTTAAATACCTGTATCATTCCTTTCGCCGGTGCATGCTGGTGGATACGCCAGAGGAAATCATGCGACAATTCTTCTGCTGTCGGCGCTTTGTACGATTTTACGGTAACACCCTGCGGGTTCATATTGCCCAATACATTCCGGATCACCCCATCCTTTCCGCTCCCGTCCATACCCTGTATCACTACCAGTACAGAGTGCTTTCCTTCGGCAAATAGGAGGTTTTGTAATTCGTCCAGTTCTTCTACCAGTTTCGCAGTTTTCTCCTTGGTAGCGGCTTTATCCATGTCCTTCGGCGCACGGGTGGATATATCTTTCAGTTTTATTTTTCCCATACTATATGTTTTAAGCTGCAATTTACCATTTAAGGAATTTCAGTATGTAAAAACTGTTATCTGTTTTCCTTTTCCCACCTTTGCCCCGCTTATGAGTAAGAAGTTAATCAGCTGGATCATTTTTATTGTTCTTTGTATTATATGGGGCAGCTCTTTCAAGCTGATGAAAGATAGTACGTATGCGTTAAGTACCCCGCAGATTGCTGCCCTGCGTATTTTTTCTGCCGGGCTCGTATTTGTGCCCTTTGCCTTTTTTCATTTTTCCAAAATACCCCGTAACAAACTCGGGTTAGTGATTCTGAGCGCTGTGTTTGGCAACCTGCTTCCCGCCTTTCTTTTTGCAGAAGCCATGGCAAGAATTGATGGCTCATTGGGTGGTATTTTAAATTCACTTACACCAATCTGTGTAGTGGTGGTGGGTACCCTCTTTTTTAAAAATAAAATAGAAAAGCAAAAGATAATTGGTGTACTGGTAGGCTTCGCCGGATTGGTATTACTGATACTGGCGCCGGCCATGACCGGTGATGAAACGATTAGCTTCCGTAACCTGGGTTATACCTCATTAATTATTCTGGCCACCTTGCTATATGGCATTAATGTGAATATGGTGGGGCGCTACCTCAAACAAGTGCATCCCATTTATGCTGCAACTGTTTCACTCGCATGCATGACCATCCCGGCAGGTATTATTTTATTACAACAAGGTTTTCTGCAGGTTGATTTTACTAAACCGGTAATTCAGGAAGCCATATTTTATGTTGTACTCCTGGGTGTATTGGGCAGCGCTATTGCCACTGCATTGTTTTACGTACTGGTGCAAAAGGCAGGTATATTGTTTGCCTCGCTTGTTACCTATGGTATTCCTTTTGTGGCGCTGGCATGGGGTTTTAAAGACAAGGAAGGCATTACATGGCTGAAAGTGGTATGCCTGGCTATTATCCTGTTTGGCGTGTACCTGGCCAACCGCCAGCCGAGGGAGGCACGCCAATAAAAAAGCAGCGTTATTAAAACGCTGCTGTATAAAAATTCACTCCGGTAGTTTATACCGACATTACTTCTTTCTCTTTTGCCTCCAGGTGTTTCTCCACCAGCGCAATAAATTTATCTGTCATTTGCTGTACTTCCGCTTCACCATCTTTGGCTGCATCTTCGCTCAGCCCGTTCTTCTGTAATTTTTTTACATGCTCTATCGCATCACGGCGAATGTTGCGGATAGCCACTTTGGAATGTTCGCCTTCACCCAGGCAGCGCTTTACCAATTCTTTCCTTCTTTCTTCTGTAAGTGGCGGAAGGAAGAGACGGATAAGCGCACCATCGTTTTGCGGGTTGATGCCAATATTGGCAGCAATGATTGCCCGCTCTATCGGCTGTAGCATATTTTTCTCCCAGGGCTGAATGCTTAAAGTGCGGGCATCCATCACACTGATATTTGCAACCTGGTTGATTGGCATGGGCGATCCGTAATAATCCACCACGATACCATCCAGCATTTGCGGGTTGGCTTTACCAGCCCTTATTTTTATCAGCTCTGCTTCGAGGTGGGTGATCGCCTTCTTCATGTGCTCGTCTGCATTGCTTATAATCGACGCTATATCTTCCATATTTTTTTATTTTAATCTTTTATTGTTGGCAGAAGGATGGCAAATCTACTGAAACTGAATTATTCACCCGCCAACGGGATATAAAAAAGCCGGAAAGGTCTGTTAAACCATTCCGGCCATTAATATAGTATTCAATCAATTCTTTTTCTCGGTGCTTTCTATTTCCTGGGTAAGTGTTACTACCCTGCTTGAGGTGGTTAGCTGGGTTGTGCCATCTTTTTTGCGGGCAATTACCATGCGGGTATGTGTTTTGCGGTAATAATACAGCATACCGATTCCTGTAAAAGCCAGTGCCAGCATAATACCCAGCAGTAAAGTGGTGCCCATTGAACGTCCTAACCAGGCCAGCAGGATGAAACCAATATTTACACTTACACAGGTAAGGGTAACAGCTGAATGGCCAAGCCCCCTGTCGAGCAGTAAGTGGTGAACGTGGTTACGATCGGGCGTAAACGGTGATTTGCCATTAAAAATGCGGATAGCAAAAACACGGAGGGTATCAAGCAGGGGCACAATTAAAATAGCAAAACCAATAGCAACTGAAGAGGTAACGGGAATGGTCACCTGCGGATCATGTGCCACGTTGATAAACTTGATCACAAGAATCGCATTTATCAGCCCGATCATCAGCGAGCCCGAGTCGCCCATAAATATTTTCGCCGGATGGTGATTGAAAATGAGGAAAGCTGCGAGGCTGCCTGCCATGGCAAATGCCAGTAATGCATACGCCTGGTAATTGATAGCAAAGAAGTACGTACCAAATACAAGCATGGTCAGAATGCCCAGGCTTGCAGCCAGTCCGTCAATACCATCAATCAGGTTAAAGGAGTTGATAATAACAATTATGGTAAGGTAAGAAAGCGCCAGTCCAAAACCTTCTGGTAGTTTCTCCACGCCAAAAAGGCCATACATACTATCCAGCCGGATATCGCCAAGATGGATAAGAATAGAGGCCGCCAATATTTGTCCAATAAATTTTTTGCTGGCCGATAAAATCATCAAATCGTCCTTTAATCCAAGGAAGAAGATAACGATAGAAGCCGCAAAAAAGGCGAAAAATTGTTGTAAGTCATTGGTTCCCTGGCCTTGAATAGACAGCAGGGAGGCCAAAATGAAGCCTGCAAAAATACCCACCCCACCCAGGGATGCAATCAGTCTTGTGTGCAATTTTCGTTCATCCGGTACGTCGTATAATTTTTTGCTGTCGGCTACCTGCATTACAATAGGTATACCCAGAAAAGTAATTATAAAAGAAACCGAAGCAGTCAGTAAAATATCCAGCCCTAGCATCAAACCATTTTTTTAACGGGTGCAAAAATATTATTTAAAAGTCGATTATGCAATACTCATTGCATATGGTAACAATCCGTTATCATTGGCGTTTAAACCACAGGATAAATGGTTCTTTCGGGAAAGAATAGATGGTGGCGCTGCTTTTTGTATCAAAAAAGGATGCACATTTGCAGCGCATCGGTGCTTTGAAGCGCCAAGGTATAAAAAGTTTAAAAACTATCATAATAATATGGCCGAATTAACTGCAATTGCCGCCCAAGTACGCCGGGATATCGTTAGAATGGTTCATGGAGCAGCCAGTGGCCACCCAGGTGGTTCATTAGGATGCGCAGATTTTCTTACTGCCTTGTATTTCAAGATAATGAAACATGATCCGGCCTTTAATATGGACGCCAAAAATGAGGATGTTTTCTTCCTTTCAAATGGCCATATTTCCCCGTTATTTTATTCCGTTTTAGCCCGGGCGGGTTACTTTGATATTAAAGAATTATCTACTTTCAGAAAATTAGACTCCCGTTTACAGGGTCATCCGGCCACACATGAACATCTGCCGGGTGTTCGTATTGCATCGGGATCGCTTGGCCAGGGTATGAGTGTAGCCATTGGTGCAGCCCTTTCTAAAAAACTGAATAACGACAGCAGCCTTGTGTTTTCTTTACACGGTGACGGAGAATTAGATGAAGGACAAATATGGGAAGCATTAATGTTTGCAGCACACCATAAGGTTGATAACCTTATCGCTACGGTAGACTGGAACGGCCAGCAAATTGACGGGCCCACAGATAAAGTAATGAGCCTTGGCAATATCCGGCAAAAGTTTGAAGCCTTTGGCTGGCTGACACTCGAAATGGATGGCAATATCATGGAGGAAGTGGTGGCAACATTAGAAACAGCCAAATCCATGACCGGGCAGGGCAAACCTGTTGGCATCATGATGAAAACAGCGATGGGTAAGGGTATTGATTTTATGGAAGGTACCCACGAATGGCACGGCATAGCACCGAATGATGAGCAATTGGCCAAAGCACTCGCACAGCAGCCTGAAACGCTGGGCGATTATTAATAATCGTTTTTCTATTCTGTACGCAGGGAAATTTGTGTGGCCGCTGCTTTTCGGGCGGGAAGCCATGCAGCGATCATGCCTGTAAGTATAACTGTACCTCCTACGAGTATAAAATCTGAAAGCCTGATTTTTACAGGATAGTAATTGATCAGGAATGACCCGCCCTGTAACGGCACCAGGTGATAATGTATCTGCAACTGGATAAAAATAAAGGCGAGCAACATACCGATACAGCCACCCAGCAAGGCAAGTAGCATCCCCTCCGTTAAAAATGTGCGTTGTATGAATTTTTTGTCAGCACCAAGTGCATGCAGTACACCGATATCTTTTTGTTTTTCCAGTACCAGCATGGTGAGGGCACCAATCATGGTGAAGGCGGCTACAACCAATATCAAACAAAGCACACCATATATAACCCATCGTTCCATATTCATAATGGCATAAAGGCTGCGGTTCTGTTCATACTTAGTCTGTACAAGGTATTTGTCACCTAACAACTCCTCTATGTATTTTTTCGTGCGATTGACATTCTTGTAATCATGCAGGGCGATTTCCACTCCGCTGTATTCATGATCAGCAAGGCTCAATGCCCTTTTCATAAACCCAATATGGGTAATGCCGTATTTATTATCAAAATCCTGCTGAATGCGAAAGGCCCCTGATGTACTGATTGTGTCGTTGCTGATATCTTCCAGCATATTAAGCTGCTCCTGCCCGGTACGGCGGGGTAAGTAAACGCTGAGTGGCACAATTTCCATATCGGCCCGCACATTCAAAGCCTCTTCAACACCAATACCGAGTATCAGTTTTGGGACAGAATCCGTACCGATATCATATTCCACATTGCTGACCATTTTCTGTGATACGCCAGCAACTGTTTTATAATTATCATCCACCCCTTTTATAAAAGCAATAGATTGCCCCACTTCACTTTGCAGCATAGCTTTTTCCTCCACAATAAGGGAAAAATTCCGGATGTCTTTATTCGCTTTCAGCTTATCAAGCTGTGCCTGGGTAAGGGTGATTATTTTACCGGAGACAGGAGAAATCTTAAGGTCGGTATAAAAAGTAGAATAAAGATCCTTTACCAACCCTTCAAAGCCATTAAATACACTGAGCACTAATATCAAAATAGCAGTACCGAATATAAAAGCAAGGATGCTGATCCAGGCAATTATATTAATTACATTGGTCGATTTCTTAGCCTTGAAATACCGCCAGGCGAAAAGAAAGTTTAAAGTTTTCAGGTTTGCTGTTTATATAGACTGATGGTATATTATTTACCTTGTTCCGCTACATTGACTGCCTACTGCCTACTGCCCACTGCCCACTGCCTACTGCCCACTGCCTACTGCTGACCGCCCTCCCCCTTCCTGTCCTCCTCTATTTTCTTAAACAATTCTTCCATTTTAAATACATGATCCAGTGTATCGTCCTGGAAAAATTTGAGCACAGGTATGCTGCGCAACTGGTGACGCACTTTAGCAGCGAGTTCTTTTTTTATCTCGTGATGCCTATCGGCAATTTTGCCCAATGCTTCTTTTACATCTTTCACCTGGAAAAAACTAAGATAAAACCTGGCTTCCAGCAGGTCGGGTGTCACTTTCACCGAAGAAATAGATACCATTCCCCCGTCTATCATACTCAGGCCCAACCGCTGAAATATCATGTTCATCTCCTCATTCAGCAATCCGGCTATCTGTTTCTGCCTTTTACCTTCTTCCATAAAAAAAATTAAAATTATGTGACCCCTCCGCTAAAGCTGCGGGGCTCGGGCAAAATTAGTTACTTTGCTCCGTTTAAGCGACTAATACCTGTAATGAAACAATACGCCCGCATCTTTGAATACCTGAAGGCTTATAAAGGGAAAATCCTGCTCTATTTTCTTTTTATCCTGCTCAGCATTGTGTTTTCGATTGTATCTATTGGCATGCTGATGCCTTTCCTGCAATTGATATTCCTGGGTGGAAAAGGAGTGACCACGCAAAGCAGTAACCCGGTTATACAGGCCGTTAATAATTTCCTGGATAACTCCATCGCTACCCGCGGCAATACCGAAACGTTGGGTATCATCTGTGTGCTGATGATCAGTTTTATCCTGCTAAAAAACCTGTTTATCTATCTTTCATATTATATCCTCAATCCATTGAAGAATAGAGTGGTAAACCAGCTGCGGGTAGATTTGTATGATAAGATATTACGCCTGCCGATTGGTTATTTCAGCGAAAAAAGAAAAGGTGACCTGATGAGCCGTATGGCCAATGATGTAGGTGAAGTAGAAGGGTCTGTGGTTGGCACCCTTGAGGGCTGGATTAGAGATCCGCTTACGATTATTGTTACACTTACCGTTTTATTCCTGATAAGTGTCCAGCTGACACTTTTCATCCTCATTCTAATCCCGGTTTTAGGCCTTGTAATCGGCCGCCTGAGTAAATCATTAAAAAAACACTCGGAAGAAGTAGCCCGTAAGAATGGAGAAAGTTTTTCAATCATCGATGAAACACTGGGTGGCCTGCGGGTGATTAAAGGTTTTAATATTGAAAAACTGATCAGGGGCAAGTTTTTTAAAACGAGTGAAGAGCTGCTGACGGCAAAAAACAAAATTGCCTACCGCCGTGATCTGGCTTCCCCGCTCTCAGAAACGCTGGGGGTCCTGATGTTTACGGTTGTTTTGTACTACGGAGGAAGGCTGGTCCTGCGTGGTGAATTACTGGAAGCATCTGCCTTCCTGGGCTTTCTTGGTATATTTTACAATATTATCAACCCTGCCAAATCGCTGTCTACTTCTTTCAGTAATATGCGTAAGGGTGCAGCAGCCATCAACCGCATTGAAGAAATACTAAATACACCCGTAACGGTGGATGATAACCCGAACGGCAAACTGCTGACCAGTTTCAATGAAAAGATTGAATTCAGGAATGTACGCTTTGCTTATGATGATGCTGTGATACTCGACAATATAAACCTGGTGGTGGAAAAAGGGAAAACAGTGGCGCTTGTTGGCTCCAGTGGTGCAGGCAAAAGCACATTGGCCGATTTGGTACCCCGGTTCCATGATGTTACCAGCGGAGAAGTATTGATTGACGGAATAAACATAAAGGACTATTCGCTGCATTCCGTGCGCAGCCTGATGAGTATTGTAACACAGGAACCTATTCTTTTCAATGATACCATTGCCAATAATATAGCATTGGGATATTCCACCGCTTCAGATGAGCAAATAACAGAGGCAGCTAAAATTGCCAATGCGCATAGCTTTATTCTTAAAAAAGAGAATGGTTACAACAGCAATATTGGCGATCGCGGCAGCAAACTTAGTGGTGGCGAAAGGCAGCGCCTGACTATTGCGAGGGCTGTACTAAAAAACCCGCCGATTCTTATACTGGACGAAGCCACCTCATCACTCGATACCGAAAGCGAACGCCTGGTACAGGATGCCATCAACAACATGATGCAGAACCGTACCAGCATTGTTATTGCCCACCGCCTTAGTACTATCCGCCATGCCGATGAGATTATCGTGCTGCAAAAAGGAAAGATTGTTGAGCGGGGTACGCATGATCAATTATTAGCGCAAGGCGGCTTTTATAAAACGCTGGTGGAAATGCAGGAGGTGAAATAAACTATCGTGCTGCAACAGGTGCAGGCATTGATTTATATAATATCCTGTCATTGATATAGCCGGCTATTGCATCAATGTCGGTGTCTGAGAGCTCTGGGAATGCGGTCATCACCGAACCATATTTATCTTTCAGGCCACGTGTATATGCATCATTAACAATATAAGCCGATGGGTTTCTAATCCATTTGTACAGTTCCTTTCTATCTGCCCATTTATGCCTGTCTTCAAAACCGGCCAAAGCTGGTCCGGTACCTTCTTTAAAGATACTATGACAAGATGCGCATCTTGACTGAAACACTGCTCTACCTGCTGCAAGGCCATCCGGTAGTTTATCGCCTCCCGGTACATTGTCAATTGTTGTGTGGACTGTATAAGATGGTGAACGATGGCCGGTACTCTGACTGAATTTTTGAAAAAGGAACACAAGCACACTGGCAGATACCAGTAGTAAGATAGCCTGGATAATATACCCTGCTTGCCTGGGCATAGTGCAAAGTTACAGTTTATATATTCCCGTTTTTACGGCATACAGGGCAAGCGCAACCCTTGTTTTTACGCCCAATTTTTCAAACAGGGAATCACGGTAACTTTCTACCGTACGGGGACTGCAAAACATTTTCTCACCAATTTCTTTGTAAGTAAGTTCAGTACAGGCATATTCCAAAAACTCTTTTTCTCTTTCGGTAATGTTCGTGCCGGTACCGGAAACAGCCTCGTCTGGTTGGGCCAGTTTTATAAATACACGGCTCGTAGCCCAGTCGGGGTAATACATTCCTTTTGTGACCAGGGTTTGTAATGCTTTTTCAAGTTCAACAGGGTGTACATTTTTATGCAGGTAGCCCCTGGCGCCTGCCTTTATCATTTTTATCAACGATTCATCATCATCCTGTACTGACAATGCCATAATCAAAATTTCCGGGTGATTTTCCCGCAACCAGGCTGCAGTGGCAAACCCATCCATGACCGGCATAGATATATCAAGTAATACTATATCCGGCTTTTGCTTATGCGAGCCAATTTTATCCTTAAGTATGCTGCCATTTTCGGCCTCATAGAGCACTTCAAAATCGCTAAAGCCTTCCACTATCTGGCTGATGGCTTTGGCAATTAATAAATGATCGTCTGCTATTGCAACTTTATATTTCATGTTTCCATTCCAGTTTAAGTCGTGTACCCGTGCCCGGGCTGCTCTCCAGCAAATAGGCGAGGTTGATTTGGTCTGCCCTTCGCTTCATATTCTGCAGGCCGATACCATTCCCGGCAATAGTCGGGTCAAATCCCCTGCCATCGTCTTCGGCGGTTATTACCTGCTTCTCCAGATCGCAGTAAATACTGATATTGATTTTGCGGCAGGCTGCATGTTTCAGGCTGTTTTGTATAAACTCCTGTAACATACGAAAGAGTATATTTTTCCCGGATGGTGTCAGGGTAAGCATTCCGCCCCGTTGTACAATACTGATGTGGCATACTCCTGTTAGATTAATACGATCAGCCTCGTCCTTTAACAGATTATACAGGCTAAGGTTGGCCAACTCGGGGTTGGCAAGGGATTTAGATAACTGCCGCAGCTCTGATAAAGATTCATCAATTATCGTTGCTATCTCAGTAATCCGGGGGTTATCACCTTGTATTTGTTTTGCGTACAAGGAGGCAAGGGTAAGTTTTTGTCCAACATTATCATGTATTTCCCTGCCTATATGCTGCATGGTTTGCTGCTGCGTATCGAGTTTTACAGAGAGCAGTTCCATTGAATGAGATTTATGCAGTTGTGATGTTTCCATTTCATGGCTCTTTCTCCTGCGGCGGTATTGCACCACAAAGAAAACTATACCGCCAATCAATATCAGCAGCACCACATTCACGGCAATTATGAACCCTGTTACTTCAGCCTGCATCGTATTATTCCAATAATAAATATTAAATACATGACACTCGCCATGACCAGCCCTGCACAAGCATATTGCAAAAACAAATTCCTGTGATTAAATGCCAGTACGTTGCGCAATGCCCATAACGGAAGTGTGCCGATATAGTATATAAACACACCAAGGCAAAACCAAAACATCATGCTATATGAAAACTGCAGAATATCCCGGCTGGTGCTGAGCGAATAAAAATACTTCATCAGCAATAACAGCAACATTATATTTCCAACACTATACGAAAACGAATGGAAAAAATAAAGCTGGTCATAAAAATAAACCATATCTGCAACAACGGCCAGTACATAGATAGTGGCTGCGGAGAGCACATATTTCTTCACGCCAGTAAAATATTGGTCATAGAAAAAAACCCGGAAGAAAAAAAAGAACTGAATTGGAAAACTTACATAATTAAACAATAAAGGATTGTACTGTCTGAGTGATGGCTCTTCACCCAGGTACCTGCCCAGCATTTCAAATGAGAAAATCGCAAACAGGTAGAAAGGTAATAAACGCCACTTTGTGCCACGCAGTTTACCATAGTAGCAAAAAGCAACTATACAGCTAAGCAACTCGGTGGCGTTTAAAACCCATACTAATATCTGGTACAACTTCATCCGACTGGAAATTATTGGATTTTATTGATTTCAGTTCTGGCATCGTAATTGTCCAGCGGTTTATTTACCCATCCGGTATCATTCGTATTGTCCACCCAGCGCATATAAGAGGCCCCGCTGGATGGCACATGGATTCGCTGGAACATAGATTTATTGCGACCATTACCCGAATTGCCTGCCGGTCTGTTGCTTCCCCCTTCTGTCGGATCAGGATAAGGCGGCGGTATAAGCGTACCACCATTTGTAAAATCACTCGGAGGTGGTGGTGGCAGATACGAAGAAAAGGAATTCCCTCCACCTGATTTTTTGGGTAGTTGTATCCTGACTTCAGGATTATATCCGTACCGAAACCTCCTGCTGTCAAGATTATCCGGCATTATCATGAATGATTCCTTGCGGGGAACAAGGGAGTAGCTGTCGTTAAAAAACCGGCCGGGCCCGTTATTATCTATGCTGGGAGACAGCAGTGCATTCATCACATCTGCTACCGGTGAGAAATTACAGTTGTTAAGCCCGGGAGACGTTCTGAACCGCGGATCAAAATCGTAATAATGACCGTCTTCATTGTTCCAGTAAGTAGGTACCATTACCACCGTATGGTGATTACGGTATTCCATGGGCAGCTTATGGTTATCCAGGTAGTTTTTCCAACCTCGTACCCTTATCATAGATGAATCCGGATAGGCTGCATAATAAATACGAATACCGAGGTTAAAGCTGTCGGTACAATGTTGTCCCACTTTCGATTCAATATCTGCGATGAACGCTTTTAATTTAGCCAGGCTAAACCATACGCTGCGGGCATCCTTTCCCAGGCCTCCATTGATATTGCGGTTACGCCATATTTTATCACGGTACTCAACAAGCATCGACCTGGAAAGATTGGGATCGATGCCCAACTGGACCGAGCGGTCAAGGTTGTCAGGTACTGGTTTTCTTTCTACCGTATGGGCCATTAATAGTAAAACAAGCAGGAGTACATTTCCGGCGACAAGTAATTTTTTCATACGTTATACATTTTGGTGGTTATCTAATATAATCTTATCAGGGCAAAAGAAAAAAAAGTGACTCATTTCCTTTATCCGTCAAGCAACTATTTACCAGTCCGTTTATTAACGGTATTCGTTTTCCGTGACTTGCCAGCTTTCTTTAGTCATTCACCCATCATTATGCCGGTTTCGAATGGAGATGTTTGTGAAAAAACCGGAAAGCCGAAAACGGAAAAAAGAGTAGGCATCATCACCAATAATAAACACATGAAAAAAGCATTTTTTTTATTTCCGGCACTACTGCTTGTCATAGCCGGGTATTGCCAGGTAAATGTATCTACAGGTTTGGGCAGTATTGGAAGTATTGACACATGGAAAGTCGGGACTGCCATTCCTGCCACAGCAAATACATTTATCATCTCTCACCTAAGTCCATGGGAAGCAGCACCCGTAGCCGGCACCAATGCAAAATGGATAAGCCCCGCATCCGGGGGGAACGGTACTGGAATGACAGATTATTTCTATGAAAAACAATTTAGCGTTACTGCAGGTATCAAAAAACTAACCTGCAGCTTCAGGGTTGCGGGCGACGATGTCATTAAAACCATTGAACTCGTCCGCCCGGACAATACCCTGTTACCATTGGGCTATGTCAACCCCGGCAATTACAAATTTGCCGCTCCCCTTACCGACAGTTTCCGTTGCCCTGCACCGGGACTGTGGAAACTCAGGATTAAAGTATTCTGCGGCGATCCGAAGAGCCTGGGCGGGCCAACTGGTCTGCTCGTCAGCGGAAACATCATGCTTACAGAAGGTCAGTGCGATGATAATGCACCGGCAGTAAACGCTTGTTGCCCTGGTAAAAACCTTGTTTGTAATGGGGGATTTGAAGAAGCAAAACCCTGTTTCGAAAGCGACTACAAGCAGGCACACCAAA
This sequence comes from uncultured Chitinophaga sp., assembly GCA_964386395.1. GTDB lineage: Bacteria > Bacteroidota > Bacteroidia > Chitinophagales > Chitinophagaceae > JJ008. The sequence goes on from CAYLRV010000018.1 coordinate 81,282, forward strand.
ATAGCCTTAAACCCGGTGAATACAGTATTGCCAGTTACCAGTCAGCAGGTTCGTTTTGTAAACAATGGAGTAACCTTAGCCAGGCCCCCTGCCAAAAGACGGGCAAAGGGATGTTTGTGAATGGTGTTACGAACGGCTCAGGTAAGAAAGTTATCTGGCGTCAATCGGTCAACTTCAATGGTTGGGCACAGTACCGTTTTTGTGCAGATATTATTCTTCTCCCCCAGTGTTGTTTTAATGTGGTGCCAAAACTTGAAATAAAACTCACATACAAATCGGGGGGGCAGGTCAAAACAGTTTTGCTCAACCAATCAAGTGCAGGCCCCTGCGGTATCAATTATTCACAGACTGTGGCACAATGGGAAGGCAGCGATCCTAACAGTGCTGTTCTCTCTATAAGTGTCGATGAAAGCGGAAGCGGTGATGGAAATGATTTTATTCTGGACAATATTGCGCTTGTCGAGTTGCAGCCTATCTCAAAAACGATTACAAATAGTTCCGCGATCCAGGTAGACGGAAATCTGAATATCACCGGAAGCTTTAGCGGTACACTGCCGGGTCTTCCTGGCGAAGCGGGTTTCGGCTGGTATATCACACCTCTTGATAATAGCGGTCAGCCGGATCCAAATTGCCCGCCTGTTAATAATCCAGCAGCATGGTGGACTGCCACTACCAATTTTCCGGGATTCACCGGCTGTGGGATTAGCGGCAATTCTCCGGGCAAACTCTTGCCTGGCAAATCATACCTAATCTATTTTGGCACTTTTGGAAAATGCTATGCGTGGGATGCTGCCGTATTTAAAGTTTCTGTCAATCCGGCAAGCAAAAAAGCAATTATTGAAAAGAAACTAATAAACGATCTTAAAAACGAGCCAGCACTTAATAAATTACTGCTGAAAGCAATACCCGTATCATCTACTTTATAATAAAACTGTTTGCTGCCCGCAGCTCAATATGCATGCGTCTTATAAACCTGGCAGCATTTGCTATTGCTAAAACACCAAGAGAAAGTTACCCCACCTGCCGGTGGGGTAACTTTTATATGTATTCACTGCATTCATCCTATTGGCCCACCAGAACTTTCACTGTTTTCAATTGTCCATCGATCATTACCTGTACAGCAATGATATCGCCAGTCTGTCCGGCAAAACCTTTAATGTCCATATTGAAGCGGTGCGTGCCGGCTGAAAAAACTGATTCTGTTTGCAACACTTTAGTTTGCCTTGTTTGTGCTGACACAGCCGTTACACTTATTTTAGCTTGCTTATCTGTTACGACCTGGATAGTAAGCCTGTCCCTGACCGGGTTAGGTGATACCAGCACCTGGATTTTATCCGTTGTTTGTACCAGTACTTCTTCTTCCAGCAGTTTTAGTATTTTTTCTACATACAATACACCATTATCATGATCGCCATGTATACGATAACGGCCCTGGTCGTCGTTGGGCTTTGCTGCTCTTTCCGCTTTTACTTCTGTCAGCAAATGCGCATATTTATCCTGCGTTAATATCCACATCAGGTCGCCGATAAGATGATCTCCTGCGTTGACAAATTTGTCAAACACCAGGAGCATCGCCTGGCGTTTATTTTCAAGTGCATGTTTCGCCAGCGCAGCAAACTCGGCATTTTTACAATACATTGACGGGTCGCTGTAGATCGCATTGGCTTCCCATGTTTTCTTCCAGGCTTCATACAGTTCATTGAAGCGACTGGCGAAAGAATGATCTTTTTTGCGCAACAGGCTTTCTAATTTTTTACTTGATTCACCGGAAAGGTGTGCCACATCAAATACAGCCACACCGGCTTTCACCGCGTCTGCATCTGTTTCAAAAGAAAATCCGGCATTGCGGGCATAGGTTCCGTTATGCCGGTAATAGTTGACAACAGCACCATAGCCACCGTTCAGGTTGGTCAGCGCATTACGTGGATGAAAGGTACGGGTTAAACCACCGGGCTTGCTTTCCCAATCATACCCATGCGGGT
>CAYLRV010000019.1:0-80925 GCA_964386395.1 uncultured Chitinophaga sp.
GTTACCCTCTATAAATCCGCCTCCGGCAGCACCAAAAGACGTAATATTTACTGTAGGTGAAGGACCAACAAATTGTAACGCCTGTACGCTGGCAGTATATTGCATGAACCCACTTTGAATAGGAAAACTCCCGGCTGCAATATTATTAGTAAACATCAGGTTAAAGCTTCCGATAGCTGTGTTGCCATTTCCCTTAAACCCATAAAACTGCGTCTTGTTTGTATAGGAACCCCATGTACCTGTTGAGTCTGCACAATTGAACTGGTCAGGAGGAGCAGCAAAGGTATAGGGATTGCCATCAATGATATATTCTGCAAATTGTGCACTGTTGTTACCACATGCAACTATATTTCCAATGTTAACCGTGCCGGTATTACCTGTACCGCTTATTGGCATCCCCTGCTGCAAGGCAGTATAGTCAACACCAAGCACTGAGAAATTAATGGCCGTGTTAGTACAACGCAGTATCGTATGGGAGAAAGTCCCGTTAGTTACTGGTATCACGTAACTGTAACTACCCGGCGTATAAATTACTACTGCACCATTCGTCACGTTTGTGTTTGCACAATTGAGCAATGTACCCGTGATAACAAGTGTTGAAGCTGCAGGTAATGTAGCACTTACTGTACCCAGGTTTGCATCGGCACTAAAAGGCCCGATGCTTTGGGAATACGCAGCTGTATTGCATTGGTTCATTACTTCCAGTGTCAGCGGTTCGTTTTTTGGTACTTTACCACACAGGTTCCCGAGAGAATCTGTCCATCCGCTGCCATAAGAACCGTTTGATCTTTTAATTCGCACCTGTACGTTATTCAATGGCTGTGTAGTAGTGGCATCCACCAGTTTCATACAAAGATTAATCAGCGGAAATGGTGCATCGCAGTTCCAAAATGAAAAATGGCTTACGTTGGCTACATAAAAGTTACCGGTCTTCGTAGCGGTACCTTCCTGTTTCCAGCGTGCCGTTGCCTCATCGAAATGCCAGAGATCGATAGTAGCTGGTGCGGCTCCTGCTAACGATGCAGGTATGGGGAAGCTAAGTTCAGCTGTTTTACCGCTTGCTACTTGCAATGGCTGTCCGCCCGGTGTAGTCAGTTCAACTCCCAGCATACCGAATGTCTCCAGGCCACGTTCATCACCAGCTGTTGTCAGGCCACGCAGATCACCCATCATAATATCCGGTAAGTCTGTTGCTGTAGGGTTTATCCATGTCATAGCCACATTTACTTGTCCGCTGTATGCATTGCCAGCTGCGTCGGTTACAGCATTTGCCGGCATTACTAACTTACCGCCTGTTGTTAATGTTATAGTACCGCCGGATGACGCGGTGAAATTGCCCGTATTTGTTTTAGGCAACAGTTTTATCCGCACATTATGTATACGGCCTGCTGTAGTTGGGAATGTACGGTGTGCTGTAAAGTACCCGTTGCGTTCCACCAGTACCTTACCATTTTCTTTTGCTAAGCTGATATCATTAAAACGGAAGACACCATAGCGATCCGTAGTGGTGGTGTTAGTACCGCTCTTCACGGTAGCACCCGTCACAGGCTGATTGTTTTCATCCACCACTACCCCACGCATACTGGCAATTACAGTTATATTATCAATATTAGTAGGGGTGCCTCCATTGTTATTACCGGTTCCGGGATCTTCAAGATCACGCTGGCAGGCAGAAAAAATAATGAGGGATACTGTTGCAGTAAGCAAGCACTGCATTGCTGTCTTTGACAATAATTTTTGCATAAGGGGCAGTTTGACAATTTGGCTAACTCATTCGTTTACAGGCAAAATGCCCGTTAACGGGCATTTTGACCAAACTTCTTTCCAAAGGTTTAACCGCCGGAAATCATCCAGTTATCATATCGCATGTTCACCATGCCCCAGTTCACTACTTCCCACCATGCGTTGATATAGTCAGGCCTTCGGTTCTGGTATTTCAGGTAATAGGCATGTTCCCACACATCAAGTCCCAATAAGGGTGTGCCTTTCAGTTCGCTAACATCCATAATGGGGTTATCCTGGTTGGGCGTGGAGCCAATAACCAGTTTGTTTTCTTTTGTTCTTACCAACCAGGCCCAGCCGCTACCAAACCGGTTTTTGCCTGCATCAGCAAACTGGGTTTTGAAGGCCTCGAACGATCCAAAATCCTTTTTGATGGCATCAGCCAGGTTGCCCGCAGGCAAATTATTTTTATCTGGCTTCGACATGGATTTCCAGAAGAATTCGTGGTTATAATGTCCGCCACCATTGTTGCGCATCTTGGCAGAAAACTTAGAAATTCTTGACAGCACCGAAGCCAGTTGCTCTTTATCTGTTTTCACCCCTTCTGCGGCTGTGGCTTCAGCCAGGTTTTTAGCATAGGCCGCGGCGTGTTTGCTATAGTGTATTTCCATGGTCATTGCATCAATGTATGGCTCCAGGTCTGCATACTTGTATGAAAGGGGCTGTTGTCCGTAGGGAATATCTTCCCCATCATAGTATGATGATGCTAAGTGCCGGTTTTCGGCGCATGCCCATGATGGTATAATAGTAGCAGCAAGGCCAGCCGCTGAAGATGCTGCGATAAATTTTCTCCGGTTTATTTTATTCTCTCCCATAATTATACATTTTACTGAATTAAAATTACCCAATTTTGCGCCAGCAGGGAAAAGAATTATATGTATGGATGTTAAAGATTATTACAGGATATTGGTCATTGAACCCTCTGCCTCCATACAGGAGATAAAACAAGCATATCGCAGGCTTGCCAAAACCTTTCACCCCGACAAAAATCCCGGGGACGCATATGCTGCTGCACAATTTGCAGATATCAAAGAAGCCTATGAGGTACTGACAAACCCGGCAAAAAAAGAATTTTACCTTCAGCAACGCTGGTACAACCAGAGCATTGGCAAACGGAAAACAAAGCAGGCGGTTACCCCACAAATTGTATTGCAACAGGCTTTGGAGCTGGATCGTTATATATCCACCCTTGATGTATTTCGCATGGATAAAGAAGGGCTGAAGGATTTTATCGTAAACCTGTTACCCGACGACACCATTGCTAAGCTTCATAGTTTCCAGGAGCCAGATATTATACACCAGATAATAGCACTGCTTTTGCGGGCTGCACGGCCATTACCCCATATGTATATCCGGGATGTAAGCAGCAGGCTATACCTGCTTGCTGGTGATGATGCAATTGCAAAAGAAGCAGTAACCCGTTTTATAACAAAAGAGACAAAGCAATATAACCGGGAACGGTTTTCCTTACTGGCCATTTTTATCATCACCCTGCTTATCTGCCTGCTCATCTGGCTGGCTGGCTAAGCAGTATATTTGCGCCATGCACTATTTGTCGGCAGAAGGATTGTCAAAAAGTTATGGCATTCAGCCCCTGTTTTCCGGAATATCATTTCATATTGAAGAAGGAGATAAAATCGCCCTGGTGGCCCGCAATGGCACCGGTAAATCCACCCTCCTGCGCATACTCGCCGGCAAAGAAACCGTTGACGATGGAAAACTTTGGATTAGCAAGGATGTGGATGTGGTGCTGTTTGAGCAGGATCCTGTTTTTGATGAGAGCAAATCCATTGCTGACAATATTTTCTTTTATAACCATCCCATCATCAATGCCATCAAAGCCTATGAAGCGGCCGTTGAAGAAGATGATGCAGACAAACTGAATGAGGCTGTCATTAGAATGGATGACCTCAGTGCCTGGGATTTTGATGCCAAAGTAAAACAGGTCCTTGGCAAACTAAAAATACATAATCTGAACCAGCAGGTTAGTACACTTAGTGGTGGCCAACGCAAACGGGTGGCCCTTGCCCGAACCCTCATTGACATTGGCTTTGAGCATAAACATGTGCTGCTGGTGATGGATGAACCCACCAACCACCTGGATGTGGAAATGGTGGAGTGGCTGGAGCATTATCTTGACAAAGAAAATGTAACGCTGTTGCTGGTTACACACGACCGCTATTTTCTTGACGCCGTCAGCACAGAAATTTGGGAGCTGGACGGAAGTAACCTCTACACATACAAAGGCAACTACGAAAATTATTTAGAGAAAAAAGCAGCGAGAAACGAAAATGACGCAGCAAGTATTGATAAGGCCCGCAACCTGTACCGGAAAGAACTGGAGTGGATGCGCAAGCAGCCCCGTGCCCGTACTACCAAGAGTAAAAGCCGGCAGGATAATTTTTATGAAGTAGAGAAAAAAGCCAAACAGCAGCTTGTTGATGAACAATTGCAACTGGACATGAAGATGAACCGGCTGGGTGGTAAAATAGTTGAGTTTAAAAAAGTATATAAAAGCTTTGGTGAAAAAGTAATCCTGAAAGGATTCGACTATACATTCAAGAAAGGTGAACGGATTGGTGTGGTGGGTAAGAACGGTACCGGCAAATCAACTTTCATTAACATACTGCAGGGTATAGAACAGGCAGACAGCGGTAAAATTAATATTGGCGATACTGTAGTGTTTGGTAACTACTCACAGCAAGGCCTGGTGATTAAAGATGATCTCCGGGTGATTGAGTTTGTAAAAAATATTGCAGAAAATTTTCCATTGGCAAGTGGCGGCTCATTGAGTGCCGCACAGTTTCTTCAGTTATTTCTTTTTGATCCCGATAAACAGTATACGTATATCAGTAAACTGAGTGGTGGTGAAAAAAGGAGGCTGCACTTACTTTCGATCCTGTTTCGAAATCCGAACTTCCTGATACTGGATGAGCCCACCAACGACCTGGACTTACCTACCCTCGGAGTGCTGGAGAATTTTTTAAGTGAGTTCCCCGGTTGCCTGCTGATTGTTTCGCACGACCGCTATTTTATGGATCGGCTGGTAGACCACTTATTTGTATTTGAAGGGCAAGGTGTTATCCGTGATTTCCCCGGCAACTATTCGCAGTACAGGGAGAAGGAAGATACGAAGACTGATGACGGGAGCCTGATGGCTGAAGCTGAGCCCTCATCGGCAGTAATAAAACCTGCAGCCGCAGAGAATAAAACCAGGCAATTATCTTATAAAGAAAAAAGGGAATTTGAACTGTTGGAAAAGGAGATTCCTGCCCTTACAAAAGAGAAGGAAGATATAACGGCAAAACTGGCCAGCGGTGCTGTGCCTTTTGAAGAATTACAAAAATTATCAAACCGCATCGGGGAGATTACACAGGAACTGGATGAAAAAGAAATGCGCTGGCTGGAGCTGAGTGAGTACCAATAACCTGCCGGCATAGCGGGATGATACAGGCTATCTGATTGTCATAATCAATTAACTTTACCGCATGCGGATAGGCATCCTCCTGTTAAGTTTTTTATTGATGCAGCGGACAACTGCGGCAGAAACCGGTGATAAAGTGCTGGTGGTTATCCTGGAAAGTTCCGGCATTGTGAAAATAGGCCGGGATACGGTAGCCACTGACAATATTGCCAAATATATTCAGGAGCGGCTTTTTAAAAGTTTCCTCGGCACAGGCAAGATGCATGACCGCATTTTATTTGCACGGGAGAAAGGAATGGAGGATGAGGCTGCCATTGAGAGAGTATTGCGAGAAATACAGGAAGGGCAAACCCGGGCACTGCGTCAATTATGTACAGAGAAGTTCAGGAAGAAATACGAGGACCTCGATAAAGACAAACAGCATAAAATTCAAAAACAATATCCCGTTTTATTTCAGACAGATTTCCTGTCAAAGCCGGATAATTAAGGTAATGCGGTTTTCAGTCTTATTCAACCATTAAACCTTGCACCATGCAATCATACACACCGCGCTATGCAGCCAGTCTGTTTTTGTTTGTTTCCATTTTTCTGCTGCAGGCCTGTCAGCAAAAAGAAAAACCGCTAACGGAAGCTGAAGTGAAATCCTTTGTAAAAGATTTTGAGCGGAGTATCGAGAAAAAGGACGGAATTTTTATAGAGCAAAAGATCGATGCCAGCGAAATAATTGAGCGTTCTGAAATAGGCAAGGGCAGGAAAGCAAGATCTTTTTCGGACGGGGTTGTGGAAAGCATACAAGGATTTGGCAACCGGCTAATTACAGCGATTGGTAAAACCGGCCATTGTAAACATGTGAAAATCTATAAAGAGAGGGATAAGTGGCATGCGCTTTTTCGTTTTTATGGAGACGAAGGCCTGGCGTATCATGACATGGAATTAAAACGTTACAAGGGCGAAACAGGAATAGCTGACATATTCATTTATACAAATGGCGAAAACCTGTCAAAGGTAATTGGCACCATGTACCGGCAAACAGCAGACATCCCTGAAGCGTTACTGGTAGAAGAAAAATGGTTTAAAAAACTGCCTGACATGAGAACGATGGTAGCCGAAGAAAAGTACCAGGAAGCGTATGATGCTTTTGAGCTGATACCGGATGAAATAAAAAAAATTAAGGCATTCCAGGTAATGTACCTGCAAATCTGCTCAGGCCTTGATATAGCAATTTATAAAAAAGCGCTGGACGATTTCCGGATACTTTTTGCCAACGAACCAAACATGCACCTGGTACTTATAAATGCCTTTATTGTTAACAAAGAGTATGACAAAGCATTAAACTCCGTTAACCTGCTGGACAAAATGATTGACAAAGACCCTTTTCTCGATTATTATCGGGCTCTGATCTATTATGCTGCGGGCAACAATGATGAAGCATTGAAATACCTGGTACAAACCGTAAAATATTATCCGGATTTTGCGGAGGGCCAACTAGAGCTGATTGCCATTTACCTGGAGAAGGGAGACTATACGGCCGCAAAACCACTGATAGATAACTACCAGGCCCGTAAAACATATGAGCAAAAAACCTTGTCTGAGCTCCTGCTTCGGTATCCTGATTATAAATAAACCTATATGCCCATATCCCATTTACGTCAATGCTTTATTTGCGCACTCCTGTTTATAAGTACATTGAAGGGTTCTGCACAAATCGTCAATATAGAAAGTGCCCGTATGCAATCCGATACGGTTGGCTGGATGGGTAGCTTTGGAGCTGCTTTCAGCATGGCCAAAAACACCGTACAAATTTTTGGTGCGAATGCAGATGCCCATATGCAATATAAAACAAGCAATGACCGCGGTCTCTGGCTGGTACTGGGCAATATTAATTTTCTAAAAGTTGAAAACAAACGTTTTCTGTCTGACGGGCTTATTCACCTGCGGTATAACCGGAAGGTAAACGAATGGCTGCGTTGGGAATTCTTTGGTCAGTTTCAGAACAATGATATCACACAAATTGATTCACGTATACTGGTAGGGACAGGACCCCGCTTCAAAATCTTAAAAAAACCAAAGCTCAAGATGTACGCAGCCACCCTGCTGATGTATGAGCGAGAAAGGGAAGCCACCACACCTGTTGTAAAACACAGTGATTTACGCAACAGCAGCTACCTGTCTTTCACCTGGCTTCCACAAAGTTATCTTGAGTGTATTAGTACAACCTATTTCCAACCGCGGATCAACAATTTTAAGGATTACCGCATCATGAACCAGTTGGCCTTTAAAGTAAAAGCAACGCCACATTTTTCACTGGCCATAAGGTGGAATTATTTATTTGATAAATTGCCGGCCGGCACAGCCCCGGGTACCACCTATAATTTTGCTACAGGCTTTACCTACGACTTATAGTATTATTCTATAAACGCACTATAAGCCCGGGTTGTGTAATAATTGTATCTGCGAATTGCATGTTTTGTTCCGCAGAATACTGAATGAATAAATCCATTTAATTCCACCTGCTGGGTATGATAGATACCCCTGTTCAAATTTTTCTTCAGGTAAAACTGCACCTGCCCGTTCATGCTTTTGTGGGTGAAAAAGCTGTCCGTTTCAGTATGGTTAAATGCCAAATCTTTTTCCAGGTGTGCCAGCATCAAATGACTGCGGTACCAGGTGCCGCCGGTTGCTGAAACAACCGGCTTACCATTATACAGGGCAACACTATCGTTGTAAGCAAATACATTCAACCTGTTTTGCGGATTTGATTGCAGCCATTGCTTCATTTTTAGGTAATAGCTGCTATCGTACCCGTAATTGCTATCCAGGAAACTGATGCGTCGCACAAATGAGGGAATGGCTTCCACCCCTTTCATATATCCGAATATAAAACTGCCGCCGCCGCTATGTCCGTTCAGGTATACGGTTTTCCTTTCACCGGGCATTAGTTTCTGCAGTGAGTCCACGATCGTTGGTATCAGCACTCCATAGTCCGCATGTTGCTGCTTCCAGGCAGGCCAGCTTTTTTGTTTAGTCTCCAGGTAAATAACAATATAATTCTTCCGTTTATCCTGCTTCCGTATGAAAGCTGTTTGTGCTTTTATATGTTGTATATCATAATGCCAGTCATCACCGGGCTGCATTTTCTTGCCCATAGTTTGTGCCGTTGTATTACCATTGGGCAGCGCATACAAGCAAATGACTGTTTGCTTTCCCCTACGTATGATAGCCGGGTAGTCAACCGTTACTTTTACATCGGTGTACATAGTAAGTGAATCTATTCGGCTGGCAGGTGGCTGTGCAGTTGCGCTAACAAAGACTATCGAAAAAATACTATACAGGATAAAGCGTCGGTGCATACCCTAAAAATAATGCAGTTGCCGTAGTTTTCCTATGGGGCAAAATTTGCAAATACAAAAAGCGGCATATAGTTTTATGCCTAATCTATTCCCTATCCTTTCTGATATACCCACGCCATTCCTGGAAAACCTGATTGAAACAATTATTTGAAAACTAAAATCAGGTTATGAAAAAATTTCGACCCTTATTGGAAGATGAGAATGTACAGGCACGTTTGGTTGTAGCCGCATTTTTTATCCTCTTTGCACTGACCGGCCTTTTCTTTATTGACTAAGGCATTACAGCCTCGTGTTCGCTATTTGCAATACTGAGGCTGTACTTATTTTTTCCATGCACTTGAAGTGCCCCAGCGGGCATTTGCTGTACCCTATCTTACTGCAGGGGCGGCACCAGAGTTTGTTTGTCTGCATGATAACATCGGGCACCATGGCTGCACCATAGTACGGCGTCATACCAAATGCAGGCACGGTATTGCCCCATAGCGAAATGATTGGTTTTTTATAGGCTGCTGCTATATGCATCAGCCCTGTATCGTTACTGATAACCAGTTTGGCCTTTCGTACCAGGTCGGCACTTTCATTGAGTTTAAATTTGCCGCAGGCATTGTACACTTTTACATTGTCCGTGGATGCAATCTCCTCTCCTCTTTCCCTGTCTTCCGGGCCACCGAGCAGGATGATGGGGTGCTTCATTGCTGCACAAAATTCTTTCCATTTATGCACGGGCCACTGTTTAGTGGCGTGGGCTGCGCCAATAACGCAGGCTATATATCCGGCATGGTGTGAGGCAGGTATATCGCTGAGCTTAGTTTCTTCTTCCTTGCTGATAAAGTAATCCAGCCCCTGGCCATCACTACGTACACCAAAACTTTTCAGCGTATCCATATAGCGATCTACGATGTGAACTTTTGGAAGTGTATTTATTTTAAATGCCGTAAAGATGTACTTCTGAATATTCAGTTTATAAAAAGAAAAGGCTTTTACTTTCAGCGCTTTTTTTAGTTTCAGTGTTTTTACATTGTGGTGCAGATCGATGATGTAATCGTATTGCTCTGTTTGCAGTTCTTCTATCATCAGTTCCCAGCTATGCGCCAGTACATGCAGTTTATCAATGTATGGGTTATGGGCTACGACGGAGCGAAAGTTCTCTTTCGTTACAAAATGTACTTCCGCATCCGGCACCTGTTGTTTCAGGCAGCGGATAACGGGTGTGGTGAGTACAATATCACCGATGGAAGAAAAACGTATGATGAGGAATTTGGGCACTGCTATTTTTCAATAAAGTTCAGATCTTTATTAAATGTTTCTCTTGTCATTAATGCTGCTGAAATAGTAATAACCATTATAATAATCGCTGCATAAATCCCGCCATTTACATAACCTACGCCCTCCATATTTCGCAGCCATTTAAACAAAGGAAGTATTAAGATGGCAAGCATACCCCGCACCATATTAGGAATAGTGGTGGCAGCAGTAGCCCGCAGGTTGGTGCCAAACTGTTCGGCACCCATCGTTACAAATATGGCCCAGAAACCTGTGCCGAACCCAAGCCCTGCACATATCCAGTACATATTTGCAGCAGTTCCATTCCATTGTACAGTAAAGAACAGCACCATAAAAAGCATGGTGATGCCATAAAAAATGAACAATGCTTTCTTCCTGCTTTTCAGCCATTGGCTGACAAAGCCAATCAATATATCGCCAATTGAAATAGCCGCATAGGCATACATAATGGCCTTACCTGGATCTATTTTTTCTTTTATACCGAACCATTTACCAAATTCACTCGAAAAAGTAACCAGCACACCGATTACAAACCAGGTAGGCAGGCCTATCAGGATTCCACAGATATATCGCTTCAACCTGTCGGCATTTGTAAATAGCATGAAAAAATTACCCCGCTGCACATCCAGTTTTTTAACCTGGTTAAACATGCCCGACTCAAATACAGATATACGAAGTATCAACAGCAGTAACCCGAGCCCTCCGCCAATGAAATAGCAGGTCCGCCAATGAAAATTCTCTTTCATCACAAAGGCTACTACAGCACCCGTCAATCCTATACCGGCCACCATGGACGTGGCGATACCTCTTTTTTCTTTTGAAATAATTTCTGACACAAGGGTGATGCCCGCACCCAGTTCCCCGGCCAGGCCTAAGCCGGCAATAAAGCGGATATATTTATACTGCTGAACGGTTTCAACAAAACCATTTGCAATATTGGCCAATGAATAAAGTACAATGGAACCAAAAAGTACACTAAGCCTTCCTTTCTTATCGCCAATAACACCTGCTATAATACCACCGATAAGCAATCCCCACATCTGCCATTGCAGAATGGCTTCACCTTCTGTCAGTACCATATCCTCCGACAACCCGAGCGAACGAAGACTGGGCAGGCGTATAATACCAAACAGCAACAGATCATATATATCTACAAAATAACCGAGTGCTGCGACGATTACAGCAATATTGAATATGGAAGGCGACTTTTGCTGATTCATTCAGATCAGGAGTTTGTAGTACCCGGCGTTGGTGGTCCGTTTTTCTTTTTACCGCCACTAATCATTTTTATGATTACAGGTGCTGTGGTAACGAGTACAATGCCCAATACAATTATCTCAAGGTGCTCTTTCAGATCAAATCCAAACTGGGCCAGTATCCATCGCTGCAGGAAGAAACCGCCCAGCACCATGGTAGACACCCAGGCAAAACATCCCACCACATTGAAGAAGTGAAACTTCTTACGATCCATTTTTACAATGCCGGCTACGATAGGCGCAAACGTGCGGATGAATGGAAGGAAACGGGCACCTACTACAGCGAGACCACCATGCTTTTCATAGAAATCATGCGCCTGGTGCAGGTATCTTTTCTTAAACAGAAAGCGATCCTTCCACTGGTACATGGCCGGGCCGATCTTTCGCCCGGTCCAGTAGCCGACGGCATTGCCGATGATACCCATAAGACTTATTAGTCCTATCAGTAAGAGCAAGTCGAACCAATATGAATAATTGGGGTATTCAAATCCAAACCAGTTCAGTACCTGGTTGCCCAGGCCGGGTTTCAGTTCGCCGGATTCTGCTTTCAATTCATGTGCATAGATGCCGGCCACAAACAAGAGCGAATCGCCGGGCAAAAAGAACCCTACAAATAAGCCTGTTTCGGCAAACACAACAAATAACAATAACCACAGCCCACCGTGCTCAATATACCATTGTGGCTGCAGCAAGTTTGACCAGTGAAAATCCAGTAAAAATAATTCCATCATAATGTATCAGCTTATTTATTCTCCAGTTCTTGTTTCTTTTATTGCATCAGCATCATGCTCATTAAAGGCCAGTGCTTTTTCATCATCAAACTCACCTTCCCAGCGGGCGATAACACAACTGGCCAGGGTATTACCAATAACGTTCACCGAAGTGCGGGCCATGTCCATTATTTCATCTATACCAAAAATGGCGGCAATGGGCCACATAGGCAAGTGAAACTGGTCTGCGGTAGCAATTAAAATAACGAGGGAGGCGCGGGGCACTGCAGCCACACCCTTGCTTGTAAGCATCAGTATCAGTCCCATGGTTATTTGCGTACCTATGCTCAAATGAATATTTGCAGCCTGGGCCACAAAAACAGATGCCAGCGAAAGATACAGCGTAGTTCCATCTAAGTTGAATGTGTATCCTGTAGGAATTACAAATGAAACGATACGTCTTGGCACGCCAAATTTTTCCATGTTCTCCATAGCTTTTGGTAATGCCGAGTCTGAGCTTGTTGTTGCGAAAGCTATAGATACCGGTTCCCGGATTGCCTGGATAAATTTCTTAACAGGAAGTTTAATGATAAGCGCTACAGGCAGCAGCACACCGAAAAGGAACACAATTAAAGCAGCATATAATGTGAGTACAAGTTTCATCAGATTTTCCAGTACACCAATACCCAGATGGCCTACAGTAACAGCCATAGCCGCACCAATACCAATAGGTGCAAAGTACATGATAATGTTAGTGAACTTGAACATAGCTTCCGATAAGCTTTCACAAGCCCGGAGCATCGGCCTTTTCTTATTCTCACTCAGCATAGCCAGGCCAATAGCAAAAATCACGGAGAATACCACAATCTGCAAGACTTTGCCATCATAGATGGCTTTAATAAAGTTGGAAGGAAATACGTCGATAATATGTTCGTCCCAGCTAAGGGCCTTGGTTTCAGGGAGCTTTTCCATTATTTCAGGCTGAACAATACCATGTCCTGCCTGAGATACATTGATAGCAATTAAACCAATAATCAGTGCTATAGTAGTAATCACTTCAAAATACAATAAAGACTTCCATCCAAGTCTGCCCACCTGTTTCAAGTTAGAATGCCCCGCTATACCTACTACCAGCGTTGAGAACAGTAAAGGCGCTACAATGGTCTTAACCAGGTTCAGAAATATCTGGCGGAGAAATTTCAGGTTTTGTGAGAAGGCCGGAAATTCATAGCCAACCACAACGCCAAGTATCATTGCCGTCATGATCCAGGCTGTCAACGATTTTTTATACCATGAGTAAACGGCGAGCGACCCAATAAATGCCCAGCGGCTGACAGAAAGTACCGTTTCAGGAATTGTAACATTTCTCCAGTTAAGGGCATGCAATATGGCCAATATTGTAAACAGGCACAGGGCAAGTAATCCCGCTTTTCGTTGGTTCATGTTGATGTTGTAAGGTCTCAAAACTAACGGTTTGAGGGCAATCCCGAAAATTTGCGGGCGGCTAAGCCGTTTATAACTCTTTTACCCTCTTTTTGAGGGAAATCAGTATTTTACCGTTTTGTAAACTGCCAACCAACGCCATTTATGAGTGAACAACAAACCGGTTTTAAACCCACGCTGGGATTATTGGATGGCACCATGATTGTTGCCGGTTCTATGATTGGTTCGGGTATTTTTATCGTAAGTGCCGACATCACCCGCAATACAGGCAGTGCAGGCTGGCTGATAGCCGTTTGGCTGATTACCGGTTTTATGACGCTGACTGCCGCCCTGAGCTATGGCGAACTAAGCGGTATGTTTCCCAAAGCCGGTGGCCAGTATGTATATTTAAAAGAAGCCTATAATCCGTTGATGGGCTTTTTGTATGGCTGGAGTTTTTTTGCTGTTATCCAAACCGCCACCATTGCTGCGGTCGGTGTGGCTTTTTCTAAGTTTCTTGCTTATTTAGTTCCGGAGCTGGGTAATAGTTATTTCCTCTTTGATGCCGGCATTATCAATGTGTACTCCGGCCAGATTGTGGCGATTGTAATTATCTGTTTGCTTACTTATATCAATTCCAGGGGTGTAAAAGAAGGAAAACTGATCCAGACTGTTTTTACTTCGGCTAAATTATTAGCCCTCTTCGCCCTGATAGCTTTTGGTTTTTTATTGGCGAAAGAGAGTTTCTGGGCTGAGAACTGGAAGACCGGTTTTAACGCCATGCAGGATCCCGGTGTAAAAGATGCTACCGGCCAGCTACAACCAAATATGTGGGGTGGCATTGCCGGTTCAGCCCTGATGGGTGCTATTGCAGCGTCCATGGTAGGATCCATTTTCAGCAGTGATGCCTGGAACAATGTGACATTTATAGCCGGGGAAATGAAAAATCCTAAGCGGAATATCGGGCTCAGCCTTTTCCTGGGTACACTCATCGTTACAATCATATATGTATTGGTAAACCTGATGTACCTGAATGTGCTGCCGCTGAATGAACTGGCATTTGCCAAAGATGACCGGGTGGCAGTGGCTGCAGCCAATAAGATTTTCCCATCTTTTGGTACTATTCTAATCGCCGTACTGATTATGGTTTCCACCTTTGGTTGCAATAATGGGCTGATACTGGCCGGTGCCAGGGTGTATTATACCATGGCGAAAGATGGGCTGTTCTTTAAAAGCGTAGGCAACCTGAATAAGAACGCTGTACCGCAGGCTGCCTTATGGATTCAATGCGTGACAGCCAGCATCTGGAGCCTGAGTGGTAAATATGGTGATCTGCTGGATATGATTTCCTTTGTCGTGGTTTTATTTTACATGCTCACCATTGCCGGTATTTTCATTTTACGGAAGAAAAGACCGGATGCGGAAAGGCCTTATAAGGCTTTTGGTTATCCTGTATTGCCAATCATTTATATATTAATGGGACTGGCTTTTTGTATCCTGCTGATTATTTATAAGCCACAATTTACATGGCCGGGGCTGATAATTGTTTTGGCAGGTGTACCATTGTATTACCTGGCCGTATCAAGGCAGGGCAGCAAAACCGGTAGTTAATAGCTGAAACCCTTATCTTAGTCACTTAAATAAAACTAACATATGAGTTTATTTGTACGGAAGCCGATTGACTCTTTGATGAAAGAGGCAGCTGAAACAGGCGAACACACACTCAAAAAAACCCTTGGCGCAAAAGGATTAATTGCGCTGGGCATTGGTGCCATTATTGGTGCCGGACTTTTCTCCATTACGGGAATGGCTGCTGCTAACCATGCCGGGCCTGCCATTACCATCTCCTTTATCGTAGCGGGGTTGGGTTGTTTGTTTGCCGGTCTGTGTTATGCTGAGTTTGCATCCATGATTCCTGTAGCCGGAAGTGCGTATACCTATTCCTATGCTACCATGGGTGAGTTTATGGCCTGGATAATTGGCTGGGACCTTGTATTGGAGTATGCCGTGGGTGCAGCTACAGTGGGGATCAGCTGGAGCCGTTACTTAGTCAAATTCCTTGAAGGCTTTAATGTACACCTGCCAGTTGAACTGACTGCCGGCCCATGGAGCGGTGGCGTCATCAACCTGCCTGCGGTATTTATCATTGTACTGATGAGCTTATTATTAATCAAGGGTACAAAAGAAAGTGCCTTTGTCAACAGCATCATCGTGGTGGTAAAAATTGCAGTGGTACTTACGTTTATCATACTCGGATGGAAATATATCAATACGGCCAACTACGATCCATATATTCCTGATAATACAGGCAAGTTTGGCGATTTTGGTTTTAGCGGTATTATACGGGCGGCGGCTATTGTCTTCTTTGCCTATATCGGCTTTGATGCGGTCAGTACGGCCGCACAGGAGGCCAAAAATCCTAAGAAAGATATGCCGATTGGTATATTAGGTTCACTGCTTATTTGTACCATCCTTTATATTCTTTTTGCGCATGTTATGACGGGTGTTACCAGCTATACCACGTTTGCCGGTAAAGATGGTATCGCTCCTGTTGCAGTAGCTATTGACCATATGGGTACGGTAGATGCCGCGGGTAAGGCTGTGCCTGATTTCCCCTGGCTGAACAGGGCGATTGTTGTCGCTATTCTGTTTGGTTATGCATCCGTGATATTAGTAATGCTGATGGGACAAAGCCGTGTGTTCTTTAGTATGAGTAAAGATGGATTGATTCCACGGGTATTCTCTGCAGTTAATCCAAAAACCCAGACACCTGCCAAGAACAACTTCCTGTTCATGCTTTTTGTAAGTGCATTTGCTGCATTTGTTCCTGCTGATGTGGTGGGTGAAATGACAAGTATCGGCACATTGTTCGCCTTCATCCTGGTTTGTATCGGGGTATGGGTAATGCGGAATAAAATGCCGGATATTCCAAGGGCATTTAAAACACCTTTGGTGCCGATCGTTCCTATATTGGGTATAGCCACTTGTTTGTTTATGATGGTGTTCCTGCCAATGGATACCTGGATCCGCCTGTTGGTGTGGATGCTGATCGGTTTGGATATCTACCTGGTTTATGGCGCCAAAAACAGTAAACTGGGCAATGGTACCGATAGCCGGAAGGGTATGAAAATGGCCAGGATGACCGGTATTGCACTTGCTGTATTACTGGCTATCGTAGGCTTCCTGCACCAAAATTCAGTTGGGTTTGATGCAGATAAAACATTATTATATATCTCTATCGGTTTTGCTCTAGTGCATGCAATCTTGTATGCCAGCAAGCTGGGCAAACCTGAAGACAAATAATAACCGCTGTTTTTAACAGGTAAAACCGCTCCGTTACCGGGGCGGTTTTTCGTTTCCACCCATTGCCTTACTTTTGCCAACCCAAAACAGGGATTCCCGGTTTTGTTTTTTTTGACCAATTTCATATAAATAGTATGGGACGCATTTTTGAAGTACGGAAAGCCAGCATGTTTGCCCGCTGGGATAAGATGGCGAAAAACTTTACCCGTATCGGTAAAGAAATCATCATTGCTGTAAAAGCCGGAGGTTCTGATCCTAATTCCAATGCGGCCCTGCGCCGTTGTTTTCAGAATGCCCGTAGTGTGGGTATGCCGAAGGACAGAGTGGAAGCAGCTATCAAAAGGGCTTTAGGAAAGGAACTGGTAAACTACGATGAGATACTGTATGAAGGTTATGCGCCTCACGGAGTGGCCCTGCTGGTAGAAACTGCAACTGACAACCATGTAAGAACCGTAGCCAATGTAAAAGCTATTTTCAATAAAGGTGGTGGTACGCTGGGCAACAGCGGCTCTGTGGCTTTTCAATTTAAGAAAATGGGTGTGTTCAAGCTAAAGCCGGAAGGGCTCAATGCAGAAGATATGGAACTGGAGCTGATTGATTTTGGCCTGGAAGAACTGGGTGAAGGAACCGGAGAAAATGGGGAAGAGATTTTAGTGGTGCGTTGTGGCTTCACTGATTTTGGTAACATGCAAAAAGCACTGGAAGATAAAGGCATCAGTCCGCTGAGTGCAGAAGTAGAGTGGATACCCTCCACCACAGTTCCGGTGAATGATGCCCAGGCAGAAGACGTCAGTAAGTTAATTGAGAAGCTCGAACAGGACGATGACGTACAGAAGGTGTTTCATAATATGGGATAAACAGAATTATGTTATAACAGAAAAAGCAACGGATTACCCGTTGCTTTTTTTATGCAGTTGGTGTTGGTTTGCTTAATCAACCTTGCGGATACACACATAATGATACTCATCCACTTTTTGAACATTATAGTAAGCGCCGGTGTACCAGTATTTACTTACAGCGGTTGTTCCGCTGGCTTCGGTGGATGTCCAGATAGTGCCTCTTTCTTCCACTCCAAATTTTTCTTTAAAAGCATAGATAGCATCAGACTCATCTTTGGAAGGCAGGTACCAGTCTTCTTTGCCGCCGCCTTTAGCTTCTTTGCAAAGTTTGGCTGCATAGGGTTTTCCTTCAAAGCCATTATTTTTTCCAACAGCTAATACTATAGCGGCTGTATTTCCTGACCCGTTGGATTCACTCTTGGCGGCATCCAGTTTTATTTCTTCATAGCCACCCCACATTACTTTGCCTTTGGAAGTCATGTCAAGTACTTCGTACTTCACGCCATTATGTGTAATCGGGATGATTTTCTGCGCATGGGCAGATGCAGTTGCTGCAAGCAGCATTACAAGGAACAGGTTACGCATGGTTAATAATTTATCGAATAAAATTACCATGGCCATGTCGCAGCACAAAACCCCTTTATTAACCGGTATGGCTGATTGAGTAAGTGGTCTATCCTTTTACCGCAGCTATACCTGGTAATATTTTGCCTTCAAAGTATTCGAGCATGGCGCCGCCGCCGGTGGAGATATAACTTACTTTATCGGCAAAGCCAAAATCATTGACGGCTGCCACACTGTCGCCGCCACCTACCAGGGAGAAGGCTCCGGCTTGTGTAGCATCGGCCACTGCCTGTGCTATTGCCTTTGTACCGGCCTGAAATTTCTCCATTTCAAATACACCCATGGGGCCATTCCACAAAATGGTTTTTGATTTTTTGATGGCCTCTGCGAAAGACTTAGCAGCATCCGGCCCAATATCTAATCCCATCCATCCATCAGGTATGGCATTGCTTGGTGAGGTGTTTGTAGCAGCGTCGGCTGCAAACTTATCAGCCACTATGGAATCAGCCGGGAGGTGAATAGTAACACCTTTCTCAGCAGCTTTTTTCAAAATATCGAGAGCCGTATCGAGCCGATCGTTTTCGCAGAGGGAATTACCAATCTGTCCGCCCTGCGCTTTCATAAAGGTGTAAGCCATGCCACCACCGATGATGATATCAGTTGCCCTTTCCAGCAGGTTTTCGATGATGAGTATTTTATCGCTCACTTTTGCTCCACCAATGATAGCGGTAAATGGTTTCTCAGCTTTGTGCAGTACTTTTTCTGCACTGGCTACTTCACCTTCCATCAGCAGGCCGAATAACCGTTTATCAGCAGGGAAGAATTTTGCGATAACAGCAGTAGAAGCGTGTGCACGGTGTGCCGTACCAAAAGCATCGTTCACCCATACATCGCCGAGCCTGGATAATTTTTCTGCAAATTTCTCATCGCCTTTTTCTTCTTCCTTATAAAAACGAAGATTCTCTAATAATAACACTTCGCCGGGGCGCATCATACTGGCTGTGAGGTAAGCCTGTTCACCTACACAGTCATTGGCAAATAAAACCGTAGCACCATCCAGCAGTTTGCTGAGATGATTGACCAGGTGCTTCAGCGAATACTTATCGGTCGGGCCATCTTTGGGTCGCCCCAGGTGGCTCATGAGGATGACTTTACCTCCATCTGCAATTATTTTTTTAATGGTAGGTACGGCGGCACGCATGCGTGTATCGTCGGTTATTTCAAATGCATCGTTGAGGGGCACATTGAAGTCAACCCGCACCAACGCTGTATGATTACTGAAGTTGAAAGAAGCAAATGCAGACATCTTTATTCGTTTAAAGATTTGAGTATGGTTTAAACAAAAATGTCCCGGTGTTGCCGGAACATTTTTACTTTTTATTTTAATTAGCTGATAAGCTTGGCAAAATGATGCACCGTGCGCACCAACTGACTTACATAGCTCATTTCATTATCGTACCAGCTTACGGTTTTTACCAGCTGGGTATCGCCGGCTGTCATCACTTTTGTTTGCGTGGCATCAAAGAGGGAACCGTAATGAATACCGATAATATCGCTGCTTACTATTTCATCTTCCGTATAACCGAAGCTTTCATTGCTGGCTTCTTTCATTGCCGCATTAATTTCTTCAGCAGTTACTTTTTTACCGAGTACAGAAGTCAGCTCTGTCAATGAGCCGGTAATAGTCGGCACACGTTGGGCGCCGCCATCCAGTTTGCCTTTTAGTTCGGGCAGTACCAGGCCGATAGCTTTGGCAGCGCCGGTACTGTTGGTAACAATATTGGCAGCAGCTGCCCTTGCCCGACGCAGGTCTCCTTTAGGGTGCGGTGCATCCAGAGTATTCTGATCGTTCGTATAGGCGTGAATGGTGGTCATGATACCGGTGATGATACCAAATTTATCATTCAGCGTTTTGGCCATTGGTGCCAGGCAGTTGGTGGTGCAGGATGCGCAGGAAATGATGGTTTCGCTGCCATCGAGAATGCTGTGGTTAACATTATATACCACGGTTTTTAAATCGCCGGTGGCAGGTGCGGATATTACCACACGTTTAGCGCCTGCGGTAAGGTGGGCAGCGGCTTTATCTTTATCGGTAAAGAAGCCGGTGCTTTCGATCACCACATCCACATCGTGACTGCCCCAGGGAATTTGTGCGGGGTCTTTTTGGGCGTAGATGCGAACAGTATCACCATTCACGACAATAGAATCTTCGGTGGCTTTTACATCGGCATCAAAACGTCCTTGTGCACTATCATACTTCAGCAAATGAGCCAGCACTTTCGGGCTGGTTAAATCGTTAATTGCCACCACATCTATTCCCTGCATATTATAGATCTGGCGGTAAACAAGACGGCCAATACGGCCAAAACCATTGATAGCAACTTTTACTGTACTCATTTTACTGCTGTTTTTAGATTTTGGATAAATGTCACCAGCTTTTGGCCGATGAGGGTGCGAAGTTAATAAAACCTGCTATGTGAACGGGGATAAAACATGAGAGAAAAAGGCCATCTGGCCGCTAAATACCCCCGCTTAAAAGAATTCCAAAAAGTTTTGGCTAAAAACCGCCACAAAGCTATCTTTGCCGTCCCTTAAAATTTGGTTTGAGGGAGCGAACGATGGCCCGTTCGTCTAAGGGCTAGGACACCACCCTTTCACGGTGGTGATACGGGTTCGAATCCCGTACGGGCTACAAGAATTGTTTCAGTACCACCCGGTACGCATCAGAACCCCGAAAATCATATGGTTTTCGGGGTTTTTTGTTTCAATACACCCCGCTTCGAAACGCTTTCCGTCACATTTTGTTTCACCCATGTTTCACCAAAATGTCTTGTTTCACCAAAATTCAAAAATCATGAAAGCGTCTATCTTTTTCTTCCCAAATCAAGCCAAAAAGGATCAAAAAACAGGGACTGTTCCTATGTACTTAAGGGTTATCTATCAGAGGCAGAAATCAGAGTGCAGACTGAACACATCTCTCACTGAAAATGACCTGCTAAAATGGGATCCTATGACCATGCGGTTGCAAGAAAGAAACTCTGCAATCAATCACTATTTAAGTGCTTTTGAAGCCCGCTTCCAAGAATTTCTCTTTCTGCATCCTACCCTAAACAACGAGACTGCAACGACCATAAAAAACTATATCCTTGGCATTAAAACAGAGAAAAAGAAGGTGCTACTTTCTGATTTTGTAAATAAGTACTTCGAAAGAGCAGTTTTAAACAACGTTAACAGGGCCTCTGGTACCATTAAAAACTACAGAAGGGCGATTAACCACCTGACCCAATACCTTTCAATAAACAAACTGCAGGGCCTTACAATTGAGGATACGAACTTTGAATTTGCCTCAAGTTTCAAGCATTACCTAGTTACAAGCGACCCAATCAATAACCGGGTTGGGATGACTGAGGTTTCTGCATCAACGGTAATCAAGAAGTTCAGAACAATCCTATCCGAAGCTGTTGAGCAAGGCTTAATAACACAGAATGCCTTTAAGCGGGTAAAGATTAAGACAAAGTCGCCCAGGAGAGAGCGGCTGACGCCGGAACAAGTCGGGAAAATTATTAACCTTGATTTACAGCCTTGGCCATATCTGCCCATTTACCGCGATATTTTTCTGTTCTCGGTGTTTACTGGCCTGGCCTATCATGATGCTATGACGCTGAATTGGCAAAACCTGCAGGAACGTACTGACGGAAATATTAAACTAACTTTAAGCAGGGCAAAAACAGAAGTAATCACAGAGTGTTTTCTACCCGAGTTTGTAATTGCAATTGCAAGGAAATATAAGAGTAGCCGTGAGCTTGAACCTATGGGGAAAGTGCTGCCCATGCGTTCGAATAAAGAAATAAATGAACAGTTGAAAAAGCTGGCCCAGCTCGCCGGAATTTCATTCCGGTTATCAACGCACATAGCAAGGCACACATTTAGGCAGCTTTTAGCTGAAGCAAGTATCGCCGATATGGGAGTAATAAAAAGGCTAATGGGACAAAGCAGGAACGGTGATGTGGATGAAGTGTATTATTCAGTGACAGAAAAAGGACTATTATTAGCCAAGGAAAAAATAGAACAATTAATAACTCAAATCTGTAATGACTAAACAAGGATCCCTAGCTCCAGCAGTTCAAAGAATATTCGATAAACAGAACAAAGAGTATCTCAAATCAATAAAACTAATTACTGAAAACGCTGCCGCGTATCAGAAACTCTTATTTAGTTCTGATTTCGAACAGTTAAAAAACCCTGAAGACATTTTTCTGTACTTAAGATTAATTCTTAGGGCAACAGTATTACATCCAAATCAGAAACTCACAAATAAGCTGAAAAGCCTGCAAGTTTCGAAACAGGTATTGAAATATTATGTCGACTGCAAAAAAATAGATAGGGAATTACAAAAACTAGAGAAGAGGAAAATACTAGTACTTAGAAACTTAGTACTGATTGCTACCTTGAATTTTCTTCAGAATAAAATCTCAATGTCGTTTTATAATTATGCAGGTGCTTTGTTAAAACAAATGGGTGGCGCAAAACCAGACCTTCGCAAAGAGACCACCTTATTTTACCGCCGACTCAAACATCCGTCTAAGAAGGCAAAGTTTGCTCAGTCCCCATTGGATTTTGTAAATTTCGAACTAGCTGAGAGCTTTAGAGGCTTACAACCAACAGAAAAGCAGGCAAGAACAGCTCACATAAACCTAATGGATGCCAATACAGATTCAAAGTTTTTAAACATCCTTCTCACTTCTTGCGTGCCATCAAAAGCTTACGAACAAACACAATACCTGTCCCTTTTTGCACCTTTATTTCGGCTGGTTTGCCCTGACAAACCAATCTGGACAAAAGGGGAATTTGAAGCCCGTTCATCATCATATGAAAACAATTATCGTAGATACCTGGCTCTAAGAATTAAGCGTCTAAGTGGTTACAAACCAGCAGATCACGACTATCGTCAAATTTTGCTTCACATAAAATAAACACACTTGCTTCATTTTGCTTCAAATCGAAACAATATGGAGCAAAATGAAATACTCTCAAAAATCCTAAGCGAACTAGCAGAACTTAAGGGAAGGCTTTCTAACCACAATTCATTGACTAGTGCAACTGATAAATGGATTCCTTTAAAAGTTGTAAAAGACTTTTTGAATTATGGTCCAACGCAAATGGCCTCACTATTAAAAGAGGGATCACTTATAGCCTCCTCAATTGGCAAAAGAAAGTTCATATTAAGGAAATCTCTTGAAGACTTCCTAGACAGTAAAACAATTACCACCTAAATGGAATAATTGTGTCTACACCCAAATTATCCTTTTTCACGCAATGGGATTGTTTTTTGAAACAATCAAAGCAGCTAAAGCTATCTGTCACTTCCAGGGATTGCTATATGTGTCTTTTACATAGGTGGAATAAGAAATTCTTTGCAAATCCAATAATCATCTCTGTTAGAGAACTTAATCGACAATATGGAATTTCGAAAAATTATGGCAAGAAGTATTTAAAAGAGCTCTCTAAGCATAATCTCATAACTATTTGTGAAAACGGCCAAAAAATTCTAGTTACTATTAAAGAGCTATCAAATGGGAAGGAAAATTCACAAAGAATTACTTCCCTGAATGAGGACATGAATTGTACTGAAACAGGTACAGGGACTGTCCCTAAATCGGGACAGTATAATAAAACCAGTATAAACAAAAACATTATATATAGAAATATTAATTCTAGGTCAAATGGGAAACAAGACTTGCCTGCTGTCCTCAATTATGTACAGCAGTCATGCCTACCTTCAGGCAATCAACTCCGGCCGAGTTTTGATGAAGTGCTTCGGGTTTTTCAAAAAGCTGGATACTCTCTCGATTCAGCCAAATCCTTTTGGGAGTACAATAATCGCAAGGGCCATGCATTCAGCGACCCTAAAAAAAGTTGGAATGATTATGCAATTCAATTCATGAAACGTATTAAGATAAGAATCATTGAACCCAATATAATCATCGATCCCGGAACGCCTAGTGTAGAACCAGTTTCGCAAGAAATTCTAGAAAAGGCAATACTAATAAGGGTAAGTAATTTGATGTGCAGTAACGAAAGACAAATGTGCCTTTTAGCAGAAGCCTATAGAAATAGACAATATGATGACCCCTTAGTTATAAAAGATACACCACAGCTAAATCACATTATAAAATCTCTAATCTCAACAAAGATTTCAGAGAGTCAATGACCAGATACAGTGAAACAAGCCGATTCAAGAGATTCAGTAAACTTTACCGTATCTTGACTTAAATTAATTAGCCTTCTCCGAGTCTAGTAATTGTGTAATGACCAATCCACCAGAGAAATTCTCTCTGAATCTAAACAATGTTCAAATGGATATACTTGAACTCAATCTTCCAGGCTATACTGCCTTCCGGGTATCTTTTAGCAGCAAACGCAAGCCCATAGTGGTAGCAAGAGTCAAAAAAGAAAGCGGGCTTAATTTCTGGACCTCCATTCCGGAAGGAAGACAAAAAGAAGCTGAAGGGGTGGGCAAGTTGATTAACGAGTATTTAAAAAGCAAAGAAAATAGCTGATGTGTTACTACAACGGAACAAAAGTTACAAAGGATGAATATATCCGCCTGAAACACCTGGAGAAATTGGTTGCAAATTATAAGCTTCTTGATAGGGATGTAATCAATGGTTTTGATTTTGGGTTGACGGCGATAGTGAAACCTGTCGATGGAAAAGAAGATATTGAGATTGTACCAATGGAATGGGGATTTGTTCCCGATCCTTTAGTTTGGCCCTTTTGGGAAACAAGGGAACAGGTGAATATCGGTCGCCGTCCGCACAAAGACCATAATGGCAGATTTGTGGATGGATTGAATTTTCTCAATGCAGTGTCTGACGAGTTAGTGAAGAAGGGGAAAGTCTATCGCCCAGCGGCCTTGGCCCGCCGCAGTCTCTTCATATCCTCTGGCTACTATGAATGGCGTCACATCTTCCCCAAAAATAAACGCACAGGTGAGCCCGTAAAGACTGCAAGGAAATACCCTTACCGGGTTGGCTATAAAGGCTGCAATTATTTTTTCATTGCAGGCATCTGGCAGGAATGGACGGATGCAGAGACTGGCGAAACGGTGAATACATGTGCACTCACCACCACCGGTGGAAATTTGGTCACCGGCCAGGGACATAACAGCTAAAAACCGCATGCCAACGATGCTGACCGACGATCTGGCCTGGGAATGGCTCTTTGGTGATTTATCCGAGCAGCGTGTCGCTGAAATTGCTTCCTACCATTTGCCCTGGGAAGAGGTCAGCTATTATACACTGGCAAAGGATTTTTTGAGTTCACACGAGCCCTGGAAAGAGCATTTCTACCCCGAACTTCCGCCTTTGGATATCCCCCGGTGCCGAAACTCTCGCATTTGAAGGCCAGATGGAATTATTTTAACCCCGCTAATATTTTTAGTATATTTGGACCATGTTAGATAAGGGTACTCTAAGTCAAAACCAAATTTTTAAGCATAAAAATGGGAATCTGGTAAGTAGTAGAATAAAAAAAGCCCGAAGACTCAAAATCTCCAGGCTACTTAAAAGTTATTTATCATTTGTAAGTTAAAAGTCCATTTCGGTTTTGATAAAATCTTTTGCACCATCAGGACCCGTAATGGATAACCAAACAATCTTATCGCTTAACGCAAGATTAAAATCAAAAAAGTCACAACAAGCTCTCTCCGATTTCAAAAAGGCCGTTAATTGATCCAGCATATCATCGGTTGCTTCAAATTTGTATTTATATCCATCGGCCAACTCTTGTTTTTCGAGTATTTTGGCTTTAAGGACAGCGATCACTTCCTCCTTACGTTTACGCAATTCAGGACTTGTTAATTTACAACTGACCTCTTTTTTCTTTTCTGTTTCCAGCATAACAGCGGGTTTTATAGCTGTTGAAGACTTTGTTTCCTTTTTGCAGCAAGCACCATCGCATTTTTCAGCAGGCTTTTTCGTCTGCGAAAAACCGATTACCGAACAGCACAGGCAAACCGCGACCAGGGATAATTTTGACAGCATGGGCATATTTTTAGACTACAAAATTAAACCATGGAGTATAGTCCACGGTGTAGGAATTTTCTGAACTTTATTTTCTCGGAGCGTACAGAATGATGGCCATTCCCAACATGCAGATAGCTGCACCTATAATATCAAATTTGTCCGGTTTCACCCCATCTACCTTCCAGCCCCAGATAATCGCCAGGGCGATGAAAATGCCTCCATACGCTGCATAGACCCTTCCAAAATTCGCAGGTTGCCAGGTAGCTACCACTCCATAACCGACCAAGATAACAGCACCCACTAAACCGAACCACCAAGGTCTTCCTTCCCGGAGCCATAGCCATACCAAGTAGCCACCACCGATTTCACAAAGTCCGGCAAGAATAAAAATTCCTATTGATGTAATGATCGGCATAGGTTTTTAGTTTTCCTAAAGTTATTGATTCTCAGGTTTAGCCTCCGGCTTACAGCTGCACGTATTGCCACATGTTTTACCATTCTTCTTTTTTCGAAAAAAGCGAAAACCTAAAAGGAGAACCGATACAGCTAACAAGATAAACCCCAGTTTCTCCATATTGCCCAGGAAAGATCCCAAAGCTGCACTTCCAACTGTAACCCCAAGAACAGGGAGCAAGCAGCATGGTAAGCAAAGCAATATGCCAGTAACAGCAGTCCATTTAACAGATTTCATACAAATATTTTTACAAAGGTCAACAGTGGAGTTTAGTTCATGCTTTACCTTTGAGGACAAATATTTTCTATGCTGATAGGAGAACTCGCTAATCGTACCGGTCTTAGTCGGGATACCATTCGATTTTATGAAAAACAAGGATTGATTAAGGTCGGACGCCGTGAGAGGCGGGTCAACAATTACAAGGAGTATTCAGAGACCGTTCTTAAACGTCTGTTACTTCTTAATAATATCAAATCCTATGGTTTTACGCTCAACGAATCGGCTGAGATCATATCCCTACTGGAAGCGAACCTCGGAACCTGTAATCAGATCAGTAAAGCCGCCGACAAGAAAGTTGTTGTGATCGACAAAAAAGTCAAAGAACTATTAGACCTGAGAAACTCCCTTCTCAAGATCATCACGGACTGTAAGAAAGGTTGTTGTTCACCTAACCTGGAAGACAACTGCCCGTTATTTGTACTCGAATAACTGTTGACCGGTGAGACAGACGATAAACGGATTGTGACGCAACGAAGATGCCCAATGAACAGGAAGCTGGTACACAAAAAATTAAGCAGCTAACCTTATTTCATATGGTGATCCTCTTTTAACTACTGTGAAAATGCGTTCAATCAGCTTCGCCCTGATAATGTTTAATACACTCATCTTTGGTTTTCCTTCGCCAACTTTTTGATGATACTTAGACTTTAATCCAGGATCAAAACGAACCGCACAAATCGCGGCCATTGTCAGCAACGTCTTTAGTTTCTTATTTGCAAGTGGGTTAACTCTCGTTCTTCCCCTGATACTTGTCCCTGATTCATGTTTAAAGGGTGCGACACCGCAATAACAAATCAGCTTTCTCACATTTTCAAACCTTGCAAAATTCTCTGTTGCGATTATAAAATGTACAGCAGTAGCAAAGCCAATACCGACAACACTTGTTACGAGTCCGTAAGTATGTTGTAAATCCTTATTCGTTTCAATCAGGTCATGAATATTCTTCTCAATGCTTTTGATTTCACCGGAAAGCATGGTCATGAGCTTTTCTGTCGAATCAATTACTGCTTCCCAGGCATCACAAGTAGAATTGATATTGGTCAGGGCCAGCGCCGTCACCCCATTCTCCACTGCTTTTTCCACCAATTCCCTGGTCGTAAATGTCCCGTACTGAAAGCTGTAAAATGTCCTGCAATTGACGTACATAGAAAACAACATTACTAATTTTATTAACTATTGATTTTCAATACTTAATAAAACAGTTGTATAAATTTGTACGTACAAATTTGTTCGAAATGCCGAACTACGAACAACTAATAAGTAATAAGTCTTTTGCAGATTCAAAAGAGCTTTATAGTTTCTTTTGGGACGAAGTAAGTACATACTGGCCCCGTGAATATGTTAAAACATTCCCAAAGCATGGGGAAATTACCCTTCAGAACTTCCAGGGCTTTTCATTTCTGATTGATCATATCTGGCCTGAAGTCGAAGAAAAAGACATTGCAAAAGAATTGCCTGAAACGAGGGTGATTAGCTTCTTCGGCATTTCGAATAAAAATGTGGTCAAGGAAAACATTTATAGACGCCGTGTCGGCTGGGGCCCTATACGTGGAAATTATGCAATTTACGGTGGAGACTACGACAAAGGGCATTTTATAGCCCATGGTTTTGGCGGACCTGTAGACGTAAATATATTCCCCCAGCGCCGTGATGTGAATCGTGGTTGGTCTGAAGAAGGGAAGCGATACAGAAAAATGGAAAAATATGTAGCCGCTAATCCAGGAACTTTAGTATTCTCCCGGCCTATCTTCAAAGACCTAACAGATTGCCCGTATTCCTTAGAATATGGCTATTTTGATACGGGACTGAAACTACACGTAGACACTTTTCCTAATCGATATTAAACATAATTTCATCTCATCAGCTGACAGTATTTTACGTGAATTTTTGAAAGTTCACGTAAAATGTACGTAATTATAATCCTAAAAGACGCAAGCTCCGCTGGTATAAATTGTAGAAGTCGATCGATATTTATACGTACATAGCACGTGATCATATCCTAAAAGAGTTATGCATCATTTGAATTGCTTGTTTCCTAATAGATAATTCGGCGAATAATCAAAAATTCCCCATTTCCGCTTCGATCATTATACGACATTGCTTTTGAATTATGAACATTTGCATTTTAGTATTGAACCGTCAACAAAATTAAAATAATACGTAAATCATCTATTCATTACGAAAATGTACCGTACAACTAAATGCTGAAATTTTTGAGTTATTTTTTCCAAAAAGCGATTAAACACCCGCCCGAGCAGTCAATAACTTTTCGAAATTAGCACGTAAAATTTCATAGATACGAATATCTCTTATCAAGATGCTTTTAATATATTAATCTTCCCAATTTTGCACGTAGAATCTTACGTGAAAAAATATGACTTAAATAAAACGTAGTGCCTCAAAGCGCATCTTTTTACGTGCCAGTTACGTAAAAAGATGCAGATATACCTGTCCTCCCAGATTGGGATATGGCAAAAACTTAAACCCTACGAATACGTTCGAAAAGCTTCGGAACTACGTAAATATTTAATGAAGAACGATACTATTTGACACGTGATTGCAAGTCCGTAATCAAATTCTCATATTTACGTAATACACGTTCCCATTCTTGAAAAGATTCATCAGTTTTATGCTCCTTTTTTACGTTGGGATTTGATATTTCACTAACAAGTTTCACCTTAAATCCGTTAGCATCGCTTTTAACGATAAATCTCGTTCTGACCGTTACAGAATTAAACACCTGGATTGCCCAGGCTGTACGTAAATATGACGTAGATTTATCGGTAAGTTCGATGACATCAAAATAAGATAAAATCACACTGTTTAGCATCTTCCAGGAGTCGTCGTTGACGGCATTTACCTTTAACGTAATATCTACGTTGGCTACACGGGTTGAAATTGACGAAGTATAAGCTTCATCAACCTCCATTTTAATAAAATCTTTTTCCGGAAAAGAATCACCCTTTTTATTACAGTAGTTCTTTTCTACCGTGATAAACCCGACCTTGGTGATTTTCATATTAACGCATTCACCTTTACGGACGGTAATTTTTGTATTTCCATTTCCGACCAGGATTCCATCGACAAATATCTGTGCATCCTGTTCAGAGCAGGATACCTCGACTTTTTCCGATCCGACAGTGAATGAGGAAAAGGTCAAAAGCAAAATAATCGCCATTAAATTGACGGAGAAAGAACGTGCCATAAATAATTTGTTTTTTTACGTCAAGTTCCGGAACGTGGTAAAAATAAAAATGCGTGGAACTTAAAGCTACAGTTCCCAGGTATTGGCATACCTTAACCCCATAGACAGTAAGCCCACGCATGGCGTGAGCGTAACTGCATCTCCGGGGTTATTAAATTTGCCAATTTTGGGAACCAGGAATGCTTTACGCAATAATATATTACTCAAAAATAAGAAAAGTGACGTAAAAATTTGTGCCGAAAGGTTGACCAAAAGTTGGACAATAGAGGTAGGCTAATAGAGTCCTTTTGCAATACAACTATTAAAATTTTGATTTTGGTAAGGTTCGCAATTTTAAACGACCTTTAATTGAGTAATTCTTAAACCATCGCCCAAATGTTCCTTTCCAATATAAAAATTTGGAACTTCCGAAAGTTCGGGACTAATGGGTCTTTTGACTTGGCTCTACCCCACTTCAACCTTAAATTTAAAAATGGCATTACCCTGCTAATCGGTGAAAACGATTCAGGCAAGACTGCGATAATTGATGCAATTAAACTTGTCATTAAAACGCATGGCACTGACTGGGTGCGTGTAGAGGCCGAAGATTTTTTCAGGCTGTCGGATAGTCAGAAAGCAGGCCGTTTCCGGATCGAATGCCGGTTCGATGACCTCTCTGATGATGAGGCCAGGCATTTTACGGAATGGCTTGGGTGGGATGATACGGATAATCCAGCTAAAGCGTACCTGAGAGTATTCGTAGATGTTTCCCGCAATGACGATCGGGTACTTCCTTTTGATGTCAAAGGCGGTATAGATGAGGAAGGAACTATTCTTTCCGCTGAAGCAAAAGAAAAACTAAAATCAACTTATCTGCGCCCTTTGAGAGACGCAGAGAATGAACTTTCTGCCCGAAGAAATTCCCGGCTGTCGCAGATTCTTCATTCCCATGATGCTTTCAAAGAGAAACAAAACCATCTATTCATAGACCTAGCAAGAAAACTAAATGAAGAAATCACCTCCTATTTTAAGGGTCAGGACAGGCAGGGCGCGGACTTGGATCCTAATAAACAAGGTGGAAAGGAGCTTAAAAAAGTTATTGATGGCTATCTCAGCCAGTTTGCAGGAAAAGAAACACAATTTGAGATAACCGATTCCACACTGAAAAGCATTCTTGAGTCTCTTAATCTGCTTTTCATGGATGGATACAACCTCGGCCTGGGAAGCCACAATTTATTAAGTATTGCTTCTGAGCTCCTGCACCTACAAAAACAAAACTGGGACGGCCTTCGACTCGGTTTAGTTGAGGAAATTGAAGCTCACCTCCACCCACAGGTACAATTGCAGGTGATCGAGACATTACAGAAAGACGCCAAAGATGTACAACTCATATTCACAACACACAGTCCGAATATCGGCTCCAAAATCCCGCTTGACCACCTCATAATCTGTCAGGGTGACAAAGCTTTCCCCATGGGCGAAGGGGAAACCATGCTTAGCAAAACTGACTACAGCTATTTGCAGCGCTTTTTAGATATCACAAAAGCCAATTTATTTTTTGCCAAAGGAATAATTCTGGTGGAAGGTTGGGCTGAAGAATTGATATTGCCTGTCTTGGCAAGGAAAGTGGGAATTAACCTTACCTCAAAATGCGTATCGATCATCAACATTGGTAATACTGCTTTTCTTCGTTATGCAAGTATTTTCAAACGCATTGCGGGAGCAGAAATGAAAACTAAGGTTGCTGTCATTAGCGACGCAGATATAAAACCAGTAGCAGCGGGAGAAACAAAGCAGATAGATGATCCTTCTAACCCCGGAGGTCCACAAATAAGCGTACCTTATACCGAAGCTGAGATCCAGCAACGAATAGCAGCAGCTATCACTATAAAAGAAATAAAGTATAACGGTCAGGTCGTGAAAGCATTTATTTCACCACAATGGACACTGGAATACTGTATTTCAAAATCTCAGAAACTGCGCCAGCTGTTTTACAAGTCTGTACTTGAGGGGTTAAAAGAGCAGAAGCAGGATGAAGGTATAGCAAATCTTTCGCCTTATGAACAATCAATTGCGGATGTCGGGACTTATTTCAATAATTGGACTGACAGCGATGATGCTATAGCATTTGCTATCTATGACCATATCCTGAATGGAAAGACTACCCTTCCAGTTGCCAAGGAGAAGATTTCAAAAGCTATCATTGCACAACGATTCGCCGCTAACCTCGAAGCGAATACTGACATCACAGACCTACTTACAGAAACCAGTATTACTTATTTGCTAAACGCTGTAAGACATGCTGCTAATTTCTGACGATGATATTGCTTTTGCAGAGCGAATCTTATTCGGCCGAGAAGGAGTTTTTGATGCGGAGAGGATTTGCTTTATTAAGGAAATGAATATTTGCGACTTGCAGGCAGTGCCAGGGAGTGGAAAAACCACGCTTTTGCTTGCAAAACTGCTCATTCTCGAAAAATACCTGCCTTTTCACAATAGCAAGGCTGTGGTCCTCATTTCGCATACAAATGCCGCTGTTAACGAAATAAAAAGAAAGATTGGGAAACACTGTCCAAAGCTCATGTCGGATCCCCATTTTATAGGCACGATGCAATCATTCGTAGACAAGTTTCTTGCCATACCCAAATATGTCAATCATTATAAAAAAAGGCCTGTCCGGATCGATGATGAAGTTTACGGAGAAAAAGCAAACGATTATAACAGAGCTTTTCTAACAGGATTTTCTAAGCAGGAAAGTAACAATGCGAAAAGGTGGCTTACTGCAAACAAATGTTGCGCTAGCTTGCGGGTCTCCTTTGTAAATGGAGAATACATAATCAGTAAAGAATACCTCGGGCCTAAAGTAACAATCAATAAGCCCAGAGGCAACACAAAACCTGCAAATTATACAGACTGGAACGCTAATGAAAAGACGAGGGTTTATGAATGGATTAAGGCATTTAAACGAAGGTTGCTTCAACAGGGCACACTCTGCTTCGATGACGCCTATTTCCTTGCAGAAGAATATATCAGAAAATACCCAGGGATCATACCCATACTACAAAAACGGTTCGGTTACGTGTTTGTCGACGAAATGCAGGATATGGACAAGGTCCAGCACGATCTGTTGGAAAAAATTTTTTGGAACAATGGGGCTACCGAAACAATCTTTCAACGTATCGGTGATAAGAATCAGGCAATTTATGATGGAGATCCAGCGGATGTAGAGACATGGTATGATAGAGGAATGGTCCTGCAATTAAACGGGAGCCACCGACTAAGTCCCCATATTGCTCGCATAGTTCAGCAACTGGCATTCCGAACTATTGCAGTAAATGGGCTCGGGACACAAGAAGATGGTACTGCTATTTCGATTCACCCACATCTTTTTGTCTACACTGATGCGAACAAAGAACAGGTCATTCCGGTCTTTGCAAACACCATTAAGCAGTTCCAGGATGATGGAAAGATATCCACTACTCCACTTCACCCGTTTAAGGCAATTTGCTGGAACACAAAAAAAGAACCAAATAAAATCCGCATCAATGATTTTCATCCAACCTTTAATAAGGATCAGCAAAAAGAAAAGGTCACGTTGCCTACCCTTGAAAATTACCTGACCGCAACATCGGCGAACACAACATCTTTCAAACAAATTCAAAAACAAATATTAAGCGGGTTATTGCGTATCCTTAGAATCGAAGGGATTTCTGATTCTGAGCAGCGGCCTTACAGCAAGCGCTCCTTACTAAAGTTTTTAAAGGACAGACACACCGGCCATTTTGATGTTCTGCAGACAAGCCTTTACTCGTGGTGTCGGGATATTCTTCAAGGAGATATGTCCAATGTCCTGATAGCAATTCGGGCTTATTGCCCGGTCTTATTAGCTCTGTTCAACAAACAAGTCAGCGAATCGACCGATTTCATTAATAATCCAGCCGTAGTTATAGGATCATTACACGTACCAGTTAACAGCAATATTACTAATTATGAGAATATTCCTATCGAAATCACTACAGTGCATAATGCCAAGGGGCAAACGCATACAGCTACACTATATCTTGAAAGCTTCTATCAAACTAGGGCGGGCGGAGGTAATTATGAATCTGAACGTTTAGCTGCCCCATTGAAGGGCGGCGCACTTGGAACGGATGCTCATAAGTTCGCCATTCAATCCATGCGTATGGCGTATGTTGGATTTTCTAGGCCAACACACCTACTAGGATTTGCAGTTCATAAAGATAGATTTGATACCCATCTTGCAGATTTAGATTCTAAAATCTGGAAAATAATAATTCTATAAAAAATAGAATCAGAAGGAAAAAGATTCTCATATAGGGCTTGCGTAATTAACAGGAATTTGTATAAAGGGCCTTATAAAATCGCTATGCTTTTTAATACCTGATGCAAATAATCCCCCGCAGGCTTCTCGCATTGCACACGAGTTGCATTCATCAAGATATACATTCTTCCAGTCCGAAATGGAGCGACGATTGAACTTCCAAAGGCTTTCAGGCATTGTGCATAGCTGAGAATTATAAATTGATACACGCATGCCAGCATCATGTAAAAAATAAACAGCATCAGCTAAAGCATCCATATAATGAATAGGATCGATCCACAATTTATCAATATTGTGAGGAGTGTAACCCTGGTACTCCAAACCCATAAAAGCAATATGATCGGCAAATGGCAGATTCTTATACACAAATTGGGCAAGCTGGCGAATTCGAGGAATAGTAAGTTTGTGAAGCACCACACGGATTTCAATACGTTGGTTATTGGTTGCCAGATTATAGAAACCTTTCATTGTCTGATCAAAAGCATGATCGGCCTGTACGATATAATCGTGAATTTGATAGTGATCTGCATACAATGGAATTCCTAACATTAGTCTATCCATTTCCAAGGAAGCTAATTTATCCGCCATGGCCTTCCATGCAAAGCTTCTACCATTTGTCAGACAATGAATTTCAGTGTCTGGCAAATTCATTTTAATGGTTGACAATAAATCAAAATAAGCATCACCGGCGAGAGTAGGTTCGCCGCCTGTTAGCCCCAATTCTATGCAATCCTTAGGGATAAGAGGAACCAGTTCTTTGTGCACTCGCATGAGATAGCTGTCATCCCGATCTCTTGGAGGTTGCGAACACATTAGACAATTACTATTACATCTTTCGGTCAGTAATAAAAAATTCTGGTGGGAATTTATGCGATAAAGAGTGTTAATGATTCCATCTGTATTGACCAGGACAATGTCACCATCCAGCAAATGGTCGAATGAAGGAATATTATAGACAGAAGGAAAGTCAATACGAGTGGAGTAATCCGAACTACTTAATATACCGACACAAGCTCCAGGATCGGAAAAAGGCAAATCCATATTATCCAATAGCAGATAAGGCTGGTCTCCTGAAAGCGGTAAGCGGCTTACTTTTGCAACAATAGGCTCTTCAATGAGATTGGGTCTTCCTTTAGTTTTCAGCAGCATGGTGGGTTCCGTTAATCCAATTATAAAATATTTGTCTCACAGAATTGTCCTGCATAAGTTCGAATAGGTACCGAATTATTTCCATATTTTTTTGACAAAAGCCAGAACTGGGTCGATGCCCGTACATGTCGCCCTGTGTTGCATGATGATAAACAGGGTCAGCTCCGCAAAATGGTTGAAAGGCACATGAGGAGCAGCCAGCAAGTGATTCATTTGCCCAAGCTCGGGCAATAGATTGTGCAACAGGTCCGTAAAAGAGTTCCTCATAAGTATGTTCAGTGAGGGATCCTAAACAAAATTGGTCATCATTCATTTCCGCAAGCATACGGGCCTCATCACTAGCGTACACTTTTCCGTTATAGTTAAATACTATGACACTATTAATCAAACCAGCTGGTGACTGGAGGTCAACATATCCCACAGGAAAAGGGGTCAATATCTTTCGAAGAATTATTGTCGCATAATCTTCACGAAAGAAAAACCCTTTGCGATTATGCTGAATTATTTTCTCTAATGCAATTTTGTAAAATGTCAAGAACCTTGACATATCGTAATGATTTTTGCGCTCACTCTTTAGAGCAAAACCGTAGGGACTGATAGGCCGGAGAAAAATGCTGGAAAAACCTTTACTAATATATTCATCAACTACTGCTTCTGGGTGCTCAAGCGTTAGATTAGTTGTGGTCAGCAAAGCTGATACTTTATCACTACCAAGTTCGTCACGGCAAAGCCTTATACCTTCTACTGCCAGTTCATAACTGTTTCTTTTCGGCCGGTACCGATTAGCATTATGTATGAATGCAGGGCCATCCAATGAGGTAGAGATCAACAGGTCATTGGCTTTACAATAAGCAAGAATCTCTAATGTAAGTGGCGTCAAATTTGTGCAAATGACATAAGTTACAGTTTTACCACATTCCAATGCAAGTTGCTTGGTTCGCTCGACCGCATATTGAATTTTTTCGAACGCCAATAAGGCCTCTCCCCCTTGAAACTCCATTGTTACATGAGAACTGGGAGAGCGCATCATGATATCGATTCCTTTATCGATATATATTTTTTGCATATCAAAGGCATGCTTATCCTCGCTGACACGAGAAACCTGGCAATATTGACAACTGTGATCACAGCGCAGGGATATAACGAAAATATGAAGGGAGGTAAAACGGTCCAGAAAGGATTTACGGGTCCTGTAACGCGTAGCCATTAAGTCCACAAGCGCTGGAATCGGCTCTTCGGAAATAAAAAAAGCCGAGCAGAGATCCATATATAATTCAGCATCGGTGTTTTTTGTTACTTTTCTCCCTATGATGCGGGAAACTGTACCAGTTGGCACCAAAAGAAAATCACCAAGATCATTCACCAGCACCTCTGTACCAGCACTAATCCGATGAAAACGAAAAGGAAGCAGGTAGTAATCCGAGTGCGCAGTTTTGGCAAACGAATCATACTCCCGGAATTTACGTATTGCTTTTGCAGGCATACGCTTCTATATTGTTTTAATGTTTGGATTAAATCCAACGGGATCCGAAACTTCAGTATCAGGATCAGTTTCAGGGGCCAAGTGCGAAAAGGCCTTAGCAGCAATTAATTCTCTTAGTAACCCAGTCTCTTTATCTACTATCGACCTTAACCGATAATCATGAAAATCTTGTGACAACTTCAAAATGAATTCTTGGGTCTGGATTTCATTTAATTTATTTTTTTCCAAATGAAAAGTCACCTTCCAATTGTACTGATTACTTCCATCCGTTT
Organism: uncultured Chitinophaga sp.; assembly: GCA_964386395.1. Classification (GTDB taxonomy): domain Bacteria; phylum Bacteroidota; class Bacteroidia; order Chitinophagales; family Chitinophagaceae; genus JJ008. Next base: position 37,125 of record CAYLRV010000019.1, read on the forward strand.
CAAAAATGAATCGGCCCGTGTACCAATAAAGACACTGAAATAGTGCGGACTCAGTAAAGCTATCTTTAGGTAGCTCTATAACAATGATATCGACCTCTCGTTTAAATGTCATCGCTAGTATTTTGACAGTGCATCCCAACAATCTTGATCAACTCGGCCTGTCGGTTCCATTTCCTGAGCAGTTTGAAACTTTTTTACCGCAATTTCGGTTTTATCACCAAAATATTTTGTAAGAAGTATATCGTAGCCTCTAGCTTTTAAATTTTGTTGAAGCTGTAGTACATCTTCTCCTTTGCATCCTTTGTATAACACCCGTTTAAATGGTCCCAATAATGGATAAGCGAAATTCCCGTACAGGTTATAATTTAAGGTTGTATCAGCAATAGTTGATTTGGTATCTATTGTAATAGGAGGCACACTTGTGGCCAAATTTGAGTTATTACTGGCCTTAACCGGAGTTGTCTTGACTTCTGAAGTAACAGGTTTGGAAGATGAATTACTTCCAGCCGTGCTTGCTGGTTTCGTTGAACCGGTTGTTGAAGCAGGCTTTGGTGTTGGCGTAACCGGAGTATTACGATTCCCTGAGGATCCCGATGTACCTGAAGATGTTGACGAAGGGGGTGTATATGTAGGAGTGATAGAGGGCGTACTTGTAGGATATGAAGGCGAAGATGAATAATGCGAGGAATGTGAAGAATGAGACGAGTGAGAGCGGTGTGATGAATGCGAGCTATGTGATCTGTGTTGGTCAACGATAAAACTGGATCCATCAGACTTTAATTTGAGCACCAGTTTAGGCACCGTCTTCTTTTCACCTGAGATAATTGTTTTATCTGCATTGCTGTCATCAGATAAACCTTCAAACCTTGCCTCAGCTGATTTCCCTGATAGCAAAGCGGTTGCCGCTGCAATTATAGCCAGCGCTTTCTCTTCCAGAAATCTGGCCCCAAATCGAAATTTAGAGGACATAGTTGGTGGTTTAGAGTAAGATATGAGAAAAAAATGAATCTGCCAATACAATTCATATACAATCCACATACAAAAAGGTAAGTATTAAGACCTATTTTCAAATAAGCTGGGTTGGTTACTCACAGTAGATTGAAGAAACCCTCAAGGTTTTGCATAAAAGCGGTATTTTATACACCTTATGAGTCAAAATAAACCAGATATTAAACCCTGGATTCTATTTGTAATCATCGTCCTTGTTCTTATTTATCTGCTGACTTTGGGTAAAGCGGATTTTCTCTCTGAGCTTAATGATGATCGGAAACAAGATCTATCTGAAAGAAAGAAATTACTGGATCACCGTTATAACAGGGTGCAGGGTATTCTTGATAGAAAAAAAGCATTGAAGAAAAAGTTAGAAACTATTTGTAAAAGGGTTTTATTAGGTGTAAGACTGGCCCTTGTGTTACTCCTAATTGGCGGCATTATAATAACTTACTCCTATTACAAATTTACGCTACTGGATCTGGCCGGCTATTTTGGCGTCGCAGCAATTGGTATACTCTTAATAGGGTTTATCATAGTAGGAAGCCCTGCCAACTTCTTTACAATGTGGACCTTTGCAGAAAAGAAACTGACGCTGAAAATTTATGGCAAGTACATTGACATTGATCAAGACATTGCCGGTCATGAAAAACAATTGAAAAAAATTACCAGTGATAAAATGGGGGTTGAGAAAGAATTAAAAGACATAACAGAAGCTGAAGCTGAAATCAAGAAAATAATTGAGGATGATAATAGTGACTCAACTCAGAAAGCCTGAGCTAGCCACACCTAATAAAATTAATGACCAACACCAATCAAAATAACACCAGCACTGACTGGATTGATATTGCTATAAGCGATCTGAAATCTGCAAGAATCTTATTTAAAAAAAAGCAATATCATACTTCCTATTTTCTTTTCCAGCAAGCTTCTGAAAAAGCTAACAAAGCTTTCTGGTTATACAATGACATGGCAACGGAGAAAGAGTTGTATGAGGTCAGCCATAACCAGCTTAAATTATACCGAAGAGTACTCGTTGAAAAAGGACCGGAATTAAATAACCAAATCGAAGCTATCCGGCAACTCCCTGCTGATATTAGGAAACATGAAATTATGGACCTAGATAAAATGCATTCTGTCCAAGCTGCACAATCTGAAATTATCAAGTTTATTGATGGTCTGGGACACCGGGATTTGGTTAATATTTCTTCCGCAGAATTGAAGCATATATTTAAGCAGATAAATTCTTTGAACAATCCCAAATTAAAACTATCCAGAAAAACCCGCCATGAATTAAAAGAATACACCCTTAAGATAGCTGATTTGATTGGAAAATTTGCAACACCTGATGCTTTAAATGCTAAAAATGAATTGCAAGAATATCTGGATGATCCCGTTAAATCAAAGAAATTCTATAAAGTAATGAAGAAAATGCTTAAGTTAACAATTGATTCAGCTTTTCTATTCTACTCATTTTGGACTTGTGCTCTGCTTACAATTCAGCACAGCTCCATAACCCGTTATCCGAAAGATGGAAAAAGTCCCTTACAGATTTACAGCGCCAAACTTCCATTGGTGAAAAAGCAACCTCTGTTTATGCAAGTGCTCCTGAAGGCATTAAATAAGCTACGAAAGCTTCAATAAAGCAAGCCAAAATGAGTAGAATAGAAAAGCTGAATCAATTGTTAACTTAAGCATTTTCTTCATTACTTTATAGAATTTCTTTGATTTAACGGGATCATCCAGATATTGGATAATCTTACTTACAAAAACACCTAAGAGAACTATTTACTGGAAGCATTTCTTGCTTCTTCCCGAAAGCCAAGATCATCTGCAACCGGAAGAAAATAGCTCATTGGATCTCCTGGCGAATAGGTCTGCTCCATCATTCGTAAGAAAGAATACTCAGCCATAAAATAAATATAGGGGTTTAGGGTTTTCACTGCCCTTTTCAGGTCACGGCTTTTCTGCCTGTGATATTCTATAATCTTATCACGCAAAAAATATCGTTCCTTCTTTAACGCCGGATAGTATTTTATAAAAAAATGAAGGTTAATCAGTGTCAGGGGATGAATCTTCTTAAACGAACCACGCTCATTCTCAATGATCTCGTCGAATTTCCTATCAAGGAAACTATTGACACCCGCAATGTCTAATGAAGGTTCCGTATATACAATAACGGGGAAAATTCTATATCCATGACCATTAGTTTTCAGGTATTGTATTTGTCTTTTTAATTGGTAAATGCCTTTATTTTTTTCATCGGGACCAACTTTTTCATTGGCAAATTCATCTTCAAGGAATTGCTGAAACCCTGCTGTGTCAGCCTGATCAAGCACCCTTCCATGTATACGGACAGATTTTACTTCAATAACAAATACATCGGTTTGGTTTTGTAAAATCAGAATATCAGGATAAGCAGAATCATCCTTATCTGTATAAACAGCGTCGTATTTATGTGAAAATTGCTTTTGGAGAAGCTGCACCAACAAGAATTCCTCATAGAAGTGCTTGCCGATTATGCCCAGATATTCGTTGTAATTCTTAACTCCGTGCTTTTTTTTCAGTGAAGTGGCATGGTAAAAATGATAGAAAAGACTGACATCGGTGAGATGAGCAAAAAAGCTAAAATCCAGAATGGCTATGCCTTCAAAGAGCCGGAAAAAGGGCTGGTTGATAAGAACATAGGATTCACCTGAAAAAGGAGTTTGCTGTGTCTTGCCTGGATCAAATACAAAAGGAGCAATCACTTTTTCCATTGTTTCATCACGGATGCAATACTTCGGTTGCCCATTCTCTTCGAATTCGTTGGTGGTAGTAGATAGTGTTTGAAGAAATACGAAGTGAAAATTATACGCTGATGCTATATTAAAACTCACAGCAAATTCTTTTAAGATATCTCCCCCGTAACGCTCATTCATAAACCGGTAAAACATAAATATTTTAATCGGTATTACTCCAAACATATTGGGTATTCCTCTAGCGAACTCCTGTTGTAATAACTCCATTTTCCAGAGATGATCCTTTGAAAGTATATCATCGTTGCTAATGCTGTTATAATAATTATCATTCACCGCAAGGATTGCATCGAATAACTCCCGCATCATCACCTGCAAACCTTCATCACTGGTGGCGCCAAAGTCCGAAACAGGCTTGTACATGGCTATCAATTTCCCCATCAAACCGACAAGTGATGGCGGAGTGAAAATAACACCACGGCTTCCGGCGTCTGTTTTGCGGATTTCAATTATTTTTTCATAAATGCTCATATCCAGTTTATTGAATACAAGGCGGAATATGTGATTGTCCGCCTCATTCAGATCACTATCACTCATAAAAATGAGTGCATTTACTTTTGCAAGCATGACGATCAGGGCGTCCGTTGGATATTTCTCAAGTGGGAAAATAAAATCCCTGTCCGGTGGTTTTCCATAAATCCGGCGATAATCCAGAACACCTTGCATCAATGGATCTTTTAGCTTAGGCATTAAAAAAATCTTAGACAAAAACGCATAAGGCCGTTGAAATTAATATGAAATTTCTATATAAGGCACCCAAGTAATTCACATATAGGGTATTCATTTTTCACTTGCGACAGCCAGACTTTAGTATTTTTGCAGGCGGTTCTATTACCTAACTACAGTATATATATGTGCATTTATCTTGGAAATAAGATTGGGCTACATTATGAAAGCCAGGAACATGTTTTCCCTGCTGCACTAGGAGGTATTGCAAAACTTCCAATTGGTTTTGTTAGTGATGAGTTTAACCAAATGATTTCCGGTTTAGAGATGGACTTTATGCGAAATTACGTATTCACCATTCCCCGTACAATTGAAGGACCAGGTAAAAGAGGGAAACTGGCTGAAAAATTCCATTCCCCTTCAAATGTATCTGTTCTGGTAGATGAAAAAGACAGGCAATATGCGTTGGGATATACGATAAAAAACAAACCCTATAAAATACCCCATATCTGCTTAAACTCAGTCACCGGGGAAACACTTTTTAGTTTTCAAAATGACTATTCAGAAAATCTCAAGTCGAAAATTGAAAACTTCCTCAACTGGATCAAGCAGATCAATTGGAATAGTGTCATCGAACTTGATGGCGAGATGCTGCCAGATAATCTAATCTTATTCGGCACAATGCCCCGGAAAAATGGGTCTATCCGCGCCTTTATCGCAAAAAATAAGCTGAACAAGTTTACTCTTAATCTTGCGCAGGTGCAACATATTGCCGAAGGCTATTATAATCAATACAACATACCTCATTCAAAAAAATACCATGCAACAGTTCATGCAAAAGCCACATTAATTGAGGACCATTTCAGGATTTTAGCCAAAATAGCTATCAATTTTATTGCTTTGGAAAAAGGAGAAGAATTTGTCCAGGATGAAAAATTTAGGCCAATTGTTCAATGGGTAAGCGAGGGTGGAAAAAATCAATTTGTCCAATTTATTCCTAAGGTTAACTTATTAGGGACTGATGCCATTAAATTGCCTTCTTCATCACATTATATTGTGGTTTCAAAAGTACATAGCAGGATGGTTGCTTGTATTTGCCTATTCAGTTCCTTTACAGTTCTGGTAGACTATGGATTTAGTTTTGATGAATCCTTTGACGAATGCGGATTAATATGTGACTGGAAGAATAGGAAGGAATACATGCTTAAGGAATACCTTACGACTTTAGTAGAAACCCTTCAATCTAGCTGATGAGCCACGATGTCTTTGATCCAAGAAAGGAATGGGAGCATTTTGATTTCCCTGTCGAGATTTCAAATCTTGAGTTTGAAAAAAACTTTCATCAGTTATCCGGGACAACCTGCAGCATACGCATAGATAGGGATGAGAATTTAAGGTTAAGAGGAATCATTATCGGGCATACGTTAGCCCCCGGAGCTCTTGATCAGGACAACAGGGAAAAAGGCCCAGGAAATTTTGCCTCACTTGATACAATTATAGGTTACAATAGAGAAAAAACTGATTCCTATACTCTGTACGGTTGCGCTGTAGGCAGTTTTAGGACCAATGGATGCCTCTATGAAGGCCTTGGTTTTCCCTTTACGGCTGATCTGCATTTTGAGTCATTTACTAAGAGACCCACCCTCCAGGTTTCCGATCCAGCCATTCCAATCACTCGATATGAATGGTTTGTGACCTCAACCTTAAATTTCTTTTATCCAAGAATGACGCGACGTTTCTTCCAAAATTCCTATCAAAAAATAAGGGTTGGTTTAGATGAGGAACAAGGTTCATTGAATATATCGCCTTACAGCTCTAGCCGGGATTTCTTTACCGTGGATGCTCCCGGCATTAAGTGTATTGTATCTGAAGTACCTAAAGACTGTAAACTTAGTTGGGCTGACTGTTTGTGCATTGAATACCGGTCATCCTTTGGATTGGAAGTGGAGGAATCCACCAGCAGATCGCTGGAGTTCTTTCTCAACTTTATGTTCGGAACTGAAATTATAAAAATAGGCTCCACCACAATTGCAGGAGAAGAGATTATTTGCCAGAAAGCCCAATCCCCTGCCTGTAGCAACCTAAAGCACTTCTGTCAGAACGGATCTAAGCCTCCCATAAGATTCAACGAGCAGTATGAATGGGGTAGAGTGCAGCACCTGGTAGACAAGTACTTTCCTGTGTATTTGGAAAAGGATAAACATTTGGATTTTCAGGGTATTCTGTGGAGATTCTTTCAGGCCAAAAAAGTTCCAGTGGGCGTAAACCTTCCCATCCTTTCCAGCGCCCTAGAGAAATTATGCAGAAATTATTTAAAGGCCCATCCTGATATAGCTCTTGACTATATAGATGAAACAACCTTTTTAGCTTTGGCGGGACAAGAAATAGAACAGCTAGAATCTAAACTTAAAACTATACAAGATGCCGCGATAATTATTAACAAAATGAAAGGGGCTTACAAGCGCGGAGACAATGAAAGGTTAAACTTATTCTTCAAACTAATTGACCTGCCTGTAAATGATCTTGAAAAAAAAGCCATAAAAGCCAGAAATTCCATGGCTCACGGAGGCTCTGATGCCAAAACTATGGATAAAGCTAAAAAGCTCATTTTGCATTCAAGAGTCTATGAAACCCTTTTTCATCGTGTTTTCCTTCGCATTCTGGGATATGATCAATTTTATATTGACTATTATCTCCCCGGAACGAATTCGAGGATAATTACCATACCTACAGGTCCAAAAAAGGATATGTGATTTAGAAATACTTAATCACCTAATTGCTCAAAGCTATCTTTAAATAAATTACATACCTTGCTTACAGTTCTTTTGAAACCAAAAGTGACAAAATGAAATCATTTCACCATAGGTTCACCTAATCGGGGTTCGAATCCCGTAGGGCTACAAGAATTGTTTCAGTACCGTCCGGTACGCATAAGAACCCCGAGAATTATATGGTTTTCGGTTTTTTTGTTTCACTACACTTCGCTTCTAAAAGCTTTCCGTCACGTTTTGGTTCACCCATGCTTCACCAAAATGTCTTGCTTCACCAAAAATTCGCTCCAAAAAAAATGGGTTTGCTAAATCTTAAAATTTAGGTCCTTATAATCAGGTCAGAATCCCCTAAGTTGGCTGTAAGCCTTATTGATTATTCTAGATTTCACTAAGTAGCCTTAATTAGGTACCCCGTATTAATAAAGTAACTGATCAACCCTTACTTTAAGCATTAAAAAGCAGAACATATGTTGAATAAAAATTCTTGAATTCTGTAACGAACAGAGCTTTACCGGCCAGAGAACATGTGGTTTTAAAAGAAGCGCAGGAGAAAAGCAGATGCTGCGAATGAACGAATGGAATATCATGGAGTGAGTGAATGAGCAGCTTCTGCTGTGCGGAGCCGAGGTGTGCTACGGAATGAGCGTTCCTGGAGCATAGCGTAAGGATAAGCGAATGAGTAGCTGACCGCAGGCGGGGCTTTTGGCTTAGGGATAGTAGTGGAAAGCCCGGTGAAGGATCTGTGCGTTGGCTTTGTGCCGGACTTGCAACGGATAGCCCGACCCGAAGGGGAAGCCCCTATTTACTGAATGTAAACAGGGGCTTAAATTTTGAAAAGTTATTTAATAAGAAAATGTTATGCCTGCGCCTATTCTCATATCACTGTCGTAATGCGTACGCACAGATAAGTTACGGGTGAAAATATAATTAAGCCCAGCCATATACTCTTTGTCTGTGTTAACCATGAAAGCAAAACGAAGCCGCTTTGTTACAGGTATGTCCTCTCTCATTAATTGCAAACGAACAATGCCGTCTGTAAAAATCTCTGTCTGAAAACGAACTAACATTGGCAATGTATAATTAACGCCTAAACTAAGTACTGCCCTGTTGTCTTTTGTATTGGTTTGTCCAAACAGGTTTTTTTCCTGTTTGTCTATGCCCATTTTTCTATAACGCCAGTCAAAGCCAATAAAAGGCATTAGCCATTGCATTTTGCCCAGGTATCTTCCAACATGCGTTTCTGTTTCATAACCGTGCATGTCGTGGTAACCTAAACGCCATTCGCTGCCAATGCTCCAACGGGTATTCTGCAACATCATTTCTCCGTCATTACCATTTGTAGCAACATCATTTTGAAACATGAAGTGCATTTTTCTATCGTCTGCAAAAAGCTTACGTTGTGCCAGCTTTGGATTTGGGATCAATGGATTTGGCTGCTGGTTCTGATAGCTAAAAACTCTGCCCATGCCACTCATCATGTGGTACAAAATATGGCAGTGAAAAAACCAGTCGCCATCAACATTTGCGTTAAACTCCAATGTGTCTGTTTCCATTGGCATAATGTCAATTATGTTTTTGAGCGGGGCATATTCGCCCTGTCCGTTCAGTACTCTAAAGTCGTGTCCATGCAGGTGCATTGGGTGCCGCATCATAGAACCATTGTAAATGATGAGCCGCAAATTTTCTCCTTTCTTCACCAATATTTTATCTGCTTCCGAAACTACTTTGTTATTCATGCTCCATACATACCTGTTCATATTTCCAGTTAATTCAAAGTTTAATACTTTGACCGATGCTTCGGGCAAAGTAGTTTTTTCAGGCGACTTCAACATGGCATAATTGAGCGTTACTATATCGGCTAAAGCATTTGCATTGTAACGATTTGGGTCATTACTCATATCCATTCCTTTCATTTCATCACCTCCCTTTTTCTTAGCCTCGCCTGTTATTTCAGGATACATTACTACATTCATATCCATTTGGTTCAGGCTCATGTTCATTCCCATATCGTCTAAATCTCCATTCATTTTCATCATGTCATTCATCATCTTCATGCCTTCAAAGTATTTCAAACGTGGTTGTGGCGATACCAATTGTTTGATGCCATTGCCAATATAATAAGATGCTGAATTGGTTCTGTCTTCGGTAGTTGCTAAAAATTCGTATGCTGTGCTATCGGCAGGAACGGTAACTACTACATCATAGGTTTCCGAAACTGCAATTATCAGCCGGTCAACTTTCACCGGCTCTACATCATTGCCATCGTTGGCAACAACAGTTATTTTTCCACCTGCGTATGTAAGCCAAAAGTAAGATGATGCACCACCGTTTGAAATACGCAGCCTTACTTCATCACCGGCTTTTAATAGTTTGCCGTCAATGCTTTTAATGTCGGTGGATGGACTGCCGTTCATTAAGATCTTGTCATAATAAACATCGCTTACATCCATTGCCAGCATCCGTTTCCATTCGTTCTTTAGCTTGGTTTTGAAATGCCCGGCCTTGATAGCTTCGCTATAGCTTTGTGTTGCATTTTTTTTGATGGCAAACCAATCGGTAGCATTGTGCAGCATGCGGTGAACATTTTCTGGTTTGTAATCTGTCCACTCACTCAACACAATTGGAACTGTTGGTAAGTCATCAATGCCGTTTCTGAAATTGGAGGCATTTTTCTTTTTCAGCATTACAAAGTTTCCATACATTCCGATTTGTTCCTGCAAACCGGAATGGCTGTGATACCAATGTGTGCCATGCTGTATAATCGGGAATCGGTAAATATGGGTTGTATGCGGCTTGATGGGCATTTGCGTAAGATTGGGTACACCATCTTCTTTGTTGGGTAAAAATAGCCCGTGCCAGTGCAAAGAAGTTTCTTCGTTTAATTCATTGTGTACATAAATTTCTGCTGTATCGCCTTCAGTAAATGTTAGTGTGGGCATTGGTATTTGCCCGTTTACTGCGATGGCCCGTTTTGCTTTGCCTGTAAAGTTTACAATGGTGTCTTTTACGTACAAGTCGTACCGAACGACCTTCTGTGCGAATAGGTCTATTGTTAGTAATGTAAATAGTATTGCTATCGGCAACACTTTTTTACAAAGAGTTTTCTGTATAGCCATTTCAAAAATTTCATTTATGTAATGTTAATGATGGCATTGCTGCAAAAGCAGCAATGCCATTTGATTTTATTGCTTTATTGTTTCAACAGTTTTGCCGCAAGTAAGCATCTGCGAACCATAGTAAGGGTTCTTTACAGCATTCTCTTTGCTTAACCAGTTTGCTCCTTTGCCTTCATTTGCCATTGGGCAAAACTGGTAGTAGACTGTTTCTGCAGGCTTTGCAACTTTAATTAACTCATACATATTTTTTGAAAGGCTCATAAAATGATCTCTTTGGTGGGAAACGTCTTTTGTTCCGTTTATATGTTCTGCATCTTCTTTCAGGTCATTCAGGATTTTCATCCAAACTGTATGTACATCCATTGGCAGCATATCCATTTTTACGGCATTGATGGCCGTTTGCAAATCTTTTGCTTTTGCCGATGCGGTATTTCCGTCTGTTTTTACCAATGCATCTTTTAATGAAAAATAACTGTTAAATACAGCTTTTAATTGATTAGTTTCCTGTGCCTGATTGTTATTCATGCCACTATGGTTGCCATGATTTTGCATTGGACTTGTTGTGTCCTTAACCGGCTGCGTTGCTACTACTGCCGCTTGTTTTTTCTCCCTGTCGAATTTGCAACAGCCTGGTAATTCATTGTATGCTGCATCAGGAGCAAGAAAACTTTGATTGTCGTAACCTGCAAGGGCAATGTTCTTTAACACCGCATCCAAGGTTGTTTTTTTGCTGTCGTAGGTTATGGTTGCCATCTTTGTTTCTTCGTTCCAATCTGCTTTGGATATTTTCTTTTTGTTGGCGGCTTTTTCAATAGTGTTTTCACACATACCACAGTTGCCATAAACTTTTACCGTTTCTGTTTTGGCATTATTAATTTGGGATTGACAGGAGGTTGCAGAGAATAGTAGAATTACTCCTGCTAAAATTATTGATTTCATTGTTTTTAATTTAATTATTGATTGATAATTCAATACGCTTGTAGCCGATGCACCACTATGGTGTCGGCAGATTACAAACAATTAGTAAATCAAATCAGGAAAACACAATGCAGGATGTAAAGCCGCTCTTTTGGGATTTTTGGCGGTGCATTAGATACCGGAAAATTGAGTGAAACCGCATTTAGCTTGAAATTAAAATCCGCAATTGATGTAAGCAAAGCGGGGGCATCCAATAATTCAAAATATTGTGCAATGACGCTTTTCTGGTGGTCGGTTTTTAATTTAATCTGTTTGTGTTCATCTTTGCAGCAACCACCTTTCTTTTCTTTCATGCCGCACTTGCCACATTTGCCATCATCTTTGCCATGCCACAGACTCCAGCCAACCAATTCACTCATGCAGTAGTGAAAATGAATAGTAGTTCCCAGGGTTGTAAAACCGTAGATCAATAAAAAGAATATGACTGCTATTTTTTTCACTTTTGCAAAGATAGAAGATCTAATGTTGATGCCTTACACCACGTTTTATCATATAATAATTAACAGGAAAGGCTGCTATAAAGCCAACAATGAGTGCTGCAAACATCCCTGCCCAAAATAAAGCATCTGTTAAGCCTGCCTGCATTACCCCGGGTAATACCAGTTGCGTACCGGCCTCAAATGCTTCCATTACGGTTATGCTGAGAAATTCTGCAGCAAAAACAATCTTAAATGCATCTTTTACGCTAAAACCCTTTCCTAATAAGGGAATTATGCCCAAGGCAAAGCCAAATACAAATCCCAGGATTATTGCTAAAATCATCGTTGACATCATGCTCCATCCCAAATATGTTCCAATAATTACGCCAACAATTTCGCCAATGCCACAACCCAGCAGGCAATGCAGTGTGGCACTTAAAGCCAGTTTCAGGTTTGATTTCTTTTCCAGCTTTAAATATTGCTGGTGTTCTTCCGGGGTATGTTGATGATGGGATGTGTGGGACATTCTATCTGACGTTGACTGATGCAGATGTTTCATACAGTTTTGTTTATGACATTAATAATAACATTACGCCGCTCATTGCAATCATTAACAGGTCTTCAATTATTGTTATAGTACTCATGGGCAGATTGAAAACGGCCCCTAAACAGGCACATTGTATTTTACGTTTGTTGAAAACGGATTGCAGTACACCTATTATACTGATTGTCATTACAGCAAATGTTGCAAGATTTGTTACAAGGGGATTAAATCCTGTGGCGTAGGCTATTCCCAATGCTAATTCTATAAAGGCGTATATAAATCCCCATGCCGGTATTTTCTTTGCCACTATATCGTACATAGCATAGCTTTCGGCAAAGCCTTTTAGGTTAAGCATTTTAAAGAGGGAAAACGTAAGAAAGAAGCCTGCCATAAATATGTTCATGCCGTGCATCCAATTAAATGTGCCGTGCTGTTTTGCTGCTATAAGTGCTACGATAGTAATGTAGCCAAAAATCAACAGTATGGGTTTATAGGTGGCCAGCCAACTCTTGCCCTGTTCTACTGCTTCGTTGTGTGTTGTTGCAGTAATGCTGTATTTTTTGTCTAAAGCGTTCTGTAAGGTGGATAGCGATATGTGTTTATCCATGCTGATGGTAGCTGTTTGCTTTTCTTTTGAAACTTCTACGGCTGTAACATTGGGTAACATTAACAGGGTACTTTTTACTTTGGCTTCGCAACTGCCACATGTCATTCCGGTAACAGTATAGGTATGTGTCATTGTATTTTATTTAACACAAAGGTAGATCGGCTTATCGGGGCTGTTGTTGTGGAATTTTGTATTTGATTTGTAAGATTTACAGGTCTTCTATATTTTTACGTTTGTGTTCTTTCAGCGATTTAAAATGTGATGGAGTAAGTCCGGTTACTTTCTTGAACTGGTTGGATAAGTATGCTACGCTGCTATAGCCTAATTGAAAGGCTATTTCTGATAAAGACATTTCATTATACATCAGTAATTCTTTGGCTCGTTCTATTCGCTGGGCTATGAAATATTTTTCAATGGTGGTGCCTTCTACTTCTGAAAAGAGATTGCTTAGATAGTTATAATCCTGATGCACTTGTGCAACAATAAATGCTGACAGGTTTGTTTTTAATTCTTCGTCGGAATGGTGCACTAATGTTACAATGGCATTTTTTATTTTCTCAATGGTCTGTACTTTTTTATCGTCAATGATTTCAAAGCCTAATGACTTTAACGAAGTGAGTAATTGCTGCATTTGTGTTTTGTTGGGCTGCTTCTTTAATTCTACTTCGCCCAACTCTACTGATACGGGAGCCAATCCTGCTTTTTCTATTTCTGCTTTTACTACCATTTTACAACGGCTGCAAACCATATTTTTTATATAGATTTTTGTACTCACTGTATGTACAAAAGTAGTCGGAATATCGAAAATGATAAAAACTGTGGGGTAATTATTAGAGTGGATTTAGTTTTGACTTTTTTTATAGCTCACAATCCGTTGTCGTATACAATCTAGCATAGCGGATGTTTAGGTTGTCATTTTTCCATATTTGTTCTACTCCTTCCAAAAATTCGTAGAATATGAGGATAAAGAGTAAGAAAGATGATGTGCCCCTTTTAGTTCGCTAAAAATTCTCTGAAAAGAGAAATGGGTTGAACACCCCTCAAAATTTAGGCCCTCACCCTCAGGTTAGAATTTCCTAAGGGCCAAATATTAATCTCTAGTGTCCCGATAACAGGTGCAGTGAATGCCGGCTAAATAGCAACCGGCAATAACTCAATGAGTTAAAGCATCCTTGGCAATACCATAAACATGGTATTGTCAGATGACTTCAATTTGTTTAGCTTTTGCTGAAATTTAGAATGATATACGGCAAAAATTACCCTTCAATTTAATAACAGATGACTAAACATTATCAGTATGGGTAGTACTGAATCATTACTGTGGAAACCTTTATTGGAAGAGACCGCCCAGATAATTGTCGGGGCACTGGGGTCATATGGGCTTGGAAAGATAATTTCAAAATTGTGTGATAAAACAACTTTTGACGGTTCTATTGACCTCTGGAAAAGAGGAATAATGAATGAGACAGTAAGGGAAGGAGATACAGTTCATATCAACGGACTGATCTCGCCCTACTCTCAATTATTTCCAGGAAATCCATATGACAATGCAAGGAGATGGAATAAATTATATGACTTTGACGGAAAAATCACCAATAACGAACTGCAAACATTAGAATTTTCCTGTGGTTCTGACTCTGCCTTAAGACTAAAAAATTTTAATGGCGAAAGCGTTGTTGGCATTTATCATCGTTATGGATTTATCGGGGAAGGCATTCTCGGCATCGTGCCGACATCATTACTTCGAAAAAAGATCCCTAATTTTTTTGAGGGAAAATACTGTGCGACTAGAGCGCTAATCTCAGGAAAACTCACATGTTGCCCGAGTCAGCATGGATTTGTTGTTCAGGGCATTGCCATGAAAGCCGATATCCCTATGAGAGAAATTGACTATTCAAAATTGTATTATATTCAAATCAATTCCATCAAATTAATCACAAAGCAAACGGCTAACAGTTTTTCCTTGCTGGGAACAACCTGGGCTGTTACGGAGGCAAAAAACAGCCAATATATTGTCTCCTACGGATATATTAGTGATGACCAGAAAAAGATATCCTGTATCAATAAACTGAAACATGCCAAGGGCTGGGGCAAAGCCAGGGTTTATTTTGATGACATAGAATCCCCTAGCCAGGATTTGAGTTTTTCCAAAAACTCTATAGTATAGTAATCAGATATTGTTAATCCATTTCTTTAGATAAGGAGGCAAGTATAGATAGTAGTTTATAAAAGAAGGATGATAAACTTCGCATGGGCAAACATTATTGCGTAACCAAACATTCTGCCCATCATTGGTTATCGTTCTTGCATCCTGCAAAACTGTTGAACTGTGAGACCACATTGACAGCAAATGAAGGATACCCGGGTATTCGGGTATCGTAATTAAAGAAAATACCGCGTTATATCTAACTCTCAATTGAAAAATTGTCCTGCGGCATCTTTCGCTTTCGAAAATATGCCGGTATACAACACCACTGCACAAGCCATCCTGTGTTAAATGAGATGCAAGGACATCATACATTTCAGTGCCATAATCCAGCAAGTCCACTGCGTCATTTACAATCAGGTCAAATTTTATGGTATTATTTTTCAAAAATTCGAAAAGATCAGTTGAAATAAGCTTGAACTTTTTATTACTAATGATGGATTCCACATGGTCATAGTTTTGCCGAACGACCCGTATAATTTCTTCATCATAGTCAACCATAATTACTTCTTCTATACTATTGTACTTCAGAATTTCCTTCGCAGCAAAAAATGAGCCGCCGCCTAATATTAAAGCTCTCCTGATTACAGGAATGAATGAAGAAGGTATATGAATAACATTTTCATGATAAAGTGACTGCCAGACTTCTATGTGCTGAATTTCATTGTTTATTACAAGGATTTTCCCAAGCAACTTATGCTGCAGTAGTTCTATTTTATTTTTGCCTGAAGTAATCTGCTCTTTCTTGATCAGCTCAGACAATTGCAGTGAAATACTATTTTCCTCAAAAAATCGAAGCATGATAATGTTTAGTTATCCATAGTTCAGCCAGTTTGGCTTATCATAGAGAACTCTCGCAGCGGGTGGCGGGTGGTCAGCAGTTGCCGTTGCTTTTTTCTTTTTACATGTGTGTAAATCTGAGTTGTATTAATCGAACTGTGGCTCAGTAGGGACTGAATATACTTTATATCAACATCCTTTTCGAGCAATAAGGTGGCGAATGAATGCCGGAAAGTATGTGGAGTAATACGCCTTCCAATACCGTCATTCTTTACCATCTTCCTTACTAGGTTTCGAATAGACTGGTCGGTTAAGGGCCTGCAAAACCTATTAATAAGAAAATGACCATTGGCGTCTTTGATCCTACCTGCAAATATCGCATAGTAGCTTTTCAGTACCGTCATTGATTCCTTATTACAAATCTGTATCACCCGTTCTTTGTTTCCCTTCCCTTTTATCATAATCACACCCGACTGCAGGTTCATGTCCTTCAAATTCAGACCTGCTATTTCTGATACCCGTGCACCTGTACTAAATAACAATTCGAGAATCGCAATATTCCGGACAGATTCCTGGTACTTATAACTTTTCTCGTCCTTATGATTTCCCCGAAGCCTGTATCCTTCCTTAAATATCTTTACAACCTCCTGCAAATCCATAACAGCTGGCAACACCTGTGGCTCCTTAATACGAATCCGCATTTTACGTAATGGATTAACCAATACCCAGTCCTCAAATTCCAGATAGTTAAACATGGCTTTCACCCTTGCCATTTTTCGTTTTACTGATTTAGGCTTTAAACCTGCCATTGAAGACAAGTATTCCCTTAACTGGTGCTTTCCAATGCCTTCTATTTCATGGATGCCAAAAGTTAAATTGATAAAACCTAAAAATTGCCGGAGGTCGGTTCTGTAAGCTTTAATACTCTTTAAACTTAAACTCTTTTCAATACGACAATGGGACAAGAAATCCTCTGTAATTGATTGTAAGCTATTCATTTTTATTAGTTTATAGGGTAAATAAACAAAGAATAGCACAAGAACTAGCATCAGGGACAACATAATATGGGAATTCAAAGACGTGGCATCAATTAATTTCCTCACTTCAGAATGTTGTACTAAATAGAAAACAGCTAAAAGTCCGCAAATAGACCAATAGGACATTTCGGTATAGCTAATGGGTACAACGTTATTTTAATTAATATGAGCGACATAATCACATAAACTTATGTAAGAAAAATATTAAAAAAAGAGGGGGTGAGTAAGAAAAAATGATGAGTCTATTTTGTTTCACTAGAAATTCCCTGTAAAAAGAAATCGGTTTGATAAGCCCTAACATTTAGTCTTTTACAATCAGGTCAGAATTCCCTAAGGGTTACAAAAAACTCTGATAAATAAAAGACTATTGAGGTTTTCGAAAACTATTGATTTCAAGAGTACGGGAAATGGAAATCTCTTCCAATTCACAGGTGTGCGGACTGAGGATTGATTTATATCCTTATCCTTGTTCTCTAGGATACGGGTTTCAGCCTTGCCGCCCCTTTAACGCACTCAAGATTTAATTAATATTTTGAATTCAATAAAGTACGAAAATCCGCCATCCGACTTCATATATCTAATATTCCAACCTTGGCCCGCCTTCTTGTTGAACGCTATCAAAAACAGCAATCGATCTATTGCTCCTACTCCCAAATGAATGTATATTTGCTTTTTAGCACCTCTGAAAAAGATAATTACCATATT
Source organism: uncultured Chitinophaga sp. (assembly GCA_964386395.1). Taxonomy (GTDB): domain Bacteria; phylum Bacteroidota; class Bacteroidia; order Chitinophagales; family Chitinophagaceae; genus JJ008. Next base: position 54,742 of record CAYLRV010000019.1, read on the forward strand.
ACTGGCCCTGGCCGTCCTGAATTTCAGCATAGCCCCGCCTTGCCTGGCTGAGGGAAACGAAGACGAATGTGAAACAACAAAGTGCTGCAGCGACGATCATGAAGATGAGCCAGGTTCATCCGACCAACAAGAAAAAGAAACGGACGGTCAGCCCTGTAAGGATAAGAATTGCTGCGTAAGCAATATACTTTTGCTTGACCATGTAACAGATTTTTCCGCTGCCCTTCCAACATTTGTTATCGCCCGGAATACCCGGCATAACTATGCCTTGCCTGCATACCAGCTGGCAGATTTCTGGCAACCGCCCCGGCTTTCCTGATAGCTTTCTACAGACTTATTGCATACTTACTTCTCCAGGGAGAAGCGTTCCTTTTTATTTAATTACATCCTAAAAGATTATCATGAAAAAGATATTTTCATTTGCAATCCTTATTGCTGGATTATTGTTTTCTGCATCCAGTTTGTCAGCACAGACAATTAAAGCAGACAGCACTAAAACGGCCACAGTTAAAGTAGGTAATCTTACCTGCAACGGCGACATGCCCACCATCAAAAAACAATTACTAAACCAAGAAGGGATTGATGAAGTAACGTATACAGCTAGAGCGGAAGGTTCATCCACTTTCACCATTATCTACCATACTTCAATAACCAGCCGTAAACAAATTGAAAAAGTAATTGAAACCACACCTGGCTGCGACGATAAGAACAGTACACCGTACCGGGTGAAAAAAGAAAAAGAGCTAAAAGACTAACTATGAGAACAATAACTATAATAATTGCGCTTGTTCTCGCCAATCATTCTGCCAGAGCTCAGTCCGTCAAAGGAAAATTGTTTGGAAGCGATGGTAGTAGTAAAGAAATACTGCCGGGCGGGACACTCCGCTGGATAGGTTCGTCCACAAGCGTAATCGCCAATGAGAATGGCGTATTTGAATTACCCATTACGGACATCACAGATTTTCGTGTAGTGGCCTCCTTTGCTGGCCATGTTTCTGACACCATATCAGCTGAAGGAAAAACGTACCTGAGTATCACGTTGCAAAAGGAGCTGAAGCAACTGAGTGGCGTAACTGTAAAAAGTGCCCCAAGTTTTGTATCAGGGAACAGTGTGGTGAAACTCGAAGTCATCGGCCAGAGAGAATTGAGCAAGGCTGCCTGTTGTGATTTGGCCGGTTGTTTTGGAACACAAGCTTCTGTTCAGTCACATACTACGAATGTTGTCACCAATGCGCAGGAGTTGCGTATACTCGGATTATCCGGTGTGTATAACCAGTTGCTCGTGGATGGACTACCCATGTTGCAAGGGGCTACCTATACCTATGGGGTGAGCACCTATCCCGGCACAGTTGTCGATAATATTTATGTATCAAAAGGAACGACATCTGTCCTGCAGGGCTTTGAAAGCATCAGCGGGCAGATTAACCTGGAAAGTAAGCAACCGGATAAAATGGAAAGGTTTCATGGAAATGCTTACATCAACAGCTTTGGTGAAAAGCATTTCAATGTAAACCTGTCCGGTGTAGTTGGTGCAAAAAAGAAATGGCACTCCATGCTTGCCTTGCACAGCGTGCAGCCTGCTGGCAGGATAGATGGTAATGATGACGGTTTTCTGGACCTTCCTTTGCTGACCCGTTACATGGCCTATAATAAATGGAAGTACCGGAATGAAAAAGACACCGGGCTATCTGTTCAAATTGGGCTTCGCTTTGTACATGAAAAACGTATTGGTGGGCAAACCGGTTATGGAGAATCACAGCATAAAGGCAGTAACACGGTATATGGACAATCGGTCAACTATACGCAGCCTGAGGCTTACACGAAAATGATGTACCGGTTTTCGCATGATCATGCCCTGGCACTTGCTTTATCTGGTTCCTTCCACGACCAGCAGTCATGGTTTGGTATTACCAGTTATAAAGCAAAACAAAAACTGGCCTACATGAACCTGCAGCATGAGTGGCTCTGGAAGAAAAAGCACCAGTTAAAGTATGGTATCAGTTACCGGTACCAGCAACTGGATGAACAAATCGGATTCAGTGTGCCTGCACCGGCTCTTACTTATGGTGGTGAATACAAGACTGGCCTGAGGGTTCCCGGGATATTTGCAGAGAATACCTTTCATTGGAACGGCGATAAAGTGGTATTGATTACCGGGGCCAGGCTGGATCATCACCAGCAGCATAGCTGGTTTTTCACACCACGGAGTATGGTAAAATATTCCATCAATAATAAACATACATTCCGGGCTTCACTCGGTTCAGGCTGGAGGCAGGTGAATTTGTTTAGCGAACAGGTAATGATCCTGACCAGCTCACGCAATATTGAGTTCGCAGAAATGCTGAGACCAGAGAAAGCTATTAATTGGGGTGTCAGCCATACCTACCGCTTTACTGCGGGCACTGCAACGGGAACTTTTAGCGCCGATTTTTATGGTACCCGCTTTGCTAACCAGTTCTTCCCGGATTATGATGCCGATCCGTCTAAAATTGTAATCAGGAATTTTGATGGGACGTCCCGGTCAAACGGGCTTCAGGTCGAATCAGCTGTTACGTTGTTCAAACAACTGGAGATAAGGGGCGCATATAATTACCTCGATGTATACCAGGTAAAAAATGGCGAAAAGGTGTTGTTGCCCTTTAACCCGAAAAACAGGGTGATGATGGCAGTGTCTTACCGGACATTTGACAACAAATGGCAGGCGGATATGAACGCACATTGGTTTGATAAAATGAGGTTACCGGGTACGCAAATGAACCCGGAGCCGTACCGCAGGCCATCTTTCTCTGATCCCTATTCGACGGTGAGCATGCAGGGTACATTCCGCTGGAATAAGTTCGAGTTTTATGCTGGCTGTGAGAATATCTTTCATTACCGTCAGCCAAACCCAATCATCAGCGCAGATAACCCGTTCGGTCCTTACTTTGATTTGTCTTCCGTATGGGGGCCTACAAGAGGACGGGAGTTTTATGCTGGAATGCGATACAGTATTAAATAAAGGAAAATCAAATGTTGCAGATACTTGATTTTACTGGTGGGAATATCCTGGCAGGTATTGCTGATGATGTATTGGACCGGAATGACTATGTTAAAATGCAGCCGATCATACATACTGTTATCAGTAAGGGCCAAAAAATAAAATGGTATTTCGAAATGAAAGCAGGTACTACTGCAGCATTAACGGACTATCTTAAAAAGGGCGCATCCGCTTTGTATGTTTCCAATTTGCACCTGCTGCATGCGGGTGATTTTGAAAAGATAGCCCTGGTTGGCCCGGCTCCTTGGAAAGAATGTATGCTGGCCATGACCAGCATGTTTCATAAAGCGGAGCGGCGATATTTTGATACGGAAGCCAGAGAGGAAGCTGTAACATGGATCAGAGATTAGCAAAGACAAATCGTACTATAAATTTTTATTGAATCATCATTTAAACTAAAAACAATGAAGCCTATTTTAATCATTTGTATTGCACTGTTTGCTGCAACTTCAGCCAGTGCACAATTACGTGCGATGCCCGACAGCACTAAAAAAATCCAAACGGTGGAAGCCTCTTGCGGCTCCTGCAATTTTGAGATGAAAGGTGTGGGCTGTGTACTGGCTGTGCGCATGGATGGGAAAGCATACCTGGTCGATGGTACTACCATTGAAGACCATGGCGACCCGCATAGTGGCGAAGGTTTTTGCGAGGCAATCCGCAAAGCAGAAGTACAGGGTACGCTGGTGAACAACCGTTATAAGGCGACCTATTTCAAGGTACTCCCCAAAAAGGATCCCGCTAAACAATAGCAGGATAAAATACGATGTATACCCGCTGTGTAAATACAGCGGGTATTTTTTTGGAAAAAAACAAGGAATATTTTATATTCGTTTAAATATATTTTTAGTCTTGTCTAAAAATATTATTAGAAGACTCGAATAATGAAAAAATATTTTGTCCTACTACTGCTGTCTTCGGGTATTATAGCCTGCAGCAAATTACTGCCCGCCTCACCGGCGGATGATGAAATACTGGATGGCCCGGTCCCAGGCCTTGAAGGTGCCGCACATACACAGTTCTTGGCTGGTGATATTGCTTTTAATGATGAAGTGTTTACGCCCACTACTGGGCTTGGTTCTTTATTCGTGGCAACTTCCTGTGGAAGTTGCCATGCAGGTGATGGTAAGGGTCATCCGTTTACCACACTTACGCGGTTTGGGCAGGTTGACAGTACGGGCAATCTATTTTTAGCGCAAGGCGGGCCCCAGTTGCAAAACAGGGCGATTCCGGGTTTTACACCCGAACAGATTCCAGCGGGTGCTACACATTCATCTTTTACACCACCTGCGAATACAGGCCTTGGCTTTTTGGATGCAGTAACAGATGCTACCATCCTTGCATTAGCCGATCCGAATGATAATAATGGAGATGGAATTTCCGGTGTACCTAACTGGAATACCATACCTGCGTATAGCGTACAACGCCCGGGAACAATTGAGCGAAGCGGGAAGTATATCTGCCGCTTTGGTAAAAAAGGCGCCACTTACGATCTGTTGCAACAAACAGTTACTGCTTATAACCAGGATATGGGCATTACTTCCACGTTCGAACCGAAAGATGTTTACAGTGGTTTGAACCTTGACCCGGAAGTGAGTGATAAAACAATACATAATGTGGTATTTTACCTGAAGACTTTAAAAGCACCAGTACAGCGTACACCCAATGACCCCAATGTGGTGGCGGGTAAACAAATTTTCATGCAACTGAAATGCGGTGCTTGTCATACACCCAGTTTAGTAACTGGATACTCTCCTATCGCAGCTTTATCGAATAAAATAATTTTCCCGTACACGGATTTATTACTGCATGATATGGGATCAGGTTTAGATGATGGGTATACTGAAGGGACTGCTAAAACAAGTGAATGGAGAACGCCACCGCTGTGGGGACTCGGTTTATCAAAGAATTCACAGGGAGGATTCTATTTTTTGATGCATGATGGCAGAGCAAAGTCAGTAGAGGAAGCAATCCTGATGCATGGAGGCGAAGCGCAAATTATCCGGAATATTTATAGCAACCTGCCCGAGACAGAAAAGCAAAAACTTAAAAAATTCCTTGAATCATTATAAGATGGACAGAAGGGACTTTATCATTAAAGGATGCACGGCCTGCATGTCAGCTGCTGCTTTAGCCGGACTGGTATCTTCCTGCACACCGGCCCAGTTTATTACTGGTAAATTGAATGACGATGGCATCCTCGTAAATACGGATGAGTTTAAAACCAGGAAAGGTGGTAAAGAAACCTATCGTCCATACATTATCGTTCGTAATGAGGCGTTGCAATATCCCATTTGTCTGTACCGATTCAGCGATACCGAATATACCGCTCTATGGATGCAGTGCACGCACCATGGCACAGAATTACAGGTATCCGGTGATTTTTTACAATGCCCTTCACATGGAAGCGAGTTCAGCAATAAAGGGAAAATGGTAAACGGTCCGGCAGATACCGATCTCCGCAGCTTCCCCATTAGTATATCCGGTAACCAATTGTTTATAGACCTGCGAAAAAAATGAGAAATATTTTCATTGCTCTACTGACCTTGTTTATTTCCGGGCTCGATTCCTTTGGCCAGATTGATCCGGCATTGCTGCGCCGTATACCGAAGGATACTTCCGGAATGGGATTAAATATGGATGCAACGTATAACCGTCCCTTTCTGCAAATGGGCAAACTGCCAGTGCAACTGGGTGGCTATGCAGAAGCCAATTATCAATACCTGGCCGAAGATGGGATAAGTGAAGGCCATCAGTTTCAGATGCGGCGTGTTACCTTGTTTATATCATCTTCCATATCCAAACGGCTTAAATTCTTAACGGAAATAGAATTTGAAGACGGCACAAAAGAAATCGGGATCGAGTTTGCATCACTTGATATGGAATTTAACCCGCTGTTAAATTTTCGTGGTGGAATTGTGCTTAATCCTATAGGAGCTTTTAACCAAAACCATGATGGCCCGAAATGGGAATTTGTAGACCGGCCTATATCCGCCACTCAGCTATTACCCGCTACCTGGAGCAATGTGGGTTTTGGTCTTTACGGAAAAAGATCGGTAAAGGATTGGGTATATGGGTATGAGATATATCTTACCAATGGATTTGATGATAAAATTATAGCCAACGCAGAAAATAAAACCTTCCTGCCAGCGGCAAAAGAAAACCCCGATCGGTTTGAAGAGAGTTTTAACGGTCAGCCATTACTTACCGGTAAAGTAGCTATCCGCAACCGTAAGATTGGAGAAATCGGGCTTTCGTATATGGGTGGTGTCTATAATAAGTTTGAAGAAGATGGACTGGCATTGGATAAGAAACGTCAGTTGCATGTGGCCGCCATAGATTTTAATACCACGATTCCCAAAATCAATACAGCTATTACTGGCGAATGGGCCTGGGTAAAAGTGGATGTGCCGGATACATACACCGAACAGTTTGGCGAACGGCAACAGGGTGGTTTTATTGATTTTGTACAACCTGTTTTAAAGAAAAAGATCCTGGGCTTCGAGAATAGTGTGCTGAATGCTGCTGTGCGACTGGAATATGTGGACTGGAACAAAGGGCGATTTATTTCCACTAGAAATAATATTGCTGATCATGTTCTTTCAATTGTACCGGCTATCAGTTTTCGACCTACTGCACAAACAGTCCTTCGCTTAAACTACCGGTATAACTGGCAAACCGATTTGCTTGGCAATCCGCCATCCAAATTGGGGGGCTTTCAATTTGGGTTTTCTACTTATTTCTAACAGAAATTCCACTTTTTGCAACCCTATTGCTTTATTAATTGGGTTGCTGTTACTTTTTTTGGAGAATAACCGTTTATTTTTGCAGCATGAAATTGTTTTTCGGATTATTGGCTTTCTTTATGCTTGGCATGTCCCTGCTTCCCTGCAGCGATAGTACCGAGTGCGGGGATGAGGCCCAAACAATTTCTACTTCAACCAGTCATCAGCAGCATGAACACCAGGACGAAGAGTGTACTCCCTTTTGCAGTTGTGCCTGCTGTGGTGTTTCGGCCTTCTATACACCGGTATTAAGATCACAAATGAGCAAGGCCGTTTTTCAAACTGAAAAACACTTTGCCAATACGGTGGCCATAAGATCTCATCACGCCTATACTATCTGGCAGCCTCCCCGTTTGAGTTAATCTCTCCCAGTTCGTCTCACCGGAAATTGTACCGGTAATTATTCATTGCATATCACTGTGCAAGTATTCATTCATTCATGCTATGTTAAAAAAAAGAAGAAAGAGGAATCCTCTTTCGACTGCCGCATTAGTTCGGATTGTCTTTATATCCATTGCAACCATCGTGCTGGTGATGGCTATTGTGGCTGTTCTAATCAGGTATTTCACACGCCTGTAAAAAAGATAAATTATGCTTAGTAAAATTATTCAGTTCAGTATAAGGAATAAACTCATCATCGGGCTGATGACACTCGTGCTAATTGCCTGGGGTATATGGAGTGCAGGCAAACTACCTGTGGATGCCGTGCCTGATATCACCAATAACCAGGTGCAGATCATTACACAAACACCAACCCTTGCGGCGCAGGAAACAGAGCAATTAGTAACCTATCCGATTGAACAAAGCCTCGCCAATCTTCCTGACCTGGAAGAAATGCGCTCCATTTCACGGTTTGGTTTATCTGTGATCACCGTCGTCTTTCATGATGACATTGATATTTATTTCGCCCGCCAGCTTATCAATGAAAAACTAAAGGAAGCAGAAGAGAAAATACCGAAGGGATTGGGTACCCCGGAACTGGCACCGGTGAGTACAGGCCTCGGGGAAATTTACCAGTATGTTATTCACCCTAAAAAGGGTTCAGAAAATAAATATACAGCCATGGACCTGCGTACGATGCAGGACTGGATTGTTGCCCGCCAGCTATATGGTACACCCGGTGTGGCAGAAGTTAACAGCTTTGGCGGATTGCTGAAGCAATACGAAGTGGCCCTGGATCCTGCAAGGCTGAAAGCTATGAACGTCAGCATCGGTGAAATATTTACGGCCCTTCAAAAAAACAATGAAAATACAGGGGGCGCTTATATTGATAAAAAGCCAAGCGCCTATTTTATACGTGGTATCGGGCTTGTAGGCTCGATGGATGATATCCGCAGCATTGTGGTAAAAAAAGCAAATGGCATTCCAGTATTGATTAAAGATGTGGCCGAAGTAAAACTTGGCAATGCTATCCGTTACGGTTCCGTTACGTATAACGGCGAGAAAGAAGTGGTGGGTGGTATCGTGATGATGCTCAAAGGGGCGAACAGTGCAGCGGTGGTAGAACGCGTAAAAGCGAAAATGGAATCTATTCAAAAAGCGCTCCCCGATGACGTGATCGTGGAGCCTTATATAGACAGGACGGGGCTGGTGGAACGTGCCGTCAGCACCGTCAAAACAAACCTGATTGAAGGTGCACTCATCGTCATCTTCGTACTGATTTTATTCCTTGGAAATTTCCGGGCTGGTTTGATCGTGGCTTCCGCTATTCCGCTCTCCATGTTATTTGCACTCGGTATGATGAACGTGTTTGGCGTCAGCGCCAACCTGATGAGCCTGGGTGCTATCGACTTTGGACTTATTGTAGACGGGGCGGTGATTATTGTGGAGGCCACGATGCACCACCTGGGCCTGCGAAAGAATGTTAAACGCCTTAGCCAGGCAGAGATGGACTTGGAGGTATATAACTCGGCATCGAAGATCAGGAACAGTGCCGCCTTTGGTGAAATCATAATCCTGATAGTGTATATACCTATACTATCCCTCGTCGGGATTGAAGGAAAAATGTTCCGGCCTATGGCACAAACAGTAGGCTTTGCGATCCTCGGTGCTTTACTCTTGTCGCTGACCTATATCCCCATGATGTCGGCGCTTATCCTGTCAAAGAATATAACTCACAAAAAGAATTTCTCAGACAAGATGATGGATTTTTTCCAGCGCATTTATGCACCAATCATACGCTGGGCAATCCGGATGAAGTATGCCGTGGTGGCTGGTGCCACAGCCCTGCTGGCCCTATCATTGGTATTCTTCAGTCGTATGGGTGGAGAATTTATCCCACAGTTACAAGAAGGGGATTATGCCTTTCACTGTATCCTGCCGCAAGGGACTTCACTTACGCAAAGTGTGGAAACTTCTATGCAGGCCAGCCGTATTATCAAATCATTTCCGGAAGTAAAAATGGTGGTGGGAAAAACCGGGAGCGCAGAAGTACCAACGGATCCGATGCCGCCTGAAGCAACAGATATTATTGTCGTGCTGAGGCCGAAGAGTGAATGGAAGACAACCAAAGATTATAAAGAACTGGCCGCAATGATGATGGAAAAACTGGAAGTAATACCTGGTGTTTTCTTTGAAGCATCACAACCTATCCAGATGCGTTTTAATGAACTCATGACAGGCGTACGACAGGATGTGGCCATTAAAATATTCGGGGAAAATATTGATACGCTGGCGGCACTAGCGCCCAAGGTGGCCAAAGTTGTACAATCTGTTCCCGGCGCTACTGAGCCGCAAGTTGAACGCACTACGGGCCTGCCGCAAATTACCATTCAATACGACCGGGCAAAAATTGCTGGTTACGGGCTGAACATTGAAGATATCAATCATACCATCAGTACAGCCTTCGCCGGTGAATCAGCAGGTGTGATTTTTGAAAACGAACGGAAATTTGATTTGGTGGTGAGGCTGGACAGTGCAAGTCGTACATCGATTGATGATGTAAGTAATTTGTATGTGGCAACAAATGATGGCACACAAATTCCATTGTCACAAGTAGCTTCCGTAGCCTTCAAAGAAGGTCCAGCCCAAATAAGCCGTGAAGAAGGGAAAAGGAGAATTGTTGTGGGTTTCAACATAAAAGGCAGGGATGTGGCCAGTGTGGTAAAGGAAATACAGGATAAATTAACGTCACAAAAAATTTTACCAGCCGGTTACTATTACACCTATGGCGGCACTTTTGAAAACCTGCAGAAAGCTTCTGCAAGGTTACGCATAGCCGTACCTGTTGCCCTGGCGCTTATCTTCCTGCTCCTCTACTTTACGTTTGGTTCAGTAAAAGAAGCCTCACTCATATTTACAGCTATCCCCATGAGTGCTATTGGTGGCGTGTTCGCTTTACTCATCCGGGGCATGCCATTCAGTATATCAGCCGGCGTGGGCTTTATTGCCTTGTTTGGTGTGGCCGTGCTCAATGGTATCGTACTCATCAGCACATTTAATACGCTTAAAAAAGAAGGAATGGATGATATTGTAGCCCGGGTATTGGAGGGCACTAAAATAAGGCTCCGTCCGGTACTCATGACGGCATCTGTGGCAGCACTTGGTTTTATACCAATGGCCTTATCCAGTGGTGCGGGGGCAGAGGTACAAAAGCCATTGGCTACTGTTGTTATTGGCGGGTTAATCACGGCGACGGCACTTACCCTGCTGGTATTGCCCTGCCTGTATATCATTTTTTCTACCAAACGGAAACCGAAAAGCAAAAAAATGGCGGTAGTAACAACTATCATTCTTTTGTTCATTGGTTCCTCTTCCCTACAGGCACAGGAACGTATAACAGCCAATGCAGCAATTGATACAGCACTGAAGAGTAATTTACAATACAGCATCAACCAGGCCGAAATAAGCCGCGCTAACCTTACCGTGAAAACGGCCAAAGAAATTCCGAAGACCGGTGTGTTTGCGGAGAACGAAGACCTGCGTCCATCTGACCGCACTGGTATATTAAAAATTGGTGTATCGCAGGCGCTCCCCTGGCCAGGATTGTTTAAAGCAAGAAGGGAATATTATAACCAGCAATTAAAATACTACCAATTAAACACAGCGGCATTAGATGCCGTTATCAAAAGGGATGTGCGGGTGGCTTACTACCAGTTATGGTATTTGCAGGATAAGTTGGTGCTCTTCCAGCGGCTCGATAGCATTTACACTTCGTTGTTTAAGGCTGCGGAACTGCGGTTTAAAACGGGTGAAGCTGCAGGCCTTGAAAAAATTGCAGCCGATGCAAGGATGAAAGAATTGCGTGCACTGATGGAACAAAATCAAAAGGATATGCTGGTGGAGCAGCAGCAGTTAATGATGCTATTGAATAGTAATACACTTGTTCTGCCAGTCAATGCACCTTTGGAAAAACTTGCTTTTTCCCTTGCACCTGGCGACAGCCTGCACCCCCTATTGTCCTTGCAAAAACAAAATATTGCGATTGCCGGGTCTAATATCGCTGTACAGAAAAACCTGAATAAGCCTGAGTTCTCCGGGCGGTTTTTTTCGCAGCGTATGTGGGGTGCTAAGGATCCTTTCTCAGGTTTCTCTGTTACAGCTTCTTTCCCTTTGTTTGGAAAGTCAGCCTACCAGAACAAGATTAAAGTAGCGAATGCTGAAGTCGGGATTCAGCAAAAGCAGTATGCTTACCAGGAGCAGCAGTTAGGCATACGGCGATCGGCTGCGGCAACGGAGATTGAAAAAACATTGGCCCTCTTACGTTTCTATGAGTCAGTTGGCCTTGGCCAGTCTGAAGAGATCATTAAAGCAGCGTCCTTGAGTTACCGGGCTGGTGAAATCAGTTTCGCTGAGCTCAGCCAGTTCCTGACGCAGGCGATTGATACCCGCAAAAACTATTTGGATATCCTGAACCAATACAACCAGACTATTATTCAATTTAATTATTACAACAACAAGTAAAAAAAGTATAATGAAAAAACTTTTTATTATCCCGGTTATGCTGACAGCTGTTTTCTTATTACCTGCCTGCGGCGGTAAGAAAGGTGGCGAAGCAAAAACAGAAGAGCATGGCGCCGAAGAAGGACATAGTGATGAGCATGCGAATGAAAATACAGCCACACTTACCGATGAACAAATGAAAACAATTGGTGTTGAACTGGGCGTCATTGAACAAAAAGAACTCACCAATTCAATTAAGGCAAGCGGTACACTGACCGTGCCCAACCAGAACAAGGCCTTTGTAACACCACTCTACAGTGGTGTGGTGCGATCATTACATGTACAACCGGGATCCATGGTGAGGCAGGGACAGGTAATTGCCACGATTGTAAACCCGGACCTTATCCAGATGCAGCAGCAATTGCAGCAGGTTAATGCACAGATAAAGTTGGCAGAAATAGAAGTGAAACGTCAGCAGGAACTGGTGGAAGGAAATGCAGCGCCGTTAAAACGTTTGCAGCAGGTGCAAACAGAGCTGGCCACTCTCCGCACACAGCGTACCGGTTTACAGAAACAACTCGGTGCAGTGGGGGCCTCACAAAACTATTCTTCATCCGTAGCTGTTACCGCCCCCATCAGTGGTGTTATCAGTAAAGTGATGGCCCAATTAGGCAGTAACGTGGATGCCGTATCACCCATTGCAGAGATTGTAAATAACACACAGCTGCATCTTGACTTGTTTGTATATGAAAAGGATTTACCAAAGCTGAAACCTGATCAAAAGATTCATTTTACCTTGACAAATAATCCCGGAAAAGAGTATGACGCAGAGATATTCTCCATAGGTGCAGCTTTCGAGAGCGGTAGCAAAACGATACCGGTACATGCCAAGGTAAGTGGTGATAAAACGGGGCTGATTGACGGTATGAGTATTACAGCACTGGTGAGCCTGGATAAATCGACCGTACCTGCTATACCTACCGATGCAGTCGTGAGCTACCAGGGGCAGGATTATATATTCATTGTTACAGATGAGCATGCAGAAGATGAGCATGTTGCAGGTGGAAAGGATACTGTAAGGAAGCAGGCAGCCGATCCGCATGCGCATAAGGAAGAGGGAGGGCATAAAGAAGATGCTGGAGTAGTATTTGAAAAAATACCGGTCGTAAAAGGCACGACAGATGTCGGATACACAGAAATCACGCTATTAAAAGAAATTCCGGCAGGTTCAAAAGTAGTGGTGAAAGGAGCCTTCTTTGTGCTGGCAAAAATGACGAATGCCGGTGAAGGTGAGCATGGTCATTAAGCCCGAAGCGAAATCCCGGTTTACCCTAAACAATGTACAGTAAAGTGCAAGCTGATGGAATAACCAGTAAGTGATAAATATATGCTGCAAATTTTGGATCTCACGCAAAAGAACATCATTGCAACCAGGGCAAACGACCTGCTGGGCATTAAGGATTATGAAAAAATTCACCCTATGATCCATAATATCTTAAACACGGGCAAAAAAGTCCGTTGGTATTTTGAAATGGATGATAACACAGATTCGGAGTCAACAGGTTTCTGGGAAGATGGCAGTATAGAAATAAACTATGGAAAGATGAATTTCCACCATTCGGATGACCTGGAGAAAATAGCCATTGTGGGAGCCCCGAAATGGGAACAATTGATGCGATCGGTCATGAAACCCTTTGCCGAAGCAGTGATACAATACTTTGAACTGACAGAAAAAGAAAAAGCATTTGCCTGGATTGCCGGTGATACGCATGAAATTGAGGCTAACGAAAAATGATAACAGCGTAGCTGTAAATTAAAAATTGGATTATGAGAAAATTAGTTTTCCTGCTGACCATTCTACTATTTTTTGGTCATTATGCTGTGGCACAGCAGGATAGCATTGTCTCCCGTATTTTTTTGCTGGGTGATGCGGGAAAACTAAAAGAAGGAAAGCAACCCGTATTGGATTGGCTAAAGCGTCATGTTAACCTCGATGATGAAAAAAATATACTTGTCTTCCTGGGTGACAATATTTATGAGGACGGTTTGCCAGACGAAGGTGCTCCTGAATATATTGGAGCAAAAAATGCAATTGATTACCAGATAAACCTGGTCAAGGGCAAAAAGAGCAAAGCTTTTTTTGTACCAGGCAACCATGACTGGAAAGGTGGAAAACCAGGGGGATGGGAACGGGTTATGAATGAAGTTAATTATATCAATACGTTGCGCATGGATAATATAATTGCCATGCCGTCAGGCGGCTGCCCTGGCCCTGTTATGGCTGAACTAAATGACAAAGTAGTGCTGGTTATGATGGACAGCCAGTGGTTCCTGCATCTGAATGATAAGCCAGGGCCTGAGTCCAATTGCACTGCCCGAACCGTGGAAGAATTTGTGACCCAGTTACAGGAAATAGCAGAGAGCCATCCGGACCAGTTATTTTTACTGGCCATGCATCATCCGATGTATACCTATGGTGTGCATGGCGGGGCATATGGGCTGAAGCAGCATATCTTTCCTTTTACGGATGCGATCAAAGGTTTATACATTCCCCTTCCGCTCCTTGGTTCCGTTTACCCGGTAGCCCGCGGATATTTTGGGGTTATCCAGGATACCTACCACCCGGTCTACCTGAATATGCGCAACCAGATAGAAGCGGTACTGAAGAAGCATCCAAATGTTGTAACCGCAGCCGGCCATGAACATAGTTTACAGTTAATTGTCAAGGACAGTATCCCTTATATCGTCAGCGGGTCTGCTGCTAAACTTACACGGTTACGTAAAGGACGCTTAAGTAAATTCTCTGTATTGGATTATGGCTTCTCCTTGCTGGAAATAAGACAGAGCGGTAAAGTAGAAGTAAAATTTTATACGCTGGACAACACAGGTTTATCTGCGCCCGCTTATTCGGAAGCATTAAAAAAAATAACCCCATCTGAAAAAATACTTTCAACGGATACATTGCTGCCTGCTATGGGCAACACAGTCGCGGCTGCCAACCTTTCATTTGAGGGAAAGCAGCTTGAGAAATTTTTAAACGGAACTAATTACCGACAGGAATGGATCACGCCTATAGAAGCCCCGGTCTTTAATCTCGCAGAAGAGGAAGGTGGCTTAAAACCCATGCAACAAAGTGGTGGTATACAGACAAAAATCCTTAGGCTGGTGGATACACGTAAGAAAGAATGGACTGTGCGTACGGTTGGTATATTTCCCGATGCAGCTATACCGGCTGATCTCCGTAGTACCATCCCTGCAAAAAAACTCAAAGATGGTGTCTCCGGTTCCTACCCTTTTGCCTGCCTGTCCGTTGAGCCTATGGAAAAAGCGTTGGGATTGCCTACTTTAAAAAGAAAAATTGTATACGTGCCGGACGACCCACGTCTGGACCGCTTTAGAAAGGCTTTTAAAAATACACTCGCCATCCTCGAACAGCAGGAACCTGCAGGAGTGACAAAGACTTATAATACAAACGAATTGTTATTACAGTTAGCGAAGGATATAAATGACCGGGTGGATGAAAAGAGAGTTTTACGGGCCCGGCTGCTTGACAACTTTGTTATGGATTTTGACCGGTACGAAGGACAATGGCGTTGGGCCACCAGGGATACCGGCATTGGCAAATTATACTCGCCTGTTGCCCTTGAGCACAACCAGGCCTTTTACCGCGGCAAGGGTTTCCTCTCAGGACTTTTTGCAGGCAGCTGGTTTGTACCACAGTTGCAGGGCTTCAGGACGAAAGCCAGAAATATTAAAACCTTTAACCGTTCGGCCAGGAATTTTGACCGGTTGTTCCTTACTGGCTTGTCCCGTGCAGATTGGGAAACAGAAATCGATGCTTTCCTTTCAAAAATGACGGATACGGTGATCGGGGAAGGAATGAATTTGCAGCCTGCTTCTATCCGCCATTATTCTGCGAAAAAAATTGCGAACACCCTGCAAGAAAGGAGAAAATATCTACGAAAAGAAATGCTGGAATACTATGCATTTATCGCCCGGCAGGTAAACGTGGTTGGCAGTAATCAACGGGATTTTTTCAATGTGGTTATCAAGGATAACGGACAGGTTGAAATTGAAGTAAAGAAAATAGAGAAAAACGGCATTACAGGCCCGAGGGTCTATTACCGCGTTTTTGAGGAGGGGGTAACAAAAGAAATAAGGATTTATGCACTGGAGGATGACGATAGCATTGTATATACCGGTGCACGAACTAAAATCCGTATCCGCATCATTGGCGGGCCAGGGAAAGATAAATACCTGCATGAAGGGAATGGACGGATGATTGCCTATGATGCCAGTTACGAGGAAAACAGCTTTGCCGGAAAAGGAAGTATTACAGACCGGACCTCTTCAAGCCCGGAGGTAAACCGCTATAACCGTTTTGATTTTAAGGAAAATACTATTAAACCCGCTGTCCAGGCGGAGTTTAATAAGGATGAAGGCTTTTCATTCAGGACCGAACTGGAAGCAATTAACCAGGCTTTCCGTAAAGAGCCATATGGTATGCGGCAATTTATAAGCGTGAGAAAAGCGGCCGGGACGGGTTCGTGGGCTTTCAGGTATGAAGCGGATTATATTAAACTGGCCAGGAAGTTTGATGTTGCTATCAGGGCCGATATCAGGACGCCCGTTAACGTTACCAATTTTTTTGGGCTTGGCAACAGGACAATTTTCAACAGGGCAAAGGGAGTGAATTATTACAGGGTGAATTATGATTATGTCAATATTGAATTATTTGCACGCAGGCAGTTGCAGTCATGGTTACAATTTTCCTTTGGCCCGGCTTACCGGCAATGGCAGCTAAGAGAAAATAAGAATACAGGAAGCTTTGTAGCGGACACAATGCTCAACGGGTTAGAAAATAAGTATTTGTATACACCTAAAAAACACCTTGGTGCTTTTGCAAAGATTGAAATCAACTCAGTAAACAATATTGTATTACCAAATCGTGGTGCAAACATAAAAGCAAGGCTGGGCCATTTTGCAGGGCTCCAAACAGGAAGCAATCCCTTTACGCAAGCCAGCCTTGATATCAGGATTTACTCGAGTTTTACAGCAGCCACAAAACTTGTCATTGCTACGAGAGCAGGTATTGGCCGCAGTTTTGGAAAATTTGATTTTCCGCAAGGACAATACTTAGGCGGGACTGAAAATCTCCGCGGATTTAGAAAAGACCGTTTCGCAGGCAGGTCTGTAATGTACAACAATGTTGAGGTCCGTTACCGCCTGGCTGATTTCACGATAAATTTATTTCCGGGCTCCATGGGTGTATTGGTATTCCACGATGTTGGGAAGGTTGCGGTGAAAGAAGCGAGTTCTGCAAAATGGCATAACGGTTATGGCGCGGGAATTTGGGTATCACCCGTAAAGCGGTTCGTCATAGTTGCATCACTTGCAAGGTCGGCAGAAGAAAACTGGATGCCCTTGCTCACCTATGGTTTTCAATTTTAGAACATTTTATGAATACTGATATACAAATAGAACTAATCATTGTATCAAAGGTGCTGGCTGCATTTTTGCTTGGTGCTTTCATTGGGTTTGACCGGGAGAAACATGGACGGGGTGCGGGTATCCGAACATATGCTGCAGTTTGTGTGGGAGCCGCATTGTTTACCTCAATAGCGGCCCACCTGGTGAATGATATCTCTGCACCATCCCGCATTATTGCCAATATTATAACCGGCGTGGGTTTTTTAGGGGCAGGGATTATCTACAGGGATAGTGCGGCCCGCTCCTCGCATGGGCTTACGACGGCCGCAACCGTATGGGGTACAGCAGCTGTGGGAGTAGCTATCGGGTTAAGTATGTACATCATTGCGGTGGTGGCAGCTATTATATTATTTTTCCTGTTGTCCCTCCACCATTACACATGGTATAGTAAATGGAAAGAAAAAATGAAACAGCAGCATGAAAAGGGGCATGATGCCTGAGAATATTTGAAGACTTAAAATGATAATTATGAAATGGAGAAACAACCGCGAAAGCTCGAATGTGGATGATCGCCGTGGCATATCCGGTGGACAGGTGGCTGCCGGGGGCGGTATAGCTGGACTTGTTATATACCTGCTGATTACTTTTCTCAGTGGAAATAAAGTGGACCCCTCGCAGATCGAGCAACAGTTGCCCCAAGCCGGGAACGAAAGAACGATGACACCCCAGGAGCAGGCGGAAGATGAGGAGCGGGCGAAATTTGTCAAAGTTGTTTTAGCTGAAACAGAGGATGTATGGAATAAGCTATACAGCGAAGGCGGGCAAAGCTACAGGGAACCGGTTCTCGTTTTATTCCGTGGCTCAGTGCAGTCGGCTTGTGGTTTTGCCAGTGCGGCTTCGGGGCCATTTTACTGCCCGGGTGATAATAAATTGTATATCGATCTTTCCTTTTATGAGCAACTGGAACAACTTACTAATAAAGACAATATACAGTTTGCCATGGCCTATGTGGTGGCGCATGAAGTGGGACACCATATTCAGAACCTGAATGGCACGGCTGATAAGATAAACCGCCTTCGGCAGCAGTTGAGTGAAGCGGAGTTCAATAAATACTCCGTAAAAATGGAACTGCAAGCAGATTTTCTGGCTGGTGTCTGGGCACACCATGCGCAGAAATCGAAAAATATACTGGAAGCAGGTGATATAGAAGAAGCATTAACTGCAGCGCAGGCTATCGGTGATGATATGCTGCAAAAAAGATCAGGTGGACAGGTCGTACCCGATGCGTTTACACACGGCACTGCCGCACAAAGAATGTACTGGTTTAAAAAGGGGTTTGAAACAGGTGATGTGAAACAGGGAGATACGTTTAATGATCCCTCTTTAAATAATTAGAAATGCACACTTCATAATTCTCTTATGAAATTTTACACAAAAATGCCAAAGGCATTAAAGCCTTTCTACCAGGCTGAGTTATCAAGAGCATGTGCTGCGCTAAAAAAGGAACACTTTATAATATGCTGGCGGCACCTGGAAAGAGCTCATATATTAGCCCAGCCCTACCCTTTTCAGCATACGGCTGTGCACTGGAAAATGTTCATGTTTGGTATCAAAGTAAAAAACTGGAAAGAAGTAATGGGGCAAATTCCCCGTTTACTGGTTGGAGGTGTTAAATCTTTTGTTGGCCGCATTCCTGTTGGCAATACCGGTGGGGCAAATGTGCCGCCATTGCTGCCAATGGAAATACCGGAAGATCTGCAGGCAATCATTAACAATGCACAAACAAAATAGTATGAATACACGCTTAGCCCCAATAATGGAAAACAAAGATGTACAAACCCGGTTGCCGGAAATGTATAGCCATGCTTTCATCATTGGTAGCATTGGCTGCCATGATGTAAAACAAATAAATATATGATGCAAGACGCATCCAGGTAACCTGCATGCGACATTCTTATTTTAATAAACTCAATACATTCAAGATGATAAATAAAGAACCGGGCCATAAGCACAAATATGATGCGCAAGGAAAACAGCTTTGCTGCACACAGGAAGAAAAGATATATACAAAAGCAGGGGCTAAAGAGCTGTTGCCAAAAGGCCATGCGGAAGATGATGGGCATGATCATGGAAACCACAGCGATGATGACGGGCACGATCATGGGCATGACCACGACCATGGCGGTGGTGGCGGCACCACTTTCTCTATGTTCCTGCCCGCCATTATTAGTTTTATATTATTACTGCTTGGGCTTGCCTTTGATAATAACTGGATACCAAGGCCAGCTTTCTTTAAAGACTGGGCAAGGTTCGCCTGGTATGCAGCGGCTTATGCCCCTGTTGGGTTCCCCGTCATTAAAGAAATGTTCCAGGCCATTGCTAAGAAAGAAGTGTTTTCCGAATTCACCCTGATGGTTATTGCAACGGTGGGAGCCTTTGTTATTGAAGAATATCCTGAAGGCGTGGCGGTAATGTTGTTTTATGCTGTTGGGGAAGTATTTCAAACTCTGGCGGTAAAAAGGGCAAAGGCAAATATTAAATCACTGCTAGACCAGCGGCCGGATGAAGTGACTATACTGGAGGGTAACCAGCCCAAAACAGTCAAGGCGGCTCAAGTTGGAATAGATTCTATTATTCAATTAAAGCCCGGTGAAAAATTAGGGCTGGATGGCGAACTGTTATCCGAAAGCGCATCTTTTAATACAGCAGCATTGACAGGTGAAAGTAAGCCTGATACAAAAAGTAAAGGTGAAACCGTGCTGGCTGGTATGATCAACCTGAATACGGTGGCAAAAGTTAAAGTGACAACAGCCTATACTGACAGCAAGCTGAGTAAAATACTGGAGCTGGTCCAAAATGCCACAGCACAGAAAGCACCGACTGAATTATTCATCCGAAAGTTTGCCAAAATTTATACCCCGATAGTAGTCCTGTTGGCTGTTATCATTTGCCTGGCACCGATGCTGTTTGTGAAGGATTATGTTTTCAATGACTGGTTGTACCGGGCTTTGATATTCCTGGTTATCTCCTGTCCCTGTGCACTGGTTATATCTATACCACTTGGTTATTTTGGTGGTATCGGTGCGGCCAGCCGGAATGGCATACTGGTAAAGGGGAGTAATTTCCTGGACATACTGGCTGGTATAAAGAACGTGGTGATGGATAAAACCGGTACTATGACTGAAGGTGTATTCAAGGTGCAGGAGGTGGTGTTTAAAGAAGCGTTTAATAAAGAAGACATGCTCCGCCTGGTAAATGTACTGGAGAGCCAGAGTACACACCCGGTGGCCACCGCGATACATAACTATGTGGGTGATGTAGACAACAACGTAAAAATGGACAATGTTGAGGAAATCAGCGGCCATGGATTAATGGCAACCATTGATGGCAAGGAACTGCTGGTGGGCAATTTTAAGCTGATGGATAAATTCAGCATCAGTTATGATATCGATCCATCGACAATCGTTTATACGCTGATTGCTGTTGCTTATGATAAAAAGTTTGTGGGCTACCTTACTATTGCGGACAGTATAAAAGAGGATGCGCAGGAGACCGTCGATAAACTAAAAGCGTTGGGCGTAAAACCCACTATGCTAAGTGGTGATAAGAGTACGGTCGTAAAATTTGTAGCCGATAAACTAGGCATCGCCGATGCATACGGCGACTTGTTACCGGAGGATAAAGTGAATAAGGTAAAAGAAATCAAAGCCCGGAATGAGTCAGTTGCTTTTGTGGGTGATGGGGTAAACGATGCACCGGTGGTGGCGCTGAGCGATGCAGGGATTGCCATGGGTGGACTCGGCAGTGATGCCACCATTGAAACGGCTGATGTGGTCATACAGGACGACCGGCCTTCCAAAATTCCGATGGCTATCAATATTGGCAAGAAAACGAAGAAAGTCGTCTGGCAAAATATCATCCTGGCTTTTGTAGTAAAGGGAATTGTGCTAGTATTAGGCGCTGGCGGCCTGGCTACGATGTGGGAGGCGGTGTTTGCAGATGTGGGCGTGTCGCTACTGGCTATCCTGAATGCCGTGCGAATTCAGCGTATTAAGTTCTGAGACTGCAAAGCGGCTCTGTAGGTCTATCAAAAAGTAGAATCGGATATCTGAGTTGGGGATACAAGTATAGATTTTGACGTTATTTTTACCCTTCCAAGAGATAAATAACCGTCAATGAAAAATAGCAGGGAGATACACCCAGACTTCAGACAACTGCTTGACCTGAAAGGCAAGGAGGTTATAAACTTGTTTACTGACCTGCGGCAATACATGCTTGAGTTATGCCCGGAGTCTAACGAACTTCTTTATCATACACATGCGCTGACAGCGGTCTTTAGTGTATCGGAGAAACTGGGTGACGCTTTTTGTATGCTACCTATTTATACCAACCACATGAGCCTTGGGTTTAATAAAGGCACACTGCTGAAAGACCCGCATAAATTACTGCAGGGCACAGGTAATTTAATCAGGCATATTCCGGTTACAGGTAAAGAGGATTACCGTAACCCAAAGGTGAAGGCGTTGATAAAAGAAGCAATGCAATTTGCGATAAAAGGCATGGATGCTCCGGCTAAAGCTAAAGGCGAAACAATTTCAAAAATCAATGGGAAATAATTTATTTCTTAATCCCTCCACTGTCTTTCTTATTACCTTCTATCCGGTAATCTTTCCCTGATATTCCAGGTACACCTTTGGGTTTCTTAACAGGCGGCGATACATCGCCCGAATCAATTTTGACCGTTGGATTTTGAGGAGGTTGAATCAGGTTTGAATCAGCTATAACAGGCGAATAGATAGGACCATCACCGGCTGTAGAATCAAGCGGTATGGCAATAGGGATATGCTGAACAGTGTCCCTTGAAGTATGGGGAAAAATAGGAAGATGTTTAAGTTCGTCTATCTTATCAATAGCATGCTCCCCGCTGTCTGCTAGGGCTTCAACCTTCTGTATACCTGGGGCTTCCTGCGGAGAAGGGTTCTTTGCTTGCCTGGCAGGTTTTTTATGCAACAGCAACCATGTCAACACAGAAATGACTACGAAGCAGGGAACAACATAACGCAGCCACTTACGAACGGGCTTCGGGGCTTCATGTACTGAATCCGGTACAGGCGCATCTAACTCCAACGTTATAGCCGCCCAAATCCCATCAGCCATATCCGGCAAGGGTTGCTGCAGGATTTTCTGCGTAATAAGTTCTTCGTATGGTGTTTCCTTATTCAATGCCTGTTGTCATGGTTAGTTTTTGCTGAAGTATTTTTCTCGCTTCACTTAAATGCCATTTACTGGTCCCTTCTTTTATTTTTAGGATATCTGCTATCTCTTTGTGTGCGTATCCTTCCACGGCATACAGTACGAATACGGCATGGGTGGCCGGTGGCAGTTGCCGGATCAGGTGCATGATGGCCGCCGCATCTGTATTCTCAATGACGGCACTACTTATAGACGGCTCTTCTGCGACGGGCAATTCCTTGCTGCTGAAGCGGCTTTCTGCTTTTAGTAGGTCCAGCGCCTCGTTGATGATGATTTTTTTCAGCCAGCCATGAAAATTACCTTTCGATATGTCGAAAGAATGTATGCTCCGGAACATTTTGACGAAAGCATGGCTCATGATGTCGGCAGCCTGTTGCTCATCTCTTGCATAGCGCATGGCCACAGACATGGCAAAGGCATAAAAATGCCTGTACAGTTTTTCCTGCGCCTTTCTTTTACCACCCTGGCAACCTGTTAGTATGTTATGTAATTCCTGTTCTTCCAAAAACCAACTAGCTTTTTGAATGGTGCTGCATCACCATTTCGTATCATTTACTTTTCTTGCAAACAGGGCTGTTGAAATACCGCTGATAATCAGCTTCTCACCTTCATCCAGGCCATTATAAAACCAGATATTCCGGTCAATCAAATCGATAATCGCTATCACCCCAGCTGATGTGCTGATTTCATAACCCGACAATAGCTTGATAGGCAGCTTGCCGGTCCTGCCATCCGGCGATGTGGTTTCCTGTGTGCTAACCGGCCTGATATAAAAACTATCAATGCCGTTGGTGGCTATTCCATTGTCATCTGGCCTTAATATTTTGAACAGGCGCTGATCATTTTCTTTTTTCTTATCATAGACATTGGTCATTACCAGTTCCCAGGGTTTATCGCTCCCTTCAGTAAGGTTGCTGATCATGGCAGAGAAGATGTAGGTATACTTTTGCAGCCTCCGGTAACTATTAAGTATTCCAGGATTGTCCTTGGTTAGTTTATATTCAAGTGTCTTCTTTACCTCTTTCTCTTCACCATAGATTTCCAGTACTGTTTTTCCGTCTGATAGCTGGTAGCGAAATTTTCCCTTTTGCTTCCGGACAATTTCATTCTTCTGAATACCGGCAATATTTAAGAGCAGGTTTTCCAGGAAGAATCCACGTCCCCATCCTGGGTAACTAATATGCACACCCCGTTTAATCTTCGAAGTATGAAAATTCTCAAAGGACATTTTATTGCCCCTGGCCCCTTCCACATGCTGCATGGTTGCCTGCTGTTTAAACACTTCAGGTACAGCCAGCTGTATGGAGGTGCTACAGCCCGTGGTGAGTATAAGCATACCCACAATAACCGGGAATATGAATAGCTTAATCGTCGTTGAATGATGAATCATATTGAATAATTATAACAAACTTAAAGTTTAGTTCGCGGCCTGCGTTACACAGGCTCTTTCCAGGTTAATACCCCATTAAATATTTAAAGGTTGGGTAAAATAAAAATAAATCTGACCCAACCTTTCTTCCTTCCAAACAGGTACTGCTATAAACAAACTAAAATCGAATCTATGCAGTACTCAAAAACGAAATTTGTAGTTGTCGCCCTTGCGGCTGTATTCCTTTTCAGCGCCTGTCAAAAAGACCCGGCTGAGCAAGCCTGCCAACGGAATCTTGCCGGAATTTCCGGAACTTACAAGTTGACCAGCCTCCAGTATAAAATGAATGCTTCGGCCACCCCGGCAGATTACCTCGCTTTTATGGACGCATGCGAAAAAGACGATGTCATTGTCCTGAAAGCGAACGGTACTTATGACTATAATGATATTGGCAGCGTCTGTTCGCCAAGTGGTACGGACAACGGAACATGGAGCCTTGCCGGTAATGTTATCACCAGCGATGGCATGGTCAACGGCGTTATAGAATCTTTCGATTGTCAGAAACTGGTTTGTTATATCGAAGATGTCTATACTATCGGAGACAGGCTTACGATGACTATTACCCGCCAGTAATTGGGGTTAAAATTCATCTTGCCACTCAGTTCTATCTTATCTGTTTTAATAAATATTCAAGCTCTTTATCGTTACCATTCAGCCGGTCTGCTAATGTTGTATTAATTAACTTGTTCGGCTTAACAGGGGCAAATGCCCTATTGTTGCAATCGGCACCCCTGTCAAATGAAGTGGTTGTTTGCATTTTTATCCTGCTGTTTGGCAACGAAAAAAGATAGGTTTCTCCGAAGTCACTGGTATTCTCACCTGTGGGTTGTCCGATGATCTCAGCGAGATGGTATTGTTTAACACCATCTGCGACCATATTAGCACTGGAGAAAGTAAATGGCCCGGTAATAAAATACACTTTCTTCTTGTATACGTTCCCGGTTACAAAGCGGGGCTTCTGTGGCTTACAATCCCCAAACTCCCAAACAGATCCATCCGGCTTCGATAAATAAACATTGCCTGTATCACCACTGGCAACCAGGTACTCTTTATACTGCCGGCTGATTTTCCATTTTCGTCCTCCCATTAGGGAATAATCATTTGTATTGATATAACTTAGAAGGATATCGCCCAATTCAGAATTACCACCACTGTTGTTACGAAGATCAATGGCCAAGGCAGAAATGTTACTTTTTTTACAAACAGTAATACAAGAATCCATAAATGTGTTGAACAAAGACAGGTCTCCAGACATACTCATAAAATCAATAAAACCCAGTTTATTTTCAATTATCTTAAACCTGTAGTCAGTTTTGATATGCGGCATGCTAATGGATAATGCCTCCTTAAAAACCAATCCCTTTTCAATAGCAATAGTTGACGTACGACCAGCCAAATCGGAGAAATTAATTGTAAATGGCGCCCTTATATTGTTGAGGAAAAGAAAATAGGGTAACAGCTTTTCTTCCATTGCTGCTGAAAAAGCCCTTGTACCCCCGAAATATTTACTCATTTCAATTAGTAGCGGACCAGCAGCTTTACTATTGATAGAATCAATCACTCCTGCCCCTGGTAGCCCCAATTTAACGGCCGTGGTTTCAGAAATATATAGCTGCTGCTTATCTATAATCACCGGGAAAGGCAAAAACTGCTCTTTCAGTAACTCATTCTTTATAACTGGCTGTACAATGTAAGGGCTGCAATGTCCATCCTGCAGCAATGCGGATATTTTGTAAAGCACGAGTATAAGTTCATTGGGGGTAATGGAATCTGCGAGATTTCTTTCGACCGCTTCCACCCTGGACAGGTATTCTTGTTTATTTATAAAAAGATAGGGATTAAAATGAACTTCCTCTACCGTTTTGGTGAAATACCTGATATCTTCCAGTGCTAGTTCACGGGATATATTTTGTGCAT
This sequence comes from uncultured Chitinophaga sp., assembly GCA_964386395.1. Taxonomy (GTDB): domain Bacteria; phylum Bacteroidota; class Bacteroidia; order Chitinophagales; family Chitinophagaceae; genus JJ008. The sequence goes on from CAYLRV010000019.1 coordinate 80,471, forward strand.
AGATGGTGATACCGAAGCTGTTTACCAGGAGGAAAATAAAGTACTTCATAAGATGAAAATTTGGTGGTTGTCTAAATCAAAAGGCTGCTTAAAACAATAAAATCCGCCAGTTTATTATTAAAGCCGCTTCTATTTGCACTCAAAAATCCACAGAAGTAACAATTGTCCAAAGACCTCTAATCCTAGATTGTTATTTTTGATGTATGAATTGTAGGCCCAAGTTTGCGAAGTGATACAGCGGGTAAATAACATTTAATAAAATATTATAGATCATTTTCATAACTTGCCTATAGTTCTTTCGAGACTAAATGTGACGAAGTGAAATCGTTTCACCAATGCTTCACCATCGAGCTTAAGTCTTCATAAAGCGTTGGTATGCAATATTTGATTACTGGGGTTCGAATCCCGTACGGGCTACTAAGAGACTCTGAGCAATCAGGGTCTTTTTTATTTTG
>CAYLRV010000020.1:0-76523 GCA_964386395.1 uncultured Chitinophaga sp.
GCGCTATGTGGCCGTAACGGATGGCGACAAAGTAGAAGCAGAAATGAAATTTGGCTACAGTGTAAATACACATGGTATTGGCGACCTCGTAAAAGTAATCAACGAAGTAAGTGATGCATCAGTAGACAAACTGGTACAGGAATACTATGATACCTATAATGTGGTAGCGAGTATGCAGAAGGATGGCAATAAATACCAATCGCTGCGTGATGCAGCTAAAATAGAATTGGGTATGCAATACTTCCTGGAGCAGGGAAATTACAAAGGCTTCAGCGACACGTTTGAGGATCTGCATGGCATGAAACAACTGCCCGGTATTGCTTCACAGCGGATGATGGGCAAGGGCTATGGGTTTGCAGGAGAAGGTGACTGGAAAACGGCTGCATTAGTGCGGGCCATGAAAGTAATGGGCACAGGCCTTAAAGGTGGTAACAGCTTTATGGAAGACTATACCTATCATTTTGATCCGGCCAATCCATTGGTGCTGGGTTCACATATGCTGGAAATATGCGAGAGTATTGCTGATGGCAAAATCAATTGCGAAATACATCCGCTGGGTATCGGTGGCAAAGAAGATCCGGTACGTCTGGTATTCAATGGTGGCGCTGGTCCTGCTTTAAATGCATCAGTTGTTGATATGGGCAATCGTTTCCGTTTATTGGTAAATGAAGTGGAAGCTGTGCCACCAGTAGCCGATTTGCCTAAACTGCCAGTGGCAAGGGTATTATGGAAACCGTATCCAAATATGAATGATGGGTGTGCTGCATGGATACTTGCGGGTGGCGCACATCATACTTGCTATAGTCAAAATCTGACTACCGAACATTTGGAAGACTTTGCAGAAATAGCCGGTGTGGAATACGTAAGAATCGGCAAAAACACAGATATTTATCAGTTTAAGAATGAATTGCGCTGGAACGATGCAGCGTACAAATAAAACCTCCAACACTAACTAAAAAAATAAAACACACTTGCCATGAAGGGAATATCAGGATTAGACTCACTCATATTCGTCATTTACTTTATACTGGTGGCGGGCTATGGTTATTGGGTATATCGCAAAAAGAAAAAAACATCTATCACCGCCTCGCATGATTATTTCCTGGCAGAAGGATCACTGACCTGGTGGGCCATCGGGGCCTCGTTGATCGCCTCCAATATTTCCGCCGAGCAATTTATTGGCATGAGTGGTAATGGTTTCTTTGTGGGTATTGCCGTGGCAGCATATGAGTGGATCGCCGCATTGGCACTCATTATCATTGCTGTCTGGTTTATGCCGGTATATCTGAAAAACAAGATATACACCATGCCGCAGTTCTTGAAGCAACGGTATAACGAAACGGTATCACTCATCATGGCCATATTCTGGCTCCTGTTATATGTATTTGTAAACCTCACATCTATTTTATACCTCGGTGCTATTGCCATCAGCGGCTTGATTGGACCAGAACATTTACATGTGGTGATGGTTTGCCTGGCTGTTTTTGCCCTTATCATAACACTGGGTGGTATGAAAGTGATTGGTTATACCGATGTAATCCAGGTGGCTGTGCTGATCATTGGTGGTTTTGCTACGATTTATTTCGCCCTCACTATTGTAAGTGAACGATTCGGCTTAGGAAGGGATGCAATTGCTGGTTTCAAAACGCTGATGCAACAGGCGCCGGATCATTTTCATATGATATTAAAGAAACCGACGGCTGCATCATCACAGGAGGATATTAACAAATACCTGATCCTGCCCGGCATCGCCATGTACTTTGCCGGTCAGTGGATCGTAAACCTCAACTATTGGGGTTGTAACCAATACATTACTCAGCGGGCCCTGGGTGCCGATTTGCAAACAGCAAGAAAAGGTATACTCTTCGCAGGTTTTCTGAAACTGCTCATGCCAATCATTGTAATGCTGCCGGGTATTGCTGCTTATGTATTGCATCAGAATGGCGGTCTGCAAAATGAAATGGCCGACGCTGCTGGTAAAGTAAACCAGGATAATGCCTACTCCGCTATCTTAAGTTTCCTGCCATCAGGATTAAAGGGCCTTTCTATTGCGGCACTCACCGCAGCGATTGTGGCCTCACTGGCGGGTAAACTCAACAGTATTGCCACCATCTTTACCCTCGATATCTACGTAAAGTATTTGAAAAAGAAAACACCGGAAGTAAATGCAGCAGCCCAACTGGAATCTGCACAGGAAAAAGATGAGAAGAGCATGGTGTGGATCGGCCGCTGGACGGCTTTTGCAGCCATTGCCATTGCAGTTATATTTGAATGGAAAGATTTATTGGGTATCAGCGGCGAGGGCGGATTTACCTTCATTCAAAAATATACCGGCTTTATCAGCCCGGGTGTATTTGCCATGTTTATACTCGGTATGTTCTGGAAGCGTACCACCGGTGCGGCTGCCGTAGCAGGCCTGCTAACCGGTTTCCTGCTGGCCATCTTCTTCAACAGCTTTGCCGTACAGCTATTTGGCAATGAAACCTTACTATACACAGCGTATCCCAATGGTAAAGGTGGTTATGAAATACCATTCCTGATCAACATGGGCTGGGCCTTCTTCTTCACCATGGTGGTGATGATTAGTATCAGCCTTGCTGGTCCGAAGGTCAATCCAAAAGCCTTTGCATTGGATAAGGAAATGTTTAAGCTGAAACCTTCAATCATTGCCATGATAGTGGTAACGTTGTTTATTCTTGCGGCCTTGTATGTAAAATTCTGGTAGACCTGAAAAGGAATAAAATAAGACCGCCTGTGTTGTTTGATACACAGGCGGTTTTTTATTGCAACGAAGCAAGTAAACAAAAGGCGTTAGTTAATTTTCTACATAAGCCCTGTTTCCTGCGGGAGTGTAATTTCTCCGCAGCGAATCCATAATACGGGCTGTATCAGCTACCGATGCTGGCAGGGCGAAATAGATTTTAAAGGTTACCGAATCTTTGGTTTCCATCTGCACTGATTTCACACCAATGGTTTGCAGTTTGCCAAAACGCTTCAAAGCCCTGTCTTTTGCTGCAGTTTCTACCACAAACTTCCACATGCCGGCTGGTAGTGGCGCGGTTGGTACAACAGCCTGTATGGTTGTGTCACTGCCTTGTGGTTTTTGCTCACCGGTATCATTTGCGGACTGATTAACGGGATTTTCATTCTTAACAGTTGACGTATCCGTTGCAGCCTGTTTATTGCCCGAAGAGTTTTTATAAACGGTATAACCGCCCCATACGGCTAGGCCGATACCTGCGATAACCAACAAAACAGATAATGGTTTTTTCCAGGGGGTCTCCTTTTTCTTATTAAATAATACCTGTTTATAATCAGCTGGCTGTTCTTCGTATGTATGACCGGCAGTCCGGCTTTGTGTGTCCTTAACCTGCTCCATAATCGTATGGCCAGGTACAAACGTATATTCACCTTTAATACGGGAAAGGGTGCCGATGCCTTCAAACAAAAAAGGTTTCCCGATATTTAAAAATTGTTTGGCCAGTTCGAGATGTGAGTCAAGGTCGGCAGAAGCAAGCGCCTTAATCTTACCTGTTTTGGATGATATGTAGTTAATCAGTTCGGGCGGCTCTGCCAAGGCAGTGCCGGGTTCAAAACTTACACCTTCTAGTAAAGCTGGCTTTTGCTGGCGGGGATTATCTGCCGGAATATCTGTAGTCGTATCGAGTAAAAAACTACCAATGCCTGGCAGGTCTAGTCGTTTATGATGATACAGGTATTGAGCCAGTAACGGGGCTATTTTCAATGCTTTAAGGATTAGGGATGTAAGATAGATATTTAGGTTGGGCAATGCAATAGGAGCTGGCTATATTCAATTATTTTTGCATTAATTATGCTGACAGAAAAAGAACAAGCATTTATGGCCTGGTGGGAGCAGAACAGGCTGAAAAAAAAGAAAGGGCTGCAGCAATACTACTTCGCTATGCCATTAGGCTCGATTATTGTCATAACGACGTTTCTTAATTTTTTTTCCGGCTGGTACAAGCGGGCCGATATGCAATTAAAAACAGATATTTCTCCTTCACTTATTATTACTCTCTTCATCGCCGGGATTTTGATCATTGCCTTTTTTGCAGTTTTTACGGTAAAACATCGTTGGGAGGCAAATGAACAATACTACAAGGAGCTATCAATTAAAAAAGATTTACCCTGATTTTCCGTAACCTTGCAGCGATTTTTAAAACAGCGTGGTCTTAAACAACAGTAAAATGAAAATGATGCGAAAATTTATAGTGGCTTTACTAATTGGCGGTACCCTGATATTTGGCTGGGCAAGTTGCAATAAAGATGAGGGCTGTACGGAGAAAACAGTGGCCAGTGAGCAGGGAGCTATGCAGGCCTTCGCTGCAGCCAATAGTTTTTCTACTGTTTCCCACAGCTCAGGTATCCAATATAATATTATAAATCCCGGCAGCGGAGCTACTCCGACAACGAGTTCAACTATTAAAGTTAACTACACTGGTAAATTCATGGACGGCAGCACATTTGATCAGAGTACATCTGCTGTACAGTTTCCGCTGAACAGTGTTATTGCCGGGTGGCAAATAGGTATACCGCTGATTAAAAAGGGCGGAATTATTGATTTATTGATCCCTTCTTCGCTGGCCTACGGGTGCGCCGGTCGAAGCCCAAGCATTCCATCATACGCTGTCCTGTATTTCAGGGTAGAACTGGTGGATGTACTGTAACCCGGAACTATCTGCTATGCACAGGTCCCTCCAACTTGTTGGAGGGATTTTTATTTTACAGCCTCCGGTGGCATCTGAGTTGTAATTTTACCGAAATAATTTTTTGTGCCATACGAAGCCATTTCAACCTTTGATATTTTTAAGATTGGGGTAGGGCCCTCCAGCTCTCATACCCTCGGCCCCTGGCGGGCCGCACAGCGCTTTGTTGCCAGCCTGGATGATCGCTTTGGACTTTCACAAATCACTGGTGTAAGGGTATTGCTATATGGCTCATTGGCCAAAACTGGCAAAGGTCACGGCACTGATATAGCCATACAATTAGGCCTCTGCGGTGATGATCCGGTGACATTCGCTGTCGATCAGATTAATCACAAGATTGGTGAAATACAGGAAATGAAACGCATGGTGCTGGGCGGCCGACACGAAATTCCGTTCAATCCGCAAGAAGATATTGAGTTTCTTATTACAGAAACATTGCCCTTTCACCCAAATGCGGTGACCTTCCTGGCAGAAACCACAACAGGGGAAACATTTGCTGAAACATGGTACTCTGTAGGCGGAGGTTTTGTCGTGAAGGAAGGAGCGGATAAGGAAGTGAAGATACCGGTTCAATTACCCTTTCCTGTAAATACGGCCGACGATTTGCTGCATTGGTGTATCAAAACAGGCATGCCCGTTAGTGAAATTGTGATGGAAAACGAATTGGTATGGCGTACAGAAAAAGAGATAAAAGAAGGCTTATCGAACATATGGCAGGTAATGAAGGAGTGTATTTACCGGGGCTGCCACACAAAGGGGGTGTTGCCCGGCGGTTTACATGTAAAACGCCGTGGTTTTGACCTGAACAAAAAACTGACGGCAGGATCCGGCTATTCCGATTACGAATCATGGTTGCAGGTAATCCGGTCTGGCGGTAACAACTTTAAATACACTTTAGATTGGGTAAGCTGTTTTGCCCTTGCCGTGAATGAAGAAAATGCTTCTTTTGGCCGTGTGGTTACTGCTCCCACCAATGGGGCAGCAGGCGTTATCCCCGCAGTACTGCAATACTTCATTGCTTTTTGTGATGGGAATAAAGAAGAAAAAATCATGCAGTTCCTGCTTACAGCCGCAGAGATTGGCAGCATATTTAAGAAAGGGGCGACCTTATCTGCAGCAATGGGTGGTTGCCAGGCTGAGATAGGTGTATCATCTGCCATGGCAGCTGCAGGCCTTACCGAATGTATGGGGGGCTCACAAAAGCAAGTGATGATGGCTGCAGAGATAGCCATGGAACACCATCTTGGCCTTACCTGCGACCCCATTGCCGGCCTGGTACAGGTACCCTGTATAGAACGCAATACTATGGGGGCCATTAAAGCCATAACGGCCTCCCAACTGGCCCTGCAAAGCACCCCCGACTTTGCCAAAGTATCGCTGGATGCTGTCATAAAAACGATGTGGGATACGGCCCTTGACATGAACCACAAGTATAAAGAAACGGCCGACGGTGGACTGGCCGTGAATGTACCCCTGAGCCTCCCGGAGTGTTAATTTTAAAAATAACTCCCGCTGCATTGGTTTTTACTAACTGCTTGCATTAATTTTAGTAACCGCCATTTAATTATCTCAAATCATTAAATCATACGATCATGGCAACAAAGAAAAAAGCCAAACCAGTAAAGAAAAAAGCAGCTAAGAAAGCCGTTAAAAAAGCAGTAAAGAAAGTAGTAAAGAAGGTAGCCAGTAAAAAAGCTGCTGTAAAGAAGAAAGCAAAGCCTGTTAAAAAGGCTGCAGGTAAAACGGTAAAGAAAGTAGTGAAGAAAGCTAAATCTGCAGGGAAAAAGGCCGTTAAAGCTGCCAAAAAAGTAGTGAAGAAAGTCGCACGAAAAGTAGCCAAGAAAAAAGCAGCAGCAACGAAAACTGTAAAGAAAGTTGCTAAGAAAATAGAGAAGAAAAAGGTAGCCGCCCAAAAAGTAGTGGCCAAAGTAGCAAAGAAAGTGGTGGAGAAAAAAGAGACGGCGAAAAAAATAGTGGATAATGTGGCAGCGAAAGTGGAGGAGAAAAAAGAAGCAGCAAAAAAAGTAGTGCAGCGGCTTGTGCAAAAAGTAGCGCCGAAGCCAGCACCTGCACCGGTTGAAGAACCGCTTGTAGAAGAAAAAATTGAAGTGACGCCAGTCGAACCGGAAGAAATAGTGGAGGAAAACATCGCCGAAATTGATCCGGATATTATTGCCGACAGGGACACTGGTGCCCTCGAGGAGCCACGGAATGATGATGAAAGGGTGAATTAATTTTCACTTTCAGGAAATAATACAGGCCGCCCATGCCAGGGCGGCTTTTTATTTTCCAGCCATTTCGCCGTTCCCTTACCTTTGGGTGCCTCAAAAGGGTCCTTCTAACAAAAAAAATTTTACTATGAAGAAATTAGCGCTAACACTGACTGCTGCCATAGTCATGCTCACAGCTTCGGCACAGCTGAACACACCACAACCCAGCCCAACACAAACCATCAAACAGAATTTTGGGCTGTCCACTGTTGAACTTTCCTATTCACGCCCCGGTATGAAAGGAAGAAAAATATATGGCGACCTTGTACCTTTCGGTGCCATATGGCGTACTGGTGCCAACCAGGCCACCACACTCACCTTTGGTGACGATGTGACCATTGGTGGAACAAAGATTAAAGCCGGCAAATACGGCCTGCTGAGCATCCCTGATAAAAAAAGCTGGACGCTGATTATTTCTAAACAAACAGATGTAACCAGCCCCGCCGCCTACAAGCAAGACCAGGATGTGGTACGGGTGCAGGCTAATACCATGAATATGGACGACGCTATGGAAACTTTTACCATGCAATTTGCCAATATAAAAGCCAATAGCTGCGAACTGCATATCATGTGGGATAAAACAGCCGTATCATTGCCGATTACAACAGATATTGATACCAAAGTAATGGGTCAAATAGATCAGCTGATGAATAAAGATAACCGTCCCTATTTCGGAGCGGCCATGTACTACATGGATAATGGAAAAGATATGAACCAGGCCCTGGCATGGTTTGATAAAGCAGTAGAAGCTAACCCTTCAGCTTTCTGGATCCACCATCAGCGGGCCAACTGCCTGGCCAAACTGGGTAAGAAAGACGAAGCAAGGGCTGCAGCTGAAAAATCAAAGCAACTGGCTACCGACGCAAAGAACGATGACTACGTGAAGCTGAACGAAAAATTACTGGCAGAGTTAAAATAAGTAAAACTGAACCGACAGACTAGCCCTGCACCTGTTGCGGGGCTTTTTTTATAAACGTATTCAGCAGCAAGGCGAATAGTACAACCCCGAAAGCGCCAATTGGGTTAAGCCATAGAAAGCCGAGCCCGATGACTTTCGTTTTTGACATGATGTATATAATTAATACCATCAATTGGGTAAGCAGGGCTGCGTAAAAGACGACATGGCCATTGCTGATTTTCTTCATAAAGAAAGCAACGAGAAAGACGCCTAAAATGGTTCCGTAAAACAGCGACCCGAGTTCGTTAACGGTTTCAATCAGGCTGTTGCCCAGGTTGTACGTGTACATGGCTATTATGATACAGAAAATACCCCAGAGCAATGTGTACATTTTTGAAAGGCGGTATTCTGCTTCATTGCTGTCTTTCTTTTTAGTAAAACGACGGTGGAAATCGATCATGGTGCATGAAGCCAGCGAGTTGATAGCAGCGGCAATACTGCCCCAGGAGGCAAGAAAGATAATGGCTATCAGCAACCCCACTAATCCGGCGGGCAGGTTGTCTACTACAAAACGCAGGAAAATATAATTTGTGTCATTGCCATCCTTACCCATCTCCTTTGTATCAAGCCAGTCCTTCACTTTCTTGCGCAGGCTGTCTGATTTTTTTTGCAGGGTTCGGAGCTCAAGGAGAGATGCATCTCCTTTTGCTGTTGTGGTATATGCAACAACGGCCGATTGCTTTTGCAACAATACAGCATCATACTCCTGCTGTACCAGCACCAGGGAATCAGCGTACCGGGAATTTTGTAATTTCTTTAAACCGTTGTCATTAAAAAAAAGCGGCGCCTTATTGAACTGGTAAAAGGTAAAGACTAATGCGCCAATCAGCAATATCAAAAACTGCATGGGCACTTTCACCAGCCCGTTCATCAGCAGTCCCATCTTGCTTTCCCTGGGGGATTTGGCGGTGAGGTAGCGGCCTACCTGGCTTTGGTCGGCCCCAAAATAGGAGAGGGCTAAAAAGAAACCGCCAATGACGCCGCTGAAAATATTGTAGCGGTCGCTCCAGTCAAAGCTCCCTGTTTTTTCAAAGCCGGTGGTAAATGTATTCAGCCTGCCGAGTTTCCCGCTTACTTCTAATGCTTCAGTAAAGCCTACATTGTCTGGCAGCATACGCACCACCATATATGCAGCGAGAAACATACCAATGAAAATGATGATTAACTGCAGTTGTTGCGTATAGGCCACGGCTTTTGCACCGCCGCTCATGGTATAGATAACCAGCAGCCCGCCCATGAAAATATTGGTCCAGTAAATATTCCAGCCAAGTAAAGAAGATAAGATGATAGAGGGTGCAAATACGCTGATACCCGTTGACACACCCCTTTGCAGAAGAAAGAGCATAGAAGTCAGAGTGCGGGTCTTGCCATCGAAACGGGTTTCTAAATACTCATAAGCTGTATACACTTTCATGCGGCTGAAAACAGGCACAAAAAATATACAGATTACCACCATAGCCAGTGGTATGCCAAAATAATATTGCACAAAGCGCATCCCGTCGGTATAAGCCTGCCCGGGTGCAGATAAAAACGTAATGGCACTGGCCTGCGTACCCATGATGCTGAGTAATATCAATCCCCAGGGCAGGCTCCGGTTAGAAAGAAAGTATCCGTCCAGGTTACGGGAAGTACGGCTTTTGTACAAGCCATAAGAAATAATGGCCAGCAGCGTTACAATCAGTACTATCCAGTCGAGCTGGCTCATGCAAATCGTTTAGTAAAAAAATAAAACAGGATAATAAGCAGGAGCAGGAATACAATCACAAACACATACCAGCCTGTCCAGCTTTTAAAAAATGGCGCTTTATCGTTATCAGGTATATTCATTTATTTCTAAGAAGCCGCATAATGGTTGAAAGGCCTATTAACACACAAAGCACCAGCCCGATCATAATACCCACTTTTACCCGCTTTATCAGAACCCCTATGACAAGGCCGAGGATGATGGCAAAAACATAAGCCATCTCACTTTTGGTTATTCCTTTTTTTTCTGCTGCCATCAGAACCCTTTCTTTTTATTCAATGCAATCAGGTTGGCCAGCAAGCGATAGGCACCGGGCACACCCGCTGGTAATTCCCGGAAGAATACAATACCGGTATAGGTAAACCAGCCTTTACCATATTTCGCTACAAGTAAACTGCCATCATCTGATTTTTCACCGGGATCTGCCCAGCCGATCAATTTTTCAAACTTACCACTGGTGTCACTGCCATGGTAGATGCTGCGTTCCTGTATCCAGCCTTTAAAATCTTCATCTGTTATTTTATTCGGGAAATTAAAAACCGGGTGTTCTGGTTTTAAAATCGTCGCTGTTGCATTTTCATCCGTTACCCGGTTGCGGGTAATATTGAAGTTATAGGGAGCAATCTTAGCCCGTACCGGCCCGATATTGCTGCTGGTATTATATTGTACAATCAGGTTGCCGCCCTCCTGCACATACTTCATCAGCTTCTCATAATGGTTGTTCATCCAGTCGTGCGTATTGTAAGCCCGTACACCGGTAATGATGGCATCAAACTGGTTCAGGTTGTTCCTGGTTAGTTCTTTATTGCCCAGCATTACCACTTCATAACCCATTTGTTCCAATGCTTCCGGCACTTTGTCGCCGGCACCTGTGATATAGCCGATTTTTTTGTTATAGGTTTTTAAATTAATCTGAATAAGATGTGCTGAAGCTTCTTTGAAGTAGGTAATAGCCGGGACATGATCATATTTTATTATTTTCTTTTCACCCGCATAAATCTCTTTGTCATCTTTTCTGACATTGATGGAAACATCTTCTTTGAGGCTCATGCCTTTATTTTTTGGGCGAAAATCCGCGGAAGCATAGTTGGAATAGTTTTTACCCCAGGTGCCATAGGTAAATTCTTTTCTGCCAGCCAGCCAGTTGGCGGATGCGTTGAATGTGGTTTTATACGCCACTGAATCTTTTACATTCGACACAAAATGTAACTGTGTTTTTACAACAGAATCATTCAACGATAAATTATTGTTTTCAACGAAATTGAATTCTACAGGCGGCATCACCACAAGCGGCCAGTATATCTCCCCCTTCACAGGGTCGGTAAACTTATACTTCACCGGCCTGGCAAACGAAAACGTCTCACCGTATATACTCACCAGGATATAGGCAGTAAAAGACGGTTCGGCATCCGGTTGCCCAATCTTATTCTGATCCTCCACATTAAAATAACCTTCTTCCATTTTTTTCTCCAGCCAGTAAGGCTGAGTTACGGCCTTCGTGGGCGGTACATAGGTTGTTTTAGAAAAAGTGATGTTGCGGTTTTTTTCCATCTTGCGGCTCAACAAGGTATCAAAGCCATCAATAGTGACCTGTTTTACAAACGCATCAGTACCCAGCCTGTTATTGAACGAAAAATTGAAACGAACAGAATCGGTTTGTACGGCAAATTGTTCGGTAGTCGTTACATCTAAAAATAATCCGCTGCATTGTGCAATGAGCTGGTATATTTCCCTTTGTTTCTGCGCTTTCCAATAGCTGTCCGGCAATGCTTTTACACGTTTGTACAAATTTACCAGCGACGCTACCGAATATTCCGGATGCAGCAGGTCGAAATTTTTTGCAATTGAATCAACTGCAGCTGCCAGTTTATCGCCTCCGGGTACACGGCCCCAGCTTAAATCAACACCATCCATTAAATCATTCGCCGGCTGATCACCTTTAGTGGCTTTGAAATATTCCAACGATTCACCCCTGGTTGCTGGCACACCAAAACCCTGGCTCTTATGCTGGCTGCGGCTTTCGGCAGCAATCTCACCATAGCTTTTTCCAAGTAGTGGGTTATAACCACCTACGTCTACCTTAAACTGATCTTCCCGTTGTGTATTGTTCCCGCCAAAATTGAACGTATTCCATAGCACACGCTTCGCCTGCCATACGGAAACATACTTCAGCTGTTCTGGAAAACGGCTTGGATCGGCAGCAGCTGCAAAAGCTTCATTCGCCAAAATGCCTGAAGCCGTATGATGTCCGTGCCCGCCCTCGCCGGTGGTCGGGAAGCGGTTGATAATAATATCCGGCTGGAACTTACGGATAACCCATACCACATCGGCCAGTATTTTTTCCCTGTCCCATTTAGTAAAGGTTTCTTCCGGATTTTTAGAATAGCCAAAATCGTAGGCACGGGTAAAGAATTGTTCGCCACCATCCACCCGTCTTGCGGCAAGCAGCTCCTGCGTACGAATTAGTCCCAGCTCAATACCTTGCTCATCACCTATCAGGTTCTGACCGCCGTCGCCCCTTGTTAAGGAAAGGTAGCCGGTACGGTACAATTTATCTTTTGAGAGGTACGTAATAAGCCTTGTATTCTCATCGTCCGGGTGTGCAGCGACATAAAGCACAGAGCCCAGCACATTCAGCTTGCGGATAGCTTGGTAAATTTCAGCCGAAGTCCAGCTGCCAGGCGCCTGTGAGAACAAAGAAGACGATAAAAAAAGTGAACCGGCGATAAGAAGAAAAAATCTGCGCATGCAGTATGAGTTTATTCAGCGAATATAAGCGATGTGCAGGAAGGATATTTTTCCGTTTATCCTTCATTTTTTTAACCTTAACAATTCGACCGATGGCCGATATAGCACAGGCGGGTTATCGTATTTTCTGTAGCTTTAAGCTTCATCTTTCATAGACATATGCACACACTTATACAACGGGGCGCCTTGTTAACAAGCGTAGCGGCCATCATAGCCTGTAACGGCTCACAAAAAACGGCGGGACAGGCCATCAGTCCTTACCAGTATACTATTCAGAAAAAGACTATAGCTGAGAATGGAGCCGTGGTGTCTGCCCACCCCTTAGCCAGTAAAGTAGGTGTGGAAGTATTAAAAAATGGAGGCAATGCCGTAGATGCAGCTATTGCCACACAGCTGGCATTAGCCGTTGTATATCCCAATGCCGGCAATCTCGGCGGTGGTGGTTTTATGGTGGCAAGATTAAGTAATGGTGAACTGGTATCGCTCGATTACCGGGAAATGGCGCCGGGTTCGTCCCATCGTGATATGTACCTCGATCCCGATGGAACGGCAAGAACCGATAAAAGCCAGGACGGGCATTTATCGTCTGGCGTACCCGGAACGGTAGCGGGTTTATTTGCCGCCCATAAATATGCTAAACTGCCTTTTGAGAAACTGGTGCAACCGGCTATTGATTTGGCAGAAAAAGGATTTGTGATCAGTGAACGGGAAGCCAAATCATTAAATGGCTTGCAGGATGAATTGAAAAAACTAAATACTGTAATGCCTGTATTTGTAAAAGATACATGGAAGAAGGGTGATACATTAATTCAAACTGATTTAGCCAATGCATTAAAACGGATCAAAGAAAAAGGGCAGGCTGGTTTTTATGAAGGGGAAACAGCAAGGCTGATCGTAGCGGAAATGAAAAGGGGCGGGGGCATCATCAGCTATGCCGATTTGAAAAATTACCAGGCAAAATACAGGACACCACATTCCTTCATGTACAAAGGATATAAGGTGGTCGGAATGCCCATGCCAAGCAGCGGTGGCTTATTGCTGAACCAGATGATGAAAATGGTGGAGGACAGGAATATAGCGTCAATGGGATTTCATTCGGTGCAGGCTGTACAATTGATGACGGAAGTGGAGCGCCGTGCTTTTGCCGACCGGGCTGAATACATGGGCGATGCGGACTACTATACAGTACCTGTAAATATGCTCAGCAATGAAGTGTACCTGCAGGAGCGGATGAGAACGTATAACCCAAACAAGGCCACACCCAGCACGGACATAAAACCAGGCGTGGCACTTAGGGCAGAAAGTGAAGAAACAACACACCTGAGCGTAATAGATAAAGAGGGGAATGCTGTCGCCGTAACAACCACCTTAAATAATTCATACGGCAGCCGTACTGTGGTAGGCGGTGCCGGTTTCTTTTTGAATGATGAAATGGACGACTTCAGTATCAAGCCTGGTGTACCGAATATGTATGGCGCCGTAGGCGGTGAGGCCAACGCTATTAAGCCGGGCAAGCGAATGCTGAGTTCTATGACACCCACACTTGTATTAAAAGACAACAAGCCATTTATCGTAGTAGGTACACCGGGTGGTACAACTATTCCTACACAAATATTCCAGACACTGATAAATATACTCGAGTTTAATATGAGTACAGAGGATGCGGTGTACAAACCCAAGTTTCATCACCAGTGGCTGCCCGATGAGTTGGTCACCGAAAAAGGCTTTCCCCCGGCAGTAAAAACAGCCCTGCAAAAAATGGGTTATGTCTTTGCAACAGAAAGGGGAGGGATAGGCCGCACCGAGATTATAAAAGTGATGCCCGATGGAAAATTTGAAGCGGTGGCGGATAAGCGGGGGGATGATGCAGCAGAGGGGTACTAGGTATACGAAGGCTAAAGAAGGAACTCAAAAATATTCAACAAATCAACTATCAGGCATCAATATTCAAGTATGAGCACCGGCAAAGATTTTTTAGAAACAGCCATTAAGCGGTTGAAGTATTACAAGAGCCTTGGTGATAAAACACTCGAACAGCTTGGAGAATGGGATATGCATTACCAGCCGAATGAAGAGTCGAATAGTGTGGCCATCATTGTGCAGCATTTGGCGGGCAACATGCTTAGCCGCTGGACAAATTTTCTGACCGAAGATGGAGAAAAGGAGTGGCGGCAGCGTGATGCAGAATTTGAAACGGGGAAACAATCAAAACAAGAAGTGCTGGATCAGTGGGAGAAAGGCTGGGATTGTTTTTTGACCACGCTTGCTTCACTAAAGAAAAAGGATTTAAAAAAAGTGGTTACCATCCGCCAGGAAGAGCTCACCGTGATCGATGCCATCAACCGTCAACTGGCGCATTATCCGTATCATATTGGCCAGATAGTCTACATCGCCAAAATTCTGAAGAATAAAGGATGGAAAACCCTCTCTATAGCGAAGGGGCAATCAGCAGCCTACAACTCGTCTGCCGAAATCAAGGATCCGGCGAATAAATAATCAAAGGCTTGCAAAGCCCGGCCATTATCTCTACTTTTACCCCCGCACCGGGCATCAACCGGGATGGCGGATCTGCCCTATTGCAGACAATTATCATTGAATATTTATGCGTTACATATTTAGTTTTTTTCTCCTGCTTTTATTGAGTTTTAAAAATTATGCACAAAACCAGGTTGCTGTTTTTGCGGGTGTCCAGGCTACCAGTGCCAAGTATTTAGTAAATAAGCAAAAGCAGGATGTAGACATGAAAATGGGTGGACAGGCGGGGCTGGCCATGAAAGTGCCGTTTGATGAAAACCTGTTTTTTTATCCTTCGGCATTTTATAGCATGAAAGGGTATGATGTTACACTGAAGAATGGCGCTTTTCCACCGGATGTTAATGCTGTCAATAATAATACAACCATACATAGTTTTGAACTGGCGGCGATGTTGCAGTATGATTTTGGCAAAAACCCATCCCATGCCTTTATTCGCATCGGGCCTTCGCTCGATTTTCAATTAGTCGGCAAAGAAAAATTTGATCTGAAAAATGGCACTTCTGTAAGCCGCAATATGTCATGGGCTCCTGGCAATTATGGCCGGTATTCAGCCAACCTTAATGCCCACCTCGGATTTGAGATCGGTGGGAGTTTCTTTATTTACGGCCAATACACGATGGGTGCTGCCAGTATCAACAATGCGGATGGCGGTCCAATCGTAAAGCACCGGGCTTTCGGGTTATCGGTTGGTAAATACCTGAAGCGAAATAAAATTGTGATGGATACGAAGAATAAAGAATAACAAGGCTCACTTATACGCCGGGTGAAAATGCTCCAGCGTCTTCCTTAAGAATTCCCTGTCAAGATGGGTATAAATCTCGGTCGTGGTAATACTTGCATGGCCCAGCATTTCCTGTACTGCACGCAGGTCTGCACCACCCTCTACTAAATGTGTTGCAAATGAATGCCGGAACGTATGCGGGGACACCACTTTGGCGATCCCGGCTTTTTGTACCAGGTCCCTGATAATATAAAAGATCATAACACGGGAAAGTTTGGTGCCTCTTTTATTTAAAAAAAGAATATCCTCATTTCCTTTCTTGGGCAATGTATGCACCCGGATATCTTTACGGTAGATATTGATATACTTCACCGCTGAATCGCCAATAGGCACCAGCCTTTCTTTGTCACCTTTACCGGTTACCCGTATAAAACCGAGGTCAGTATACAATTGTGAAATCTTCAGGTTCACCACTTCGCTGACGCGGAGCCCGCAGCTGTACATGGTTTCCAGTATGGCTTTATTTCGTCCCCCTTCGTTTGTACTAAGATCAATCTGGCCGATGATATTTTCTATCTCGCTAAAGCTAAGTACATCTGGCAAGGCCCTTTTTAATTTGGGCGCTTCTAATAATAGCGTTGGATCTTTGGCGGCAATATCTTCCAGCAGGCAATATTTATAAAACGAACGCAGGCCGGATATCATCCTGGCCTGCGATGCCGGTGCCAGCCCGATGGTGGCAATTTCTTTGATGAAGGATTGTAAATCGTCAAGTGTTATTGCTGCCGGTGCTTTTGCATTGCCGGTATTCAGCAAGTAGTTGGTAAAGTGTTCCAGGTCACGCAGGTAACTTTCTACAGAATTTCCTGAAAGCGATTTCTCCAGTTGCAGCCATGCTTTAAATCCTTTTTTATATGGCTCCCACATAATGGTGAATTATCTGCTTATTTAGCAGGGGCCGGATCAGCAAGGGTGATAGCCTGTTCAACTACTTCCCAATTTTCACCCCTTTTTATTTTCGCCCAAATACGCTGGCCGGTGATGTTTACCGAATCGATACTTTCGTGAATAGCATAGTAATCTATTTCAATAGATTTTCCGAAAGTCATCATCGCCGTTTTGCCGGTGGATACATCTTCAACAAAAATATTACCGCGATCCGTATAGGCAATCATATTATCAGCTACTGAAAATTTTGGATCCAGGTTGTTTAATCCGTTCTGACGTTTGCTGATCGTGCCGGTTTTACTGAAAGGAAGTTTCATCTGGTACCCGCGGCCGGTAACACAGTCATTAAAAATAACCCAGACGTAGTCGTTGCCTTTGAACAGACAACGCAGGTAATCCTTATTCACCTTTACAATATCAAAACCGAAATCCGTGGTAAGTTCAGCACCCATGCCGGTATAGCTCCTGATTACTTTGCCGGGTTTACAACCGTTAGCAACAATCCATAAATATGGTTTCTGCGGGGTAGTGCCGGTAAACTTCAGTGTGTCTTTCAGGCAGGCTGTAGTATCACAGAGCGGTTTGGGTCCGTCATCTGATTTGGAGGAACCGCAGGAAGTAACAGTCAACGCAGTAAATGCTATAGCTACCGAAGCAATGAGGGCCTTTTTCATTTGTATGAATTTTGTTGTTCACAAAAATAAACATTGGGTACAATCCTGCTTAAAAATCTTTTGTCTCGTTTGGCCGGGAACAATGAATGCCTATCTTCGACCAATGAGTACGTTAAAGCCGATACATTTACCATCTTTCAAGACCAAAGTAAAAACAGAAAAGCGCAGGATGCGCCTGTACCTGTCCAGGGTAGAGAAAGCAAATCCGAAAGGGCTGGATGGGAAAATTGCCGGGCTGGAAAAAGAAGTATGGGCAGAAACGGATTGCCTGCAATGTGCCAATTGCTGCAAAACCATGACACCCACATTTACCAACCAGGATATGAAACGGATATCCGCATATCTGGGAATGTCGGTGGAAGCATTTCAAAAAAAATGGTTACGTAGAGAAAGAGGTGGTGAACGTGACTGGCTGAATAAAACAGAGCCCTGCCAGTTTTTAAACCTTAAGGACAATAAATGCAGTATCTATGAAGTACGCCCGGCCGACTGCTCCGGCTTTCCGCACCTTAGCAAAAAATTTAAAGACTTCGTGCATATACATAAGCAGAATGTAGAATACTGTCCCGCCACCTACCGCCTGGTAGAAAAAATGATGGACCGGGTAAAAGCATAGCAGTTTCTACCAATCCGGTAGGAAAATTCAGATTAGCAAACTCCCTAACTATTATCTGTTAGCTATAAGTTATTAACTATAGAAAAACATCTTCAATCAAAAAATACTCCGCCTCTTTTCCCTGGTGTAATGTAATGGCGAGAACATCATATTGTATCCACTGATGCCCGGGATTCAGGTGCAGGTATTCATCAGCAGCTTTTTGCAGATGTTTAAATTTCTTCTTCGTAACGCTGTCTTCCGGATAACCGAATGCTGCGTGTTTTCTGGCTTTTACTTCCACGAAGTGCAGGAATTTTCCCTTCGTTGCAATAATATCTATCTCGTAGTGCGAATAACGCCAGTTGCAATGCAGTATGGTATACGCTTTCTTTTGCAACCATTCCACTGCCAGCTTTTCGCCCTCTTTTCCCAAATCATTATGCAATGCCATACTTATCTTTACGCCAATTTAAGAAAGCATGACGGGAATTTATCATTTACAAGGTGTGGTGAAGCATTATGACTGGGGTGGATATGACTATATACCAAGGCTATTAAACCAGTTCAACGATGAAAAGAGGCCTTTCGCCGAATACTGGATGGGTACTCACCCGCTCGGCAACGGGATAGTGGAAATTGATGAAAAAAATCGGGTGGAGCTGCAAGACATAACTGGTAATCTTTCCTATTTGCTTAAAGTGCTGGATGTGCGGGATATGCTGTCCATACAGGTACATCCGTCCAAAGAGGCGGCCGTCGTGGAGTTTGCGAAAGAAACAGCTGCGGGTATACCGCTTGATGCGCCACAACGTAACTATAAAGATGCAAACCACAAGCCGGAACTGATGGTCGCATTAAATGAGTTTTGGCTATTGCACGGGTTTAAACCGCAGGAAGAATTAGTATATACTTTACTAAACGTGGTAGAGCTGCGTGAGCTGCTGGCTGTATTTAATTCATCCGGTTATGCAGGGCTGTATAAATATGTAATGGAAATGCCACAGGCAGAGGTAAACCGCATATTGCAGCCATTGCTGGACAATATGGCTTCCATATATGAAACGGATAGTCCCGATAAATCTGATGAGGATTTTTGGGTACAACGGGCTGCAGCCACCTATAACAAAAACGGAAATATAGACCGGGGTATTTTCTCCATTTATCTTTTCAATCTTGTTGAGCTAAAGCCCGGTCAAGCTATTTACCAGGCAGCAGGTGTACCACATGCATACTTAGAGGGGCAGAACGTGGAAATAATGGCCAACTCAGATAATGTATTGAGAGGAGGCCTGACCACTAAGCATATTGATGTACCGGAATTGCTTAAGCATGTGAAATGTGAACCACTGCACCCCGATATTCAGGGCTATGATGTGGCAGAAGGTGAATTTTTTTCCTGTCGTGTACCCGTACCGGACTTTGCGTTGCGGATGATACGACTGCTGAAGGGGCAAACAAAAACATTCAGCTGCCACCAACCGGAAATTGTATTACTTACAAATGGCGAAGCCGCATTCACAGCCGGGAGTACAAGTGTAACCCTGCGTTCCGGCAGTCCGGCTGCAGTGGCTACTGAGGGCGCTGCTGTTACAATAATGGCTTTGGAAGATTGCACCTTATTTATGGCCGCGGGAGAGTGAAGACAAACCGCCATCACTTGTTCACAACCGTGAAGAAATATGGGCCCGGATACCGGCAATTCGTTTATTTTTGCCCTTTAAATAACTTGAAATGAAATTAACTGGTAAACATATCCTTTTTACCCTTTTGTTAGCAGCGATAGCCACGGCCTGTAAATTCTTCTTTGGTCCCGACCTGGAGTGGTCAGGCTTTTCTCCTGTTATTGCTATCGCTTTGTTTTCTGGCCTGGTTATCCGCCAGAAGGAAATGTCGTTCTTGCTGCCTTTGATAGCTTTATTCATCAGTGATGTGCTGATACAGGTACTCTATACACAGGGCTGGTTTCCCTATTCCGGCTTTTACAAAGGCCAATGGGTTAACTACCTGTTATTATTGCTTTGCACACTTGCCGGCTTGTGGCTGAAAGGAAGAAGTTATACAGGATTGGCCATCGGGGCGGTTGTTGCACCTACTTTGTATTTCCTCGCCTCAAACTTCCTCGTATGGCGCAATACTACGGAAGCTGTTTATGCTAAAAGTTTCAATGGGCTGATGGCTTGTTATGATGCAGCATTGCCTTTCTACCGCAATTCACTGATAGCAACCTTTGTTTTTCTGCCGGTTATATTAGCGGCATACAATATTATTGTCAAGAATAAGGCTGAGCTGAAACTGGCTTAGTTATTATAAAATACATTTACGAAACCGGCCTATTGTGCCGGTTTTTTTATGTATTCATCTGATATGTCAACCAGTTGTTTTTCTTCTTCCGATATCTGAACCATTGTATATGTATAAGCTCTCTTAAGGCTATCTAATGCATATACAGCTGATTTATTTAGCGACGGCAGATGGTATGTTTTTATGCTAATTTCAAATGGCTTATTATTCTCAGCTGCCCAATGTTTGTTGGCGAAGGCCACCTTTAGGATAAGCTTTGATGTGGAAGATTTAAAATTATTCATGTTTTCATTAATCTCCAGCTCATTTTCATAGTAATAGATATTGCTTGCCTTTGAAAAAAGGATGGTAAGTATATGGGGTGGATTTGCCGTTGACATGTTTCCTTTTTCTGCAGGCCTGTTGCCAAAAAAGAAAAGTAAAGCTAAAACGGGAAGGCAAGCAAGTTTGACAGCTGTCATATAAAGAAATGTTTAATCAGTAAGGTATTGAATATTCCAAACAAAAATCCCAAACTCCATAAGGAATTTGGGATTTCTTATCAGCGTCTTCTTCTTATATATGCGCTTCGATCTTTTTTACAAAGTTTGATTTAGGTTGTGCGCCTACCAGTTTGTCAACCACCTGGCCGTCCTTGATAAAGAGGATAGCAGGAATTGAAGTAATGCCATAGTTCATAGACACTTCAGGATTGTGGTCAACATTCAGTTTGCCGATATTGGCTTTACCATCATACTCTTTGCTCAATTCTTCAATAACTGGTCCGATTGCACGGCAAGGACCGCACCATTCTGCCCAGAAATCAACTACAGTAAGCTTGCTGGATTCCAGCACATCAGACTTGAAATTTGAATCAGTGAATTCTTTTGCCATTTTATAGTTTTTTAATTTGTTTTAAACTGGTGATTTATACAAACAAGGGGACAAATTTAAGCCCATTCCTACTATCACACAGGTATAACGTGGATTTGTGTACAACTTGTCTGCTTCGTTGAAAAATTGGCAGTTTTAACTGTTAAGGATAACCAAACTGGCGGTTTTTTTCCTTATATCGTAATAATTGGCTTTTAAAAGATTATACAACCCCGCAAGCCTACACCCGCTTTGTGATTATACGGTAACAACCTGTACGTCCAGATCGGGTTTATTATTCAAGAAATCAATCATCTCTTCATTCATTTCAAAACCTGCATGCACTGACACCAGGCTGATCTTGATCTTCTCTTTCGGGTCAGCAAGGCTGAAGCGCAATGCGGTTTTACCGGGATGGTATTTGACATTCTTTTCGACAAAAGCCACCACTTCTTCGCTAATCGCTTTTGGATGCGCTTCAATACTTACCTGTTTGGTCATTACCCGCTTCATGGTTTCAGCCAGTGATACACTATTGATCTTAAACTCCCATTCATCCCGGTTAAAGCGTGGCTTCAGATAGCCAGTTATTAAAACAGTGCTGCCTTGTTGCAGGATGGGAGAGAGGCGCATATAATCTTCACTAAACAACGGGAATTCTGTTTTGCCCGAATAGTCTTCGATAATAAACTGCCCGTATTTATTACCACTCTTGGCTACCCGGTGCTGTGCCGATGTAACCAATGCCACCAGTCTGAATGCACGGCCGGGATTGGCCTGCAGTTTTATGGAGTCTTTAAACTCATTAAAATCAGCAATAGTGGTTACACCATAATGCTTCATTTCAAAACGGTAATTATCCAGCGGGTGGCCACTCAGAAATATGCCCGCCACTTCTTTTTCATGATCCAATTGTACGGTCAATGGCCAGGTCGCACAGTCGGGTATACGGGGCGGCGGTATTTCCATACTCACCGGTAAGTCTCCAAATAAAGTATTGGTGCTGGTGGTATTTTGCGCCGTCATTACCTGACCGTACTTAATTACTTTTTCCAGGCCGTTAATGCTTTCGCCATCCGGCACATTGAAATACTGCGCCCGGTGATGCTCAGGAAAACAGTCAAAGCCACCTGCATAAGCCAGGCTTTCCAGCGTTTTTTTATTTACAGTACGCTGGTTAATCCGTTTGATAAAATCAAATATGTTAGCAAACGGCCCCTTCCTGTTTCGTTCTTCAATGATGCTTTCCACGGCTGCTTCACCCACACCCTTAAGCCCGCCTAAACCAAAACGGATTTCGCCTTTTTTATTTACAGCAAAACCTTTCAGCGATTCATTGATATCCGGCCCCAGTACTTTTAACCCCATCCGCTTACATTCTTCCATGAAGAAAGTGATCTTGTCAATACTGCCGGCGTTGTTCAGCACCGCAGCCATATACTCAGAGGGGTAATGTGATTTCAGGTAAGCTGTCTGGTAGGCCACATAGGCATAACAGGTAGAATGCGATTTGTTGAAGGCATACTGCGCAAAGGCCTCCCAGTCCGTCCAGATTTTTTCCAGGCGTTCAGCAGGTAATGAATTTTTAGTGGCACCCTCGATAAACTGGGTTTTCATTTTATCGAGTACCGATTTTTGTTTCTTACCCATTGCTTTACGCAGCACGTCTGCATCTCCCTTGCTAAAGCCGGCCAGTTTCTGGGCCAGCAACATTACCTGTTCCTGGTACACGGTGATGCCATATGTTTCCTGCAGGTATTCTTCCATCTCAGGTAAGTCATAGCTGATGGCTTCCCGGCCATGCTTGCGATCAATAAAGTTGGGAATATAAGCGAGCGGACCCGGGCGGTACAGGGCGTTCATTGCAATCAGATCGCCAAACTTATCAGGCTTCAGTTCCCGCAGGTATTTCTGCATACCCGGGCTTTCAAACTGGAATGTACCGATAGTAGCACCCTGCTGGTATAACAGGAATGTTTTTTCATCGTCCAGTGGTATCTCATCTATATTGATATCAACACCATGGTTAAGTTTGATAAGTGCTAACGCATTCTTAATGATGGTCAGGGTTTTTAATCCCAAAAAGTCCATCTTGATAACGCCTGCGCTTTCAATATCGTTTCCTTCAATTTGTGTAACCCAAAGTGGTGAATCTTTTGCCACCGCAATCGGTATCAGCTCCATCAAATCTTTGGGTGCAATGATGATACCTGCAGCATGTATACCTGTATTGCGCACCGAGCCTTCTAATCTTTCTGCCTCATGCAGTACTTTACTGGCCGGCGAATCGAGATCCTTGTAAATGTCACGGATGCGTTTTACATTCTCTAAATCATCACTGCCCAATCCATCTTTTTCTTCCAGTGATTTTTCGCCCTCTTTTGCTTTCATGGGTGCATGAAGTACCCGCTTTAGTTCTATACCAGGTCTTTCCGGTACCAGTTTGGCCAGCGCATTGGATTCGGCCAATGGTAGATCCATTACACGGGCCACATCTTTAATACTCATCTTGGCAGCCATTGTACCATACGTAATAATCTGGGCTACCTGGTTCTTGCCATATTTCTCTACAACGTAATCAATTACTTTTTGCCTGCCCTCATCATCGAAATCTGTATCTATATCGGGCATGGACTTACGGTCCGGGTTCAGGAAACGCTCAAACAGCAGGTTGTACTTGATCGGATCTATGTTTGTAATACCAATACAATAGGCCACTACAGAACCAGCCGCAGAACCACGGCCCGGGCCAATAAACACCCCTTTATCTCTCCCGGCTTTGATGAAGTCACTCACAATTAAGAAGTAACCGGCAAAGCCCATGGTCTTAATGGTGAAGAGCTCGAACTCTATACGGTCTTTTATTTCATCCGTCATTTCATGATACCGTAAAGCAGCACCTTCGTAGGTGATATGCTTTAGGTACTCCCACTGATTTTGTGATTCAGCCGTAACAGTAAATTTTCCGATCGTTTCGTCCCTGGTGTGAATCTGAAAACGCTTTTCTATCGGGAAGTTTGGCAGCAGGATATCCCTTGTAAGGTTCAGGAGTTCAACCTTGTCTACTATTTCATTGGTATTATCAATCGCTTCAGGCAGATCGCTGAAGACCTTGCTCATTTCTTCCGTGGTCTTAAAATAGAACTGATCGTTGGGGAAAGCGAAGCGTTTGTCTTTTACGTTTACATCATCATCCACAAAATCACGAAGGGCCGGGGTTGATATTTTTTCACCGGTATTAATACACAGCAGGATATCATGCGCATTGAAATCATCCTGTTCCACATAGTGTGAATCATTGCTCGCAATAATTTTCACATTATACTTCTTCGCCAGTTTTATCAGCACCAGGTTTACCTTATCCTGCTCCGGCATGCCATGCCGCTGCAACTCTACATAATAGTCCTGCTGAAATACATTGAGCCACCATTTGAATTCATTCTCACCTTCTTCCTCGCCTTTACGTAAAATGGCTTGCGGTACAGAAGCCCCAAGACAGCAGGTAGTGGCAATCAGGCCTTCATGGTATTTTAAAATGAGTTCTTTGTCAATGCGGGGGTATTTACTGTACATACCCTCGATAAAACCCAGCGATGTAAGTTTTATCAGGTTTTTATAGCCAGTTTCGTTTTTAGCCAGCAGAATCTGGTGCTGCCGCTTGTCACGTTGCTCTTTGGTAAATGTTTTCTGGTGGCGGTTTTCAGTAATATAAAATTCACAGCCTACAACCGGCTTCACTTTCACCTTGCCGTTTTCATCCTTGTTTTTATAGGCTTCAGCCACAAATTCAAACACACCAAACATATTGCCATGGTCGCTGATGGCCAGGGCGGGCTGTCCGTCTTTGATCGCTTTTTTATAAAGGTTCTGTATAGATGCTGCTCCATCCAGCAGGGAAAACTGGGTATGCACATGCAGATGTGAAAACTTCATGCTCACTAATCTTATTTAATTCTTTAATTGCCTGAGTGCTTCAGCGGCGCTTTTCTTAGCCCGTTCGTCTCCGTATTTAGCCGTCAGCTCAAAATATTTAATGGCGTTTTCTTTATCGCCCATTCTCTTGTAGCCTTCTGCAATATTGTTCAAAACAATGAAATCGGTCGGGTCAATTTTTTCAGCCTGCTTCAGGTGCCTGATAGCCTTGTCATATTCCTGCGTCAACATGTAGCTGATGGCTGTTGTCGATAATATTTTAATATTGTTTGGATAAAGTCTCAATGTAGCTTCACCAATATCCTGCATGTTTTTAAGCAAATCGTCATTTTCAGTATCATACAGTTGCAGCAGGTAATCCTGCACACCATCCAGGAGGAAAGTCTCAGGGTTTTCTACTTTTTCATTCTCTGTCCACAGCCAGCTGTTTTTATTTTTCGCAGAGTACTCAACTGTTTTTATTATCTCGGCTGTAAACTTGTCGTAATCTTCTAATTTTCCCAACACGAAACATTTGCCAAACCGTATATCCAGCCGGTCAGGAAATTTTTCGATGCCTCTGTTGGCATAAGTAAAGGCAGTCTCTATGTGTTTGGGATGGTACGACATGCTTGTGTTAAGAAAACCGGCCACATTCCCTGCACTGTCTTTTAATGTATACCCACCTTTATCGCCTTGCTCCTTATCCAGCGAAATAGTTTCCTGCATACTGCGGGCGAAATAATGGTTAAAGCCGCTGGTATATAATTCAGGATTGTTGGGCTCCTCTTTTTCCCATTTGGTCAGCAATTTTTTTACTGCTGCCGTATCTTTCTTTTCATGTAAAATCTTGTATTGCTCATAGTTTGATTGCGCAGCAGCCTGCATACCCAAGACGATGAGGGCAAAAACAAGATATCGTTTCATGATTATTTCTTTTTAAAACTGTAAATACTGATGGAGCCGCTGCTATAGCTGCACACCCAGGCTTCCAGTTTGTCGTTGCTCTCGTAGATATCCACGCCTACCGGGTGCCCGCCACAGGGCAAAGATGCCACTTTCTCAAAGTTATCAGCATTGATTTTGTACACATCCACATAGTCGCTGCTGTAGCAGGTGACAAAAATGAATTTGTGATTTTTAGACAGCACAATGGTACGTGGCTGCGCATGCGTTTTTGTGGTAAACAACTGGTTGCCACTGGCCGCATCAATGCAGGCAATCGTACCCAGGCTGTTATAAGACACAAAAAGATGCCCGCTGGTATCCATCACTACATGGCGGGGGCTGCTCCACACATTCATGATGCTTTCACTTTTCCAGGTAGTATTGTCCACCACGTTAAGGCTGGCGCCACCCATAATGGCGATATATGATTTTTTGTTTTTATCATCCACGGCAATACCGCGGGGGATAGCTGAAGTAGGAATAGTGCTGATAACCTTTCCATAAGGCATGGTATTTTCATCCATCTCCAGCACACTGGTGTTGCGGCTATGCCAATTGCTCACCAGAAGGTATTTGCTGTCGGCTGTGCGTGAGATCACTTTCGGCGTCTTGCCTGTTTCAATTAATGGAACCCGGAACGAATCTTTTTTTGTTGTGCCGGGATAGATAACGGTAACCGGCTTTGTCTTTTGCTCAGCCGTAGTAACCGCATTATTTTTCGAAAAATCATTTACCCAGATCGGCACAATGCCATCCGCATTGTGGAGCGACACCCACAATATCTTATCATCATGACTGAAGCAGGCTTCCACCGGTTTTTCCTGGAACGAAGCAATTGGACGGCTTTTGTTATAATCCCAGCCCGTACCACGAGTGGGGGTGAATTTAAACTCTTTGCTAATCTTCCGGCTGGCCTGGTCAAATTCATATACACTCATGCCTTCCAGGTTCATCGCATACAGTTTGGTACCCGCCGTATTAAATAGAACAGACTTGGTACCACCGGCCGCCGTAAGGAGTTCTTTTTTCTCATATTCAATATCACTGTAGGGCCTTAAAACAGGCAGCGGTGGAATAGTATCTTTCTTTTTTGCTACAATAATGCCTGTGTCGCCAGTCTCAGTTTGTTTGCTGGCCGCTCCCTGGCAGCCTGCCGCCAGGAAGTAGATCGTAATTAAGGATAGTAAGGTTTGCATGGTAGTCAAGTAAAAACCAATAATAGGCAATTATTTTCACCTGTCAGCACTTGATTTTCCTCAAAAAACCACCAAAAGCAGGCTCCTAAAACGTTTGCAAACAGTATTTTAAGCCCCGGCAATTTTTAATCCGGAAATTCGTTTGAAGAAAGTGGCTTTTTTGACAGTGTTGGCCGTATTTTTGCCCACTTCGCGGAGAAGAATACCCGGTTTGCCTGCTGGCAGACAAACCGGCAAGCCCCATGAAATCATCCTAAAAAGAAAGACGTAATGGTTAAAAATGTTTTACCAGCTTTAGCGGTTGTAGTTTTATTGAGCAGTTGTGGTGCCTTTAAACCGCTGAACTTTACAAGTAGCAGGCAGGTAACCAACCTGGTTCAGCCGACGGCTACCTCATCCTCAAAATTTATTGATGACATTTCAGTAACAGCCACTTCGGCTGATAAAACAGAAATGCGTACTGAGCCGAAGGTGATTGTACAGGAAAAATCTGTAGTGATGGCCTCGCCGGCACCTGCTGGTGCGCAACCTGTTGTTTCCCAGAACGAAGTGGATATGATATTGGCTGGCCGCAGGGCTGCCAGCAAAGGCGCCGCTACGGTTGAATCAGCTTCTGCCGTACAATTGAAATATGCTGTGCTGATGAATACAGAAGTGGAATCATTGCCAAGCCGTTCGCTGCTGGATGCAGTAGATGAATGGTATGGCGTGCGTTATCGTTCGGGAGGCAACACCAAAAGCGGGGTAGATTGCTCAGGCTTTACCTGCGCTGTTTATGCAGCTATGTATGGCTATGCGCTGCCAAGGGTAAGCCGTGATCAATACCGCATCAGCCGGAAATTATCAATGGCTGAACTGGAAGAGGGCGACCTGGTTTTCTTCAATACCAACGGCCGCGGCATATCGCATGTAGGTGTATACCTGGGCCACAATAAATTTATTCATGCTTCTGTATCGAGAGGGGTTATGGTCAATGATCTTTCTGAAAAATATTACAGCGTACGCTATTACGGGGCTGGAAGAATAGAAGACAAGCAGCCTGTTGCTGCTGCCGATTAATTTTTAATTCCTAATTTCTTTTTAATAGTCGTTATCACCGGTGCTAAGTCGGGTGATAACTTCATGCCCCAAACGCCAGCTCCGTAGAGGACAATAAAGACAGTGCTCCGTATAAACATGCCGGGAATACCTTCGACGCCGCGGAAAGCAAATAAGCAAACAAAAAAGCAGGCTGCTGCCAGCAAAATAGTATAGATCGTTTGCACAGTGAAAGGAAACAGGCGGAACTTCTTCCAGAGAAAAATTATCCGGATAAGATTGTAGACGGAAATAGAGATCAACTGTGCGGCAGCTGTGCCTTTGATACCATAGCTGATGGTTAAAAAGTAACTGAGTGGCAGCATAAAGGCCAATAATACCAGCCCACTAAGCATTTCAAAGCGCCACCAGGTAGATGTTGCGATGATTTGTGAATTCACTCCAGTACCCATGTCCACAATCTTGGTAAGCCCCAGCAGGATGACCACATAATAGGCCTCGATATAAATTCCCTTTAATTTGAAGGCATAGACTGCATCTGTAAAATTGAGCACAAATAAGGAGAATATAAATGCGGCAAAAATTAACTGGTTGATAGAAGAGCGTTGGTAAATGCGTTGAAGCAGGCCCATATCTTTATCCTTCCATGCCTGTGATAAATAGGGAATGGCTGCAGCAATAATTCCCCGTTGGGGTACCTGTATCATTGCTGTAATATTCTGTGCCAGGGAGTACACCGCTGCCATGCCAAGGCCCTTTTCAAGTTTTGACATGATAACCAATGTGTCAAAAATTTGCGCCAGCGTAAAAATAGCGGTACCGGTAAACACAAAACTGCAAAGCCGAAGGATACTTCCCCGCAGGCGGCGGGTAACTTTGCTGAAGCGGAATGTAAAATGCAACTTTCGGCTGCTGATAAGATAAGCGATCAGTATGAAAGCAATTAAAGGATAACTGAGGGCGAATAGCTGAATGAAAAGTTCAAAACTCGGAATGATACCGCTGATGAACAATACAATCAATACTGTAACGAACAGCCGCCATACTACTTCCTTCAAAAAATTGGTCAGTACAGATTTTCGCAATTGCCAGCTATAAGCTTCCAGGATTGTATAAATCAAAAAGCCCAGCGCAAGCAGGAATATCCAGTAGTAATAGCGTACAATTTCTTCAGCATTTTCGCTAAACTTTCTGGCCACTGTGTCTTTGAATAAAAGGCCGGCGGTACCTACTACCATGAAGCCGAGCAGACTAACCAGCAATGCAATGCTAACCTGGTCATTATCCTTCTCTGGCAGATTGTCCTTATAATATGGAAAGAACTTGTATATATAGCTGGGCATGGCCAGGTTAGAAAGCGCCATCATCATGGTAGCGATGGCTATCATGCCATTATAAAGGCCAAATTGTTCTTCTTCAAAAAAACGGGTAAAGAGGTAGACATTCAACAGGCCGATAGCAAAGCCGATATAAATAACGACCGAAGAAATAATGCTTTGCCGGCGCAGGTTGCTCATGGCGTAAAAATAGGTATAGCTTTACAGGACTGTAAAAAATTATTTATTCCGGCAGGCCCAATTGCGTACGTATATAGAAGTTTTTGTCGTTCATTAAGCCAAAACTTCCTTTAACCAGTTTTGTACTCTTATCCTTTTCAGTTGGGTATATCCATTCGCCATTGCTCAGTTTTACCGGCATGGCAAAACCTTTCACAACATTTTTCCAGCAATAGGTAATGGAATCTTTTTCTCCGCGGATATCCAAAACAGGAATATTAGTTGTACGCAGGTACTGATCAAAAACTTTGGAAAAATCCTTGCCTGTTTTTTTGCTTATATACGCCTCCACCTGTCTCGACGTAACCGTCTTGTGATAAAAATCCTTATTCAGCCCGCGGAGTATCTGCCTGAACAGGCTGTCGTTGTCGATTACCTGGCGGATGGTGTGGATCAGGTTGGCACCTTTGTTATACATATCACCGCTGCCTTCCTGGTTTACACCATAGGGGCCAATCAACGGTTTATCATTATCAATATTTGGCCGCAGGCCCTGCACATATTGATCCGCCGCTTTTTTACCATAGAAATACTCAATAAACAAAACCTCTGAATACATGGTAAACCCTTCGTGCACCCACATATCCGCAATATCATTTGTCGTAATATTATTACCAAACCATTCATGCCCGGCTTCGTGTACAATGATATAATCCCATTTTAATCCCCAGCCTGAGCCTGACAGATCTGTACCGAGATAACCATCCATATAGTGGTTGCCATAGGCAATAGCGCTTTGGTGCTCCATACCCAGGTGCGGGGTCTCTACCAGTTTAAATCCATCCTCGTAAAAAGGGTATGGGCCAAACCAGTATTCAAAAGCTTCCAGCATCCGCTTTACATCCCGGTCAAACTGTTTTTTTGCTTTGTCTTTATTGTAAGCCATTACCCAATAGTTTAACGGAAGTGTTTCTCCTGTTTCACCTTTATAACTATCGCTAAACTGTATGTATTTTCCAATATAGGGTACAATATTATAATTGTTGATAGGGTTGTCTACCTGCCATTTATATTCGGTTGTGCCGTTATTATTTTTTATAGTAGTCTCAAGGTGACCATTACCCACTGCCACCAGGCTGTCGGGTACTGTTACACAAAGCAACGCACCTTTATCAGGCTCATCGCTCTGGTGGTCTTTGCACGGGTACCATACACTGGCACCCAGTCCCTGGCAGGCCACCGTCATCCATGGATTACCCTTATCATCTTTCTTCCAAATCCAGCCACCATCCCAGGGCGGATTAACGGCTTCACGGGGTTTGCCATGATAATAAACTATAACGAGCTCTGTTTGTCCTTTTTTTAAAGCAGGCATATCCACCCAGGCCACATTTCCTTCCCGCTTGAACTTTAGTTTTTTAAGGCTCCATTTTACACCGGTGAATGTTAGCAGATGGGTGTTTGTATCATTCACTTTTTTTATTTTGGAAAAATCAACATTGGGAATCCCGATACTGTCAATAATTAATGGCGACTGCAAATCAATCTGCATTTTCTTCCCTGGCTTAAGTACTTTGAATGTAATACCAACAGACCCGTTTATCGTTTTGGTTGTAAAATCCGGGGTAACGCTTACAGTATATTCCTGCACATCCCACCAGTCGCGGCCGGGGCCGATACTTCCCCGTAAGCTATCTTCTTTGCTGAACTTGCCGCTCTTTTTCAATGGCTGGCTGCATGCATTTTTGGGCAGCAATAATACTGAACCAATAAGCAGCGCATAGCAAATATGTATAAACCAACCAATGTGCTTCATGTGTTAATTTTTGTTACTGTAAATTTAAGGCGTGAAGTACTTCCTGAACGTTAAAAACTTGGTGAGTGGTGTGTTTGTCGTGATGGCCCTGGCTTCCTGCTACCGGGGCACCCGCAGCGACAAGATGATTTTTCATTACAATGAATTTAATGGGATTGCTTCACTTGATCCGGCTTTTGCCAAAAGCCAGTCGGTAATGTGGCCGGTACACCAGTTGTATAACACCCTCGTGGAAATAGACGACAGCCTGCACATTGTGCCGGTGCTGGCCAAAAGCTGGGATATAACAGAGGATAAAACGGTATACACATTTCATCTTCATACGGATGTTTTTTTCCATGATGACAAGATATTTCCGGGGGGTAAGGGAAGAAGGATGCTGGCCGCTGATGTGGTATACAGCCTTTCCCGCATCATCGATAAAAAGACAGCCAGCCCCGGTGCCTGGATATTTAACGGAAAAGTCGATACGCTGCAGCCTTTTGTGGCAGTTGATGATTCTACCTTCCGGGTAAAATTGCTACGTCCGTACAACCCGATACTCGGCATAATATCCATGCAATACTGTTCCATTGTACCGAAAGAAGCAGTGGAAGCTTACGGCACAGAGTTCCGCCGTCACCCGGTGGGTACGGGTCCATTTAGTTTTGTAGCCTGGCAGGAGGGGCAGGCATTGGTGATGAAAAAGAATGAAAATTATTTTCAGAAAGATAGTAACGGAAACAGGTTGCCGTATTTAGACGGCATCAGTGTGTCTTTTTATGACAGCAAGGCTACCGAGTTCCTGTTGTTCCGCCAAAAGCAATTGTCTTTTATCAACGATATCGAAGCTTCATTTAAAGATGAAGTATTGACAAAAAGGGGGGAATTAAGAAAAGAATGGGAGGGGAAAGTAAATTTATTTACCAATCCATACCTGAACATAGAATACTTTGGCATACTGGTCGACAGCACGAATGATTTGGTAAAAGATTCACCATTACGTATCAAAAAAATCAGGCAGGCCATTAACTATGGGTTTGACCGCCGAAAAATGATTTTGTACTTACGTAACTCGCTGGGTACCCCGGCCGAATCGGGGTTTGTGCCGGTTGGATTGCCATCTTTCGATTCATCGAAAGTAAAAGGCTATCATTACAATCCGGCAAAGGCAAAAGAGCTATTGGCATCAGCCGGATTTCCGGATGGCAAAGGATTGCCCGTCATCAAACTGCTTACCATTGCTATCTATGCAGATATGGCCAATTTTGTGGCCAAGCAACTGGAAGAAACAGGCATACCTGTCCAGGTGGAAGTGGTGCAAAAATCATTGCTGCTTACTATGACGGCTGGAAGTAAAGCTTCTTTTTTCCGCGGCAGCTGGATTGCCGACTATCCGGATGCGGAAAATTACCTGTCAGTATTCTATTCAAAAAATCCGGCGCCGCCCAATTATACCCGCTATAAAAACCCGGCATTTGATGCCGCTTTTGAAAGGGCCATAGCTGAGACAAATGATTCGTTGCGTTATATCCTCTACCGGGAAGCCGACCAAATCATGATCGATGATGCGCCGGTAGTACCGCTATGGTATGATAAAGTGGTAAGGCTGGTGCAGCCTGAAGTCAAGGGCTTTTTACCTAATGCGTTAAACTTGCTGGAACTTCGCTACACCCGGCTTGAACAATGAGATTACTTAAGGTTGAGAATTTTGTTATCCGCAATAGCCAGAAGCTGATAAAAGGTGGGCATCATCTTCTCTTTGTTTTTATCAATATAAATTAGAGGATTCTGCTCAGAAAAAGCCCCGTTTTCTCTGGTCACCGTATGTTTTGTACTCCATACTTCGTTTGTATCAACCAGCACTAACCGCGAAATAATTTTTTCTTCTTTATCACGGAGTAATAAAAAACACTGGAAAGAATAGTCGGTGGTAATTTCCCAGCCATTAATACCATTGTAGTTGGCAGGCTGCACCCGTGCGGGTATCGCATTAGCCGGTGATATGAGCTGGGCGGATGTGATATACACTTTGCCGGTTACGGGATTAATGCCTCTGTCGGCGTCGGAGGCAGATTTGCTGATATACTGCCCCAAGGCTTCTGGTACGGTAAGATAAAACTCAATTGTATAGCCCGGATTGCAGTCATCGCCGCAAAGTTCTTTGTCTTTTAACTCTTCACATATTTCAGGAAGTTTATCGCCCAGTATGCGTACAGCCTTACTGTTTTTCTTCCAGTAAGAAGGAAGGTTGATGCTGTATTTGTTGTCGTCTGTTTCGTTTAATGTGCGCTGGCCGTAAGTAAGGGAGGCTGAAAATAAAACTGCAGTGAGTGTGAGTATGGTTGTTCTCATGGCAATTTGTTTTCTTAAAGATAAAAAAAGCCGCTGTCAAAAACAGCGGCCAATATGTTAAAGTTAATGTAAGCCCGGCTTCAATTTATCCTTAAATACCTTCTGGAATTTGTCCACTTTGGGGCGTATCACAATCCGGCAATAGGAATTATTGTTCTCGTTGTTTTCAAAATATTGCTGGTGATAATCCTCTGCCGGATAAAACACAGTAAACGGTGTTATTTCTGTAACCACCGGGTTGTCAAAAGCTCCGCTCTTATTGAGCTCAGCCTTATATTTTTCAGCCCGCTCTTTCTGCATTTCATTGTGGTAAAAAATACCACTGCGGTATTGCGTGCCTACATCGGCACCCTGGCGGTTGAGCGTTGTCGGATCATGTGTTTGCCAGAATACTTCCAGCAATTCATCAAAACTGATCTTAGCCGGGTCGTATGTTATTTGCAGGCACTCCGCATGCCCTGTTTCGCCGGTACAAACTTCTTTATAAGTCGGATTTTTTACCTGGCCACCTGTGTAGCCCGACACAGCACTGATAACGCCATCCAATTGTTCAAAAATAGCTTCGGTGCACCAGAAACAGCCGTTGGCGAAAGTGGCTACTTCGGTGGCGCCAGGCACAGTGCTGGTTGCCTTTACTGATGTTTCTTCCATACTTTTTTTTGCTTGTTCAAAATTTGATTCTTTAGGTGCAGCAGTTTTCTGTGCACAGGATAATAGTGCCGAAAGGGCTGCGATAAAGGATGTGAATAAAAGTTTCATTGTTAAAGCTGTAAAGTTCATGTATTTTGTCAACATATTCATCCCGTATTGTCACAGGGTTCATCTTTGTTAACTACGTATTAACTACGAAAAGACCACTAAAAAAGTTCGGTATATGCGGCGGTTTCTGCTTTTCTTAACAAGTTTACTTCTGCTGGCATCTTGTAGTAAATCCAAAAAAATGGGAAATACAACACATACATACGCCATTCGTCTGAAGCCGGGAGAAGATCTACGTGCAGGCATCGAAAAAATAGTAAAAGAAAAGAATATCAAAGCGGGATGGATTGTAACCTGCGCCGGAAGCCTTACAAACTATACCATTCGTTTTGCCAATCAGCCGGAGGGGGCTACAGGCAGCGGCCATTTTGAAATAGTGAGTCTCGGCGGTACACTCAGTGTAAACGGCTCGCATATACACCTTTCAATTAGCGATAGTACGGGTAAAACGATAGGTGGGCACCTCCTCGCCGGATGCAAAGTGTACACCACTGCCGAAATTATCATACAGGCGACTGATAAATACAGCTTCGAAAGGGAAAAAGACGGCACCACCCCCTGGGAAGAACTGCAGGTAAAGGAAACCAATTAATCCTGCCGCATCAACTACATTTGCACTCTTATTTGAAGACAGCACATGAAGTTTTTCCCGGATAATGCCGATGTTCAATTAGAGTTCAGCAAAATCAAAGACCTGCTGGTGAATTATTGCCAGTCGGTATATGCAAAAAATAAAGCTGAAAACCTGCGCATACACACCCGTCTTGCTTTTGCCGAATCAGAACTAAAGCAAAGCCATGAATACCATCAGCTATTGCTGAATACCATATACTTTCCCAATGACTATGTCCTCAACCTGGGCAGGGAATTAAAACTGCTGGCTGTCCCCGGGGCAGTATTGAACGAAGAGGAACTGGTACAACTGCGCAAGCTTACCGCAAGTATTGAAAAAATATTCCGCTGGTTTGATAATGAACGAAGGGAGGCCTATCCGGCTTTACTCCAGGTAATTGGCGACACCTATTATGAGAAGGTTATTGCTGAGATGATCAACGATGTACTGGATGAATACGGCGAGGTAAAAGACAATGCGTCCGAAGATTTAAAAAATATACGGCAAAACCTTTTCCGCAAACGAAATGAGCTCCGCCGTGTCTTTGATAAAATAATCGCCAAACTCAACAAAGCAGGTTACCTCGCTGATATAGAAGAAAGTTTTATGAGCGGACGACGGGTTGTGGCGATCATGGCGGAACAAAAACGTACAGTGAAGGGTATTCTGCATGGCGAAAGCGATAGCCGCAAAACAGCTTTTGTGGAGCCGGAAGAAACCATTGATCTGAACAACCAGGTACAGGAACTGGAGAATGAAGAACGTAAAGAAGTTTACCGGATACTTAAAGAA
The DNA here is from genome assembly GCA_964386395.1 of uncultured Chitinophaga sp. Taxonomy (GTDB): domain Bacteria; phylum Bacteroidota; class Bacteroidia; order Chitinophagales; family Chitinophagaceae; genus JJ008. The sequence goes on from CAYLRV010000020.1 coordinate 35,981, forward strand.
CTCACCAGCAAATTGTCGGTATATGCAGCATTGCTGACAGCCTACCACAGCATTATCGGTGAATATGATTTTATACGGGCAAAAGCAAAACTGGCCGTAGAAATAAAAGGGGAATATCCTGTACTGGCTGACACAGCCCGGGTACATTTGGTGGATGCCCGCCATCCGTTACTTTATCTCTATAATCTCCGTGCCGGAAAACCAACCATACCTGTTTCTGTCACCCTGGGCGACAACCAGCGAATATTGGTGATTAGTGGACCGAATGCCGGGGGCAAAACGGTTGCCATGAAGACGGTGGGCCTTCTGCAACTAATGGTACAAAGTGGGTTGCTGGTGCCGGTACATCCTTCATCGCAGTTTGGTATGTTCAAGCAACTGATGATCCATATTGGGGACACGCAAAGCCTGGAATTTGAACTCAGCACCTACAGCAGCCACCTGTTGCATATGAAGCAGTTTTTGGAAGAGGCCAATGGACGTACACTATTTTTTATCGATGAACTGGGTAGTGGCAGTGACCCGAACCTGGGTGGTGCTTTTGCAGAAGTAATATTAGAACAACTGGCACGCAAGCATGCAATCGGTATTGTGACCACCCACTACCTCAACCTGAAAGTGATGGCGGGTAAAACAGCCGGCATTATCAATGGGGCCATGGCTTTTGATGAGAAGAAATTACAACCATTGTACAAGCTATTGGTGGGCAAACCGGGCAGTTCTTACACATTTGCCATTGCCGAACGAATAGGGTTGGATAAAAACCTTATCGGGCGGGCAAGAGAGCTGGTGGATGAAGATCAATACCGGCTGGATAAATTGCTCAACCGCACAGAACAGGACTTGCAGGGTTTACAAAAAAAGGAAAAGGAACTGCAGCAACTGGTGAAAGAAAATGAACGGCTGAAAAAAGAAATGCAGCAGGTAATGGATAAAGAAAGACATAAGCAGCAGGTGGAAGTATTGCGGGAGCAAAACCGTATATCTGCCGAACGGATGACTTATTTGAAAGATATGGAGCGTAAGCTGAAACAGATGGTGCTGGAATGGAAGAGGGAAGAGAATAAGCAAAAAGTGATGAAGCAAATGGAGGCACTCTTGTTTAAAAAGGATGAGAAGAAGGTGGTGGGTAAAATGCAGAAGAAGATAGAATCAAAATTTGCTGAAGTGGGCGGCGATATAAAGGTGGGCAACAAAGTAAAATTGAAAAAGAACCACCAGGTGGGTGAAGTGATGGAAATCAGGGGAAAGAAAGCCGTAGTGAAAATTGGCCTGCTGCCCATGCAGGTGGAAATGACTGATTTGGTGGTGGTAAAGGAAAAGAAAACAGATGCAGGTTAAATCAAATTCGCCCAGGTTGCGGTGGATAAATAAAGAAGCGAAGCCTTACGGGGCTTCGCTGGTATTTAATGAGTATGTAAGTCTAACTTTGAATATAGTTCTGCAACTGGCTGATCGTTTCTTTTTGTGCCAGTATCGTTTCCTTAACCACATCGCTCATAGAGATAATGCCAACAAGATGTCCGCCTTCCATGACAGGCAGGTACCTGATATTTTTATCCGTCATCAGTTCCATGCAATGATCCATCTTATCGGCAGGGCTGAGAGATGGTAAATCAACGGACATTATTTCGGAAACCTTTGTCTCCGAAGAACTCTTGCCTTTCAGGATCACTTTGCGGGAGTAGTCCCGTTCAGTAATGATGCCCAGGTATTTTTCGTTGTCCATTACAACCAGGGATCCAATATTTTTTTCTGCCATAAGCCGAAGGGCGTCTACAACTATATAGTCGGGGTTTACAGCAACCGGGTTTATATTTTTTCTGGCAAGAACAACAGCAACCGTATTCATACTACTATGGTTTTGGTATGTGTAAGGTACAAAAAAAGCTATCCGGAAAAAAGTATTTATTCTCCCGGGAGATACTTTTGCCAAAGAAACCAGCGAGTTATAAACACGGTATTTGAGCGGCCTCAATGCTTATCTTTGCACCTCCTAAAAAGATTCTTTTTAACCGGATATGGACCGCATTTACTTTGATAACGCCGCCACCACAGCACTTGAAAAAGATGTGCTTGATAGCATGTTGCCTTACATGACTTCACATTTTGGCAACCCGTCGTCTATATATTCATATGGACGTGAAAGCAGGCTGGCTATTGAAACAGCCCGCAAAACAGTTGCCCGCCTGCTGAATGCTAATCCCGGTGAGATATTTTTTACCAGCGGAGGCACTGAAAGTAATAACACCGCTATTTTATCTTCAATCCGTGATTTAGGCTGTAAACATATTATCACCTCACCTATAGAACATCATGCAGTATTGCATACAGTGGAGCATTATGATAACCAGGATGAAATAACCAGCAGTTTCGTAAAAATAAAACCAGACGGGCATGTAGACCTAGCTGATTTGGAAGAGCAGTTGGCTTCAAGCGGGGAGAGATGCCTGGTAAGCCTGATGCATGCCAATAACGAAATAGGTAATTTGTTGCCCATTAAAGAAGTGGGACAACTGTGCGATAAGTTCAATGCTATCTTCCATTCGGACTGTGTGCAAACGGTAGGGCATTACCCGCTGGACCTGCGCAGCATACCTGTACACTTCATCAGTGGTGCCGGTCATAAGTTTCATGGGCCAAAGGGTGTGGGTATCTTATACATTAATGATAATGTAAAAATAAAACCCTTCATATTTGGCGGCGGACAGGAACGCAATATGCGAGCCGGTACAGAAAACCTTTACGGCATCGTCGGGTTTGCTAAAGCCCTGGAACTGGCAATGGCTAGTCAGGAAAAGGATATGGCTTATATACAATCACTGAAAGATTATATGGCCCGTCAGTTGCAGGCAGAAATACCCGGGGTGCGTTTTAACGGTGACTATGATGGCAACTGCCTCTATACGGTATTGAATGTATCCTTTCCAAAGACTGAAAAATCAGAGATGATCCTTTTTGGCCTGGATATGCAGGGTGTTTGTGTATCAGGTGGTAGTGCCTGCAGCAGCGGAGCTGATGTTGGCAGCCATGTAATACGGGCACTGAACAATAACCCCAACCTGGTGGCAGTACGTTTCTCTTTCAGCAAACATAACACAGCGGCAGAAGTGGACAGGGTAATTGCTATCCTCAAAAACTTGTTGTAATGTTAGTTTCTGCGCAACGAAATGTCGCTCCGGTTTGTCAGCTGAAAAAGAACTGATGAAATACCTTATTTATAGCTTATGTATCAGCCTCCTGATTGTTTCCTGCAAGAAACCAGCAGGGACCAATTGCCTGGCAGATATGAATGTGAATAAGGCCTCTGCTTCAGGAACTACCAATAGAATTGACTTTGTGATAGAAGGCTGGTCCCCAAACCTCTGTTATAGTTTCTCTAATCTGTCCATACAAAAGACTGCGGATAAGACCTATGAAATAAGAATGGTGGCTTCTGTGCCCTGTAACGCACAAGTATGCGCTGAAGCTCTGTACCAAACTATCCGTACAGGCAAGATTGAAAACTTGGCTCCCGGCGTTTACACCTTGCATTTCTGTACCAACTACGCAATCTTCACTACTTTGACTGTCAGCATTTAATAAAAAAGAATAAAATAAATTTTGCTGTCTACGAAGTTTTCGTAACCTTTACGAAAACTTCGTAGAAATGGAGAAACTCACGCATACTGAAGAGGAAACGATGCAGGCCGTTTGGCGGACTGGTGAAGGCAATGTCAAAGCCTTTATGGAACATCTCGGACAAGAGATTCCATATACTACTGTAGCATCAGTTATAAAAAACCTCGAAAAGAAAAAATACCTCAGCAGCAGGCTCGTGGGCAATACCTATTTGTACAAGCCCCTTGTTTCAGAAGAAGACTATAAGAAAAAATTTATGGGCAATGTTGTAAAGGAGTATTTCGACAACTCTTATAAAGAGCTGGTCAACTTTTTTGTGGAGCAGAAAAAGTTGTCTGCGAGGGAATTGAAAGAAATTATCAGCCTTATCGAAAAGGAAAACAAATAATAAAAGCCGTTTCTATGCATCCTGTTTTATTATACCTGCTTAAACTATCGGTTGGCCTGGCTGCTGTCTTTCTTTTTTACCATTTTGTTTTAAGGCGCCTGACTTTTTTTAACTGGAACCGCTGGTACCTCCTGGGCTATACGCTGCTATGTTTCGTTGTGCCCTTTATTGATGTTTCAGCTGTACTGGAGGAAAATAAATGGTCGGAAAATGATATGGTCAATTGGGTCCCTGTCATCCGCCCGCAGGCTCAGGGAAACAGTACATCAAATAGCATATCCATTTCAGCCGAGCAGGTGGTCATATGTGTAGTACTTACCGGCATGCTGGTTATGCTCATACGTTTACTGGTACAGTTTTTATCCTTCCGTAAAATGGTGCGGAAAGCGGTGTATATCTCTGGTGGCGAGATGAAGTTGTACCAGGTCGACGAAAACATCATCCCATTTTCCTTTGGCAATGCAGTTTTTATCAATAAAAACCTGCATACTGAGCAAGAGCTGCAGGAAATCATCCGCCATGAATTTATACATGTACGCCAGCGGCACAGCGCAGATATTTTATGGAGTGAGTTGCTTTGCCTCATTAACTGGTTCAACCCCTTTGCCTGGCTGCTCAAAAAATCCATCCGGCAGAACCTTGAATTTATTGCCGACAACAAAGTATTACAAAACGGCATTGACAGAAAAGAATACCAGTACCTGCTGCTGAAAGTAACAGGTAACAATCAATACAGTATAGCAACACCGTTTAATTTTTCTTCATTAAAAAAACGTATCGCCATGATGAACAGACTCAAATCAGCAAAAGTGAATTTGCTCCGTTTTCTTTTTATTTTGCCGCTATTGGCTGTTGTCCTCGTTTCATTCCGTGATGAAATCCAGGATACGGTAACCGGCCGCTCAAAAGAAAGTATTCAATTACCCGTAACAGATTTTACAGATACGGTGCCTGATGTGAAGGACACCAACAGTAAAGGCTATTTCATTGATATAAAAGGAAAGAACGGAGAGTGTGTCGTAGTCATAAAAGACAAAAGCCGAAGGGAAGTGAAACAGCTTTTATTGACTGAATGGAATGAAAAGCCGGCTTACTATGAAAGCCTGTATGGTGAAATTCCGCCACCACCACCACCGGCTCCTCCAAAAGCACCGGCCGTAATGGTTTCCGATCAAATGCCTGCGCCGCCAGCGCCTCCATCGCCGGTGATTGCAGAAGGTTATCCGGCACCACCGGCACCACCATCTTTGCCGGCCGCCGGACAGTGGATACAAGCAGCTAATCCCAATGTTATGGCCCTAACGATCAGTAATGAAAAAGCCATAATAAAATTGAAAAATGGCAAATCGGAAGAGTATGATTTAACGAGTCCTGCAGAGAAAAAGAAATTTGAGGAGAAATATGGCAAACTGCCAGCTCAGCCAACACCGCCGGCCGCCCCTTTAGCACCATTGAAAGAGGTAACTGTGGTTGGATATAAAAAGGAACTTGCGGCCACTTCACCGGTACAGGAAGTTACTGTGGCCGGGTATAGAAAGGAGCCAGCTGCAGCAGCACCACTGAAAGAAATAACTGTTACAGGATATAAAACGCAGCGAGATGCTGCTTCACCAGTAAAGGAAGTGACCGTGGCTGGCAGAAAGAGGGAGAGCCTTTCCCTTGCACCCGCCGTTACGCTTTCAGATAATGTATTGTATGTGATCGATGGCCAAAAATCTTCTGCCAGTGACGTACAGAGCCTGAGTGCGAACCTGATAAAAAGCGTTAATATCCTGAAGAATGAAAATGCCATTAGTAAATATGGCGAAGCAGGTAAGCATGGTGTGGTGGAAATCAATACAAAAGTAAATGGCGTTGTGACGCTGAAAGAAGTATCGGATGTGAAACTGAACAATAACGTCGATGTGAACTATAAGACAAAGTCAGATGTAAAATATGATGTTAGTTTGATTTTACTGGACGGAAAAGAAATATCAGCCGACGAAATGAACCGGCTACCATCCTCCAATATCGAATCAGTAACTATTCTGAAAGGAAAGGATGCCGCTATGTATGGTGATAAAGGCAAAAACGGTGTCATCATCATAAAATCGAAAAAGAAAACGGATGTGAAACCTATAACCGGTAGCCCATTTTTCCTGTCACTGAAAAAAGATGATTGCTGAGCAATCATAGTATAGCCAAGAAAAACAATGCCCCGGTTTCGGCCGGGGTTTTTCATTACAGATAATACCAGGGGTTGCGCCTGGCAGCCCAGATATACTTCCGCATATTTCTCCAAAAAGCAAGGATCATATAGACAATAATCGGGGAGCCCATTGTGAGGATGGAGGTGTACATAAAGAACTGCCTTATTTTACTGGTGGCGATGCCCATCCGGTTGCCGATGGCGGAACAAACGCCAAAGGCATTCCACTCGACGAAGCTTTTGAATTTGTTCATACTCCTAATATAGAAAATTTGGGCAATCTGGCCAACTTCAAGTTATTAAGACGGGTGGATTTTCGTACTTTTGCAGCACTTTCGATTGGAGATTGAGAATTTTTATTTGAATATTTTCACCGGGGAAACCGAACAATCTTCAAAAAATATTCAATATTAAATTATTAAATAGCAAGTATGGTATTCGATTTAGACCTTATCAAAAAGGCATATGCTGAGATGCCCGCTAAAGTGGATGCTGCCCGCCAGGCCCTTGGCCGCCCCCTCACACTGGCAGAGAAAATTTTGTATTCCCACCTCTGGAAAGGCGTTGAAATCCAGGATTTCAAAAGAGGAAAAGCTTATGTGGATTTTGCCCCGGATCGTGTGGCAATGCAGGATGCAACTGCCCAAATGGCCCTGCTCCAGTTCGACACCACCGGCCGCAAAAAAGTAGCTGTTCCGTCCACCGTACACTGCGACCACCTGATTGTGGCAAAAAATGAAGGGAAAAGTGATCTGACCAAGGCGGTGGCCGACAATGAAGAAGTATATAATTTCCTCGCTTCCATTTCTAATAAATACGGAATCGGGTTCTGGAAGCCTGGTGCAGGTATCATTCATCAGGTGGTGCTGGAAAACTATGCATTTCCCGGGGGTATGATGATTGGTACTGACAGCCATACTGTAAATGCAGGAGGCCTTGGTATGGTGGCTATCGGTGTGGGTGGAGCCGATGCATGTGATGTAATGGCCGGCCTTAGCTGGGAACTGCTGATGCCAAAGCTGATTGGTGTAAAACTGACAGGCAAACTGAATGGATGGACATCTCCGAAAGACGTTATTCTGAAAGTGGCTGGTATCCTTACCGTAAAAGGCGGAACCAATGCCATCGTGGAATATTTTGGCGAAGGCGCAACGAGTATGAGCTGCACCGGGAAGGGCACTATCTGTAATATGGGTGCCGAAATTGGGGCTACAACCTCCACTTTCGGTTATGATGAAAGTATGAGCCGCTACCTGAAAGCAACCGGCCGTGCTGAAGTGGCGGAAGCAGCTGATCAAATAAAGGAATACTTAACCGGTGATGCTGAAGCGTATGCAAACCCTGAGAAATATTTTGACCAGGTAATTGAAATCAACCTGAGTGAATTGGAACCACACCTGAACGGCCCTTTTACACCAGACCTGGCAACACCTATTTCCGAAATGAAAGCTGCTGCTGAAAAAAATGGCTGGCCTACGAAAATCGAAGTGGGATTGATCGGAAGCTGTACCAACTCTTCGTATGAAGATATCAGCCGTGCCGTTAGTTTGGCCAGACAGGTTGCTGATAAGGGACTGAAATTAAAATCTGAATTTACTATCACACCGGGCAGTGAACTGGTTCGCTATACTATTGAACGGGATGGCTACCTGGATGTGTTTGAAAAAATAGGTGCTACCGTATTTGCCAATGCCTGTGGGCCATGTATCGGTATGTGGGACAGGATGGGCGCTGAAAAGCAAGAGAAGAATACCATCGTACACTCCTTCAACAGGAATTTTGCCAAAAGGGCCGATGGTAACCCGAATACAATGGCCTTTGTTGCTTCACCGGAACTGGTTACCGCATTAGCGATAGCCGGCGATTTAGGCTTTAATCCGCTTACAGATACATTGGTTAATGACAAAGGCGAAGCTGTAAAACTCGATCCGCCTAATGGTGATGAGCTGCCAGTAAAAGGATTTGCAGTAGAAGACGCCGGCTACCAGGCACCTGCCGAAGATGGAAGCGGTGTTATCATTGATGTGAAGGCAGACAGCAAGCGTCTTCAGTTGCTATACCCCTTTGCCCCGTGGGAAGGAACTGATTTGAATGGGTTAAAACTCCTGATAAAAGCGAAAGGAAAATGTACGACTGACCATATCTCTATGGCTGGTCCATGGTTGAAATTCCGCGGTCACCTGGATAATATCAGTAACAACTTACTGATTGGAGCTACCAATTTCTTCAATGAAAAAACAGATAACGTAAAAAACCAGTTGAATGGTGAATACGGAACGGTGCCGAATACACAGCGGGCGTATAAAGCTGCTGGCGTGGGTACGATTGTGGTAGGGGATGAAAACTACGGTGAAGGCTCCAGCCGTGAACATGCAGCGATGGAGCCCCGGCACCTGGGTGTTCGGGTGGTGCTGGTAAAATCATTTGCCCGTATACATGAAACCAACCTGAAAAAGCAAGGGATGCTGGCCATCACGTTTGCCGATAAGGAAGATTACAACAAAATACAGGAGGATGATACCATTGATGTAACCGGGCTGACCAGTTTTGAACCAGGTAAACAATTGAAGCTGGTACTTCATCACAAAGACGGCAGCAGTGATACAATTAATGTTAACCACAGCTATAATGAACAGCAGATCGAATGGTTCAAAGCCGGCGGTGCATTAAATGTAATCCGATCTGAATTTGCAAAGGGCTGATAACTGGTATTCAAAATAGTAAGTCCCGGCAGTATTGCCGGGACTTTGTTTTTCTCCGTAGGATCCCTTTGGGAATGGCTATCTGTTTTTTATGGCTTTACTGATGCGGTAGCGGTGCTGGTTACTATCGAAGCCAGCAAACGGCCACCCGGTATTTCGCTGGAGCTATAATACAATTTCAATGTATTGTTATTCCCTTTTTTCAGGCTGGTGATTTCTTTTACTTTGCAGGACATACCACCGGTATTCGTACTGTTGGCATAACGGAACTCTTTCAATACCTTATCCTGCCCGTCTTTAACAGTGATAACGCGGTCTTTGCCAACATGCCCGCAATGGTGGTATTTAATCACCAGTTCATCATTGGGTGAGCCCTGTTCCAACTGGATCGTTTTCGGCTGGTTCATTTCATTGCCAAAGCGTTGCAATACCAGTTTGTTGTTCAGGTAAACTTCAAAGCCTTCACCACCGAATTTAGTTGTAAAGGACAGCAGGCTGATGCTGATAAACAGCAAGGGGGCCATTACTTTAAGAATTGGTTTCATAATGAATCGTTTTAAGGTGAAATAATTTAATACCTCAAAGCAACAATGCTTTTTGGCCCTTTTCTGAAAGCTTTGACGAGAAGGGCCATCGGCCTGACGAAATGCAAACTTTTTCTGCTTTATATTTATCGTATGAGAGATAACCGGCTAAAACCTGGCGTAGATGTTGTTCTGGATATATTAAAGGAAGTGGCAGCCGCCTTTCCTGAAAACCAGTTTGCGCAAAGCATATTCGTACAATACCAGGAAAGGGGAGGGCTTAGTAAAAAACAGCTTGAAGGGCTATATGGCAAGGCCCGGAAATTAACCACAATCCCGGTAAATAAGCTGGCCACGCTGGAAGCCATTATACTCCGGAAAAAAGAAAAAACAAAGTCGGTATTGCCGGAAGCCACGCCACTATACACAAAAGATGAAGGCACGGGGGTAATCATTGAAGCTATACTGGCCAGGTACCCTGCACATAAACGGGTACAATTCCTGCAGGCCAAATACAATAATAATGAACCACTTACAACAACTGAGCTCGCTGACCTCCAACGCTTCTACAAGCTGCTGAAATAAAGAAGTAATTTAGGATGGGAACAGGCAACCTTCGGATACCTGCTGCCGATTAGCTCACTGAAATACAACACACACTTTGCTGTCTGCTGAGGAACTTACTTACCATGTAGAGGCCTGTGGCCGGAATAACAGGGAGAGCCAGAAAATCATATACAGCTCTTTCTATGGGTATGCTATGGCTATTTGTGACCGGTATGCAGGCAACCAGGACGATGCACTGGAAGTTTTAAATGATGGTTTTTTAAAAGTCTTCAGGGAAATACACCACTACAGCCCGGCTTATTCAGATGTGGTCAGTTCATTCAAAGGCTGGCTCAGGAAAATTATGGTGTACACTTCCATCGATCATTTTCGTAAAAACCAAAAGCACCAGGTACTGACACAACTGGAAAATGTGGTTTACCAGGTGCCTATAGCAGGCGACGATGCATTGGACAAAATTTCGTACGAAGAAATTATCCGTTCGGTACAGTTACTATCGCCGGGCTACCGAACTGTATTCAACCTGTTTATTATAGAAGGATGGAGCCATGAAGAAATTGCCACACATCTTGGCATATCCACCGGCACATCCAAGTCAAACTTGTCGAAAGCAAGAAGACAGTTGCAGAAAATCCTATTTAAAGAAAACGAAATACAAATTGCCAGAAATGTTGTCTGAAGATTTTGACAAGAAGATAAGGGATGCGGCTGACCATCATCACCCCGCCTACGATGAAAATGCGTGGAAGGGAATGAAAAAGCTGCTGGATGAACATATGCCTGAAGAGAAGGAGAAAAAAAGAAGGGGGCTGTTCTTTCTTTTATTCTTCCTGTTATTGGCTGGTGGTGCTGCCCTGCTTTTTGTAAATCAACCAGGTGAAAAGGAACTCAATAATCCTGCCGCCAGTTCTGATGCCGCACAAAACTATATAAACCGTACGAAGCAAGCGGAAACACCAGGGAATAAAAATGCTGCTGCAAACGATGACAAAATAGCCACGGAAAAATTGAATGGCGAAGGTATACCGGCAAATCGAACAACTGGAGGTGACAATATAGGTACAACTTTGCCTGATGGGGCAGTACCGGCAGCTGGAAAGAATGCATTCATTGTTAGTGGCAATGTGCCTGTAAAGTCGGCTCAAACTAAATTGGTCAGTCAGCAGGGGGAAACTAACACGCTGAAATTTGATAAGGATAAACCCGGTGCAAAAGACAAAGATGAAGCAGAAGACAAACTGCAGGTAACGAATACAAACGATTTTGTGAATACGGCGCCTGTGGTGGATGATAATAGGATGGCAGCCCCCGCTTCCAATACAACACCTCCGGTTGCAGTTGTTACTCCAGTGGTCACAAAAGATATAAATGATAACAAACCTGTAGCTGCCACTGACAACAAGAAACCGGATAAACCAGAAGGCAAAAAGGAAATAGCAGCTAAAACTAAAACAGCTTCCAAAAAGGAAAGCGCTTTTTTCTTATCTGCCTCTGCTGGTCCAGATGTAAGTTATACTACGGGCGATAAGCTGGGTAAAACTAAATTACTGGGTGGTGCAGGTATTGGCTACACCTATAAAGAACGGTTCACAATACGCACAGGCTTTTATTCCGCCAGGAAAATATATACCGCATCTGCAGATCAATATCATGGCAGTGCTGCTTTTTACCAGTTTTATCCTAACCTGGAGAAGGTGGATGCAAACTGTAAAGTGTATGAAATCCCCCTGGCAATCAGCTACAATTTTGGTAAAAAGCAAAATTGGTTTGCATCGGCAGGAGTGTCTGCATTACTGATGAAACAAGAAACCTATAATTACTATTACAAATACATGCCTTACGGTCCAACGATTACGCATGCCTATACAATAAATAACGAGAATAAACATTTCCTTTCAACCATGACTTTATCTGCCGGCTACCAGCATAAGATTGGCAATCGCATTTCTATAGTTGCGGAGCCTTATATCAAATTACCGCTGAGTGGAGTGGGCAGTGGCAAAGTAATGTTGAACAGTACAGGTGTATTATTTACGATTACAGCCAAACCATTTGGCAAAGCTGAAAAAACGAACCAGGCGAAATAAACATGCAGCCGGGCAACCGGTGATTGTTTAACAGCGATACATACAGAAACAACTGTATGATGAAAAAATATACGCTGCTCTGTTTATTCTTCTTTTTAGTCATTACATTTTTAGTTGGCGGCTCTTGTGGGAAAGGAGGAGGTGGTACAACACCGCCTGATCCCTGTGCAGGAGTAACTGTTGCTGTAACAGCCACGACCACTAACCCCAGCGGACCGGCTGCAACAAATGGCGCTATCAGTGCATCGGCTACTGGCGGTTCGGGGTTTACATATAGCATTAATGGCAGTGCCTTTCAGTCGACAGGTAATTTTACGGGCCTTGCAGCTGGTGCCTATACCATTACCGCCAAAAATAGTAGTGGCTGTACCGGCACCGCATCTTTTACGCTAACGGCCCCCAACCCCTGCACCGGTGTTACGATTATTGTAACGGGAACAACGGTGAACCCCAATACGGGTGGTGGAACAAACGGAAGTATTGCTGCTGCGGCAACTGGCGGTACTGGTCCATATACCTACAGCCGTGATGGTGTGAATTTCCAGGCGGCAGGTACATTCAACAACCTGGCTGCGGGCAGTTATACCATTACTGCAAAAGATGCAAATGGTTGTACAGGCAATTTAGCGTTTACACTTAGTGATCCCTGCACGGGTGTAACCATTGCTGTAACAGCCACCACTACCAACCCTACAACTGTTGGGGGCAACAATGGCAGCATAACCGCTAATGCTACAGGCGGCACAGGGCCTTATAATTTCCGGATAGGTGCGGGTACATTTCAGGCCTCTGGTGTGTTTAACGGACTTACTGCAGGCAGCTATTCGGTTACAGCAAGAGATGCCAATGGATGTACAGGCAGCGCCAGCTTTACCTTAGCTGATCCTAATCCTTGTGCAGGTGTAACAATAAATGCGAATACAAGCGTAGTTGGGAATACTCCTTGCGCTTCATCCAGCGGGTCGATAACAGCAGCGCCTTCCGGCGGAACGGCGCCGTACACTTACAGCTTTAATGGTGGTGCGTTTCAGGGTATTGGCGTATTTAATAACCTGGCAGCCGGAAACTATACGCTGGTAGTGCGGGATAATAATACTTGTAGCACTTCAGTTAACATAAACGTACCCAACCGGCCACAAGGGCCTTTATTCACCCAAGTGAAAGCAGTATTGCAGGCCAATTGTGTTACCTGTCATAATGCCGGCAATCAAAATGGAGGTATGAACTGGGAAGTCGATTGCAATATTGTAAACTTCAAAGACAGGATACAGGCAAGGGCTGTTAATGCGAATCCAGGGCCAATGCCACCTACCGGTTTAATGCCTGCTTCAGAACGGCAGAAAATAACTGACTGGATTAATGCAGGAGGCCGGTATATCGATTAAGTTGAGTTAGACCCATAAGTGTGTGATAACGCAAAGAAACCGGCGAAGGCTGGTTTCTTTATTATTGGCCCCAGCGAAATGTTTTAATAGGAATACCAGCCAGGTCGAGAATGCGGTCAACAACCGTTTCGGCTACAGCTTCTATTGTTTGCGGTTTGCTGTAGAAGGATGGAGTTGCCGGGCAGATAATGCCACCGGCAAGTGTTATCGCTTCCATATTCCGGATATGCACAAGGCTATATGGGGTTTCTCTTGCTACACAAATAAGTTTTCGGCGCTCTTTCAGCATTACATCCGCAGCACGGCTAATCAAGTCATTGGAAATACCTGCAGCAATACGGCCCAGCGTACCCATAGAACAGGGTACGATAATCATGGTATCGTATTGGCCCGAACCTGACGCAAAGGGAGCATTGAAATCTGTTGTAGTATAAATTCTACAAGCATCATTGTTCCATGTATTGTTACCTAATTCAGTTTTCCAAACCTCTTTTGCATTCTCGGTCATGACAACTGACAACTCAATTTTAAACTCAAACGTTTGCGCCAGTTTTTTCAATAAAAGATCAGCATATATTGAGCCACTTGCTCCTGTAATTGCTACTACTATCTTACGCATAATTGATTAATAACAATGTAAAGAAAACTAAAGTTTACTTATATGAATAATGTTTTTCAGGACACAGCAGGACGCTATTATTAATTCGGATCAACGATATGCATTGAGTCAAATCAATAAATCGGTGTTTGAACATTTTTAGTGCCAAATGTGTCAAAAAAACACAGCCAAATATTTTGTGTTATGTTTAATTTAACGATATTAGCGTTGAATTTTCATAGGATAAGGTTTAATGGTTAATGGTTTTTGATTAGGGCCCCCGGTTTTCTAACCGGGGTTCTTTTTTATGTACATTGCCAGTTCGAAAACGGCAAATTCCTGCATATAGCTGCACAAAAAATCCCTCCATAAAATGAAGGGATTTCTTAAAATTTGAAAAATATAGTTAGAATCCTTTCGGCTGCTTAGCAGGCTGATTAGGCTTCTGTGTATTTTGATTACCCATATTTTCAAGTATCCAGTTTGTCATCTTGCTCCATAAATGGAATGTGGTGTTATCCATCATGCCGCCTATGCCGTGATTTTTATTAGGATAATAGGCGCTTTCAAAATCAATATTACTTTTTACCAATGCAGAAATCATTTGTGTTGCATTTTGAAAATGCACGTTATCATCCGCCGTGCCATGAATAATTAAGTACTTGCCTTTTATCTTGTCGGTATGGTTAATAGGCGAGTTGTCATCATAGCCTGAAGCATTTTCCTGCGGTGTGCGCATGTAGCGTTCCGTATAAATATTGTCATAATACCTCCAGGAAGTAACGGGTGCAACTGATACAGCAGCGCTGAATACTTCATTGCCCTTTGTTATAGCCAGGGCACTCATAAAGCCGCCATAGCTCCATCCCCAGTGACCAATATTGTTATTATCAACAAAAGGCATTTTGCCCATCCATTTGGCGGCATCAATCTGGTCTTCTATTTCAAACTTGCCCAGTTGCAGGTACGTTTTCTTTTTAAATTCTTCACCACGGAAACCGGTACCGGTGTTGTCAACGCTTACTACAATAAAACCCTTCTGTGCCAGCATCTGGTGCCAGCTGCTTACCGCTCCAAAACGGTTGGCCACCTGCTGTGAACCAGGGCCACCGTAGTTGCAAAACAGTACAGGGTATTTTTTAGTCGGATCGAAATTAGCCGGCTTCAGCATCCAGCCATTAAGGGTATCGCCCTTGCTGTTAGGTACTTTGATAAATTCAGCCTTGCCATAGCCATATTCCTCAATCTTGGCTTTTTGCTTGGCGCTTTCATTTACCGTTTTGATCAGCTTAGCACTGATATTTTTTTTCTTATCAACAACAATTTCATTGTGCGTTACTATTTGCGGCGTATTGATATCCGAACGGAATGCATAGAACTGCGTAAATGCATCATTGAATTCAATCCTGTTCCAGCCTTCACCTTGTGTAAGCTGGTAGGTTTTTTTTCCGGCAAAATCAGTTACAAATAAATTACGATCCATCGGGCGTGGGTAAGCCATCGTAAAGTAAATACGCTTGTTTGCCTCATCCACACCATTCACTTCTGTTACTTCATAGTTACCTTTTGTAACCTGCGTCTTTGATTTTCCATCGAGGCCATAGAGGTACAGGTGACGGAAACCATCCATTTCGCTGGTAAAGAGGAAATTTTTTCCATCTTTTAGCCACCACCAGTCATCGTTTACTTCTACAAAATACTTATTCTTTTCCTCGTACAAGGTATTGCTGGCACCCGTTTGTGCATTCGTCGCCAGGAGCTTCAGATCATTTTGATGGCGGTTCATCCAATACACCACCAATGTGTTATCATCCTGCGTCCATTTTATGCGGGGAATATAAATATCACCCTGTTCGTATTGTGCTTTTGCCGTTTTATTATTGGCCACATCATAAATATGAATTTCCACTTTCGAGTTTTCATCACCCGCTTTGGGATACTTATACCGGTAGTCTTTATTATGCTTATCATCGTACATAGTCATATTATACTCTTTCACTTTTGTTTCATCAAAGCGATAATAAGCCAGGTAATTGCCCTTAGGGCTCCATTGGTAAGCCTGCGAAAATTCAAACTCCTCCTCATACACCCAGTCGCAGTTACCATTGATGATATAGTTCCATTTACCATCGGTCGTAATATTGCGGGCACTTTTGGTCGCCACATCATACAGTACCAGGTTGTTATCTTTTACAAATGCAATCTTGCTGCCATCAGGAGAGAAGCTTGGGTGCAGCACTTTTTCATCTGACAGTTTAATCACTTTTTTGGCCGCATCATCATATAGGTAAACAAATGACTTGGATGAGCGGCGGTAAATGGGCTCGGTACCTTTTTTCAGTATAGCAATGCTGCTGTTAGTGGGGTTGAAAATAATGTCTTCAGCCTGGCCGAATGCTTTACCGGTTTCATCTTTGAGGTCAGCCGTTTTTATTTCAGGTTCTTTGGTCGTTTGCCCGAAATCGGCCCTTACCGGTTCGCCCCGGAAAGTCCCCTTTTTATAAATGTCTTCTAAAGTGATTTGTTTTTGCTGCGCTACCATTGTCAGCGGCAGCAGGAAAAGAACAAGCAATAATTTGCGCATAGTATGTGATTTTTTTAAATATAAACGGCCTTGCCGTAAGCGTAAATGTAGGGCAATAAGCGGAAAACAGGCTGCCGTACAAATAAAAAGACGATACCGGGAAGCGGTATCGTCTTAGCAGAATGTTATAGTTGGTTTTACTTGCTTTCAGCCATATCAGGAATCGCTTCTACCCGGTATCCACCGGCATCCAGTTTCTTCTTCGTGTCAGAGAAAGCATTTAAGGTTGCTTCTATATCCGCATCGGTATGAATGGCCGAAGGAATAAGCCGGTAGATGATATGCCCTTTAGGGATTACCGGGTACACCACAATAGAGGCAAATATGCCATAATTCTCCCGCAGGTCCATCACCATAGCGGTGGCTTCTGGTACGTCACCCTTCATATAAACCGGCGTAACTACCGAGTCGGTATTGCCAATATCAAATCCTCTTTCCTTTAAGCCATTTTGCAACTTCATCGCATTGCTCCATAACTTCTCTTTGTATTCCGGATGGTTGCGCAGGAGTTCCAGCCTTTTCAGGTTGCCCACTACCAATGGCATAGGAAGGCTTTTGGCAAATATTTGCGAACGGATATTATACCTGATATAATCGATGATCTTTCTGTCACCGGCTACAAATGCGCCAATAGATGCCATCGACTTTGCAAACGTAGAAAAATAGAGATCAATCCTGTCCTGGCAGTTTTGTTCTTCACCAGCACCGGCACCGGTTTTACCCAATGTGCCAAAACCATGTGCATCATCCACCAGCAGGCGGAAACTGTATTTATCTTTCAGGTCAGCGATTTCTTTCAACTTGCCCTGATCGCCCGCCATACCGAATACACCTTCAGTAATAACGAGGATACCACCTGCTTTTTGTTTTTCAATCAGTGCTGTTGCCCGTTGCAATTGCTTTTCGCAATCTTCCAGGTCATTGTGTTTGAAAACATAACGGTGGCCAGGATGCAGGCGAAGGCCATCAATAATACAGGCATGGCTTTCTGCATCATATACAATTACATCATGACGGCTGCAAAGCACATCGATAATGCTCACCATACCCTGGTAGCCGAAGTTGAGCAGGGCGGCATCTTCTTTCATGACAAAAGCAGCCAGCTCTTCTTCCAGTTGTTCGTGGAGGTTACTGTTGCCGCTCATCATACGGGCGCCCATGGGATAAGCCAGGCCGTATTCTTTTGCGCCATCGGCATCAGCCTTTCTTACTTCGGGATGGTTGGCCAGGCCTAAATAATTGTTCAGGCTCCATACAATCACATCTTTACCGCGGAATTTCATACGGCTGCTGATATCGCCTTCCAGTTTCGGGAATGCAAAATAGCCATGCGCCCTTTCACGGTGCTGGCCAATCGGACCGTAATGTTTGAGTAAGCGTTCGAAAATATCTGCCATACAATTTGAAATTTTAAGTTTCCCCAAGTGTGAATCTTGGTCACAGATTCGGTTGACATTCAGCCTGATGGGCTAAAAAACCACCCGCATAAACGCTGCAAAGGTAAGGGTTTCAGGCTATAGGGGAACAGGCAGGTGCGGGGCTGGTTACGGGCTTTTTGAATGGGTATAAAAAAGCCCGGCTGAAGCCAGGCAGAAAATTTATACAACTAGCAAAATACTGTAATCAGGGTTTTGGGTTGGGCCCGGAACTGCCGGAGGTTCCTCCTTCGGTAGCATTCCGTTTGAACAACATGACATAGCCACATAAGTTCTTTTTCTTTTGCTTATTCACCTGTACCGGCTTCATCATATGAAACTCTGAAAATTTTGGTATGTATGTATAGGAGATAATATTGCCATCAATTTCACCCCACTTTTTCTGGCGGAAAATAACCATGCGTTCATTCCAGTCGTACATACGCACCTCATACAACCGGGAGGTATAATCTCCAATAAATACAAACTGGTACCAGCTGCCTTCATTGAGCGGTACAACCACTGGCATTTCGTATTCGCTCTCCATACTGATTGATGCTTCTTTCAGCAGCATATAGCCATCTTCGTTGTACAGCTTTTTAAGACTGTCTACCTGGCGGCTAATCATATCATTGCTGCAACTTTGCAGGCGTATAACATCCTGCGAGCGGGAGGCGAGGGCGCACATGGTCATCAACAGGGCAAGGAGGTACGGCTTCTTCATACTGGTTTTTGTATGGGATTGGAATAACTCCATAAATGTAATTCCGGTTTTGCTCACCGCTAAATAATTAAATGACAAAGTTTTAAATTATACTATGCTCAGGTATATTTCCGAAGGGTAAGTACGGGAATTATGCAAGGATCAGGCCAAAGGGCCGAAAGAGGTTATAATGGAAACCGTAAGTTATACAGATTAAGGCAAAAGAAAACACATGTTGATAATAATCAATGACGATTAAAGTAGATGCCGTCGGCCTGGCGGGTGCAGGTGAGCGTAAGATCATTAATACAAACATGATCGGGCAATGAGGCGCAGTAATACACAACATCGGCCACATCCGCAGCGGAAAGCGGTTGTAAGCCATTGTATACAGACCGGGCTGTATCAGCATCACCTTTAAACCTAACTAAAGCGAATTCTGTTTCAGCGGCACCCGGATGGATACAGGTTACTTTGATATGGTGTTGCAGCAGATCAATCCGCATGGCATGACTGATAGCATCTACCGCCGCTTTGGTACCGCAGTATACGTTTCCTTTCTCATAAATATCTTTTGCTGCAACCGACCCCATATTGATGATATGGCCTTTACATGCCGATGATTCGCTATGTTCTATCATTAATTGTGATACGGCTTTGGCTACATACAGCAGGCCTTTGATATTGGTATCAATCATCGTATTCCAGTCGCTGGTATCGCCATCATTGAAAAAACTACGGCCCAGTGCCAGTCCGGCATTATTGAAAAGAATATCTATTTTCTTCCATTGTTCAGGCAGGCTTTTCACTGCATCCTGCACCTCCTTTTCCTGCTGCACGTCAAAGGGCAGTTCGAGTACCGCCACATTGTATTTCGTTTCAATTTCATTGGCCAATTCATGCAGGCGGTCTTTTCTGCGGCCATTAATGATAAGGTCATAACCGCCTTCGGCAAATTTATAAGCAGCAGCTTTTCCAAATCCTGAAGTGGCACCGGTGATGAGGACAATTTTTGACATCAACTGGAAGATGATAGAGAATGGGTTATAAATAATAGATAACAGTGAATAACCAATGGCATGTTAAAGCTAAGTTTTATTTGAGAAACAGCGATACTGCTCTTTGACAGGCCTGTTCCCTATTCATTGTTCATTGTTATCTTATAAGGGTAACTGTACCTTTTTGAAAATACGGCTGGCCGGTGAAGTCAACAGCGCTAACCACCCATACATATACTCCGCTGGCTTGTGGCGTACCGCTTATTTTGCCATCCCAGCCCACCCGATCGGCAGCACCGGAGAATACCAACTGGCCCCAGCGATTGTAGATACGGAAATAGTTGATCTGTTTCATACCAACTGAGATGGGGTAAATATTATCATTCAATCCGTCATTATTGGGCGTAAACGCTGTGGGAACAAAAATAGAGGCAGCTGTTTTAAATACCCGCACGGTTACCCAAGCTGAATCAGCGCAGCCAATGGCGTCGGTTACGACTAGTTTATAACGTACGCTGTCAATATTAGCGCCATAAATACCAACGGGATTGGCTATAGTGGTGCTGGATAAACCGGTAGCGGGGCTCCATACATAGTTTACCCCGCCTGTTCCATTGAACTGTAATGGTTGGTTGACTATAACAATCGTATCACGGCCTGCATTGGCCCTAACCCTCGGGTTAACAATTACCGTAACGGTATCCCTGCCTGGTTTAGGACATCCTTGTGTATCATACACGGAAAGCACATACTGCGTTGTTCTCGGTGGCGTAGATACCGGATTAAGCACATTTGGATTATTAAGGTAAGCTGCGGGGCTCCAGTTAAAACTACTGCCTACTATACTGGCATTTAATTGTGCGCTAGTGTTATAGCAAATAGTAGGATCGTTTCCTGCCCGCGCAATAGGATAAGGTACGGTGGTTACCACTACCTGATCTGTTGCATTACAGCCGCCGATTGTGGCCGTCACACTGTACGTTGTGGTGTTACTGGTTATGGCTATCGGGTTGATGATAGAAGGGTTGTTAAGATTAGCAACTGGTGTCCAGCTAAATGAAAGCCCGTCGGAGGTAGCGTTTAGTTGAATGGCATCGCCCTGGCAGATGGTAGTGTCGTTGATGGCCCGGAGTGTAACAAAGTCCACTACCCGCACCCTTACAGAATCTTTATTGGAACAACCGTTATCGGAAAGTGTAGCCACATACCAGGTTGTGGTAGTAGGGGTGACGGTAGGGGTAGGTGTATTAGGGTTGGTGATATTATTGTTTGGCGTCCAGCTAAATGTGCCAATGCCGGAAGCGTTAAGTTGCACAGCATCGTTGCGGCAAATCAGGGTATCCCTGAAAGCCATATCGATAATTGGTTTGTCAAGTACATTTATAGTTTGCTGTACTGTGTCGATACAACCCTTGCTGTTCGTTACAATAAAAGTTACATCTTTTGGTCCGGGAGTGGCGAAAGTCCATTGCGGGTTCTTTATATGCGATGTATCGGCAAGAGTGCTCAGGTCACCAAAATTCCAGGACCATGTATTAACGGTTCCATAGTTAGTTCTGGTTGTATCTGTAAACTGGTAAGGGTTGGTAAAGCAACTGCCGGCTGCGGCGAAGCCGGGGAAAAAGCCGGGAAACACCCGCACTTGCAGCGTGGCACTGTCGGCACAAAGGCCACCAGATAGGGAAATTTTTAATTTTACAGTGTAAACCCCAGTGTCAGTATATATGTGTGTAGGGGTCGCAAGAGTCGACGTATTATTGACTCCACTTGCAGGGTCACCAAAATTCCAGTCATATTCTGCTCCTGACTGACCGCCTGGTGCATCATTTTGGAAGTTTACTGAAAAGCCATCGCAGGTAGTCGGTTTCGGATTCAACAAAGCCTGTAATGGATTACAATCCTTTACAAGGATATGCAGTTCTTTCCGGGTAGTTCCTATAAAAGCACGGGTAGCCCTGTCGTACTCATTTACACAAACACAAACAACATATTCTCCGAGCGTATTTGGGGCGATCCCGCTGATTAATCCAGTCTGTGGGTTGATGTTAACGGTTGACCCCATAGGCTGTGTTCCAGTGAAAGGTGACTGATAAGGCACAAAGGCATATGGCGGGGGCGATGCAGTGGTCGGCGACGGGGCAGCCTGACTGGCCCCCTGGTAGGCATCACAGAAAGAATAGGTTAATGAATCACCGTTTGGGTCATTTGCCTGGAAGGAGTATTGGAAAAAATTTCCACCACAAACAACAGCGGTATCATTTATGACGAAAGAAGGACTACTGTTTGTTTGAAATCCCGAATTGCTGCCGGGAATATTGGTAAAAAATGTATTACCAACTGTGCCGCTGTTTGGAATATTATTAATGCCGGCGATACGACAACAACGCTGGTACGAAAAGATATAACCGGCAGGTGAGGAGGCGAGTTCTATAGAAGGCAATTCATAAATGACCACTGTGTAATAGCAACCTCGTTCGTCCCCGGTAATACAAGGCTCGTCATAAACCTTACTCAAATTGAACTGATTAGTAATTGATACACTTACATCCTGGATAAACTGATTATTAGCCGCATTGTATATGCTGAAATTGATAGGATTTGATAATTGCCCGGTAGAGGGGTTGCATATCATGTATACAGTTAGGGTAACCTTGTAGCGCAAATTGGATCCAGTTCCCGGTCCAAGATATTGATAGGTAAAAAAACCACCTTTAATATGCGCAGCATCGGCAGTGGTTCCAAAAAGAACCAGTGTTATTATGGCTATAATAAAACGTTTCATCCGGGTTTGGCTCAGTTCTCAGTTTTAATGTCAAGTAAGAAATCCTCCAAAATCGTATTTGCCAGTTCAGTCTCCTCTATCATTCCCATATGCCCCGAATTTTGGAGAATGTGAATGTACGATTTTTCGGGCAGGTGGCACTGTTTCAGGCTATCTGCCATAGGAACCGCTGTGTCGTGTTTTCCCATTACAAACAAGAATGGTATTTTATTCTCTTTCAGCACACTTGTACGATCCGGACGTGCCATCATGGCTTCGTAGTATGAAACGAGCGATTCGCTGGAAAAGTTGTGTGCGGCATCCGTGTGTTCGGCGATAAATGTGGGCTTTTCGTCTACGGTCTTCGGCGCATAAAGGTTCGGGATCATATTTTTCAGAAAAGGGAAGGCTCCATGCTCCTCAATAAAAGCAATGCCTTTACGGCGGGCTTCCTTTTTTTCTTCGCTGTCGGCAAAAGCACTGGAGTGAAACAAGCCAAGGGCAGACACATGGTTGTAATAGGCTTCGGCTAAGGCCAGGGCAATATAACCACCCATGCTATGGCCAATAACAGGACAGGATGCTATGTTTTCTTCATGAATGATAGCATGCATGGCTTCGGCCAACCCGGCCATGCTCATAGCTGGTATCATTTCAGATTTGCCCGAGCCCGGCAGGTCAGGTACAATGACCGTAAAATTTTTAGACAGATAGGCTGCCTGCAAGTTCCAGATTTCACCGTCCTCCCCAAATCCATGCAGCAGCATCACAGGGGCTCCGCTTCCGTTTATACGGTAACAAATGGTTGCGTTTTCGAAAAGGATTTCTTTAGTCATATTGGCGGGTTAAGCACAGAAGTACAGACCTCAATTCCTGTGCGGATGTTTAAGTAACCTGCTCTGTTTGCTGTAAAGCAGGGAATTTTTTGGCGAAATACTTTTTTAAAATTTTCAGGGTTATAATCCATAAAACGAACAAGACGCTCAGGACCACCATCATTTTTGACAGTACATCACCATGCCTGACAAAAAAAGTTTTGCGGTGGTTTGCCGCAGCGGGTACTTCCAGTTTTATAGCAGCATTCGTATTGTAAAACCGCGGATTAATGACGGTTCCGGATGGGCTGATAAAACAACTGATGCCTGTATTGGCACTGCGGGCAACCCAGGTACGTGTTTCAATAGCCCGTAGCCGGGCATAACTCATATGTTGTTTATGGCCGGGCGTTTTTTTCCACCAGCCATCATTGGTAATAATACAGATCAGGTTAGCGCCATTCCGTACATATTTTGACAGAAATTCCCCGTACACGCTTTCATAACAGATAGCGGGTGCTATTTTGTATCCCCCTGCGTCCAGCACAGTCCTTTCTGTTTGCTTGGCATATCCGGCGGTCGTGCCCCCGAACTTATCAAACCACTTCGTTAAGAAACGCAGGAACCAGGGCAATGTTTCTGCACCTGGCACCAGCATGGTTTTATGATAAAATGCTGTAGCACCACTCGTGTCAAGTAATGCCGAACCATTATAAGCCTCATAGAATATTCCGTCAAATTCCTGGCTGTATTTTGTCTTTCCGCTTACCTGCCTGAAACTTTCAATGCCGGTAAACAGTTTCATGTCAGGATGCTTGCTTATAAAGGCCCAGAGCGGGTTGAGGAAAAAATTTTTTCCCGGCTTCAGTTCATCTTCATTGATACCATTGCCCATATACAAAGCCGTTTCCGGCCATACCAGTAAAACGGTATTATCATCTATCTCTTTTTCGCTGGTGCTGATAAGTTTTTGTAATTGGGATTCAAAGGAACCGGCGGCGCCTGACACTTTTTCATAAGGGTCCACATTCGGCTGAACAACGACAATATTGTTTTGTTGTTTTCCCTGTATGACAACGTTATTGTAAGGATTGATCAGCCATGCAAAAAGCACAGGTATAAACAATGCGATTACCGGAAAGATGAGGTTCTTATACGAACGGCTTTCCAGCCCCTCCATCCGTTGCTGCAAGTACCTGAAGAAAAGAATATTGACAAGCAAAACCCATAAGGTGCCGCCGCTGCTGCCTGTATATTCATACCATTGCACCCATTGCGGATGTGTGGCAAAAGCATTACCCAATGTAAGCCAGGGCCAGCTAAGGCCCCAGTCGTGCAGGTGTATATATTCAAAACACATCCAGAATGCAACCAGCGAAACATAGCCCCATATTTCCCCTTTATGTTTCTTTACCGTTTTATAACCCAGCCAGGGAAGGCACATAATAAAACTGTTTGCAATAAATGCTGCTATTGCCCCGGGTTTTGATGCATTCCAAATCCACCAGGTAGTGCTGATATTCCATACAAACATGCACAGGTAGGTAAGTACAAGGAATTTTCTGCGGCTTTGCACTTTTGTTTCGAGCCACAATAAAGGCAGCCAGGCAACGAAGATGAGCAAGGTAAGCGGCGATACCGGCCATGCAGCAAAGAGCAGCAGGGCAGAAGCTAATGGGAGCAGGACGTTTTGTTTTTTCCGGAGAAAATTCATTTGGTAAATATAAAGCATGGGAGGCCACGATGCTTGCAATACTTATTTCCATAAAAAAATACTTGTGCGCCGGAATTTTATTCATAAAATAAAAAACGAAGGCGCAAATTTTTGTGGAAAGCATTTCAACAGGCATCTGATTAGAAAAGTATAAGCTATGCAAACCAACAACATCTTATCAGCTACGCTGATCGACATCATCTTTGATGGCCGCAACAAATCGTACGGTGCTTATTATCTCCGCAAAACATATGAGCGACGGATCAAGAAATCCCTGATAGTTACCTTCCTCATAGCGGGTGCCGCTATAGGCGGTACGGTATTGGCCAATTCATTTAAAAAGAATAACAGGCAAACGTACATTAATACGGAAGTCGATTTGACGAATATAGCCGACGATAAGAAGCCAGAAAAGTTAAAAGAACCCGAGAAGCCCAAGCCGGAGCCACAGCAGCAGGAAATAAAAACAGAAAAGCTGGTGGCCATGAAAATTGTAGATAAAGAAGAAATAAAAGAACCACCACCTACACAGGATGATTTGCTTACCGCAAAAATTGATGATATAAAAAGGGATGGCGTGGAAGATCCGGGAACGATAAAACCGCCTGCACAGGAAAATCCAGGCGGGGGCACAGGTATTGTTGATGACAAACCACAACCTAAGGAAGATGAAATATTGACGATAGTAGAAATTGATGCAAAATTTAATGGTAACTGGAAAGCCTTCCTCGAAAATAACCTGAATGCCAATGTTCCGGTTGATAACGGGGCACCGGAGGGCCGTTATTCAGTGGTGGTAAAATTTGTAGTGGACAAGGAAGGACAGGTTAGCGATATCGTTGCACTCACAACCCATGGTTACGGTATGGAAGATGAAGCTGTCCGTGTATTGCGTAAAGCAAAAAAATGGGAACCAGCTTTTCAAAATGGTACTAAAGTAAAAGCATACCGCAAGCAGGTGATTGTGTTTGAAGTGGTGGAGTAAGGTTTATTGGTTAATTCGTTAATTGGTTGAATGGTTAATTTGTGAGCAGGTTGAAAAAGAACCGGGGCCTTTTCAAAAAAGGCCCCGGTTCTTTTTATGGTAGCACGAATGCCCAATTAACGAATTAACCAATCGCCAGCTACCTTCTGCTATAATTCGGTGCTTCCTTGGTAATCTCAATATCATGCGCATGGCTTTCACGCATACCCGCATTGGTGATTTTTACAAATGTTGCCTGTTGTAATTCTTTGATGGTGGATGCGCCGCAATAGCCCATACCTGCCCGCAGGCCACCTGTATATTGGTAAACAATTTCTTTCAGCGTCCCTTTATAAGCCACACGGCCTTCAATACCCTCAGGAACAAATTTCTTCACATCTTCTTCCGGGTCCTGGAAATAACGATCACTGCTGCCCGTAGCCATGGCACCTAATGAACCCATACCACGGTATTGCTTGAACTTTCTTCCTTCAAATATGATCGTTTCGCCGGGGCTTTCTTCCGTACCGGCAAATATGCTGCCCATCATCACACAGGATGCGCCTGCAGCAAGTGCTTTCACCATGTCTCCGGTATAACGGATACCGCCATCTGCAATCAGGGGAATATTTTTTTGTTTTAGGGTATTCGCTGCTTCCATCACCGCCGTCAGTTGCGGCACACCTGCACCAGCTACAATGCGGGTGGTACAAATCGATCCTGGGCCGATACCCACTTTCACCGCATCAGCGCCCGCCTCAGCCAATGCCTTAGCTCCGGCCGCTGTACCTACATTACCTGCAATTACCTGTACGTTCTTAAAATTCTTTTTTACCTCTCTCAATGCAGTAATAACGCCTTTGCTATGACCATGTGCACTGTCAAGTGCAATTACATCCACGCCTACATTTAATAAAGCAGCCACCCGATCATTTAAATCTTTCGTGATCCCCACACCGGCACCGACCAGTAATCGTCCAAATCCGTCTTTCACGGCATTTGGATGACTTTTTAATTTAAGGATATCGCTATAAGTAAAAAGGCCCTTCAATTTTCCCTGTTTATCTACTATGGGTAATTTTTCAACCTTTGTTTTTTTGAACAATTTCTCTGCTTTTTTTAAGTCTGTGCCTTCCGGGGCAGTATAGAGGTTTTCTTTTGTCATCACCTCACTTACTTTTCTTTTGTTGTTGTCTTCAAAGCGCAGGTCACGGTTAGTCAATATGCCCACCAGCTTACCATTTTTATCTATAATGGGAATGCCGCCGATTTTATTTTCACGCATGAGGCGGAATGCATCACCAATAGTGGCATCGGCCATCAGGGTAACGGGGTCAAGTATCAGTCCGCTCTCACTCCGTTTTACTTTGCGTACCTGTTCGGCCTGCTTTTCCACACTCATGTTCTTATGCAGTATGCCGAGGCCGCCTTCGCGGGCCAGCGCAATGGCCAGTGCCGCTTCGGTAACGGTGTCCATAGCTGCCGAAAGCAGGGGGACCTTTAAAGTAATGTTTTTGGTGAGTTTGGTGCTGATGTCCACATCACGTGGCAATACCTGGCTGTAGCCTGGCATCAATAATACATCATCGAAGGTGAGCCCTTCGCCAAAAAATTTTACGGAATCTTGCTTGCGGGGGGAATTTCTTGTTGCCATGTGTAAAGATAGGGAAATAGATAATAGTGCATAACTGACTGATAATAGTTGGGAAACGGTTAATCAACTATCATCTGTAAATTATCAGTTATCATTTAATCAGGGTGACTGTTCCCTTTCTGAATACAGGCTGTTTGGTATCACGGTGGGTGTAGCTGAGCATCCAGACGTATACACCTGTACCCTGCACAACCCCGTTATACCGGCCATCCCATTTGGATTGCCAGTTGGTGGACTGGAACATGAGCTGTCCCCAGCGGTTAAATACTTTGAAACTGTAGTTGTTTGCCTTCAGGGCATTGTGCGGGCTGAACGTATCATTCAATCCATCATTGTTGGGTGTAAATGCTGTAGGTACTTCAATGAGGCAATGGTCGAGAACCGTCAGCGTTTTACGGGTACTGTCAGAGCAATTTAATGCCGTGTTATATACTACCAGTTTGACGGTGTAATAGGCTTCCCGGTTAATGATGGGGAACTGGAATGGCGGTGGGTCTTCCAGGTTGCTGGTACCCAGTACATCATATTGCCAGGTCCACGCATTAATAGAGCCGGTGCTTGTATTGAGTACCGCCAGCGGATCTTCCGGGCAGATGATATTATCCGTGGTAAAGCCTGCTTTCACCTCATTGTCCATTACCAATGTGATGGCAGCCGTGTCAGTGCAAACACCATTTGATACTACCAATTGAATATTGTTGGTACTGGTAGCAGGAAACTGAATGATATGCGTTTGTGTGGTTGCGGTGGTGGCATTAAACATCCAGTTCCAGTTGTTCACCCCATTGGCACCATTATGTGAAAACGTTACAGTGTTGGTTCGGCATCCGAGAACGGTTACGTATTGAAAATCGGCATTAACGGTATCAGCAGCTACAAACGAGAGTGTTTGCGGTAGGATGGGTTGTCCGCATAAATCGAATACCGGGCTGCCATCAATACCGGGCTGGATCAGTAAGGTGTATGTCCCGCCCCGCTGAATAGGTTGTGCAAATTTTACAACAACATAGTCAGTCAAATCATTCGTACAGTTACCGGCAGCGCTTACCACTGTTACGGGTACGGGCCCTGTAACACTAAAGTCTGAACCACTCGGCGTAATGGTAGAGCACCGGATTTTTTTTGGATAATAAACCCTGATAGAATCAGAAGCACAGGGAACTTTGCCAATACTATCAGCCCTTATAGGGGTAGGCGCAGCATACACAAAAGGGACCTGTTCATTTACCGGTATATTTCTTGCACACAGGTCGAGCACTGTATTGCCATCCGAACCGTTTATGGCCACTAATTGGTAATTGCCATTAGGAAGCGGTGAAGCCAGTGTAAGAGTTAGTTCATCAAAATCAAAGCCATTCGTACATGTAGTGGTGGTGGCTGCAGTAACGGTTGTTACGGCCGGCGATATGGCAAACTCGGTACCGCCGGAAGTAAGACTATTGCAACGCATTTTTTTATTCAGCTTCACTACAATCGTTCTTCCGTCGCAGCCAGGCTGGGCACTTACCAAATGGGGGGGAGTTGGATCTGTAATAACAGCCGTACCTCCTCCGAATGAAAGATTGTAACCGCTTTGTCCATCAGTAAAGTGGCTGATCATTAACAAGTATGTACGCCCCGTAATAATTTGCGGCATTTGGGCAAAGCTTGGGTTGTTTTGTGCAGGATCCGATGCGCAACCGATTGTATTGATGCCCGAGGCAGAAGCGCCGGTAGAGCCATAGGTACCTGCCCAGTTGCCGGTAACAACGGTGCTTGGGTCTGTAAAAATATTATTGGGGTTGATATTGGTAATATCATAAAGTTGCCAGTCATAATCTTCATTGGCAGCTAAAGGTGCAATGGTGAACCCGAGGCTACCGCTTTGAAAACAGGTGAATTTATAATAGAAAGGGTTTTTATCTCCATAGCCATCGGTACCGGGACAACCGGGCACTACCAAATCACTATTACGGCACAAGGGTACTGTACTTTGCGTAAAAGTGGTGCTGCCACAAACTGGAAAAGCTGTGGCTGGCGTTTGCCCCAGTGCGGTACAGGCCTGGCCATAGGAAGCAGCACCTGTAGCAAACAGAAAAAGTAAAAGCAAATATGTCTTAGAAAAGCAGCTTCTCATGGGCTTCAGGTAATATCTTGGACAACATTATGTCCCAAACTGTTGCGTGGCTTTAATTTAACCTGTACATTTTTCCCGGTAAAGATACAATCACATTCTGTAACTCTAAACTAAGAATGGCCGCGGCTACCATACTGCTGCTAAGACCAGATTTCAGGTTTAGTTCATCTATATGTACGCAGTCAGCGTCTTTAAGGTTGGCGATTACTATTTTTTCTTCGGGCGTAAGTTCTATAAAGAGCTCTTTTTGATTTTTTTTTGTTTTTGCCTTTTTGTTTTCCTGCCACCCGAGAACCTGGACAATATCACCGGCTTCACTTAGCAGCATGGCTTTATTGGTTTTTATTAAATAGTTACATCCGGCACTTTTTGCATCATTGACCCGGCCGGGGAAAGCAAACACATCCCTGTTGTATCCGTTCGCAAGTTCGGCCGTGATCATACTGCCTCCTTTCATGTTTGTTTCGATGACTATCGTTGCATCACACATGCCGGCCACTACCCGGTTGCGGGATGGAAAATTATGGCGGTCCGGTTTTGTTTTGCTGCGAAATTCAGTTAACAGTCCGCCACCTTTCTTAACCATGTCTTTTGCCAGTGAAGCATGATCAGGCGGATAGATTTGATCAAGCCCGTGCGCCAAAACACCTACAGTGGGCAGGTTGTTTTTTACGGCCGTTTTATGTGCTATTGCATCAATACCATATGCAAGGCCGCTGATAACAGTGATGCCATGCCCGGCGAGTTCTTTCACCAGTTTGTCCGTTACTTGTTTGCCGTATTCACTATGACTGCGTGTACCGATAATCGCAATGGTGCGTGAAGCGTTTAAATCTGCATTTCCTTTATAGTACAACAGGGTGGGTGAGTCGTAACAGTTGAGCAACCTGCGTGGGTATGCTGCATCGGAAAGGAAGAGCGGTTTTATCTTATACTTTTCAATAAAGCTTATTTCTTCTTCAGCCCTGTCAAAATTTTTAAAGGAGGCGATCGCACCGGCCCGTACTGGTCCGATACCATCAATTTTTTCCAGGAAACTTTTTTTCGCATGGAAAATTTCTTCCGCTTCGCAATGTTGCAGCAGTATTTTGGCCTGAACAGGCCCAATAGTGGGTACAAGTGTGAGCGCAAGCTGGTACAGCAAATCATTGTTCGTCATACATGCAAAAATAAAATAATATTATTATTGCTTATGTATAACCAGGGCAAGGAATTGAATTATTCTGGAGGTAGATTTTATAAGGTGATAATTTTTACCTCTGTTCGCCTGTTTTGGGCCCGTCCTTCTTCCGTTTTATTGTCTGCAACAGGCAGGGTGGCCCCATATCCTTTTGCCATCAGCCTCTTTGGATCAATCTTTTTGCCCACCAGGTAATTGACTACCGCTTTTGCACGATTATTACTTAAAAGGACGTTATCTGCAGGCTTACCCACATTATCAGTATGACCGCCAATCTCGATCCTGATAGCCGGATTTTCTGTGAGGAGTTGTACAAGTTTGTCTAGCTCAGCCTCTGATTCAGGTTTGAGTTCAAATTTGTTTACATCAAAGAAAATATTCTTTAATACAATTGCAGCATTCACCTCTATTGGTTGTAAGGCAATATTTTTTTCATAGGTGGAATCGCCTGTTTTTGCCGCCAGCATAAAATTATCGGAGTAAAATAAATAACCTTTCCTGTTTATATTCAGCAGGTAATCTTTACCAACAGGCAAGGTTACTAAATAGCTTCCGCTCTCATCTGTTTGAATACGGGAGGCCAGTTTGCTGGTGTTTAAATCAAATAGTTCAACTGTAGTGGGCAGTCCTTTTCCTGTTTTTTTGTCTGTCACTTTTCCTTTTACCCATAGCGTTTTAATGGGGCGTATATCTTCACGTAACTCAAAACTATAAATATCCAGGCCGCCTTTGCTGTCGCTGCGGTCACTTGCATAGAACGCCGTTACCCCATCAGTGCTGATAAAAAGTGTACCATCTTTATTTACGGTATTTATCGGATAACCGAGGTTTACCGGTTGGCCCCATGAGCCATCAGGTTGCCTTCTTGTAAAAAACAAATCATCATCACCATAGCCTGGCCAATGATTGGAGGTGAAATATAAGGTCTGGTTATCAGCGTGTATAAACGGGCATTGATCATCACCGGGTGTGTTGACCATCGGGCCTGCGTTTTCGGGCTCGCCAAAATAGCCGCTCGGCTGCATATGGCTTACATAAATATCTATGCCGCCATAACCACCAGGGCGGCGGCTGGCAAAATATAAATCCTTTCGGTCAGGTGAAAGTGACGGCTGTGATTCCCACTGATCACTGTTGATGCGGCTGCCAAAATGGTATGTGTCTTCCCAGCCGTCTTCGGTTAGTTGCGACATATACAGATCATAATTTCCATAGCTGTCTTTGCGTCCGTTAGCAGCATATATCATCCATTGTCCGTCCGCTGATAATGTTTGGGCGGCTTCGTTTTGCGGTGTATTGATTTTGCCGGGAACAGGCTTTGCGGTATCCCAGTCTTTTCCATTAAAGCGGCTAAAGAAAAAATCTTCATTCGAGCCATTGATTCGCCGGGTGTATATCAGCTCTTTTCCATCAATACTTAAGGAAGGCAAATACTCCTGTGCAGGAGAGTTTACCTGGCTGCCAAGATTTTTAGGGGCAAAAACATAATTGCGGTCTTTGTTATTTTTTGCATAAGCAACAGCAAACGAATAATTCTTTTGTTGCTTGTTCAGTTTATCAAGTGCAGCAGGATTTTTAGGTGGTTTCTTAGCCAGTACCTCATCAACAGCTATTAGTGCTTTTTCAAACTCACCAATGGCGGCCAGCCTTGCGGCATACAGTGGTTTATATACCAATGTATAATTACTGTCGAGTTGGAAAGCTTTCTCATAATTGGTAATGCTGCTGTTACTATTGTTGAGGTTGGCATGTATGCCTGCAAGGGCCAAATAAGCGTCCACAAAATTCTTATCGGCTTCAATGGCCTGCACGAGCAAACCAGCCGCATTGGTAAGGCTGCCGTCTTCTGCACGTTGCTGGGCCTGCGCAAACAACGCCATGGCTTTTTTATTCACCCTGGCCGGATCATATTGTGCCATCGAAGATGTTGCAAAAAGAAAACAAAGACAGCAAACACTCCATTTTTTCATGTGGATACTATTGAATATAATAAACGAAACTACCGGCAATTTATTCCTGTAACCAGAAGAAAATGTTACAAGAAAGGTTGCCCTGCCCTTACGGCACATGTATATATTTATGCACCTGCAGGCTCAGTTCCCATTGGGGGTGGGCTTTAATATATTCAATGATCAATGGCGTTACCGTACTTGCTTTATCCCATTCGGGTTGCAGGTACAGTTTACAGGCCGGAGATACCATTGCCGCATGCTTTTCTGCCCATTCAAAATCTGATGTATTAAATATCACCACTTTCAATTCATGCGCCTGTGGCATAATAGCAGGAAGAGGAGCTTTGAATTTTTTAGGAGAAAGACATATCCAGTCCCAGTTTCCGCTGAGCGGATGAGCACCCGAAGTCTCAATATGTGTTTTCAGGCCTGCTGCCTGCAGTGTTTGTGTCAGTTCATCCAGGTTATGCATCAGTGGTTCACCACCTGTTATCACAACAATTTCTGCTGCGGTATTTTTTACTTTATTCTTTAAGCTTTCTACATTGAATAATGGATGCTTTGCTGCGTCCCAGCTGTCTTTTACATCGCACCAAACACAGCCTACATCACACCCCCCCAGCCTGATAAAATAGGCTGCCCTTCCCTGGTGATATCCTTCACCCTGGATGGTATAGAAATCTTCCATTACCGGCAGGTGTACTGTTTCTTGTATAGTAGCGGTCATGCTGTCAGTTCTTTAGCAAACAGGAGGTAAATGTATTTTTCATCAGTGCAGCAATTGTCATAGGACCCACGCCGCCTGGTACCGGCGTTATCCAGGAACATTTGGGTGCCACTTCCTCATAGGCCACATCACCTTTCAGTTTAAAACCGCTTTTACGGCTTCCGTCCTCCACTCTTGTAATGCCCACATCAATCACTACGGCCCCTTCCTTTACCATATCGGCAGTAATAAATTCCGGTTTGCCCAATGCGGCAACAATAATATCAGCCTGGATACAGAACTCTTTAATATTTTTTGTTTGGGAATGACAAATCGTAACGGTGCAATTGCCCGGGTTTGTATTGCTGCTGAGCAACACACTCATAGGCCGTCCAACAATATTGCTCCGTCCAACGACAACAGCATGTTTACCTTTCGTATCTACTTTATAGTGCTGCAATAACAGCATTATACCGTGCGGCGTGGCAGGAACAAAAGTTGGCAGTCCCTGCAAAAGTTTGCCAACATTCACGGGGTGAAACCCATCAACATCTTTGCCGGGATCAATAGCGTTAATGACGTTTTCATCTTTGATATGTTTGGGCAGGGGAAGTTGCACCAGTATGCCATCCACATCAGGGTCAGTATTCAAATCCTCAATTTTATCCAGGAGTTTTGCTTCACTGATATCACTGTCAAAACGTATCAGGGTTGATTTAAAACCAACTTCCTCACAGGCTTTCACCTTTGCCGCTACGTAAGTTTCGCTGGCGCCATTGTTGCCGACTAATATGGCCGCCAAATGGGGTATTTTTTTGCCTTCCGCAGCTAATTGGGCTACATCCATCTTTAAGTCATCTTTAATGGCCTGGGCCGCTTTCTTTCCATCTAAAATTTCCATTGCGCAAATGTAGCATTTGTAAGGCCTATGCCCGGTCTTAATACGTATACATTTTTTTTGGTATATAAGATATTTCATATTATTTTTATTTTAAATGTTTTTATGAAAACTCCCCTGTTAAGCCTGTTGGTATGTTGCATCATACATTCATGCATAGCTGCACAAACGCTCCGCAGACCCCTGTCAGCCCCGTATGCATCATTTGGTGCTTATAGCACCAACCATGCAGATGTATTTTCCTTTTCAGGAAACCAGGCTTCTTTAGCGGCATTAAAAAAATTGACTGCAGGAGTATATGCTGAAAGGCGCTTCATGCTGGCGGCACTTAACAATTACTATGCGGCTGTTGCCGTGCCTGCTGCAAGTGGAAACTTCGGATTAAAAACAAACTATACCGGGTTTAGTGATTACAATGAAACGGCCATTGGTATTGCCTATGCACGCAGCCTTGGAACAAAAGCAGGATTAGGGGTACAGTTTAATTATCATACCATACAAATAGCCGGGTACGGATCAAGCGGTGCAATTGGGGTAGAAGCCGGGGTCATCCTTCACCTAACTGAAAAATTGCATGCCGGTTTGCAGGTCAGCAATCCGGTTGGTGGAAAATTTGGGAACGGGAAACAGGAAAAACTGCCGGCTGTTTATACCACCGGATTTGGATACGAAGCTTCTGAAAAATGCCTGGTGAGTATCGAAATACAGAAAGAAGAAGATCGGCCTGTAACAGTGAATGCGGGGCTGCAATATAAACCGGTACAGCAGTTATTAGTCAGGGCAGGTATTGCTTCTGCCACTTCATCAGTGTGGGGTGGAGCAGGAATTCTGTTTAATAACTGTCGTGTGGATGTAACAGCAAGCTTTCATCCGCAGTTAGGTGTATCGCCCGGGTTGATGCTAATGTTTACAGGAAAAAATAAGAAGTAATGAAACACTGTTTTAGCATCATCATTCTGCTCCTCTCTGGATTGTTTTCTAACGGGCAGGATTTGCCCATCGTTACCGAGCAGCAATTGGAAAACCTGGCTGATGCTGGTGATACAGAAACAGAAGACGATAGTTATTTACAGGAACTGGAACAATTCAGGAAAAGACCTGTAAATATTAATACAGCGGAAGCAGCAGAGCTTCGGCAGTTACGTATACTTTCTGATTTGCAAATTGCAAACCTGGTAGCATACAGGGGCTTATTAGGAAGTTTATTAAATGTATACGAACTACAGGCCATCCCGACCTTTGATATTTCAACCATAAAAAAAATACTTCCATTTGTTACAACCGCGTCAGCGTTGTCTTTAAAAGAAACAGCATTTGTGCGCTTCAAGGAAGGGGAACATAGTTTATTAACCAGGGTGTCGCAGGTATTGGAAAAGTCAGATGGCTTTAATCCAAATGTTGCCGGAACAAAATACACCGGTAGTCCGCAACGAATATTTTTCCGGTACCGTTATCAATATAAAAACCTGCTGCAATATGGAATATCCGGAGACAAAGATGCCGGGGAACAGTTTTTCAAAGGGGCGCAGCGAAATGGCTTTGATTTTTATTCTTTTCATTTGTTTACCCGAAAAATGGGCATCGTGCAGGCGCTCGCAGTTGGCGATTTTACAGTGAACATGGGACAGGGGCTTGTACACTGGCAATCGATGGCCTTTAAGAAGAGTGCAGATGTGCTGAATATAAAAAGACAGTCTGCTGTTTTGCGGCCATACAGTTCAGCCGGTGAATACTATTTTCATCGTGGTGCAGGTGTAACCCTGCGCAAAGGAAAAATGGAACTGACAGTATTTGGATCTGTCCGTAAACTAAGTGCCAATTTCGCAACAGATACAATAAACAATGAAGATTTTATTTCATCCTTTCTTACATCCGGCTATAACAGAACGGCGAATGAGATAAATGACAGGAATAAACTGCGCCAGACAACCATGGGCGGCAATTTCAGTTTCAAACACACAAAATGGCAAGCAGGTCTGAGTATTGCAGGCTATCATTTTTCTGCACCCCTGCAAAAAAGAAATGAGCCATATAATTTGTATGCTATTAGTGGCAGCAGTTGGCTTAATATGAGTGTTGATTATAGCTATACGTATAAGAACCTGCATTTTTTTGGCGAAGCGGCAATTGATAAGCAATTGGATAAAGCATTTATAAACGGGCTTTTAGTAAGTATCGATCCGCGGGTGGATATATCGCTTTTATACAGGCATATTGAAGCAGCTTACCAGTCCGTATACGGTAATGCCTTCTCAGAAAATGCATTGCCTTCAAACGAACATGGCTTTTTTATCGGTACAGTTATCCGGCCGGCTATCGGTTGGCGCATTGATCTATATGCGGATGTATACAAATTTCCATGGCTGAAATACCAGGTGGATGCGCCGAGCCGGGGCGCCGACTTCCTGGCACAGATAAATTACACACCCAATAAGCAGGTGGAACTATATACCAGGTTCAGATCGGAACGAAAAGAGGCAAACGGGCCGGGCAATACAACAGGGACTAATTTTTTGGTGTACCTGCCGCGTCAAAGCTGGCGTACACACTTAAATTACAGAATAAGCAAAACTGCAACGGTACGCAGCAGGGCCGAACTGTTGTGGTACGACAAAAATGGGATGAGGAAGGAGAATGGCTTTCTGCTATTGGCTGATTATATTTATAAACCGATGTTATCCCGTTTTTCCGGGGCCTTGCGCCTGCAGTATTTTGAAACGGATGGTTATGCTTCCCGGATATATGCTTATGAGAATGATGTGGCCTACAGTTATTCGATTCCGGCACTTTACGATAAAGGATTGCGCTATTATCTTACAATAAATTATGATGTGAGCAAAAAATTCTCAATTTGGTTCAGAATAGCTCAGACATGTTATAAAAACCTGCAATCTGTTGGGTCGGGACCGGATAAAATACCGGGAAATCAACGCTCTGAACTTAAATTTCAGGCCCTTTGGTCATTTTAAAGGCTGGAATCATTTTTTTTTAGTTCAAACAAGTATTTGTTAAAAAAAAGTTTACTTTGCGGCAGCATTTTCAGAGGCATTTATGTCTTTGAACATTAATTGTTTTACAGGGAATGACGGTTTCCCTTGAAAATCAAGGCTTTTAAATTCTAAAAATTAACGTTAACATGAGAAAATTCGCTACACTGTTTACGATGTTAATGCTGTTTTCTGCATTAGCATTCGGTCAGAACCGGACGATCACCGGTACAGTGACCGATGAAAAAGGTGACGCTGTCCCAGGCGCAACTGTTCTTATTAAGAACACTAAGACTGGTGCGGTAACCGACAACAACGGTCAGTTCCGTATTCTTGCAAAAACCGGCGACGTGCTGGTTGTATCAGGTTCAAGTATTAACAACATCGAAGTAACCGTTGGTGCTGGTAATACCCTTGAGGTTAAAGCCACCAACAAAGTAACTTTAGGTTCTGAGGTTGTGGTTACAGCTTTAGGAACTGCAAGAGTTGCCAAAGAACTCGGTTACAGCACTGCCAAAGTAAAAGCTGCTGAGGTTTTAGCTGCAAAACCAATCAACCTTCAAAATGGTTTGACTGGTAAAGTATCCGGCTTGAACATCCAGACAGTTAACAACGGCGTGTTTGCTGATACCCGTATTACGCTTCGTGGTATCCGTTCTCTGACTGGTAATAACCAGCCCATGCTGATTCTTGATGGTGTACCTATTTCTCTTACGTACATAAACTCAATCAACCCGAACGATATCGTGGATGTAAACATCCTGAAGTCTGCTTCAGCTACTGCCATTTACGGCCCTGATGGAGCAAACGGTGCGATTGTTGTAACTACTAAAAGAGGTAAAAAAGGTGCTCCAAGTATTTCAGTTGGCCATACAGTGCAGGTGGAGAGGGTATCTTATATGCCTAAACTGCAAACGGAATTTGGTTCAGGTTCTTCTGTAGATGCATTTGGATACGGAGTATATGATCCCGTTGAAAATCAGTGTTATGGCGATGCATTTGATGGTTCACTCCGTCTAATTGGTCGTCCGAACGAATGGGGCGATGAGTACTACACTGAGTACATTGCCCGTCCTGAAGAAAAAAGAAAATTCTGGAATACTGGTATCACTAACCAGACAGACGTTTCTTTCGCTACACAGGATTTCTACCTGAGTGCCCAGAACGTTTATATCCAGGGTATCATGCCTAAAGACATTAACCGCAGGCAGTCAATCCGTATGGCTTCAAGCAAAGAATACGGAAAATTCAAAGCGAGTTTCAACATCAACTATACTAAAGGTAACTATGATGTAACGGCGGGTTCCAGTTTTGGCAATGGCCGTGACTATACGGTTTATTGGAATCTGATTAATACGCCAATGCAAATTCCTGTAACCAGGTTTAAAGAATGGAGAGATCCTAAATCATGGGGACACCCTGACAACTATTTCAACGATTATTATTCTAACCCTTATTTCATGATTGACAATTTCAGGGCAAAGGGTAGAAGCGAAGATATATTCGGTAATGTTGAATTAAACTTCAAAGCCACTAATTGGTTGAGCTTTACTTATCGCTTGGGTGCAACTATATCCAGCGTGAACCAAAAAGCTACCGGTGGTGCGTTTACTTATAGTCAATTCGCCAAAGATCATAAGGCAATCGCTGGTTCAGGTGACCTGGTTGCACAAGTACAGGACCTGGGATTAAATACCAGCCGTATCAACTCTGAGGTGTTCGCACAGTTTAACAATATTAAAATAGGTGCGCTGAAGATTGAAGGTTTACTTGGTCAATCATTCCGTGAAGATAACAGCCGGCAGATCAATGTGGGTAGCAACAACCTGGCATTCCCGGAATTGTTTAATATCATTGGTCGTCGTGGCGATTTAACCTCAGCTCTTACCGGTGAAAATACCACGAAAGGCCGCCTTGCACGTTTCTTTGGTAAAGTTGGATTCAGCTTTAATAACTGGGCTTATGCAGAGGTTACCGGAAGCTACGATATCAACAGCCGCCTTTACGGCCCGTACGATCCAAATGGATTCGCAGCTTCTAACTTCTTCTATCCTGGTGCCAACGTTTCTTTCATCCTGAGTGATGCGATTGAAGGTCTGAAAAACAACAAAACAATTTCTCTCCTGAAAATACGTGCAGCTGCTTCTAAAACAGGTAACGTAAACCTCGGTGTTCAGTCGCTGGAGAATACTTACGGTCTTGGTGGTGGTTTCCCTTATGGAACACTCGTGGGTTATACGTCAAGCAACACACTTCGTCAGCCAAGCTATACTCCTGAGTTTGTTAAAAACTATGAGGTGGGTATCGAGTTAGGCTTCCTGAAAAACAGGATCAGTTTTGAAGCTACTGCTTACACACAGGATAATACCGACCAAATTATCACAGCGGCTTATTCTGGTGCTACCGGTTTCACTGGCGCACTGCTGAACGCAGCGTCATTTACCAACAAAGGTCTTGAGTTTGACCTGCGTTTAACGCCACTGGTTAAAATCAAGAATGTATCTATCGACGTAAAAGCTAACTATACATACCAAACCAACGAGGTAACTAAACTTATCCAGGGTGTGGATGAACTGGGTATCGGTAACGGTAACTTCGTAATTGTAAATCAGCCTGCTTATGTATTTAAGCTTACTGACTACGTTCGTGATGATCAGGGTCGTGTAATTGTAAATGCACAGACTGGTCTTCCGACAGTTGATCCGGTTACAAAAATGTTTGGTCGTACACAACCTAAGCACCTCCTGGGTCTGAACCTGAATGTGAACTGGAAAGACCTTTCATTTAGTGCAGTTGCTGACTATCGTGGTGGTGCACAAATCTGGACAGGTAACCTGGGTACTGCAATGGACTTCTCTGGAGTGTCTATCAGAAGTGCACAGAACAGCCGTCAGCCATTTATCGTTCCTAATTCTTCTTACTGGGATGGAACAAAGTATGTAGAAAATACCAGCGTTTATACAACCGGCGGTGCCTACAACTTCTGGTCTCAGGCTGTGAATACTAACGCTAATACTAACTACCTGGTAAGCGGTG